>NZ_CP007753.1:0-600000 GCF_000757845.1 Prochlorococcus sp. MIT 0604
TGTATACAACGTATTTTATATAAGAATTCCACAGTTCCCACAATAACTACTACTACTAAATTTTTTATTTTATTAATTATTTTTATATTAGAAAAAAGTAAAAAATTAATTTATTGAATTTAATTTACGAAAAAAGTATATTGTATTTGTAAAAAGTTCCAAATTAAGATGGAAATTATTTGTAATCAAAATGAATTAAATAATGCTATACAACTAGTGAGTAAAGCAGTTGCTTCAAGACCAACGCATCCAATTCTTGCAAATATACTTTTAACAGCTGACGAAGGAACAAATAAAGTTAGCATGACTGGATTTGACCTTAATTTAGGAATTCAAACTTCTTTCGATGGAACTGTTAAAAATAGTGGAGCTATTACTATACCCTCAAAACTTTTATCCGAAATAGTAAACAAACTACCTAATGAAACTCCTGTCTCTTTAGTAGTTGATGAGAATTCAGATAATATTCTCATAAAGAGTGACAGAGGTTCTTTTAACCTTAAAGGGATCCCCTCTGATGAATATCCTAATTTACCATTTGTTGAAAGTGGGACTTCTTTGAATATTGATCCTAGTTCTTTTTTAAAGGCTTTAAAATCCACCATTTTTGCTAGTAGTAATGATGATTCAAAGCAACTACTCACAGGTGTTAATTTTACCTTCAAAACAAATTATCTAGAGTCTGCTTCTACAGATGGCCATAGATTGGCTGTTGCTTTAATTGGTAATGAAGAACATATCGAAAATAAAGAAAACTTATCTTTAAAGGATGATAATTTTTCAGTAACTATCCCAACTAGATCATTAAGAGAAATTGAAAAACTAGTATCTTTGAGAAGCTCAGAAAATTCAATTAAGCTTTTCTATGATAAGGGTCAAGTAGTATTTATATCTTCCAATCAAATAATTACTACAAGGACCTTAGAAGGTACTTATCCTAATTATTCACAATTAATTCCTGATTCTTTTTCTAAAATTCTGAATTTTAATACGAAAAAATTAATTGATGCATTAGAAAGGATTGCTGTTTTGGCTGATCAGCAAAGTAGTGTTGTAAAGATTAAATTAGATGATACAGATTTAGCTTCAATCAGCGCAGATGCTCAAGATATTGGAAACGCAAATGAATCAATACCTGTTTCTTATTCTGGAGATAATTTTGATATTGCATTTAACGTAAGATATCTGTTAGAAGGTTTAAAAGTTATTGCTTCTGAAAATGTACTTTTAAAGTGCAATATTGCAACTACTCCAGCTGTTTTTGTGCCAGAAGATAATCTCAATTCTTTTACTTATTTAGTTATGCCTGTGCAGGTTCGTTCTTAATTTGAAATTACCTAGAGAAATTTTATTAAGTGAATTACTAAATTATAGTGTTAAGGGTAATATGGTCCTTAATTATGGAAATGGTGAAAATGTTTGGATGCACCCTCCAGTTCACCGGATTCTAGGATGGTATTCTCGTCCTTCAAATTTTGATTTAAAAAGAAATGTTTGGCGATTAAATCAAATTACTCAAATAATAGATAATGAAATTTATGTCAAAGGCGATCCAGCTATTTCGGATTTAGCAACTTTAAATAGGTTCCCAACTTTAGTAGAAGCTAATCTTATAAATATAAATGGATCAAAAATAGGAGTCATTGCAGATTTTTTATTTGAAATGAAAACGGGAAAAATTAAATATTACTTAGTTTCTAGATCTAGTCCTAAGATTCCAGGTTCTAGTAGATGGAAATTAACTATTGATAATATCAGTGATCAACAACCGGGATTGGTATTCTGTGAAATTAATTCTTTAGATGATTTATCTTTAATAAAATCAAGTATTAAAAATGAATTTATGCAAAAAGGGAAAAAAATTTTTGATAGATTTGATGATATGAAAAATATTGCTTCTAATAGATTAGAGGAATGGCTTGAAGAAGATGAAGATATTAGCCAAAACTTAGATTTTAAACAAAAAAGTTTTTATAATAATGACAGAACATCTATACCGTTTAGTGAAAAAAAAGAAGATGACCCTTGGATATAAATAATGATAAATCAAGAAAATAATGATCTATATGATCTTAATGAAGCACTACAAGTTGAAAATTTAACACTTAATGATTACGAAGAAATTTGCAAAAGATTAAAGAGAAAGCCTAATAGAACTGAATTGGGCATGTTTGGCGTTATGTGGTCCGAACATTGTTGTTATAGAAATTCAAAACCTTTACTATCTAAGTTTCCCACTAAAGGTAAAAATGTTTTAGTTGGACCTGGAGAAAATGCTGGCGTTATTGATGTTGGAAATAATCAAAAACTTGTTTTTAAAATAGAAAGTCATAATCATCCTTCAGCTATTGAACCTTTTCAAGGCGCAGCAACAGGTGTAGGAGGAATTTTAAGAGATATATTTACAATGGGTGCAAGGCCAATCGCAGTTTTGAATTCATTGAGATTCGGCAATCTTGATAAATCATCAAATATTGATTTACTACGAGGAGTTGTATCAGGTATCGCGCATTATGGAAATTGTGTAGGTGTGCCGACTGTTGGAGGTGAAATTGACTTCGATGATAGTTACTCTGGAAATCCTCTAGTGAATGTTATGGCTTTAGGACTTTTAGAGACTGACGAAATCGTTTGTTCTGGAGCTAAAAATGTAGGATCACCAGTGTTATATGTTGGTAATACTACTGGCAGAGATGGAGTTGGTGGTGCTAGTTTTGCTAGTTCAGAATTAACTACAACCTCACTAGATGATAGACCAGCAGTTCAGGTGGGTGATCCATTTATTGAGAAAAGTCTTATTGAAGCTTGTTTAGAGGCTTTTAAAACAGGAGATGTAATTGCAGCTCAAGATATGGGTGCTGCAGGTTTAACATGCAGTAGTGCAGAAATGGCTGCAAGTGGAAATTTAGGTATATCTATTGATTTAGATTTGGTTCCTTCTAGAGAAGATGATATGTCCTCATACCAATATTTATTATCTGAATCGCAAGAAAGAATGTTGTTTGTCGTTCAAGAAGAAAAAGTTAATGGACTTATCGAAAAGTTTAATAAATGGGGACTATATGCCAATGTAATTGGTCAAGTAATAGGAACTAATGAGGTAATTATTTCTCATAAAGGTGAAATTGTTGCGCAAATACCTACTTCTGCTTTATCTGATGATACCCCCGTAAATTTTCACAATGTGATGAAAAATCCACCTGATTACCTTTTAAAGAAATGGGAATGGAAAGAAAATAATTTACCAGATATTCATGAGCAAAAAATATTTTCATTTAAGGAAAATAAGAATTTCTCTTATTCAGAAATTATTTTAAAATTACTTTCTAATCCTTCAATAGCTTCTAAACGATGGATTTTTAAACAATATGACTCTCAAGTGCAGGCAAATACAGTTTTTAAACCTGGAAAATCAGATGCAGCTGTAATCAGACTAAGGGAACAAAATAAAAAAAATAAAAGTAAAGTATTTTCTGGTGTCGCTGCTTCAGTTGATTGCAATAGTAGATGGGTTTCGCTTGATCCTTTTAGAGGAGCTATCGCTGCCGTTGCAGAGTCCGCTAGAAATGTGAGTTGTGTTGGTGCTGAACCAGTAGCAATTACAAATAATTTAAATTTTTCTTCCCCTGAGAATGAAATAGGATATTGGCAACTTTCATCTTCATGTAATGGAATTGCTGAAGCCTGTAAAGCTTTAGAAACTCCTGTAACAGGAGGTAATGTATCTTTATATAATGAATCCAAAAATAATGATAATCTAATTACTCCTATCAATCCTACTCCTGTTATTGGAATGGTTGGAAAGATAGATAATGTCGAAAAAGCTATAAGTAGTGAATGGAAAAATATTGAAGATCAAATCTGGTTAATTGGTTCTTCCAAATCAGAAATAACAATTGCAGCTAGTTCTTATCTGGAATATTTTCATGGAGAAATTACAGGTCGGCCTCCAAAAATAGATTTGTTGGATGAAAAGTTTTGCCAGAGTTTTTTAAGAAATGCGATTTTAAACAGATTTGTAGTTTCTTCTCACGATATAAGTGACGGAGGTTTAGCTATAGCTTTAGCAGAGTCTTGTATCTTGTCTGCAAGGGGTGCCACTATAGAATTAGAGGAAGATTTAAATAGAGTTGATAATTTATTGTTTGCAGAAGGAGGTTCTAGAATTATTTTTTCAATTAGTAAAATGAAACAAAATGAATGGTTGAATTATTTAAAACAAAAGCAAATAAATTTCCCATCAAGTGTTTATGTAAAAAAAATAGGATACGTATCTAGTGACACGCTGAAGATAAAAATCAACGAAAAAAATATTTGCAAAATTAGGGTTGAGGAATTAACCGAAAAATTTAATAATAGTATTTCAGATTACTTTTAAATATGAAAAACATTTCTCAACTATTAATTATTTTAAGATATTAAGTTATGTGTGGAATAGTTGGAATCGTTTCTTCAAATGATGTAAATCAACAAATTTACGATAGTCTTTTGCTTTTGCAGCATAGAGGTCAAGACTCAACAGGTATAGCAACAATGGAAAATACTGTTTTTCATATACATAAGGTTAAAGGTCAGGTTAATACTGCTTATAGAACTAGAGATATGAGGAATTTAATTGGCAAAATTGGATTGGGTCATGTTAGGTATGCAACAAAGGGATCAGCAGAAAGTGTAGAAGAAGCACAGCCTTTTTATGTTAATGCTCCTTATGGAATTGTTTTGATACATAATGGAAATTTGACTAATACCAGAGATTTAGAAAAACAGTTATTTAATGTCGACAAACGGCATACAAATTCTTCAAGTGATACTGAAATGTTGTTAAATGTATTTGCGACAGAATTACAAGAACAAATTAATAATCAAGAATTAGAACCTGATATTATTTTTAATGCGGTCAAATCTTTACATAAAAGGATTCAGGGGTCATATGCTTCAATTGCGTTAATTTCAGGACATGGTTTATTAGCATTTAGAGATCCTTTTGGTATTAGGCCATTAGTCATAGGGAAAAGACTTTCATTAACCACAAAAAAAGAAGAATGGATGGTTGCAAGCGAATCTTTAGTACTTGAAAATAATGATTATGAAGTAGTGAGAGATGTAGATCCAGGAGAAGCTGTTTTTATAAATCTTGATGGGGAGTTTTTCTCGAAGCAATGTTCTGAAAATCCGATGTTATTTCCTTGTGCTTTTGAATATGTTTACTTAGCTAGGCCAGATTCAATTATGAATGGAATTTCAGTCTATAAAGCTCGTTTAAAGATGGGAGATTACTTAGCAGAAACAATAAAAGAAACAATCAATTCTGGAGATATTGATGTAGTTATGCCTATTCCTGATTCTTCTCGACCCGCGGCAATGCAAGTTGCAAGACAGTTAGGGATAGAATATAGGGAAGGTTTTTTTAAAAATAGATATGTTGGCAGAACATTCATAATGCCTGGTCAGCAGAAACGTAAGAAATCTGTAAGGCAAAAATTAAATGCCATGAGTGCAGAGTTTAAAAATAAAAATGTATTAATTGTTGATGACTCGATAGTAAGAGGTACTACTTCAAAAGAAATTGTCCAGATGGCTAAAGATGCAGGAGCAAATAAAGTTTTTTTTACATCAGCAGCGCCTCCTGTTCGTTATCCTCACGTTTATGGAATTAATATGCCTAATAGAGATGAATTAATAGCTCATAATAGGACAATAAGTGAAATCGCCGATAAACTGGAAATTGATAACCTTGTTTATCAAAGTGTTGAAAGTTTGCGTAAATCTATAATTGGTGATTCTCCCATTAAAGGTTTAGAGATGAGTTGTTTTACTGGTGATTATGTAACTGGAACAGTAAATCAAGAATACTTAAATTGGGTTGAAAATGAATATAAATCTTAGTCAAGAAAGTTTTCAAGTCGGAAACAATTTTCAAGGTATTCATCATAATCTAATTTTAAAAAATCAATTAAAAAGTTTGATTTATTGGATTTGAAATTTAATTTATTTAGGTCTAATCTTGCAGATTTATTTTTATTAGTTTCAATATCAAGGTAATGGTTACTTGCCATTATTTTGAGGAAGTAATCGTTTTTAAGTTGGATTTTTTCATTCAAATATCCCAAACTGTATTCATTTGAGCAGTAAATTTCATTACTATTTATGCAAAAGATTTTTCCTTGTTTAGATATTAAAAAAATATTTTCTCCATCATTAAATGTACAACAAGAAACGATTTTTTCAGATGGTAAAAGTTTTGCAATTATTAATCCTTGGGATTGTTTTGAAGTTGGAGTTAAAAATTTATTTGATAAATTAAATTTAAAAATTCTTCCTATCGAGGTTAATATTATTAAATCTTTGCTTTCATTAGAAATAAAAGAATCAATTGTTTTTAAATTATTTTTTAATTTTGTAATTGTGAAAGATCTATTGCTTTTAATCATATCTTCATCAAATAAAACTTTTTTAAATCTTCCATCTGAATTTAATATACATAAATAATTTCTAGTTTCTTTTTTAATTGAATGAAAATTTATTATTTCACTAGGATGAATATTTCCAAGGATTTTATTATCTAATTTATAGTCTTTATTAATATTTGATTCCCAATCAATATTAAATACTTTTCCCGTATTCGTGATTCCAATTAATTTTATATTTTTTTCAATATTACATATAAATTTTTGAATATTTTTATTATCTATAATTTTATTTACAACCTCAAACGATTTCTTGTAATTACCTAAAATCATCTTTTTTAAATAAAGTCTATTGTCTATGTATAATTTTGTTTTTTTATTTATAAGTTCTTCTAATATCTGATTATTAAGCGTTTCTAATTCTTCATTTTGATTTATATTTTTAATTATTTTTGTTTTACGTATAACATTGTATTTTTTCTTTAATATTAATAATTCTTCTATAAGTAATTCAAGTAATAATTCTCTTTCGTTCAATAATTTTTGAAAATAATTCTTTTTTCCTTCTAAATTTTTTATATCGTTATCAATTTGATTTTTTTCTAGATTTGTTAATTTTTTTAGTGGCATATCCAAAACTGAATTTGCCTGTTTTTCACTTAAGAAAAAATTTTCTACTAATTTTGATCTAGCTTGCACAGAATTTTCTGATTCTTCAATAATTGCGATAACTTTTTTTATGTTTTTTGTAGCTTTAGATAAACCTTCTGATATTTCTAATTTATCAAGAGTGTTTCTTAGAAAATAAAAAGTTCTTTTTCTAATAGTTTCTTCTCTAAATTCAAGAAAATAGTTAAGATATTTTTTCAGATTTAGTTGTACAGGTTTGCCTTTAATTAAAGCTAAGAATATTGCGCCAAAGTTTGTTTGGAGAGTTGTTTTTTTATATAAATTAGAAATAACAAGTTCAGAATTAGAATCTTTTTTTAGTTCTATTACAATTCTCATACCATCTCTATCGCTTTCATCTCTAATATCTGAGATCCCATCAATTTTTCCTGTATTAACAAGTTCTGCGAGTTTTTCAATCCAACCTGCTTTATTACTTTGGTAAGGAAGTTCAGTAATGATTAATGCATTTTTTTTATGTTTCCCTTTCCCTAAATTTACCTCTTCCGTATTTACAACTCCTCTCATCGTTATAGATCCTTTTCCAGTTTGATAAAGTTCTTCTATTGCTGGACTATAAATTAACTCTCCGCCTGTAGGAAAATCAGGACCTTTAATAATGGTAGAAAGTTTTTTATCACTAATATCATTATTTTTTACTAAAGCAATTAAACCATCTACAATTTCTCCTAGGTTGTGAGGAGGTATGTTTGTTGCCATTCCGACAGCAATACCTGATGAGCCGTTCAATAATAAAAATGGAAGTTGGGCCGGAAGAACATCTGGTTCTTGTTGAGAACCGTCAAAGTTATTTGAAAAGCTTACTGTTTCTGATCCAATTTCTTCAAGAAAACCTTTATGAGCTATCGGAGCTAATCTGGTTTCAGTATATCTCATTGCTGCTGGTGGATCATTATCTACAGATCCAAAATTTCCATGGCCGTCAAGAGCAGGATATTTTGTAGAAAAATTTTGTACTAGCCTTACTAATGCATCATATACTGCTTGATCGCCATGAGGATGGTACTTTCCAAGTACATCTCCCACAACTCTCGCACACTTTCTAAATGGTTTATCAGGTGTTAATCCTAATTCGTACATCGCAAAAAGTATTCTTCTTTGCACAGGCTTAAGACCGTCTCTTGCATCAGGTAGAGCACGTCCAACTATTACGCTCATTGCATACTCCAAATAAGAACGTTGCATTTCTTCTTGAAGTGAGATGGAAGTGAAGTTTTTCTTATCCATTAGAGCGCAAAATTAAAAAATTATTGATTAACTAAATTAAGACTAATAGGTAAAACAATATTTACCAGTATTGAAAATTAAGATGATTCAATTATTTTTGTTTTTGCCAGTATTACATCTTCTTTTAGTTTTTCATTTTGCAAAAGAATTTCTGTAGAGGTTTGTAATTTCTCTCCCCATAATTGTTCTTTTCTATAATCATAATTGACATATTTGGGATCTTTAGCCAAAGCTTTTTTTGCTAGCTTAATTGCTAACTCAGTATCATTAATTCTTATACAAGAGGCAAGTCCTAGTAATGGTTCAGCATTTTCCTGAATTGAGATTGCACTCTTAAAAAGTTTGATGGATAGATTTATATTGTTTTTTTCGAAATAAGCTAAACCTTGATTATTTATTGCTTGCCAGAAATTAGGTTTAATTTTTATTGATTTATCAAACAATTTGATAGCGCCCAAATAATTTTTTTCTATTAATAAGATATTTCCCAATTGAAAAATAGCTTTATGGTTATTAGGCTCAATCTTTAATCCTTTTTCTAAAGCAATCTTTGCTTTTGTTGGTTGGGAAATTCTTAAGTAAATATTACTTTTAGCAAAATATATTTCGCTAGTATTTGAATTGATCTGTTCTGCTTTATTTAGAGAATTTAATGCGTTTTTGTATTGATCGTTAGCTATTTGTGCTTCAGCTAAAATTAACCATAATTTTTCATCTCTTCCATTAATTTTTATAGCTAATTTTGCTAAGTTAAGGCTGTTTTCATATTGCCCAAAATAAAGCATTTGATATGCATTTTTTCCAATATATGAACTTTGCTTTTGTAAATTTTTTATTGTTGGGAAATAATAATAGGGTACTATTGCTTGAACTTTTTCTATTCGAAAAAAGTAAAAACCGATCAAGGAGATCCAGAGAATTTTTTTAAAAAACTGTTTCATATTTTAATTTTTTTATTCTTTAGATTTGCTTTTATGTTTCTTTTCCACATCCATGGCTTAATTCTTTTTAATGTAGTTCCTTTGAGTTTTTCCCCCCAAGTTTTATCGTCCCAATTTAGCGATTCACTATTAAGATTTTTAATCCATTCTTTCGGTGTCGTCTCATAATTATTGTTGTATGGCACTGATTTATTCCATGGGCATACATCCTGACAAATATCACATCCTGCTATCCATCCATCTAAATTTTTTTCTATTTTCTTTGGAATAGTTTTATCTCTGTTTTCTATTGTGTGATACGCAATGCATAGATCTGATTGTATTACAAAGGGTTCTACTATCGCATTTGTTGGACAATGTTCAATACACTTATCACATTTTCCACAAAGTGATTCATGAGGTTTATCTGGGATTAAATCCTTTGTAAGAATCATAAAACCCAAAGTAAAAAAAGAACCATTTTTTTTGCTTATTAAATTACTATTTTTACCTATCCAGCCAATCCCTGCTTCTTCAGCCCATGCTTTTTCGAGAAGTGGAGAGGTATCAACACATATTTTCCATTTGCAATCAGGAATTTCTAGGTTGATCCATTTACCAATATTCTTTAATTTTTTGTGAATAACTTTATGATAATCCTCCCCTTGGCCAAATTTAGCTACCTTGAGTAAACTATTGGTGTTGTTTTGTGAATTAATGTAAGCAAATCCAACGCTTAAAACACTTTTTGCATTTTCAAAAAGTAAACCTATATCTCTTCTTTTTTCTGCTTCCATCCATTTCATTTCAGCATGGTTATTATTTGATAACCATCTCTCTAAAGCATTAGTTCTTAATTTTATACGCGAACTTCCTGGAATTGAAGCTATTCCAGCAATTGTAAAGCCTTCAAAAATAGCTCTTTCTTTTAACTTTTTACTTAATTCTTTTTTTTCTTGTACTGTATTAATCATTTCTCAAATTTTATAGTACTTCTTTTAAAAGTTATTTTGAAGAATAAACTTATAAATAAAAAAAGATATATTTAAAAAAAATATATCCTAACTCATTAAAAACAGTTAAATTATAAGTAAAGTTAATATAGTTAGAAACGTTATTTTGGTTGAATCTAATCAAAATCAAGATTCCAATTTAGGATCTAGGCTTCAACAAGATCTAAAAAATGATCTTATAGCTGGCTTGTTAGTTGTTATACCCTTAGCAACAACAATCTGGCTGTCATCTTTAGTAAGTAAATTTGTTTTAACATTAGTTACTTCAGTTCCAAAGCAATTAAATCCCTTTATTACATTAAATCCTTTATTACAAGATTTAATAAATCTTACTTTAGGTTTAACTGTTCCTTTATTAGCTATTTTGCTTATAGGCTTGATGGCGAGAAATTTTGTAGGAAGATGGTTATTAGAATTTGGAGAAGGCACTTTATCAAAAATTCCAGTAGCTGGAGCTGTTTATAAAACTCTTAAACAATTGTTAGAAACTTTCTTAAGCAATAAATCTAATAGATTTAGAAGAGTTGTTTTAGTTGAATATCCTCGTGAGGGACTATACAGTGTAGGCTTTGTAACTGGAGATGTAGGTCCTTCTCTGCAGCCAGAATTAGAAGAAAAGTTACTTAGTGTTTTTATACCTACAGCACCAAATCCAACTACTGGGTGGTATACACTCGTTCCTGAGTCTTCTGTCAAAGATTTGGATATTTCTGTTGAAGATGCTTTTAGAACAATAATTTCAGCTGGTATAGTTAATCCAGATGAAAAAAATAATACAACAAATCCAACATTTTCAAAATTGTTTTCTCAATTACGATCTTCCAGTAATACTTCTTCTTAATTGATGCATAATAGATCCCTTTCTCGAGAATTATCTTTAATTTCTCTTGGCCTTATAAAAGATAAAGGTGATTTGCAATTAAATAAATTTCAGATAGAAGAAATTTTTGAATCTGCTTTGGATACTCTAATAAATCATTGCAGAGACGAATTAGATAATTGCGAGTCTGAGTTAGAAAATGCTTCACAAAATATATTAGATAGTGAATTGCAAGAAGGTTTTGATTTCTCTTATTCAAATGTGCGAGATGAGTTAAAAAACTCTCTGACAAAAATTGAAACTGTAATGAATACCCTCTCAGTTACTTTAGATTTTCCAAAATTAATTGTTTCTAGCGGCCAAATTGATATTAGAGAGGATGTTAATCAAAGGATTTGTAATATAATTAACAATCTTAAAAGTATTGATTCAGATATCGACGAAGTAATGGATGGATGGAGATTAAAAAGATTACCAAGAATTGATAGGGATATTCTGCGATTGGCCTACGTGGATATCAATTTTTTGAACACACCTGTAGCTGTCGCTTGTGATGAGGCAGTCAATCTAGCTAATAAATATAGTGATTTGCAAGGAAGAAAATTTATTAATGGAGTTTTAAGGAGATTACAAACAATTTAATTGTTATTATTATTTGATATAAATAAATAGTATTTTAAAAATTTTAATTTCGAATTACAAATAATAATGACCGATACTGATTCCGATAATTCTCGCGAGTGGGCTGCACAAGCATATGCACTTTTAAAAAAGCGTCAGGAAGAGCAAAAGCAAGAATTAGAAAAACAGGAAGAGCAAAAGCAAGAATTAGAAAAACAGGAAGAGCAAAAGCAAGAATTAGAAAAACAGGAAGAGCAAAAGCTTATTAATATTGCTAGTAAAAAAAATATTCTTCGAAAGTCTAAAACTATTTCTGAGCCTGAATTAGGAGAGTTTGATGATAATTTTACTTGGTCTGCAATGGTATTGGCTGCTCAAGGAAAAAAAATAAATCAAATATCGATTGATGAAATTGATTGGTTAACCAAATTGCGAAGAGGATTAGAAGAAACTCGAAAAGGATTTGTTACTGAATTATTGGATAGATTGGGAGATGATCCTCTTACTCCTGAATCTCTTGATGATTTAGAGACGCTTTTAATTAGAGCTGATGTAGGGATTGATTCGACCGATAAAGTAATAGATTCTCTCAGAAAAAAATTAAATGAGGAAGTCGTTGGTGGAGAAGAAGGAATAAAATTCTTGAAGAAGGAATTAAAATTAATTCTTGATAAACCAATAAAAAATTCGGGTAGAGATATTTTAGTTCCCCAAAAAGGGAAGTTAAATGTCTGGTTATTAGTAGGAGTTAATGGTGTTGGTAAAACTACTACGTTAGGAAAATTAGCATATTTGTCATCTAGAAGTAATTATAAAACATTGATAGCTGCTGCTGATACCTTTAGAGCGGCTGCAGTAGAACAACTCAAAGTATGGGGAGATAGAAGTAATGTTGACGTTATATCTAATCAATCAAAAAATGCTGATCCAGCTGCTGTAGTTTTTGACGCAATTAATTCTGCAAAAAAAAGAAATGTTGATTTATTACTTGTTGATACAGCGGGCAGACTGCAAACTAAAAATAATTTGATGGATGAATTAGCAAAAATAAAAAAAATTATTGATAAAAAGGTTCCAGATTCAATCGTTGAATCATTATTAGTTTTAGACGCAAGTCAGGGTCAAAATGGTTTAAAGCAAGCAAAAAGTTTCGCTAAATCAGCAGATTTGAGTGGTGCAATTATTACTAAATTAGATGGGACTTCTAGAGGAGGAGTATCTCTAGCCGTATCTGAAGAAGTAAATTTGCCTATAAGGTTTATTGGAGCTGGAGAAGGTATAAAAGATTTAAGACCATTCAATAGTTATGAATTTATAGAGGCTATGCTTGCAGATAAATAAAAATTAAATAATTTTTTTTTAAAAATTAAAATTTAATGTTAAAACATACTTATCTATTAAATTTGTTTTGACAAATAATCAAAGAGAAAAAATATTTTCGAACAAATTTATTAAAAATTTTTTAGAAAATCAATCTACAGTAACTTTAAAAAATAAATATAAATTTGCTGAAATTGCCTCTTCATTAGCATATTACTTAAAATCATTTTCCAACATAAATAAATTACTCGATTATGTATGCTTAATTTTTAAACATATTTTTTCAGAGAATATAATTTTAATTATTCCTTTAAATTATGAGGGCGGAATATGGCATGAAAATATAAAAATTTCTGCTAAAGAAGAATATTTAATAATACAAGAAGAAATTAATAGTTTTTTGAATAAATTTCAATTTTCAAAAAATTTTAAAATAAAAGAAATTCTAACCTTTGAAAATGCTTTAAAAAATGATTTTCAAGAATATAAAATTGAAACAAAAAAAATATTAACTAGAGGAAAATGTAGAGGATTTATTTACATTTTAAGTAAAGACATAACTAAGCAGTCGATTACTGAAGATAGTAATTTTAATTTTATTGCAAATTGTCTTGCTGTTGGATTAGAGAATTACTACTTATTAAAAACAAAGAAAAAGCATGAAAAAGTAGATAGAGAGATTTCGACTGGTGCCGAAATTCAATCTCAATTACTCCCTGATTATTGTCCAATTATTCATGGTATAGATCTAGCTGCACACTGTAGACCTGCTCTTCAGCTTGGAGGGGATTACTATGATTTTATTTGCTTAAAGACGAATATCTCTGAAAAACGAAAAGAAAAATCAAGATGGGCCTTTGTAATAGGTGATGTTATGGGTAAAGGGCTTCCAGCCGGTCTTTTAATGACTATGTTAAGAGGAATGTTACGAGCAGAAGTTCTTACAGGCCTGCCTCCAGATAGAATTTTGCATGATTTGAACCAACTAGCAATAAATGATTTAGATCAATCTCATAGATTTGTGACATTGTTTTATTCGGATTATGACCCTAGAACCAGAAAATTGAGATTCGCTAATGCAGCTCATAATCCTCCTCTGCTTTGGAAAAGTTTAGATCAGAAAATTATAAAATTAGATGCCGAAGGATTTGTTCTTGGACTACAAAAAGATGCTGAATATCATTGTGGTGAAATTAAGCTTAATGAGAATGATTTAGTTCTTTATTACACAGACGGAGTAATTGACACTTCTAACTCTCTAGGGCAAAGATTTGATGAGGAAAGGTTAATTAAAACTCTCACAAAATTATGCAAGCAATCTTATACATCCCAAGAAATTTTAAATAAAATATATAAAAAGTTAGACGATTTTACAGGGCAAAATAGACATCTGGAAGATGATGCATCGATGATTATTTTTCAATTGACATAGATATTTTTTGTCACTTATATAAAAAAATGCTTTATTAGAGATACTTAAAGCTAATAATTAATATGGCAAAAGTTTGGAGTAAAAGGTTTGATAATGCACTTGACCCTTTTATTGAAAAGTTTAATGCCTCTATTGGTTTTGATAGAAAGCTTATTTTAGAAGATTTAGATTGCTCTATTGCTCATGCGAAAATGCTTGGCAAAACGCAAGTTTTATCCTCTTCTGAAGCTTCGGAAATTGTTAATGGTCTAGAGTCAATAAAAGTTGATTATTTGGAGGGTAAGTTTTCTCCTAGTCCACCCTCTGAAGATATTCACTATTGTATAGAAGAAAAATTGATAGGTTTAATTGGCGAAACTGGAAAGAAATTACATACAGGCAGAAGTAGAAATGATCAAGTTGGTACAGATATAAGATTGTGGCTAAGAAAAGAGATTGATAATATAGAAATTTTAATAACCGATTTACAAAAATCCTTTTTAAATCTTGCGAAATCTAATATTTATACATTAATACCTGGATATACCCATATGCAGAGAGCTCAGCCACTATCTTTGGCTCATCATTTATTGGCTTACATAGAAATGCTCCAAAGAGACCGTGAGAGGTTTAAAGAAGTACGTTCAAGAGTTAATATTTCTCCTTTAGGAGCTGCAGCATTAGCAGGAACAAAAATAAAAATAGATAGGCATTTTACAGCTGCAGAATTGGGTTTTGAAAAGATTTATAAAAATAGTATTGATGCAGTTAGCGATAGAGATTTTTGTATAGAATTTGTTTCTGCTTCTGCCTTGTCAATGTCACATTTAAGTAAAATTTCAGAGGAAATAATTTTATGGGTAACTGATGAATTTTCTTTTGCAAAATTAACAGATAAATGTGCTACGGGAAGTAGTTTAATGCCTCAGAAAAAAAATCCTGATGTTCCAGAATTGATAAGAGGTAAGACAGGAAGAGTGTATGGACATCTTCAGGCATTGTTAACTATGGTCAAAGGGGTACCACTTTCATACAATAAGGATTTTCAAGAGGATAAAGAGCCAATATTTGATACTGTAGAAACAATATCTTCTTGTATGAAAGCAATGACTATTTTAATTAATGATGGCATTGAATTTAATATTAAAAATTTATCTGATTCTGTAGAAAATGACTTTTCTAACGCTACCGATTTGGCAGATTACTTAGTTGGTAAAGATGTTCCTTTTAGGACTGCTTATCAAGTTGTTGGTGAAATTGTTAAATATTGCCTGGAGAGAGAAATATTATTTAAAAATCTCAAAGTTGATGAATTTAAAAAATTTCATCCAGAATTTGATGAGGATGTTTTTTCAGATCTTAAACCTCTTAATGTCGTTAAATCAAGAAATAGCGAAGGCGGTACAGGTTTTGTTCAGGTAGAAAAAGAGCTAAATAATTGGCAAAAGAAATTGTTAATTTGAATCTCAATTATTTTCCTACAACATGGGTATGCTTTGAAGTAGAATGGTAAGGCAATATTATGGGACTACAAATTGTAGTTTTTTTAAGGTAAATTTTCTTTGTTGAGTTTAAAGTGAGTATTTTTGTTGGCAATTTGCCGTTCCGCGCAGAGCGTGAAGATGTGATACAGTTATTCGCACCTTTTGGTGAAGTTCTAAATTGCTCTCTTCCCTTGGAGAGAGATACTGGAAGGAAAAGAGGATTTGCATTTATTGAAATGGCAGATGAGGCGATTGAGTCTACCGCTATTGATGGTTTGCAAGGCACGGAACTTATGGGTAGGCCTTTAAGAATTAATAAAGCCGAACCAAGAGGTTCTGGCGGATCTCGTAGGGGAGGAAGAGGCGGCTACGGCGGCGGTGGTAATAATGGTGGTGGCTATGGTGGCGGTGGCTATGGCGGTGGTGGTAATAATGGCGGTGGCTACGGCGGTGGTAATAATGGCGGTCGCTACGGCGGTGGTGGCTATGGCGGTGGTGGTAATAATGGCGGTGGCTATGGCGGTGGTGGTAATAATGGCGGTGGCTATGGCGGCGGTAGTTTCGAATCTAATAGCTCTTACACTAATAAATCTTCTGGAGCAGAAGGTTGGGAAGATAGAAGTTATGGAAATTCTTCTGAAAACTCTGAATATGAAAGTGGCAGGAGCAGGAGAAAAAGGGGAATGTCCAATGAGAGCAATGCTTCAAACGAGACAAGTTAGAAACCCATTTCTTCAAGCTCTGTTGTTAATTTAAATAAGTATTCAATATTTAATTCTTTTCTTATAGATTTATTTGAAATTTGATTCCTCCAAATTTTAGCCTTTGGTATACCTTCAACTAAATTTATAAGATGTTTACAAATATCCCAAGATTTTCCTCCGTTACTTAAATGCGATTCTATGTATGGAATTAAGGAGAATATAACACCTGAAGCATTTTTAGGTTTTGTATTGATTCCATAAATTTTTTGATCAATTTCAGACCATCTTAAGGGATGTTTATATACTGACCTTCCTATCATGACTCCATCAAAATCATTTAGGGCTTCTAATGATTCGTCGATATTTGTTAAACCCCCATTAATTTCTATTAATAATTCTGGATTTGATTTTTTCAATTTTTTTACTATGTTGTAATTTAGTGGAGGTATCGTCCTGTTTTGTTTTGGATTTAGACCTTTTAATATTGCTTTTCTTGCATGAACTGTAAATCGGTCTGCGCCGGCATTTGCGATAATTCTTACGAAATTATTTAAATTAACGAAACTATCCTCGTTATCGACACCGATTCTGTGTTTGATAGTAACAGGTAAATGAGAATTATTTTTTAGTGATTCTATACATTTTGCTACTTTCTCAGGATCTTTCATAAGTGAAGCTCCAAAATTTCCAGAACAGACCCTTGGACTCGGACAGCCAACATTAAAGTTTATTTCGTCATAACCCCAATCTTGAGCCATTAGGGCAGCCTCTTTAAGGATTTCAGGGTCATCGCCACCTAATTGAATGGATATTGGGTGTTCTTCATCATTGAAATCCAGAAAATTTTCTTTTTTATTTGTATGAGCTAAAGTCTGGGCCACAATCATTTCTGTATATAAGAGAGCTTTAGAACTTATTTTTCTCATTATCATTCTGAAATGTTTATCAGTACAATCCATCATTGGAGCAATACTTAATTTATGAATATTTTTAATAGAATCAGAATGTATGGAACTCATTTCTTTTTATGTGAGTAAATATATGAATCAATTTTTATCAAGAAGAACTTTTATTCTAATTCCTACTATGTCAATACTAAAAACATTTTTTAAGCCTATGCAAGTTTTAGCTTCTTCGCTTGCTTCTAAAGAGGAGTGGAATTTATCAAAAGAAGAATGGAAATCCAGGCTAAGCCCAGAATCCTATTATATTTTGAGGGAGGAGGGAACTGAAAGAGCTTTCAGTAGCGAATTAAATAATGAAAAAAGAAAAGGGATTTTTCATTGCGCAGGATGTGATTTACCACTTTTTCTCTCAGATAAAAAATTTGATAGCGGCACTGGATGGCCAAGTTTTTGGGATCCAATCCAAGGATCAGTTGCAACAAAGGTTGATTTTAAGTTGATTGTCCCAAGAACCGAATATCACTGCTCTAGATGCGGAGGTCACCAAGGACACGTTTTTAATGATGGGCCACTTCCTACAGGCAAAAGATACTGTAATAACGGATTAGCATTAAGATTTGTTCCTGAGTAAAAATTTGTGCGGCCTTCCGCAACTTGTTTTGTGCATCACTTTATTGGAGAATAGTTTTATTAAATTTTTATAAAAATGATTGAAAATCAATCAGACAATATTGATATTAAAGAAGATGATGTTTCTAATCAGCATAATGTCCCTGAGGATACTTCATCTGCTGAAGATAAAATAATCGAAAATGATGAATTATCTTCAGAAAAAATAGAAAAATTAAATACCGAAGAATTAAAAAATACTATTTCCAATAATGATGCAAGGTTAGAACAGTTAGAAAAAGAGCACGAAACATTAAAAAATCAATATATAAGAATTTCAGCAGATTTTGATAATTTTAGAAAAAGGCAGTCTAGAGATCAGGATGATTTAAAAGTCCAACTTGTTTCTAAAACTTTAACTTCAATACTCCCAATTGTTGATAATTTTGAAAGAGCAAGACAACAACTAAAACCAGAAAGTGAAGAAGCTCAAGCTTTGCATAGAAGTTATCAAGGATTGTATAAACAATTGGTAGAAGTTCTAAAACAACAGGGGGTGTCACCTATGAGAGTTGTTGGTCAGCAATTTGATCCAAGCTTGCATGAAGCTGTATTAAGAGAGCCTAGTGAACAGTTTAATGAAGATTTCATTATTGAAGAATTGCAGCGAGGATATCATCTTGAAGGTAAGATTTTGAGACATGCTTTGGTTAAGGTTTCTATGGGACCTGGTAAACAAAATTCACAACAGGAAGTAGAAAAGGATACAGTTGAAGAGGGAACTGATTCAGAGGTAAATACATCTGAAGATGTATAAATTCCAAATTCTTATTTGAGCATTATCTAATGACTGATTTCTATCAAATACTTGGAGTTTCAAGAGATGCTGATGCGGATACCTTAAAAAAGGCTTACAGAAAATTAGCAAGGCAATATCATCCTGATGTCAATAAAGAACCTGGTGCTGAAGATAAATTTAAAGAAATTGGCAAGGCTTATGAAGCACTAGCTGATCCTGAAACTAGAGCTAGATATGATCAGTTTGGAGAGGCTGGCCTCGGAGGTGCGGCTGGCATGCCTGATATGGGGGATATGGGAGGTTTTGCAGATTTATTTGAAACCTTTTTTAATGGCTTTGGTGGACAAAATCCTCAGGGAGGAAGAACTCAAAGAAGAGGTCCTCAACAAGGAGATGATTTGCGGTATGACCTTAATGTTGACTTTAAAGATGCAATATTTGGTCAACAAAGAGAAATTAAAATTCCTCATCTGGAGACATGTGAAGTTTGTAGGGGAACAGGCTCCAAACCAGGAACCGGGCCAAAAACTTGTTCAACATGTGGAGGAAGTGGACAAGTTAGAAGAGCTACGAGAACACCTTTTGGTAATTTCACACAAGTAGCTGAATGTCCTTCATGTAATGGGGCTGGTCAGATAATTGCAGATCCATGTGTAAGTTGTGGAGGAAATGGAGTAAAGCAAGTCAGAAAAAAATTAAGAATTAATATTCCAGCAGGAGTCGACACTGGTACTAAGTTAAGAGTTTCGGGAGAGGGAAATGTTGGTTTAAAAGGAGGTCCACCTGGAGACCTTTATGTTTTTATCAAGGTTAAGAGTGATTCAAAACTTAAAAGAGATGGTGTGACTATTTACTCAGAAATAGCTGTAAGTTATTTACAAGCTATTTTAGGAGATACTGTTAAAATCACCACAGTTGATGGAAGCGTTGACTTAAAAATTCCTAGTGGTACCCAGCCAAATACAACTCTCTCACTTGAGAATAAAGGGGTTCCTAGACTTGGCAATCCAGTTGCTAGAGGAAATCATGAAGTCTTAGTTAAGGTAAAATTACCAACTCGTGTAACTGATGAAGAGCGACAGCTTTTAGAGGGTTTAGCTTCTCAATATTCAGATAAAAATATTAATTCTACTAGTGGACTTTTTAGCAAATTATTTGGAAATGAATCCTAATGACTTCTCTAAAGCATTTGGATCTTAAATCTGTTCCATGTCCTTTAAATGTCGTCAAAATCAAATTGGCTTTAGAGAAGTTGTCCAAAAATGAACAACTTATAGTTGAACTAGATAAAGGTGAACCAGAAGAAATGGTATTAAACAATTTAAAAGAGATGGGATGCTTGTTTCAACAAATTAAAGAAAATGAAAAATTTATAAAAATAAAAGTATTGAATGAAAACTAATAGTAAACATTTAGGATTAGTTACAAAAAAATTTAATGATTTTTTTTTAGTCGACTTAAAAGATCAAGAAAATCTAGGAAATAGTGAGAAATTCTTATGTAAGGTGAGGAAGTCTATAAATTTTAAGGATCAATTAATTTATGTTGGAGACGAAGTAGTAATTGATAATATTGATTTAAAAAGCAAACGCGCAGTAATAGCAAGTCTAAAAAAAAGAAAAAATTTACTTGTTAGACCCTCCGTTGCAAACATTTCTAACATATATATTACTTTTTCTGTTGAAGAGCCAGAGTTGAATTTATCTCAAGTTAATAGGTTTTTGATATCAGCAGAATCGATGGGAGTTGAAGTGTCATTAGTTTTGACAAAATGTGATTTAATCTCAGATACTAGAAGATCTTTTTTACTTGATAAATTTGGGAAATGGGGTTATCAAGCAATAACTTTAAATTTAGATAAATCTGATTACTTTAATAATTTACTAGCTGAGTTAAAGCAAAAAGAGTGTTCAATTTTCATGGGCCCATCTGGTGTTGGCAAAACTACTTTGCTTAATATGGTAATTCCAGGTCTTCAAAATAGTACTGCTCCAGTTTCCAATAAAATTAAGAGAGGGAAAAACACTACTCGAAATGTTGAGTTATTTTCTTTATCAAATCAAAGTTATATTGTGGACACTCCTGGTTTTAATATGCAACCTCTAGAGGTTGATATTGGGTTGTTGCCAAATCTTTATTCGGAAATATATAAACAAGTAATCTATAAAGAAATTAAATGTAAATATCGTAACTGCTTACATCTAAACGATGAAGGCTGTAATTTAGATAAATCCTTCGAAAGATATCCTTTTTATAAAGAAATGATCGAGTCTTCTAAGAGTCACTATTCTCAAAACCTGGAAGATTAAGGTTTAATCCACCAGTCAAATCATTCATTCTCTCTTTCATAGTTGTAGTAGATAATTCATGAGCTTTTTGAATAGCTTGTAAAATATTTTGCTCAATCTTTTCTTTATCTGCATTTAAAATATTTTCTTGTACTTCTACCTTTAAAGGAAGTTGGTTTCCACTTATCCAGACTTTGATCATTTCATCGTCACTTTTTCCTTCAATTTCCATATTTTCAAGCTCATCTTGTAATTTTTGAGCATCTTGCTGAATTTGTTTAGCTTTTTTAAAAGCTTCTGTAAGTTGTCCAAAGTTAGGAAGTCCAAAACCCGCCATTTTGTAAAAAAGTTTCTTTAGTTAGGATAGTCAAAACCAATCATTCTTACTTCCGGTTGCAAAAAAATTCCTTTGTTTTGTAGTACTTTTTGTTGAATCACTGTTATTAATTCATAAATATCTTTTGAACTTGCTGAAGAAGTATTAATAATAAAATTTGAATGCATTTTAGAAATTTCTGCACCGCCAATTTTAAATCCCTTTAAGCCCACATCATCAATTAATTTTGCTGCATAATTATTTTCAGGATTTTTAAAAACACTACCAAAACTTGGTTGATCATATGGCTGTGTTTCTGTTTTTAATTTAAGGTTATTTTTGGTTGTTTTAATTAATTGTTCGAGATTTCCATTTGGTTCAAAATGTAGTCTTGCACTAATAATTGTAAAATCATTTCTTTGAAAAGAACTAAATCTATACTCAAACTTGATATCTTTTTTTTCAATTTCAAGTTTTTCATGAGTTTTATTATTTATAACTTTTACGGAAATCAGATTTTTTGCTAACGATAAATTAGCTGTGCCAGCATTCATATAAATTGCTCCTCCCAATGTTCCTGGAATTCCAACAGCCCATTCACCTCCTTGCAATCCATTTTTAGCAAGAGAATTAGATAATGTTGGAAGCATGACACCTGCTTCCGCTTCAACAATTCCAGAATATGGCTCTATCGATAGTGATTTCATTTTTTTTGTACATATAACTAAACCTTTTATGAAAATATTATTTATTAAAAGATTGGAACCTGCGCCAATTATTTGGCATCTTTGTTTGTTTAAACTTGCCCATTTTACTAAATATGAAAATTCGTTTAAATTGCTTGGCTCAGCGAAATATTCAGCTGCTCCTCCCACTTTTATAGTTGTATAACTACTTAGATTATAGTTTTTAGAAAAAATCTTTTTATTCATAAATAAGTTATTTATTTTAATTGTTTTTTCCATTTAGAATTGACCAAAAATTATGACAATCTCCAGCCCCCATATTTAAAATTAAATCTCCTTTTTGAGTTAATTCGTAAAAGTTCTTTGTAATTTCATGATAATTATTTATATAACTAACATTTTTGTTTTGTTTATAAATCAGATCAGTGATAATTTTCGAAGTAATTCTATCTTCGTTCTCTTCTCCTGCTCCATAAATACTGGTTACGTAAATAACATCTGCTTTTGATAATTCTTTAGCGAATTCTTTAGAAAATTGTTTTACTCGAGAGTATCTATGAGGTTGGAATATAGCTATTAATCTACTCCTTTTACATTCATTATTATGTTTTTGCTTAATAAATAATCTTCCTAATTTAATAGTTTCTTTTATTTCATTTGGGTGATGTGCATAGTCATCATATAAACTTCTTTCTTCTATTTGGCCTCTGAATTCAAATCTTTTTCTTGGTAGTTTAAGATATTTTATATTTTTCTTAATTTCTATAAAATCTATACCTATCAATCTTGAAGCTGCTATTGCTGCGGTGATATTAGATAGATTGTGTAATCCTGGAATTGGAATATTTAAACTACTAATAAAATTTCCATTTTCATAATATTTTCCAATCGTATATTTTGAGTTCATTTGAGTAGGGATTATTGCATAAGCTACGTTTTTAGTTGTAGTGTTTGACCACTTACTATTAGATATAAAATTATTTCTTGTGGTTTCACAATCAAAATTTAATAATAATTTTTGTGAGTTTGTAGCAAAACTTTTAAAAGAAGATATGACTTCACTTAAATTAGAAAAGTGATCGCAATGATCAAAATCAATGTTATTGATTATTCCAATGTCAGCTTTATATTTATTAATTGTTCCATCAGATTCATCAACTTCAGCGACTAAGTATTTTGTATTTTCTAAATGACAATTAGAGTTGTAAATAGGAATTATTCCTCCAGTTATTGAAGAAGAATCATGTGTACATAACTCAAGTATTGTAGAAAGAAAAGTACTGGTTGATGTTTTTCCATGGCTGCCTGCTACTGCCAATACAGTGTAAGTACGCATTAGCATGGCAAGTATTTCTGAACGATGTTTTATTGATAAATTTTTTTCTCTGCAGTATGAAAATTCTTCATTTTCAGGCTTGATCGCAGAGCTTACAACAAAATTAATCAATTTGTTGGTAAATTTTGAAATTACAAATTCAATATTTTTTCGAACTTGAGAAGTAAAGATCACTGCACCTAATTGTTCTAATTTATTAGTTTCATTGTTTTTAACTAAATCAGATCCTGAAACTGAACAACCTTTTTTAAGCAAACCTATTGCTAATGCTGACATTCCAATACCTCCTATCCCAATAAAATGAAAATGACTTTTTAAGAGTAATTCTTTTTCCAATGTTTATCTTTTACTTAAATTAAAATAACTTCTCGGTAAAATTTTGCTAATTTTTCTTAAAAAAAAAGTTTTTTCCCCCTTGAATTAATACAAAACTAGACTTATTTGCTTAATAAATCAAAAAAACCTTACGTTATTGCACAAAATTCAGTATGATCAGCAACTTAGGTTAATCATTTAGAAATTATTTGTTATGACTTTGCGTGTTGCAATTAACGGCTTTGGCAGAATTGGTCGAAACTTTATGCGTTGTTGGCTTAGTAGAGGGGCTTACACCAATATTGAAGTGGTTGGAATTAACGTTACCTCTGATCCCAAGACTAATGCTCATCTATTAAAATACGACTCAGTCCTTGGTCAACTTGATGGTGTTGATATTCAGTATACCGATGATACTTTTGTAATTAATAACAAAACAATTAAGTGTTTCTCTGATAGAAATCCATTGAATCTCCCATGGAAGGACTGGGGTGTTGATTTGGTTATTGAATCTACTGGAGTTTTTAATACTGATGTAGGTGCGAGTAAGCACTTAGAGGTAGGAGCAAAAAAAGTTATCTTAACTGCTCCTGGTAAAGGCGATGGAGTTGGTACTTATGTGGTAGGAGTTAATGCCGATACATATACACACAAAGATTATGATATTTTAAGTAATGCCAGCTGTACAACCAACTGTCTAGCGCCAGTAGTTAAAGTTTTAGACCAAACTTTTGGTATTAACAAAGGTTTGATGACTACAATTCATAGTTATACAGGGGATCAAAGGATTTTAGATAATAGTCATAGAGATTTAAGAAGAGCTAGAGCCGCTGCTACAAATATTGTTCCTACTTCTACAGGTGCTGCAAAAGCAGTAGCACTAGTATACCCAGAAATGAAAGGCAAATTAACAGGAATTGCAATGAGAGTTCCAACTCCTAACGTTTCAGCAGTAGATTTCGTTTTTGAATCTTCTAAATCTGTCACAACCGAAGAAGTTAACAATGCTCTGAAGGAAGCATCTTTAGGCTCAATGAAAGGCATTATTAAGTATGGAGATGAACCATTAGTGTCTAGCGATTATGCAGGTACTAATGAATCATCAATCGTAGATAGTGACCTAACTATGTGTATTGGTGATAACCTTGTTAAGGTTCTTGCTTGGTATGATAACGAGTGGGGTTATAGCCAAAGGGTTGTAGATTTAGCAGAGATTGTTGCTAAAAATTGGGAATAATTAAAAGTGCTTGAAAGGTGTGTTCATCAATAATTGATTTTTATTTTTATCTTTAAAATCTATTGATGCTTCACCAGTAGTGAAATAACCGATCTCGTAAATATTTTTATCAAGTTTAGATAAATTTTCTGCCCATTTTTTGGGCAATGAGAAAACTAATTCATAATCTTCTCCTCCAAAAAAATAGTATTCGTCCCATTTATCTCCCTTAGGCCAATCCTTATCTTTAGGTATTTTTTCATAGTTTATGATCGCTTTGCAGTTGCTAGCTATTGCTAAATCTTGTAAGGCTTGAAATAGGCCATCACTGCTATCAGTACATCCTATTCTCCTTATATTTTTATTGGAGCGAGTTTTGAGGAGATTATTTAGAAAATTAGGGTAAACTCTAGGGCGACAAAAATGTTCAATAGACTTAATGATTAATCTTTCATTAAGAGAAAATTCATTATCGAAATTAATTTTATTTTGTATCAAAAATCCCAGCTTGCTAAGACCATGAATTCCTGTAGTTAAGATTATATCTCCTGGGTTACATGCGTTTCTTCTTAATTCAAGCTCACCTTGAATTCCAAAGGCCGTAATTGAAATGATTTTTTCGTTCCCCTTTGAGCAATCTCCTCCTAGAATCAATCCGCCATATTCTTTTAATGCTTTATTTATTCCTTTGTATACTTCTTCAACCCAAATCCACTCAGTTTTAACAGGTAGAACTAGGCTTATTGTAATACCAATAGTTTTCTTGCTTCCACTAGATAATAAGTCAGAGATGTTGCTTACAACTGCTTTCCACCCAAGGTCTTGAGGACAAATACTAGTGTCATTGAAATGAACATTTTCCACTAAAGAATCAGTATTAACAAGTAAATTTTCATTTTTAGTTTTGATTAAAGCGCAATCATCTGAAACTTGATTTTTAGGCATAAATTTTCCTAGCCTATTTATCAATTCTTTTTCTCCTATATCTTCTAATATTTCTTTATGCATTTATTTTGAGGTTTTCAATCCCTTCTAAAACATCAATCGAAATTATTGTGTCATCTTTAGTAAGCTCTTCTAATACATCAAATCCATCTACAACGTAACCAAAGGCAGCATTCCTCCCGTCAATTAAATTGCGACCCGCTGGATTTAATTCTGCTTCATATAAAAAGAAGAAAAATTGCGATGACCCATCATCAACTGCGGCATTCGAATGGGACCATCCTAAAGTTCCAAGTGTTGCAAAAGGTAATGTTGGCGTCTCTGTGTAAAGACCTAAATCTTCAAAAGTTTGATTGTAAAAAGTATCTTGTTCATCAGGAATTCTTATTTCTAAGGGAACGTGACGTTCTTCGTTTGTTTCAGGATCTATGTAACCAATATCATCACCAATTGGATCACCTGTTTGCAGTACAAAAAATTCTTCTGCTCTGTTAATGGGTAAATCTTTGTAGAAGTTTTTTGAAGATAAATCTATAAATGCTCCTGCTGTAAGAGGAGCGTTAAATCCATCAACAATTGCTTGCATATCTCCTTTGGAGGTTTTTATATTGACTTTTGCTCTGCCCAGTAATCTTGGTAAATTATCAAATTCATGGGGAATAGAGTATGGAAATTCTTTTGGTAGAAAATATTCTTCTAATCCACCTATTTTATCTAAAGCATTTCTTCGAGTAGCTATAAACGAGTATTTATCCTTTGATTTAGAGTAATCTTGAAGGCTATCAAAATTTTCTTTGAGTTCTAAAAATGTTTTTTCAGCAATCTTCTTTTTATCTTTTGGTAATTCTTGAATAATTTTACTTTGGTATTTTTTTAGCAAAGATTGACATTTTGTAACAGTTTTCGTAAGAGCGGGCCATCTTCCTCCTCTTACAAAGTCACTAGTTTCTTCCAATTTGTGTTGAATTTCTTGTAACTCAACTTGCTTTATAGGGAGTGCGTTTCTGAGGATTGCATTAGGGTCTTTTACTGCATTTCCAGTAGGTAAATCAGCTAATACTTGAATAGGTTTTAAAAGAAAAACCTGTAAAATTACAATCGATAGAATTAAGAAAAGTTTGTTCTGATTTGATAAGAATTTTTGCATAGAACTCTTGCAGGTTTATGATCCTGGGGGGATGTAATACAGGAATGATTTCCAGTAACGATTTTCGCACAGGTACTACCATCGAATTGGATGGACAAGTTTGGCGTGTTGTAGAATTTCTACATGTTAAGCCTGGTAAGGGTTCTGCTTTCGTACGAACAAAATTAAAATCAGTTCAAAGCGGCAACGTTGTTGAAAAAACTTTTCGAGCCGGAGAATCAGTACAGCAGGCTATCCTTGAGAAGTCTAACCTGCAGCATACTTATGTGGAGTCTGGTGATTATGTTTTTATGGATATGACAAGTTTTGAAGAGACAAGACTCACCTCTGAACAAATCGGTAAAGGCGCAAAGTATTTGAAAGAGGGAATGGAGGTTAATGTAATTTTCCATAATGGTAAAGTTTTAGAAGTAGAACTTCCAATATCTATTACTTTGAAAGTTACAGAGACTGATCCAGGAGTTAAAGGTGACACTGCTAGTGGGGGCACGAAACCAGCTATTCTAGAAACAGGTGCTCAAGTTATGGTTCCTTTATTTATTTCTGTGGGAGAAATGATTAAAGTTGATACTCGAAATGACACTTATCTTGGACGTGAAAATTAATGGCTATGAAATTAGATCATGATGACTTAGATCGCTTAATAGAGAAAATCTCTAAAAGTGATATACAAGAGTTCTCGCTAGAGGGAGAAGATTTTAAGCTCGAAATAAAAAGGAATGTATTTGATCAGAATCAAGTTATTAATAATTTAGTTTCTAATACTTCATTTGATAAGCAGACAATTGCTAATCAAAAAACTATTAATGATAATATCCCAGTTGTTAATGAGCCTGAAGCGCCTCAGGTGGCACCCCCAGGACGTTCTGACCTAACTGAAATTACTTCTCCTATGGTTGGTACATTTTATAGGGCTGCAGCGCCTGGTGAGGAGCCATTTGTTGAAGTAGGGAATAACGTTAAGGTTGGTCAAACTATTTGTATTTTGGAAGCAATGAAGTTAATGAATGAAATTGAATCTGAATTTAACGCTGAAATAGTAGAGATTCTCGTTGAAAATGGGACACCAGTTGAATTTGGTCAAGTTTTAATGCGTGTTAAGCAATCTTGAATTGTTAGTCATTTCTATAGCAGCTTTTATAGCTTCAATCATGCTTTGAGATTGAGCAATGCCTTTGCCAGCAATATCAAATCCCGTTCCATGATCCGGAGATGTTCTTATAAAAGGTAAACCGATTGTTGTATTAACAGAGTAATTAAGAGCTATCACTTTCATTGGTATTAAACCTTGATCATGATACATAGCAAGAATGCCATCGTGCTGATCAGCATCTTTTTCATTCCATGCTTTTACGGAAGAATTCCAGCAACTATCTGGTGACAAAGGTCCTAATAATTTAATATCTCTATTCTTTTCATTCCATGCAATCAATGCATCATTGAGCCAATCTTTTTCTTCACTACCCAAAATCCCCTCCTCGCCAGCATGAGGGTTTAATCCCGCTATTTTTAACTTGGGTTTATCAATATAGCTACTACAAAAATCTTTGAAAAGGTCTAATTTAGAATGGATCAAATTTGTAGTTAATTGCTTGGGAACCTCACAAAGAGGTATGTGAGTTGTAGCGAGAAGGGTATTGAATCTCCAACCTGTGATTGGTGATTTTGCTGTGAATAACATTCCAACATTTTTAATTCCACACGATTTTGCTAAAACTTCAGTTTGTCCAGAGAAGTGATGACCTGCTATTGACCATGATTTCTTGCAGATTGGTCCAGTTACAAGTGCTGAATTACGATTTTGTTTTACAATTTCAATAGCTTTTGTTAAGTAATAGAAACTTGAATCACCGTAACTTGATTTAGGGTTATTATTTGATGAAGCAATTTCGAGATCATAAATTTTTAGAGAATTTGGATTAGCTAGTTTTTCTAAACCAAGAGACTTGAGGTGATTATATGTATTTAATAGATTTTTTTTAGAACCTACCAATGTAAAGTCAATATTGTTAGGTATTTCATTAGAACAAAGTGCTTTTAAGATTATTTCGGGTCCAATACCTGACTCATCTCCGACGCTTATGACGACCTTCAATTCTTTATTTGTATTCTGAAAGTTCATAAAGAGTTTTTGATTTTATTTTTTTTTAACTATTTAAATAGCAATTTTTTAAGCCTATTTTATAGTTTTTATAAATTAGTTTATATCCAAGTGTTTCGCATAAAAGTTTATTCGAAACTCTTCTATTTTCCATCCAAAAAGATTGAGCGATAGGTGATAATTCCTCTTTTGCATCCTCAAATAAAATTGGCTTTGGCATTGTTAAACCAATTAAATCGTAGCAATACTGCATAACTTCTATTTGAGAACAGGGTTCATCATCTGCAATATTAATAATTTGGTAAAACTTTAAAGAATTTTTATTTTGTAAAAGATAGATAATTGCATTTGTTATGTCAGCAACATGGACTCTTGAGAATACCTGATTTTTTTTCGATATAACACGAATTTTTTTATTTTTTATTGCTTCAAAAGTGGATCTTCCGGGTCCATAAATACCAGGTAACCTAAAAATTTGTACAGGTAATCCAGATTCAATCCATTTTTTTTCACAATTTAATCTATTATGACTTCTTTTTTGAATAGGTTCAGGCTGATCTATCTCAGAAACCCAACCACCTTTTGTGTTCCCATATACTCCTGTGGTAGATAAATATCCAATCCATTCAAGGGGTAAATCTTGTAGTTTACTTTGAAGGCTTTCTAATACAGGATCCTTACCATTTTTGTCAGGAGGTATGCAACTAAGTATATGAGTGACTCCATCAAAAATTTTTGCATCAGGAACTACACAGGTTTCACTATTGAAAACAAAACTATTAGGATCTCTGCTTGTAGATCTTGAGCTTGTTAAAACAGTGCAACCGAGTTTTTTAATAGTTTTTGCAAAAAAACTACCGCTAAAACCACATCCTAAGATTAAAAATTTATTTTTATTTCCAAGTAAACTTGCAGGCTTCTTCATGCTGGGTTAAGGTAGTACATATGTATTAATTGATGATGAAGACAGCTTTTAAGCCAAATTTAAAAACAAAAACATTCTTTGTTAGCAAAAGTTATCCCCGTCTTAAAGAAAAAGAAGTTAGTTTAGTTAGTTTTAAATTCTACCAAAAATTATTTGTCTTTCTAATTGCTTTTTCGACAATTTTAATATTCCCAGAATCCCCAAAAGAATTGGAAAATATATGTGAGAGTTATAATACTAGAACAATATGTAATGTTTGGTAGTCAAGCTGCTTTATATTCTGATTCGTCTTTTTTGTAATTATTATTTTTTAGCTTAAAATTAGGATTAGCCCATTGCAGTAATCTAATAGCTAATCTTAAATCTCCTTCTAACCAAGCTCTTATAGCCATCGCTCTACGAGGGTCATAAAATTTTTGCCTTCTATACCAATACAAAGCATTTTCATCTGATTTATCCCCATTACAGGAAAGACATGCAGGCACGCAGTTTTCTGTTGTACTTAGGCCTCCTTGGCATCGTGGTATTACATGGTCAATAGATTCAGATGGTTTTCCGCAATATATGCAACTTTTTCCTGTAAACCTATGAATAGATTTTCGCCATTGTCTAAATCTGAACTTAGGACATAAGTCCTCTAAAAACACCGCATCATTAATATGCATTCAGAATATTTAGTTAAATAAATAATGGCTTGAATATATTAAAAGTCAATAATTATTGATGCTTTTTAGCCTAAATTTGCCATTAAAAATATTTTTTCGTGTGTTTAGATACAAAATAGTATTTAGTAAATTTCGAAAAATTATTATCTTTCAAAAAACTTGATTAATAACTATATCTATCAAGTGTTTCATCAGTAAATTCTTCAGAAATTTCTTTATTAGTTTCTTCTAATTCTTTTTCTAATTTTTTTCTTTTGTCTTCTCTATTCTTTGCTTCTGTTGCTTTTCTTTTTTCTTCTTTTTCTAAATCTCGTATTAGTTTTCTATTTGGATGAAGATTATCTAAATATTCAACGCAATAACTAAATTTTTCTCTTTCTCTTATAACTGTTTCCGTAATTTGCGCTGCTGCATTTTTAGGTGAAACTTTGAATAATCCTCCCTTTTGTTTTTTTATATATGTATAAGCTGCATCCCAGCTACTTTCATGGTCATTTCCGGCATCTCTCATAGCACAAAAAATTTCTGCCCCAAATGAACTTGCATTTACTTTTGGAGTAATAAGGGTTAGAGAAGTGAAAATTCCCAACGCTAAAAATATTAATTTTTTATTCTTAAATCTTTGCATAAGCCATTAATCTTCTATTTTAAAATATCTTTTTTTGTGAATATGTCTATAGAAATTTAAGATTTAATTACTCCAAATATATTCAAGCATTTCACAACTAAAGGAAGAATTAAAAGAACTGTAATCAATCTAACTGCGTGTAGAGTAGCTACTGCGGCCCCCACGCCGTATTCAGACCCCACAAGACTCATTCCGCTAATTCCTCCTGGTGCAGCGCCTAGAATTGTTGTTATCACATCTATATTAAGTAATCTGCTAGTCCATAATCCAATTGCTAAGCCTGTAAAAACTAAAGTAAAAGTTATTAATATTGCTGGTCTCCATAAATTTTGAATCTCAACCAATGCATCTTTAGTTAATGATGTTCCAATGACTGTTCCAATTCCGATTTCCAAAATTGTTCTTGTGCCAATTGGCCACTCTGCTATGTCGACTTTGCCACTGATGCTAAGTATGCTTGCGCCTATTAAAGCACCTGCAAGAGGAGCAGCAGGAATTCCGGTTTTTAAAGCTAAAGCTCCAAAAATACAACCAGCAATTAGGTAATAAATTAAATTTATGTTAATCATAAATTTTAAGGATGTTTGATCATAATATTAGAAAAAATTTTTTTTGTTTAAGTTTATAGTCAAATAATATTTTTGCTTTCTTCTCGTAATGTCCCCCTTTTGTTGGCATAATATTAACTAAAGCATGAATTTTTATGTCTTCACAAATTTCATATAAAAAACGTATAAAGAAAAAATTATCTTTTTTTGAGGGTGGCCACCAGCTTGAAAAATTAGAGTTTGCTCTTGCAATAGCTCAAACTAATGGTGATGAAAAAAAATCAATCGTTCTTAGGAAAAAGATTGTTGAGCTAGGCGGAAATGTTGAAGAGCCAGGCACTTAACTTAATTTCCCTCAAGATATTTGGACACCACAACTAATGCCTCACCAGCTTGTTGTGCTGTAATTTTACCGAGTTCGAGAAGCGTATTACTTATAGCAGAAACTACCGTAATAATATCTCTGTCATTTACATAACCTAAATGTCCGACTCTAAATATTTTTCCCTTCAAATGGTCTTGTCCACCAGCAAGTAAAATATCAAAATTATTCTTTATTGTTTTTCGAAATTCTTCAGCATCCATTCCCTCTGTTTTTATTGCAGTAATTGAAGGGCTTAAATATTTTTCATCAGCAAATAATTTTAGATTTAAAGCCTTTGCAGCATGGCTCATTGCTAATTTATGTTTATTGTGTCTCAGGAAAATATTATCTAGGCCTTCTTCTCTCATCATTTTTAAAGCTTCATCTAAAGCAAAAACCAAATTAACTGCTGGAGTATATGGATTACTGTTACTTAAAAGACTTTTTCTGTAGGATTGCAAATCTAAATAAAATTTTGGTAAGTTAGATTTTTCTGCAGCTCCCCATGCTTTTTGGCTCATTGCTATAAAACTAAGCCCCGGAGGGATCATATATCCCTTTTGTGAGCCTGAAGCAACGATATCTAATTCCCATTCATCTACTGGTACATTGCAAGCTCCAAGACTTGTAACGCAGTCAACAATCGATAAAGCTGTGTTGTGTTTGCGAATATATGAACTGATGGTTTCTAGATCATTAATTACACCTGTTGATGTTTCAGAATGAGTCAAAATAACCGCTTTTATTTCTTTTTGTTTATCTTCTTCTAATACCTTTTTGAATTCTTCAGGATTAAGTGGAGTACCCCATTCGGAATCAATTTTTATTACTTCTAGACCAAATTCTTTAGCAACTTTGACCCATCTTTCTCCAAATTTTCCATTTTCTCCACAAATTACTTTATCTCCTTTACTTAAGGTATTAATTATTCCAGCCTCCATTGCGGCAGTTCCACTACCAGTAATTGTTAGAACATCATTTTCAGTTTGATGCAGCCACTGTAAATTTTTAGTAGTACTTTCTACAAGATCTTGGAACTCTTTACTGCGATGACCTATTGGATGCTTACTTAATGCTTGTAAAACTTTTTCTGGAACTGGTGTGGGTCCAGGAATCATCAATGATAATTTTTTTTGTATGGCCACTTTTTGTTAAATAGGTCATTCTTAGATTAGTTCTCATTATATATTTTTCAATTACTTGATTTGAAAAAAGGATTTTCTTTACCTTTGTGGGTTGCTGGAGCTGCTAGGTCAGCATTAAAAAAACTAGTAGGGTTGCCATACGAGAATTATGAACTAATAAAAATTCCTAATGAAAAAAAAGAAATAAAAATTGAGATTCATTCTGTTGGTTTACTTAAAGATGACTCGCATGCATTAGGAATTTCCTTTGCAAAGTCTGGCTTAGATCTTGACATTACGCAAAATTTAGAAATATGGACAATAGTCTCTTTAGAAAAAATTTCTTTTAATGACCGTGTTCAAAGAATTCCAATAAATATTATTGCCGGATATGGTGTAGGAATAAAAGAGGATACATCAGAGATATGTATTTCTGATTTTGCAAAAGAGGTTTTATATGAAAATTTATTAGATTGTATTCCTGAGAGCTTTAATTTGAAATTAGAAATTATTTTTCCAAACGGGAAATTTTTAGCTGAAAGAACTAGTAATGAGTCATTTGGTATCGTTAATGGATTGTCTATTATTGGTACTTCTGCTGAGACTTATTCGAGTGCTTCACCTGATCAATTAGAAGAGGCTAAAACTAAGCTAGCCAACTTAATTCAAAATGGTTTTAAAGGAAAAGTTGTTTTCGTTATTGGAGAAAATGGTTTTAATTTGGCAAAAACTCATAATGTTAATTTGCCAATTATCAAAATTGGAAATTGGATAGGACCATTATTAGTTGATGCTGCAATAAAAAAAGTTAAAACTGTAATTCTTTTTGGTTATCACGGAAAGTTAATCAAATTAGCAGGTGGTATTTTTCATACACATAATCATTTAGCTGATTCAAGAATTGAGATTCTTGTTTATTTAGCCGTTCAAGAAAAGGTACCAACTGAAATAATAGAAGAATTATCTCAGTTAAATAATCTTGAGGATGCATTATTAATTCTTGAAAAATTTAATCAATCTTTAGCTGAAAGATTATTCAAGAATTTATCAAATAAGATTGAAAAGCGTTCTTTTGCTTATGTAAATAGGTATGTAAAAACTAATATGGAAATCGCATCAATCATTTTTGATAGAAAAAGGAAAATAAGGTGGTCTGGAATTCACGGTAATAAGTATATTTCTTATTTTCAATGAGATGAATTTGTAATTCATTATGCTTTTCTAAATAAATTGAGCTAATTTTTATACATGAGTCAAACATCTTTAAAAAAAGAACGAGATCCTTCAATTTTAATTTTAGATTTCGGATCTCAATATTCTGAATTGATTGCAAGAAGAATTAGAGAAACTAATGTTTTTTCTCTTGTAGTGAGCAATTGCATTTCAATTGAGGAAATAAATAATATTAATCCTAAAGGGATCATTTTGAGTGGAGGTCCAAATTCTGTATATGAACAAAATGCTCCAAAGTGTGATGAAAAAATTTTTAATTTAGGAATTCCTATTCTTGGCATATGCTATGGAATGCAATTAATGGTAAAGGAACTCGGAGGATCTGTTATTTCAGCAACTAAAAAAGCTGAATATGGTAGAGCACCAATAATTATAGATCAAGAATCTGAACTCCTTTTTGATGTAGAAGATAAATCAATTATGTGGATGAGTCATGGCGATTCTATTAATTCTCTGCCTGATGGATTTAGTAAAATTGCTCATACTGAGAATACTCTCCATGCAGCAATTTCAAATGATGTAAAGAAATTATTCGGTGTACAATTTCATCCTGAAGTTATTCATTCTGAGTTTGGGATTACTGTAATTAAAAATTTTGTTTATAAAATTTCTTGTTGTCCAGCTGATTGGACAACAGAAACCTATATAGAGGAAACTATTCCCAGAATAAGAGAGCAAGTTGGCAATAAAAAAGTTTTGCTCGCCTTATCTGGAGGAGTTGATTCTTCAACTCTTGCTTTTCTTCTAAATAAAGCAATTGGAAATCAGCTTACATGCATGTTTATAGACCAAGGTTTTATGAGAAAAGGTGAACCAGAATTTTTAATGAATTTTTTTGATAAGAAATTTCAAATAAAAGTTGAGTATATTAATGCAAGGAAAAGGTTTATTGCCAAATTAAAAGGGATTACTGATCCAGAACAAAAAAGGAAAATTATAGGTGAAGAATTTATTAGAGTATTCGAAGAAGAAAGTAATAGATTGGGACCATTTCAGTATTTAGCCCAAGGTACTCTCTATCCTGATGTTATTGAAAGTGCTGGTACTAATATTGATCCTAAGACTGGTGAAAGAATAGCTGTAAAAATAAAGAGTCATCATAACGTGGGTGGATTGCCAAAAGATTTACAATTTAAATTAGTCGAGCCTTTGAGAAAACTTTTTAAGGATGAAGTCCGAAAAGTGGGCGCTGCTTTAGGTTTGCCGGATCAAATCATAAAAAGGCATCCATTTCCAGGCCCTGGATTGGCTATAAGAATTTTGGGAGAAGTAAATAATGAAAAACTTGATTGTTTAAGGGATGCAGATTGGATAGTAAGAGACGAAATTAAAAAAGCTGGTCTTTACAATGATATTTGGCAAGCTTTTGCAGTATTGTTGCCTGTAAAGACTGTAGGCGTTATGGGCGATAAAAGGACTTATGCATGGCCAATAGTTTTACGTTGTGTATCTAGTGAAGATGGTATGACAGCCGATTGGTCAAAAATTCCTTTTCAGATTTTAGAGAGGATTGCAAATAGAATCGTAAATGAAGTAATTTCAGTTAATAGAGTTGTTTATGATATTACAAGTAAACCTCCTGGAACTATTGAGTGGGAATAGTAAATAGGGTTAAAGTCCAGTTATAGACACAAAAAAGAGGTTTCCCTCAGGTTTCCCTCAGAAATAGTGTATCCTGTTCGCAATGGTTTTCAGCATAGAGGTTTCCCTCAGGTTTCCCTCAGAAATAGTGTATCCTGTTCGCAATGGTTTTCAGCATAGAGGTTTCCCTCAGGTTTCCCTCAGACTAAAAATCTTGTCTCTATAGAGAAATCGTAGAGTTTTAAATTTCTCTACACCTAAAAGGATGTAAATACTGGATAAAAAGAAGAGAACTTTGTGAAGGTTGTTGTCTTAAAGTTGCATAAAAATATGGATGGAGAGAATTACAAAAAGATCAATTTAGTTCTTTTGTTAAAAGTAAAGATATCGCCATGGGGAATGGTTTTTATGAAGAAAAAATTGAAGTATGGATAGATAAGAATGAAGTGATTGATAAAATTTAATCTCAAAGTTAATGCATACTTTTCTCTGGAATTTTTAATCGCTAAGATAAAAAAAAATCCTTATTTTGTGAAAAGTGAAATAGATAATCAAATTCTTATTGCTTTTTACAATAAGAGAGTTTCTAGAGCAACAAATGAAGAGCAGGTCATCCAACTATGTAATGCATTGCTTGAAAAATTATTTAGTGATAGAGGATTTGATTCTTTTGAGCATGCAGTCTCTGCTGAAAGATCTGTTTTAAGAAAAAAAATTTCAGGTATCATTTCAAAAGGAAATGCTGACTGTTTGGGAGATAATCTTATTATTGAATATAAATATGATTTAAATAATAATAAACAAAAAGAAATAGCAGAAGAACAACTTTTAGAAAATATCGAATTTTTGAAAAGAGAAGGAGATAATGCTAAATACCTTTTAATAGCAACTGACGGTTTAAGGTGGATTAATTATGCTTATTTAAAAGATGAAAAAATAAAATTGAGAAAAGTTGAGGAAGTTGAATTTAATGGAAAAAATATTGATGATTTTATTTTTTATTTAAAAGGAATTGCCTTTCGAAGAAAAAATAAAGTTGTACCTACAAAAAAAAGAGTCGCTGCTGATTTAGGTTTAAAATCTCTTACATATTTGCATTCTTTAAATCTTTTAGAGAAATCATTTGAAAAAGGTAAAAATGAAAAAAAAGTTATCCAAACAAAATTTGATCTGTGGAAAAAACAAATTAGTATCGCATATGGGAGTGATCAAAGCGATAATAATTTATTTCTAAGGCACACTTACTTAACACTAGTTTCATATATATTTTCTGCAATCGTAATTGAATCAACCTATTCAATAAAAGATAATTTATTTGAAATACTTACTGGGGAATGGTTTAGAAAACATTACGTTAGAAATCTAGTTGAATCTGATTACTTTACATGGATTATAGATCTCTATTCAGAGAGAAACATAAAGGAAATCCTCTCAGAAATCACAAATATTTTGGAGACTTACGATACTGAAAATGTACCTGAAGATTTCCTTAAAGAACTTTATCAACAACTTGTAGATCCTCAAACAAGACATGATCTTGGAGAATTTTATACTCCGGAATGGTTAGCAGATGCAATTACAGAAAACTGTTTAAAAGAAGTCAATTTTGAGAATGAACTTCCCAAAATACTTGATCCTTCATGCGGTAGTGGAACATTCTTAAGATCTTCTGCTAAGTACATATTAGAAAAAGCAAATAAAAGGAAATATTCAATTCCAAAATTAATTGATTCAGTAGTGGGTATAGATATCCATCCCCTTGCAGTAATAACTGCTAAAACAAATCTTTTCATAACATGGAGAAAAAAGATAAAGGAATATGCTCAACCTATAAGTCTTCCAGTTTATTTAGCAAACACCCTTACTCATACCGTAAGTAATGCAGAGGATGCTCCTTTGATCAGAATGATGGAAGGAGATAGCAATAGATGGGAAATTGAATTGTTAGGAAATAATTTCTCATTTTCTGAAACATTGTTAGCAAGGCAGGGTTTTTTTAATAAAGTAATTGATGAAATAGAAGAAATATGTAACGAATTAGTCAAGAAATACAGTACTGAGAATAAAAATAACTTATCTAATGATGTAAAAAGTGTACTTAGTAATTACAAAGAAATTGAAAGAAAAGATAATGAGGAACTTCTTAAATATTCAAATTTTCTTCTTGAACAAAAATTTAAAAAGAATGACTCAGTTTACAGTTTTGTTTTAAGGAACCAAAGCATGCCAAAGGTTTTAGAAAATGAATTTGATTTTCTAATTGGTAATCCTCCTTGGTTAACAATAAAGGATATAAATAATTTGAAATATAAGGAACAAATTTTAAATCTCAATGAAAAATATGATTGTATGTCAAGGAATAGAGGCGAACAGTCAAGCACTGAAATTGCTGCTTTATTTATCCCTCTTGCAGCGAGATATTTTTTAAAAAATAAAAAATTTAGTGATAATAAATCTTACAAAAATATTGGATTTGTTTTACCAAGATCATTCATGACAGCAAAACAACATTCTCAACTCAGAAACGCGAATTATCATCCACATTTTTATTGTGCTGAAATATGGGATCTAAACGATGTTGATAATCTTTTTAATGTTCCTTCATGTGTGCTTTTTTTTAATCCACTTAACCCTTTAAAAGTAAACAATAAATTTATTACTTCTCCAGAAGCATTAAAAGCAGAAATTAATGGGAGAGTGTTTTCTGGAGATGGAGGAAATTTAATAATGTCAAAAAATGCAGAAGAAAAAATTGATTTCAAAGATTCAGTTTTTCATTATTTGAATATAAAAGACAAGATTTCTGCATATGTTGACATCAAAAATATTTCACAAGATTTTAAAAATTACCTAAAAAAAATAAATTATTTCAAAAAACAATTATCTGATGATTTTCAACAAGGTGGAATTTTCTATCCTCAACCATTGATGATTGTAGATATAGTTGAAAAATTAAGGCATCCCATAACAAGAATAAGAACAAATACAGATGCAAGAAAAAAAACAAAAAAAGAAAGTCTAAGGAATTTTAATTTAGATCAATTAGTGGATACTAAATCATTATTTTTAACTGCTGCAGGTGAACATATATACCCTTTTAGTTTAAAAGAAGATTCTCTGTGGCATGTTGTGCTCCCAGTGATACAACTACCTTCTGGAAATCTTTCTTTAAAATCATCGCAAGACTTAAGGAAAGAAGGATTGACTGAAACAGCAAAATACTGGTCTAAAGTTGAAGATGAATGGAATAAGTTAAAAAATAATAATGAGGAAGAACTTTTTAAAAGAATAGACTTTAATTCTAACTTAACTAATCAAAATCTACAGAAAAGATATCTCCTATTAGCAAATGCTAGTGGTTCTAGGCAATATGTTTCTTTTACTGATACTGAAACTTTACCTTTACCATTTATCGCAAGAGATAAAACATATCAATGGCGGACAAATGATAAAAATGAAGCGGGATATTATTTGGGAATTTTAAATTCGGACTTTATCAACTCTATAGTAGATCCATTTATTAATTTAGGATTGCTTGGTAAGCGTGATATAGGAACAAGAATGTTTTCTCTTCCTATTCCACCATATGATCAATCTCAAGTTCTTCAAACAGAAATCAGTACAAAGGCATTAAATCTATATTCCAAATCAAACAAATTGATTAGGGAATGTAATGACCAAAAAAGTTTAATTGCAAAAGATGTTGGAATTTTGCGCCGACAAATTAGAAATGCATTGCATAGAGAATCTGATGAATTAAATAATTTGATTATTCTGTACTTTAATTCTCATTGATGAAAATGTTTTTGGGATAATTTACGAACTTTTAAAATCATTTTTCTTGTATCTCAATGAGGTAACCATGCCTCATCAATCTTAAATTAGCATGCAATTTATTTTTTTGATTATTTCATCTTCAAAGAGTCTTATCTAACCACTCTAATCTACTTTTTTTAAGCATCATTTCACAATACTCATAATGAGGACCATATTTATTCCAAGTGCATTCGGTTTGATAATAAGTCTTAAACGCAGTTTGACTTCTCTTTAATTGGCAAGCATGTGATTCAAATCCTTCTTTATCGCAATCACCTCTAGAGGATATCTGCTTTTGAATTAAAGAATCAATTTTTTTTGATGCTTTTGTTGAGCATTCCCATACTAATGCATTATTCATTTTTTTAGGCAAAGCATCATCTAAACATTTTGAATAGAAATCATATTTGCCATATTCTTTTTTATCCTTTGTTTCAGAATTAACGGGACATAAAAAACTTAAAAATAAGATACCAAATAAAAGTTTTTTCATTAATCCCATCCATAAGGAAAGAATTTTCTGCACCCACCTGAATTAACAAAAAATCCTTCTGTCGCATCAATAATAGTTTTCATCTCTTTTGATAATTGCTGTCTTCCATACTGACCTTGCTCAGTAAAAGGAATCGAATAATAATAACCTTGGGCAAGTGATGGCATTAATGCTCTTAATTTGCCAGACTTCCTATCCTCTTTTGAAGTTGCTCTTCCTAATTGATTGCCTACAAAATTAATAAAAGGTCCTGTTCTTATCTCCTTTGTATTTTTTGTTCTTTCCTGATAGGTTTTTTCTTCCTTTAATAATTCAGGCGAATATGATCTTGCGGTGTAATACTGACCACCATATCCATTCCAAATACCTACATAGAAACCTAAAGAAGGTTGATTTTTATAATTTAGAGTTCCTATACCGCCACCTGAACCAGTATATTTCAAAGTTATCGTCACATCTGGTTCTACTTCACTTGTAAGAGTGCAAAGTGAATCTGCCTTAACTGATGAAATAAAACCGAATGAAAAGAATAAAAATAAAAAGTGTTTCATCTATATCTACCGTCACGATATTTTAATTTGGTAGTCTCTTCGCAAATATCAACATCTATCCATTCCATATTTGCAGTATGAGTTGGCATGTCTTCTTTTGCGGCAACTGTATATTTACATTCTCCTTTTTCCTTATAAACCCAATACCAAGGATACTTATAAAATTTATTGTCCTTAATTTTATCGGACAGTATCTTCCAATATTTGTCATTAACTAATTTAATTGCTGCTCTTTCTCCTTCAGTACATTCACCTTGCGATTCTGGGCAGGTATATTTGTGCCTTTTATATTGTTCTGAATTAGCAGAAGTATTAAAACCAAATATTAATAATAAAAGAATTAATTTTTTCAACGAATTTTTATTGTTAAATCAATTTTAAGGAATCTGTCAATTCGTTTCTAAAATGCTTTAAAAATAAAATAAGAGGGCATTTGTTTGCCCTCTTCGAGTCGTATGCACCTCGCTGTCCACAAAGTCGATGAAGTGCTTTTGACTCCTGAATTATTTCTACTCCTACTGAACCGAAAAAGATAGTCGTGACAACCACAAAGCACTTTTACTCGGGTAATAATACTCTATGAATTTCAGGTTAATAGGAGGACAATATAGATATAGATCTAGGAGGTCTTATGAAACTATTCAATCAATTTAACATTCTTCCAAGATACTTAACTGCGTTTAATTATGCAGGTTTAAATCTTAACGATACGCCAAAAGAACTTGAGAAATGTGCCCCTGAGTTTCAAAACTTTTGGGATAAAGAATGTAGGGAACATCCAACAAATCAAAATTGTCTAATTTACTGTGACTGAGTAATAATTTTTAAGTTTTTATTCAATAAACTCTTCTTAAAAAGAGGTTTCCCTCAGGTTTCCCTCAGGAAAATGTGTGTTATTATGGGTTCAAACATGTTGGTATCACTACGTTTATGACTGCCCTTTTTCTCGGTACTATAGAGTGGGAGTGATCGATAGGGTATAAACCCAGTTATAGTCTAAAAAAGTTGGTTACACGTGGGTTACACGTGAGAATTCTGTTAACCTATTTGCAATGGATCTCAACAGCGAGGTTACACGTGGGTTACACGTGAGGGTAAAATCTCATCTCTATAGAGAAATCGTATAAAAATAAATTTCTCTACACTTTCCACATTTTTATGGTTTTATTTTCTGAGTAATGGCAAAAGAAATTCCTCAAATTACACGCTATTACGACACTGTACCTCCTTATTGCCATGTGTTTAAAATTTCGGAAAGGAAATATGAAAGCGATACCGACAAGGATCATGATATTTCATATTCGAATGACCATTTTGAGTTAGAGAGTTCTAACCCTGCCGATACTGTTAAAGTGGCAACTTTTTTGAGAGAGAAGCAATACAAACCAAATGAAAATATTAAAAAAGATTTTTACTACGTTTGTGAATTTACATGGCAACCATATAGAAAGATTAAAGAATATAAGAATAGTGAAGATATTACATATGAAGGTGATGAGACTAAAGAAACAAGTCATTTGCTTTTCTGGATTTTTTGGGATGACGATTTTAGTTGTTGGCAGAGATCTCCCGCATTTGCTTGTAGGTATGCATCTTCACATCATGAGGCAGGAGATTGGATGATGAAAGAAATAACTGCTGCAGGGAGTGAAGCACATGATTCTGATTACTTCAAAAATGGAAAACTAGAAATATTAATTTGAATATTTCTCACCTACTTCAACTTTTCTTTTAAGTATTTTTTTTATTTGATATCAGAACTAAAATAAGAGTCATGAAACATTCTTTTTTTTTAGTTTAATTTTTGATTAATGGGAAAAGAAACTTATCTAATAGAAGAATATTGGCATGACGAGGTAACTGCTTTTGGTACGGCGTTCGGCATTTTAGGCGAGAGAGAAACACCAAAAGATGATTTCTGTGAATCAACTGACTTTAATAATCTAGAGAGTTCCTTACCTCCAGATACCATTAAAGTTGCAACTTTTGTGTACAAAGAATACTCCACAAAAAAAATAAATTTTTATGTTTGCTCATTCCCGGAACCACATCCACATTATTCATATTCTCTCTTCTCAATAATGTGGAGTAGAGATAATCTCTGGGAATTAAATCCTTGGTACTGTTGTTCTGTAAAATCTGATCAACCTCAACCATCTTTACATAAAGAAGCAGCAAATTGGATGTTAAAAGAAATGACTACTAAAGGTTGTGCTATTGCTCCGTTAGACGTCTTCAAAAAAGGAAAATTAGAGATATTGATTTAAGCATCTTTTATTAATTATTAATTTTTATATGACCATATCCACCCTTTAAGACTCTCGAGCATTTCAATTCTTTTTTTAGAAATTTTTTTATTTTTATATGCTGTTCGCTGGTTTTGGGACCATCTTCCAAGAGATGAATTCTTTGGAGGTTTTTTATCTCCATTTTTATTTTTATATTCTTTGAACTCATCAAATTTACTTTGCCATTGTTCCTCTAATCGATCCCAACTAAAACCAATACTTTCAAGTAAATCAGACTTTTCTTTAGACATTTTATTTTTGCTAAAAGATAGTCTTTGTGTACTAACCCAACTTCCTAATGGACCACTATTTGCAGAAGGATTTACATGTCCATTTTTTTTCTTATATTCCTTTAACTCATCAAATTTACTTTGCCATTCTTCCTCATAAGGATTCCATACGAAACCAATACCATCTAATAAATCTTTTCTATCTTTTGAAATTGATTTTTCTCTTCTTTGATTTAGAACCCAAACTCCTAAAGCACCAAAACTTTTTGGAGGATTTACATGTCCATTTTTTTTCTTATATTCCTTTAACTCTTCAAATTTTCTTTGCCATTCTTCTTCTTTTATATCCCAGATAAAACCAATACTATTTAATAACTTCACTCTATCTTTGGGCATAGATTTCTCTTTAAATATTCTTCTTTGCGTAGTAACCCAACCTCCAAGAGAACCAAATCTTACTGGAGGATTTAAATGTCCATTTTTTTTCTTATATTCCTTTAACTCCTCAAATTTACTTTGCCATTCTTCTTCTTTTATATCCCAGATAAAACCAATACTTTCAAGTAATTGTATTCTTGGATAAGACAGTTCTTTTTGTTGAAATGTATATCTTTGGGTTCCGACCCAACTTCCTAAAGCACCTGTTCTTCTAGGAGGATTTACATGTCCATTTTTTTTCTTATATTCCTTTAACTCTTCAAATTTTCTTTGCCATTCTTCTTCTTTTATATCCCAGATAAAACCAATACTATTTAATAAGTTTTCCCTATCTTTATTTAAGATACCTTGATTTAAATTGGTTCTTTGTGTCTTTGCCCATTTAATCAAAGAGGGATATTCCTTTTTAGGAGGATTTAAATGTCCATTGTTTTTCTTGTATTCCTTTAACTCTTCAAATTTACTGCGCCATGCTTCTTCGTAAGGGTCCCATACAAAACCAATACTATTTAATAAATTTATCCTTTCTCTTTTTAGTTGATGCCTTTTAAATTCCACTTTTTGTGTGCTTGTCCATTGACCCAGTGAAGAGTGATATGTGGGAGGATCCATATTATTATTTTGTTCTTTATAATTTTTTAGTTCACCAAATTTTTCTAACCAATCATCAGACGTATTTTGAATCAATATCGTTTGCAATTTGTTTATAAAATGTACAGAAACTTTTTTAGGTAAATCAATAATTATTTTTCTAATACCTTTGCTAATGGTTCCTCTAGTTGCTGCTTTTCCTAAATTGATACGAAGAGAATCAATCTCTTCCATTAGAGAATCATCTTGAGATTTCAAAGCAAGAATTATCTTCCATACGCTTGAGAACTTACTTGCAAGAACTTGGTCATTTATATTTTCATAAATCTGAGAAAGATAAACAGGAATCACGATTGTTCCAAAGGTTTTATTTTCACTTTTACGAATTGCTCTTCCTACTGCCTGAATAATATCTATCTGACTTTGTTTTGGATCAATAAAAGCAATCCCATCAAGATTAGGAACATCAACTCCTTCAGACAGACATCTTGCATTAGTCAGTATTATTCTTTCACCTTTGCTTAGATTTTTTAATCGATTGATCCTTTTATTTCTTTCTGAACTACTCATTTCACCTGAAACGTGTTCAGAACAAATTACTTGCGTAGATTGTCCTGCACTATGCATCCATTTATTTACTTTTTTATGGTCTTCAGCAAAGTATTTTGCACCTTTAACTAATCCATGAAAAGTAATTACTCTTTGCAGGTTATATTCATTAGTTGCTTTTGCAAGAGCAATATGAGAAGCAAGAGTTTCAGCATCTGTCTTTAATTCATTATTACCAATTTCTACAAGATCTCTATTCTCAATCTGATCTCTAATCATTTGATCATCTACACCGACAACCACGACCTGATAGTCAGAAAGTAAATCCTTTTTAATTGCTTCTGAAAATTTAATTTGATAAAGAACCTCTCCAAATACTGAATGGTCATCCATTGATGCCACTTCAATTTCTTTTTTGGATGCACTTTTCTTTAATTGTTTTGAGAGAACTCTTGGAGTAGCAGTCAAGAAGAGTCTTTTCTGGGATTTAATTTTGTTTTCATCAAGGACACATCCAAAAGCATCAGAAACTTTCCCTGCACATCTGTGTGCTTCATCGGCAATAACTAAGTCAAAAGGACTGGTATCGTGATGTTCCTGTGCTTCAACAATTAATGGTGCAGATTGATAAGTAGAAAAAACAACTTTTGAACCACTCTCATCTAAGAAATTTTTAATTTCTAAAGTTTCACTTGTAACTGGCACTCCAATTTCAGAAGTATTTGAGATCCATTCATCTTCAGATTTATCTTTTGCAACTGACTGATCGGAGCAAACACATATCCATTTGAAAGATTCATTTGCTTCTGCATTCCACTCTTTCAGAATTTGAGACAGAAGACTTAAAGATGGAACTAAAACTAAAACTTGTTCTGCATTTATTTTTTCTTTTATCCATAACGATGTAAGAGTTTTACCAGTTCCACATGCCATAAGAACTTGACCACGATCTGCCGTTTTTATTCCTTCAGATACTTTTTCGATTGCTTCGATTTGATGTGGTCTTGGTTTTTTCTTTTCTTTTCTTTTGCCTTGATTTAGATCATCCATCGAAGATGGAAATTCAATTTCAGATTGTCTGAACTGTTCTAGTAAAAAACAGACAACTTGCTTCTCCTGACGATTAATTACTTGTTGAGCATTCTTTCCAATTCCATCAGTACTTGCAATTAATAATCTCCCATCAATTTTTGAGTCACTCGATTCACTTAAAAAACTATCTATTTCTGATTTTTTAATATCATTATTTGGTGCAACACATTTAGATTGAACTGCCCAAGTCTTTCCGTTCTTATGAGTAAAAACTAAATCGATTCCGCAATCGGCACCCCATCTCCTTGGATAATCGTTCCACAACCAAACTTCATCAATCTGACTTGACCATGTTGGATCAGTCTTTAGAAACCACTTAATAAATTTTTCAAACTGCTTTCCTCTAACCCCGACATCAGGATCCAAAGAAGCATAAAATTCATCAAAGGTTGCCAAGATGTTTTAAGAGGAATTATCTTTCTGTCAATTTTAAATACCCTGTCAATTAATGATGATTTCTCTACAAAAATGTATTAAACTGCCAATATCCTCCAGATTGCCTGCTATGACTGGGTTACACGTGGGTTACACGTGAAGAAATCTGTCTTATTCTTCCCTCAAATCAACTGATATGACTATGTTTCTGGCAGTACAATTTCCTCGTACTATAGAGTGGGAATAAACGGATTTTAAGAACTCAGCTATAACTTGAATTTATCGGTTTTACGTGAGAATTAGTCAAGATGATGGTTATTTCATGGCAGTGCTTTTGGGCGATAAAATATAGGGCGGTTTTACGTGGGTTTTACGTTGCTTTTATTCTCCGTCTCTTAAGAGAAATCATAGAGTTTTAAATTTCTCTACACCTTGTATTCAAGATTTTATTAAGCAGCAAGATTTCTATACCTTGTAAATTGCGGTTCAAATAATAATTTAACTGTTCCTAAAGGACCATTTCTGTGCTTACAAGTAATTATTTCAGCAATTCCTCTATCTTCAGTTTCTGGATTGTAATATTCATCTCTATAGATCATGGTAATAATATCTGAATACACTTCAAGAGGTTCAAAGTCTCTGATATCACTAAGTATTGGTCTTTTATTTCTTCTTTTCTCTACATCCTTACTAAGTTGAGAAATAACAATGACAGGAACATTTAGTTCCTCTGCCATCTTCTTAAGACTCTTTGCTAATTTCAATAAATACTCTTGCCTATTAGAAACATCTGATAAAGGCAAGTAATCAAGTAATTGGACATAATCAAGAATTACAAGTCCCAAACTTTTTTTTGTCGATTCCTCTTTAATTTTTTGGCAGATTGATTGCATCTCTTGAATGGAACTTATTGGTTTATCGGTGATATGCAAAGGTAATTTACTCAAATAATTAATTCCTTCATCCAATGCAAACCATTCATCTTGTTGTAATCTGCCTGTTCTTAATCGCCCAGATTCAATTCCTAATTCCATTGACAAAAGTCGATTAGATATTTGTTCCTTACTAATTTCTAAATGAAAAAGGCAAATAGGAAGATTTTGAGTCTTAGCGACATTCAACGCGATATTTAAAGAAAATGATGTCTTGCCCATTGCAGGTCTTCCACCAAGAACGATCAGCCCCCCTCGGGGAAGTCCTTGAGTCATTGCATCGTAATCATTAAAAGATACTGGAATTCCAGAGTCACAAGTATTACCAAGAGCGAGATTTTTAATTTCTTCAAATTTGGTACTTAAAATATCTCCAATAACTTTTGTTCGATCATTAATGCTTTCTTCACTCATTCTTATTTTTTTAGGGAAACTTATATAAGCGAACTTAGAAGAAAATGCAAATTAAGTTTCTTAAAGAAATTTGATTTACTTTTAAATAAAACTTGTTATGGTCGTGTTTTAATTGTTTGTCGCAAATTTATCTTGGATAATAAAATAACTATGTTTGTTAAAGGTAGTTTGTTGTCAGTTTGTTTTGGCAATTATTTACTCTCTCTATAGAGAATTCGTAATCTGAATTTAAAAATTATTGCTTTTAGAGAATATCTTTGTATCTCTCATTTATTTTTAAAATTTTTATAGCAGGTGTAAGCATATCTTTGTAGTTCTGCCATCCTCCAATAGATTTAGAATTAATTGGTGAACGAATTTCAACATTACTTGCTGTTAGAACCGATCTTTTATTTAATTGAGGCGATAAGTAAGTTTCTTGCCATTCCCATTTTAACCAAGCGATCATATTTTTAATTATCTTTTTTGGATTAATTACTAATAAATCGTAATTCAAATCATAAATATTTGAACTAAACCTTTTTTTATATTCTTGCATTGTTAGTTCTTGGTCTAAATAAACTTTTGCGCAATCTTTTAATGATGAAGAATATGAGTTGCCTCTAGCAAAATTTGCTCTTGTAATAGAGAGAATATTATCTAGGGGATGTCTAAAACAATGAATAATTTTAGCGTTAGGCATATTATTCAAAATAACTCCCAAATATTGATAGTTATACAACCATTTATTAGTAGTAATTTTAAAATTCCCTTTAAGATTTTTTATTTCTTGAAAATATATTTCACTTAAAGATTTATTTTGATCTTTTTTTTTGTTGATAAGAAATGCTTTTTCGAGTAGGTTGATTTCTCCAAGATCTGTTACTTTATTATTCATACTCAAGATTGATTCAACTAATGTTGATCCGCACCTAGGCATACCTACTATGAAAATGCTTTCTGGACTTTTCACCTCTTGATTTTGTATTAATTTTTCTCTTTCAGATTCAATAAGCAAATTTTTAGATTTTGTGATTAAATATTCTGCGTTTGATTTATAAGTCTCAAGCTTTAAGTTATTCGCTAATTTAAGATTTTGAGTGCTTTTTTTGTAATTTTTTTCTCTATGTAATATGTTCGCTCTTGCGAAATAAATATCGATTTTTTCAATATTGTTTAACTTTTTTAAAATATTTTTTGAAAAAAGATTTTTTTTCCAATTTAAGTCTTTTTTTGAATATTTTAATGAAGAAAGAGAAAAATATGCTCTTGCAAAATTAGATTTTAGTTCAATTGCTTTTAGAAATGATAATTCTGCATCTTTCAGTTTTCCTAAGTCTTTTAGAATGCTGCCAAGATTAAAATGTAATTCGGCAAAATCAGGTTTTAGATCAATTGCCTTGCGATATGATAATTCTGTATCTTTCAGTTTTCCTAGATCTCTTAAAATAGTTCCATAGTTGGAGTGGAATTCCGCTACTTCAGGTTTGAGTTTTATTGCTTTTTGGTATGCCAATTCTGCATTTTTTAGTTTTCCTAAACCTTTTAATATATCCCCGTAATTTGCAAATAATTGTGGATCATTAAAACCGTTATTTAAAAGAAAATTGTAGTTTTTGATTGCATCAGAAATCTTTCCTGCAGAATGTAATTTTAATGCTTCATTAAAAACTGCCTTAAAAGACTGCATTGAATTTTTACTGTTACTTTTTTTTGATTTATCTTTATCTCCAAAACTATTCATTTTAAATATTGAGTTTATTATTTTTTATACTAGTATCATTAAAAATATAAATAAAATAATTTCATCAATATATCAAATTTATCAATGAGACTACTGAGTGAAAGTAAGTTAAAAAATTTTCAAAAAGATTTAAGACTTTTATTTTATGTAAGTAATATTTTTAAATGAGATATTAATCATAATGAGCAATATTATTAAATTAAGTAGATCTACTGTTGAGAAATATCTTAGTTGTCCGAGATGTTGTGTGCTCGACAAAAAATATCAAATAAAACCACCATCGCTTCCATTTACTTTAAATATAGCTGTTGATAATTTATGTAAAAATGAATTTGATTACTATAGAAAAATTCAAGAAGCGCATCCTTTATTTATTAAACATGGTATTAATGCTGTTCCTTTTAAACATAAAGACTTAGAACGTTGGAGAAGTAATTTTCAAGGGTTAAGATATCAGTCAATTGAACATAATTATGATTTTGGTGGAGCTGTGGATGATATTTGGCAGAAAAAAAATGGTGATCTTATTGTAGTTGATGTAAAAGCAACATCTAAGAATAATTTTGATTGGTCTGAGACTTTTAATAAATACGAATATGCAAAAGCTTATAAGAGACAATTAGAAATGTATCAGTGGTTATTAAAAAAAAACGGTTTTCAAGTAGCTAAAGAAGCTTATCTTTTATATTTCAATGGAAAGAAAAATGAGGAGTTATTTAATAATCAACTAAATTTTGATGTACATCTAATTAAATTAGATTGTTCTACTTCTTGGGTAGAAAATAAGATAATTGATACTGTCAATTTATTACGTTCGGATAATTTCCCCAAGCCTTCCTTAAATTGTGAATACTGTAATTATTTAAAGAAGCGTTGGCGGTTATCTAGAACTTAATATTCATAAGATAATTTTTTATATATCTGGAAAAATAGTCAATAAAAGATAATCTTTAATTAGATTATTAATTAAGGGCTTTGATAAAATCGAAAAATTCTGAAAGTAAGATAACTAATCATCTTCAACAAGATGTAGTAAAAGTATCTGGCAAAACAATTTTTATAAATCCTTTTTTATATTGGCGGAGATTTGACGAAAATACTAATAGATGGCTTAGAGAACCTGGTCAAATGTCAGAAGACCAAATTTCACCTAACAGGAAACGTTTTTTTCCAGAAATAGAGTGGGCTGATTTAAGTCATGAGCAAAAGCTGATAAAAGATGCAACTGTTGAGATGTTTTTAAAAACTCTTGAATTGATAAGTACATTTCATCCTTATCTAAGTGCAGGACAATTATTAGAAGTGGAGAGAAAAATGGCCATTACAAAAAAGATTCCTTTCGAAAAGTGGGTAACAAAAGCCTTCGCTAAAAAAACTAGATTATTAGAAAATGAAAAAAGAAAATTTCAAAGAGAGCGATTTATTAGTGGCTGGAGGGAATGGTTTAATCTTGTAAATACTCAACAAGCCATTTTGCCGCTAATAGTCACAATATTTATTTCTTCATTTATTGGATGGTCTTTAGGGATATCAAAGAATAGTTGTAATCCTTATTTTGAACAAAATATAGATCAATCAAATTAATTTTTTTGATATTTTTTTAGTATCTAAGTTAATATAATTTTGAAAAAATAAATTTCTTATCTAATATTATATTAGATGGAATAATTGCTTAAAAAAGTATAAGTTTTATGGGTGAAAATTTGAATTCAAAAAATATTGAAAATGATGAGTTTAATCTGAAAACTAACGATAATGATTATCAAGATTTAATTACTAGACTTAAAGAGATAAAATTAACCATTGCTCTATTGGAAAAAACAAAATTTAAATAATTTTTATATTTTTGATAAAAGCAAGTCTTAGTAAAAAAAATATTTCATTAAAAAGACAACCACTCGTCTTACTTATTTTTTCTTCTATTTCCTTTTTATTGATTCTATTTAGGTTAATTTTTTTACAACTTTTAAATAATGAATCTTTTAAAAAGATGTCAGATGAGAATAGGATTAGACTTATTGCTTCACAGCCAATACGCGGAAGAATACTAGATAAAAATGGTTATGTTTTAGCAGATAGTAGAGTTAAATATTCTTTAATAACAAAGCCCCAATCTGTTAACAAAAGTAATTGGGAAAAACATAAATCAAGCATTTCTAATTTGTTAAATATTGATAGTAATGTAATTCAAGAAAAATATGCTGATGGTCTAGAAAATCAAAAACTCTCAGTAACTATTCTTGATGATTTAAATGTAGGTCAATTAATAAAATTCAAGGAAAATGAAGGTAATTTAATTAGTTTTGAAATAGCAACCAAATTAATTAGAAATTATCCTTATAAATCCCTTGCTGCGCATGTAATTGGTTATACTCAGCCCATTACTGAATCAGAATATAAATTCTTATCTAAGAAGGGTTATAAATTAAATGATTTAATAGGAAGAACAGGAATTGAATATGTTTATGAAGATTTTATAAGAGGTGAATGGGGTGGAGAAATAGTTGAAGTCAATTCATTAGGAAAATTTCAAAGATCATTGGGTACAAGACCTCCAGCACAAGGTAAAGATATTGAACTAACAATCGATCTAAATCTGCAACTAGTTGCTGAGGAAGTTCTTAAAGACAAAAAAGCTGGAGCGATAATCGTTATGGATCCTAGAGATGGTGCAATAAGAGCAATGGTAAGTAGACCTAATTTTGATTTGAATTTTTTTTCAAAGGATTTTAAGCCTGAGAAAGAATACAATAATATATTTAATTCTGCTGAAAAACCTCTTTTTAATAGAGCATTAAATGCTTATGATCCAGGAAGTGTTTGGAAAATCGTAACTGCTTTAGCGGGGTTGGAAAGTGGGAAATTTCCTAGAGGTACCATGTTAGAGACGAAACCATGTATAACTTATGGGAGTCAATGTTTTAGAGAGCATAATGATTTAGGCTTTGGAGTAATAGGTTACGAAGATGCTTTAAGAGTTTCTAGTAATACATTTTTTTATCAAGTAGGTTATGGAGTAGGAGTTGATGAAATTCATAAGGTCTCTCGAAAACTTGGTTTTAATTCTTTATCTGGAATTGAAATTTCTGAACAAGAAAATATAGGATTAGTAGCTAGTAGTGAATGGGCTAAAGAAGGTCGAGGGTGGGGGCAACCGGGAAGAACACCTTGGGTTCCAGAAGATATTGCGAGTATGTCTATTGGACAATTTGTTGTACAAGTAACTCCAATTCAAATAGCTAGAGCATATGCAGCTATTGCTAATGGAGGTTACCTAGTTACTCCACATTTGACTAAAAAAAATGTAGAAAGTCGATTAGATAAAAAACGTATTTCAATTGAGATTGATCCACAAAATATTCAATTGATAAAAAATGGTCTCAGGAAAGTAGTAGAGTCTGGTACAGGAGTATCAATTAATTATGGAGTTTCAAATTTACCTCCAGTATCAGGTAAAACAGGAACTGCTGAAGATGGTGAAGGTGGCTCAGATCATGCTTGGTTCGTTTGCTTTGCCCCTTCGGAAAAGAGTGAGTTGCTTATAGTCGCTTTTGCACAAAATACTCCTGGTGGAGGTTCAGTTCATGCACTTCCTATGGCGAAAGAAATTCTAAAAGTTTGGAATAAAAATAATTGATAAGAAGTTTTAATTACAAATTCTTATGTTTTTATTTTTTTCATTTGCAGAAGTCTTTGAATAATATCTTGAATAGTTTTTGTATCTATAGGTTTGCTATATGAGGACAAAAGTTGTCTTCCTAATACTTGACTTCCTAAATGCACTAATTGAATGCGTAATGAGGTCAGCAGTTCTAACCCTATGCCTCCAGAAAATGTTGCAATTGCAATCGGTTGACCATTAAATAAATTCCTAAAGTCATCTCCCGAAATAGAAAGCCATGCTATAAAGTTGGAGAGAATGGGTGGTATTGATCCATTATATTCAGGTGCACAAATCACCCATCTTTCAATCTTGAAAAGCTTTTTTTTTAATTCTTTTATTTCATTTGGAATATTTTCTTTGCCGTGAATTCTTGGATTAAATAATGGAATATCAAGAGTGGTAAGATCTAAAATTTCAGCACTTATTTTAAGTTCATTACTTTTTTCAAGAAAATTTTCAGAAAGTTCTAGATTTTTACCACAACTAGCTGTAATGATTATAAGATCTTTTGTTTCAGTCATAAATTAGAAAAAATAAATTTAATAGTTAGCGCCTGTTTTGCGGTGATGAACTGCTGTTAGACTATCGGATTTTAGTATATTACCGTGTAGTACTTCGGCGTAAATTAGCCAATGATCTCCGCATTCCATTCTGTCTTTTACAGAAGCATCTAGCCATGCGAGTGACTCAGGAATGATTATCTGTTGATTAGGAGTTAATTCAATACTTATTCCTTCAAATCTATCTTCTCCAGGTGCAAAGGGCTTTGTAAATCTTTTTAAAGGTTCTTTAAAATCTTTTTCGCTAAGAATATTTAATGCAAATGAATCTCCTATTTGCAGAAGAGACTCTACCGATCTATCTTTGGCTACCGCAATACTCAGCCCGGGCGGAGAAAAACTTGCTTGACTAACCCAAGATGCAAGCATAGCTCCTTTAATATTATTCTCATCTTTGCCTTTAGAGGCTGTTAGGACACAAAGTGAACCAATTACTCTTCCAAGAGCTTGTAGCTTTGGATCCGTTTTGCTTGTAATCATTCCAGTATCAGATTGTCTGGGTTTTTTCTTTGCTTTTTTTATTATTTTTCTTCCAAAATGAGTTCCTATTTCTTCTAGCTCTTTAATTTTTGGTTTATTTGGGCTGAATTTAATCCTTATAGGGTCAAAACTAAACTTAAAACCACCGTCTTTTAATTTTGATTCAAGTAAATCTATAGCTTCGCCGCTCCAGCCAAAACTACCAAAAATTCCGACTGGCTTATCTCTATTACCTTCTGCTAACAATGTTCCTAGAGCACTAACTATTGGAGTTGGGGCGTGACCACCCAATGTGGGTGAGCCTATTAGATATCCATCAGCATTTTGTATAGATTTTACAAGTACATCATTTGGTGTAAATTCACAATTAATACTTTCAACTTCTACGGAGGTTCTATTAATCCCTTTAGCCAATGCATCTCCTATTGAGGCTGTGTTTCCATATGCACTTGCATATATCAGAGCGATCTTAGGATTATTTGTTGTGAGATTCTCTCCCCACCTAATATAGTCATTTAAAAAGCTTTTAAAGCTATATTCGATCGCGGGACCATGTAATGGTGCAATAGTTTTAATGTCATAGTCTGCAATTTTTTCAGTTATTGATACTACTTGGTTAGACATTGGTGCCATCAAGCAATCATAAAAATGTTTCCTATCAATTTCTGTACTAACTCGATTTGTTTCAGACCAATCAGCAGAAGCAATGTGAGCGGAGAAAATTTTTTCGCTAAGCAATATTTCTTGATTTCGTTCATAAATTATCAGGCCACCAGGCCAACGTGCTGTTGGAATAGGAATTAACTCTAGTGAAATGTTATCTAATTCTAAATTAAGTTCTTTTTTGATTATGTTGATTTCAGGTAATTGAATTTCAATAAAGTTTTCTAAGGTAGGATTTCTTTGATTCCAAAGTTCGCTAATAAGTTTATAACCTGGATTAGAGCAAGTGATAGTTGTATTGTGAAATTGGGTACTTATATTTTTTATAGTTTCAATAATTTGGGGATTAATATGACCAGAAATGAAGTTGATTTTATCTAATGTATATTGATCGCGAAACCTAGAAATTACTTTATTAAATGAATTTAAATATTGTTTCTCAGGTGGATGAATAATAAAAAGTTCCTCATGACTTCTAATGAAAAAAGTATTAAAAGAGGTTCCTCTTTCCAAGTTAAATTCAAGTTCAAATCTTTCTTTATTTTGGTCTAAGAATCTCACACAAGAAAAATTTCCGGTAATTTTAAATTCTGATAAGTTTTGATTTTCTGCAAGTAATCTTATATTAATATCTGACATTTTAAAGAATTATTTTCTAATAGTGGTTAGTGACTTTCTAGTGATACCAAGGGGTGATATGCACTTTCAACGGATTTTCAACTATCGACCAGAACATTTAATTCTTGGAAAACCGTTTTGTATCAGTTGATTATACCTAGTAATAAAGAATTATGGATAATTATATTTTTGCTCTATGGAATTTGTAGAAATTTGTTTATTTAAAATTAAATAGTGATTTAGATTACTAAATAATGATTTAAGTAGATTAGTAACTTAATTTGATTCTTTTTTTTGGACGAGATTGATATTCATAGATTGGCAAAATTCTAGTATTTGTAATCCACTCAATTGTTTTTAATCTTTTTCTTGATACTTTGTACCTCGAAATAGTTTCATCTCGATTTTTTGCTAACTCAATAACAAAATAAGGAACTGATTCATAGGTCCACGCTTCTAATTCATGGAGGAATTCTGTGTCAGATAATTCCTTATAATTTTCGTTAATTAATTCTACTAGAGAGTCTTCAATCTCAATTCCAAAGGGTATTCCATCTTTCTGCAAGTAATGAATAATTTCATGTGTTAAAGAAATACACATCGAATCAATATCATAAAAGTAATCTCCATTGATAATTATGTAATTATTTTTTTCGTTGTATTGAGCAACATATTTTTCAGACTCTGTTGTGTTTTTAATGATAAATAAGTCTATTTTCTTATCTATTATTAATTGCATTAATGCGCATAATTCTTCGAAAGTTCTATTGTTAGAAAATCTGGTAGTTTTTTTTAAATTTTCTAGAAGTTCAAAAAAATCCTGTAAATCTTTAATATGCCAATTTACCTTATCTTTAAATTTATTTAATTTGGTTTTTGACGAAAAATATCTACCACAAGATTGACTAAAAATATTTTCTAAATGATTAATTTGACTTCGTAATCCATATTCATCACTAATAAAATCTACTTTTTTAAAGTTAATAATCGCAGTCTTCTCAAAATCTTCAAATTTAAATTGACTAAACTTTTTTTCTAATAAAAATAAACGATTAATGTTTTGGTCGATAAATGGAAAGTTTGCGTTAGTTTTTTTTATTTTTTTAAAAATCCTAATGGCATCTTTAAACTGTTTTTTTGTTGTAAGAATCTCCCCTTGTAAAAATAAAAACTTTTCATCTTTATTTTTAATTTTTAAGGTTTTTTCAATTAGGTAATCGTATTCTTCTTGTTTCCCAAGGTAAGTTGCTAGATTTATTTGAATTTTAAAATATTCCGCATCTTCTGAAAAAATAAGAACTCCGATCATATATTTAAATGCTTCACTTAGTTGACCTTGGATTATTTTTAACTTTGCCAGATTAAAACAGATTTTCTCGTACTCTTTGTCATAGTATTCTGGATCCTGAATAAGATCCTTAAATTTAGTCCAGTATTGAATGGCAGATTTATAATCACCTACTTTTTCATATACTTTTGCTTGCAATTCAAGAATATCAAATTTTTTTTCTATAGATTCCTCTTTATCCCCTAAATTTAATCGGTTGAATTTATCTTCTAATTTTATTGAGAATGAAAGATCTTTAAGTGCATCATTACAATGGTTTAAATGATATTTGCATAGACCTCTGTAATAAAAAATACTAGAAAAATATTCAATACTTTCATCTTCATATTTCATATTTCGAGTTATTTTTTCGTATATTTCTAATGCTTTTTGATAATTTTTTTCTTCAATAAAAGCAAATCCTTGTTCTGATATTTCTAAAACTTTTTTAACCTGCGCAAAAGATCTGATCTTTAGTGAAGCACAAGTTTCTAAGTTTATTTGTTGCAATTTTTCTTGTTCTTCTATCCTTTTTTGCTTTACCTTTTCATATTCTTTTTGTTTGAAATTTTCAAATGCCTCTTTTGCATCTACAAAATCATAATAATAATAAATTGTTTTTTCATCGAAGTCTAATTCCATTGCTTTGCAAAGATCTTCATTCGCTTTATGTAAATTTCCAAGTTTTTCATGAATTCTTCCTCTTAACGCTAAATATTTACCGTTATTAGGATTCAAATTAATTGCTTGATTTATATTTTGAAAGCGTTCTTCTGCACTTAATTTCCAATACTTATCAAACTTTATTTCTGTTAATGAACACCAGTAATATAAAAAATCATTTCGAGGAAAAAATTTATTTTCAGTATTTAATTTAATTGCAGAATTAAAGTCTTGATATGCATCTCTGTAGTAATCATCTGCCCATTCTGGACTAACAGGACCTTTACTTTTTGTTTGAGTGACATGAAAAAAATTAGATAATCCTCGATAATAATGAGTCTTAAATTCAGAGGGATATAATTTCAGAGATTTTTCAAAGGAATTCATTGCTTCCCAAAATGACCCACTTTCAAATTCTTTCAAACCTTGCTCAAAGAAAAAGTCGTTTTCATTTTTAGATTTATTTACCATTCTTTTAAATTAAAATTTCGGAAATTTTGAAATTTATTAATCCCTTTTATTAAGTAAATTTGTTTTTATTAGTAGAAATTATAAAGAATTTTCCATTTCTTAGATATTTTAAAATCATAAAAGATTTTATTTAAAAAGTATCGGAATTATAAGTATTCCTAAACCGGCAACAAGAAAACCTAGAGGAGGAAAAATTGCAATAAGAAGACCGCAAAAAAGACAGAAAATCCAAAGTAGAATATTTCCAAACTTTTCTAATTTAGTAGATTCGTGTATGTGAATACTGGGTGGTTGAGGTTTTACGAATAAGTGATCTCTGTTAAAAGTTTTTTCATTTGAATTCCTAGACATTTAATTATCTATAAGTTAATAAACATTTTTTGAATTATAAGAAGTAAAAAATAAATGGCATTATTACATATCCATGTTGAGATCAATTTTCAACGGATTTTCAACTATAAATCAAAAAAAACTTAGTTATAACTTGAATCTATATTTTTTTCAACTGAATTTAAAAGTATAATTTTTTTATTTGAACTTAGTGATACCAATGGATTTTAAGTCTTTAGATGCTAAATCATTTCTAATAGTGATTAGCAACTTTTCTGTGATGAACTGCTGTCTTGCATGTTAAGTCAGAAACATTACCATTTTCAACAATTCCGTAAATTATCCAATGGTCTGGAGTTTCCAGTCTTGAACTGACTTTACAATCTAAAAAGGCGAGTGAATCTGAGAGGACTGGTCCTCCTTCAGCGATATTGCTAATTACATCTACATCTGCAAATCTATCAGCTCCAGGGGCAAATCTTTTTAAAAAATGTCTGAACATTTTTTGATAGTTATCTTCTCTCAAGATATTCACAACAAAACCTTTCCCAACTTGCATATATGATTCAATAGCTCTATCTTTTGCTACTGCAACTGTAATACCTGGCGGAGAAAAGCTTGCTTGACTAACCCAACTTGCGACCATTGCACTTTGTCTAAATGTCGAACCTTCCCCTTGGCTCGCTGTTACGACATACAATCCTCCACTTAATCTACCTAACGCTTTATCTAAATTAGAATCAAGGCTCTTCATAGAGGCAATATTTTTCTTTTTATTGATCAATTGACCTAAGTCAGTTCCAGCTTCTTCGAATTGTTGATAAACAATGGGATCTGGAATATTTTTGACTCTTAAGGGGGAGAAAGCTTCTTTTTGGCCAAGTTCTCTTAATTTATTTGCTAAGGAATCTATTGGTTCATCATTTCCACCAAATGCATCATAGACTGCTGTAAATTGTTTTGGTTTAAGTGCTGCAAATAAAGTACCGAGAGATTCTTTTAATTCATTATCTGAATCCACTGGCCATGTGGGAATTACTACTGCTTTTGATTCGGAAATTAAACTTGTTAATTCTTGCGGGTCAGAAGATCTTAAATCAATTAATTGAACCTGTGCATCTGCTTTACTTATTCCATGTGATATCGCTTGACTTAGTCGATCACAATAACCATAGTCGCTTATATAGCAGACTGATACAAAATCATTACCTTTGCTTTTATTGCTACTCCATTCTAGATATTTCCCTTTCCAAAAATTGACTTGATTATGTAACAAAGGCCCATGTCCAACAGCAATTGTTTTTAACTCAGGTAGTTTATCTATTCTTTTAATTGCCTGCATAACGCTTCTAGCGTTTGGACCCATAAGGCAATCGTAATAAAACCGGAAATCATCGTATATTTCTTTTTGATCGGTGTCAAAAAATTCTTCAGAACAATAATGGAGTCCAAATGCATCGCATGTGTAGAGAACATGTGTTCCGTGATCATATGAAAATATGGTATCTGGCCAATGTAAATTTGGTGCACTTATGAATTCAATATTATGTTCTAAACCACTATTAGGATTAGTTCCAAGATTTAAAAACTCTCCACTTTTAACCTCTAGACGCTTAAAGGGAATATGTATTTGGTCTTCAATAAATTTAAGGGCTAATTTTGATCCAACTACTGTGATATTTTCGTTTAATTCTAAAAGATTACCTATTAAACCAGAATGATCAGGTTCTGTATGGCTTGTAATTAAATAATCAACTTCTTGTGGATTTACCTTTTTCAGTAATTCTTCAAACCATAATTCTTCGAACTTTGCATGACTAGTATCAATTATTGCTAGTTTCTCGCCTTTAATAATAAAACTATTGTAAGTAGTTCCGTTTCTTAAACCAAATTCAATATCAAATCTACTGCGATCCCAATCCAAAGATCTTATGGCACAAGAATCATCGGAAAAGTTTTGAGATTGAACCGTCAACTTGTTTTTAGTTTGTGCCAATTTAGAATTACTTGTCTGGGCAGAGGCTATCATAGAATAATTAGCTTTATAAATTAACTTTAGTTATATAGAATATAAATTCGCGTGATTATTTTTGCGAAATAACCGAAATTACGCTTTTCTTTAATTTTTAATCTTCTTATTCTGGATAAATGACATCTCAACTAATTAAAAAAATAGTTACTGGAGATGAGATAAGAAATGCTTTTTTGCAATTTTACAGTCAAAAATTACATAAAATCATCCCAAGTGCATCTTTGATTCCAGATGACCCTACGGTTATGCTCACAATTGCAGGAATGCTACCTTTTAAACCAGTTTTTTTAGGTTTAAAAGAAAGACCATCAAAAAGGGCTACATCTAGCCAAAAGTGCATCAGAACAAACGATATAGAAAACGTTGGAGTTACAGCTAGACACCACACTTTTTTTGAAATGCTTGGTAATTTCTCTTTTGGAGATTATTTTAAACATGAGGCTATTAAATGGGCTTGGGAGTTAGTTACTAATATCTATCAACTTTCTGTTGAAAATATAATTGTGAGTGTTTTCCACGAAGACGAAGAGTCTGCAAAAATTTGGAGAGATGAAATTGGTATTCATCCAGATAGGATAGTGAAACTAGGTGATGAAGATAATTTTTGGTCATCTGGCAAAACAGGTCCATGTGGACCTTGTTCAGAACTTTATTATGATTTTCATCCTGAAAAGGGTCTGCACAATATTGATTTAGAAGATGGAGATCGTTTTATTGAATTTTATAATCTTGTTTTTATGCAATATAATCGTGATTCTAATGGAAAATTGACAGATTTAAAATTTAAAAATATTGATACAGGGATGGGTCTTGAAAGGATGGCTCAAATATTACAAAAAAAGCAAAATAATTATGAGACAGATTTAATTTTTCCTATTATTCAAAAAATTTGCGAGATTGCAAATATTGATTATTTTTCTTCAGATGATAAAAACAAAATTTCTTTAAAAATCATTGGTGATCATACAAGAGCTGTTATTCATTTAATTTCTGATGGCGTAGCAGCAAGTAATCTCGGCAGGGGATATATTTTAAGAAGGCTCATTAGAAGAATGGTCAGACATGGCAGATTATTAGGTATAACAAATGAATTTTTACCTAATATTGCTACTGTCGGAATCAATTTAATGCAAAATAATTATCCTGAGTTAAAAAATAATAATGATTTAATTTTGAATGAGATAAAAATTGAAGAAATAAGATTTAGGGAAACTCTTGAAAGAGGAGAGAAATTGCTAGATGAGTTAATTTCTTCAGGGCAGAAATTAATTTCTGGTTTTAAAGCTTTTGAACTTTATGATACTTACGGATTTCCTTTAGAACTTACTGTAGAAATTGCTGAAGAAAATAGTATCAGTGTTGATGTAAAGGGTTTTGAAGAAGAAATGAATGCACAAAAAGAGAGAGCTAAAGCTGCTTCAACTAACATTGATTTGACATTAGAGGGATCATTAGAGCGAGAAATAGATCTTTTTAACAAAACTGTTTTTAATGGTTATAATTCACTCCTTTCGGAAGCTGAAATCAAGGGTATATTCCTGGATTCAACATTAGTTAAGCAAGCAAGTGAAGGTCAGAAAGTTTTAATTGTTCTTGATCAGACAACTTTTTATGGAGAATCTGGCGGGCAAGTTGGTGATATTGGAACGATATTTTCAAAAGATGTAGAGGTTTTGGTTGATAATGTTATTCGAAAGAAAAATGTTTTTTTACATTATGGAACGATCAAAAAAGGAATATTAACTATTGGACAAAAAGTTAAGACTAATGTTAGCTCCTCTAACAGAGCTAAGGCTGCTGCAAATCATACAGCTACTCATTTATTACAATCTGCACTTAAATCAGTTGTTAATGAAAGTGTTGGACAAAAAGGTTCATTGGTAGCCTTTAATAAATTACGATTTGACTTTAATTCCTCTAATCCTATTTCTAAAGATCAAATTTCTAAGATTGAGACTTTAGTTAACTCTTGGATTATGGAAAATCATGCCCTAGAAATAAAAAATATGACTAAGAGTAAGGCTCTTGAAAAGGGCGCAGTCGCCATGTTTGGAGAAAAATATGATGATGTAGTCCGCGTTGTTAATGTACCTGGAGTTTCAATGGAACTTTGTGGTGGCACACATGTTAAAACTACATCTGAATTAGGTTCTTTCAAAATAATTAGTGAGGAAGGAATCTCAGCTGGAGTCAGAAGAATCGAAGCATTATCAGGTCAATCAGCATTAGACTATTTCAGTGATAGAAATGCTTTAGTAAATCAACTAAGTGATTTGTTAAAAGCAAATCCTAATCAACTTTTTGAAAGGGTTAATAATTTGCAAGCAGAGCTTATTAATAAGAATAAAGAGATACAAAAAATGAAAGATGAAATTGCATATTTTAAATACTCTTCTATAAAATCATCCGCAGAAATAGTAAATTCTTTTTCAATTTTGGTAAATCAGATTGATGGCTTAGATGGGAATTCTTTGCAATCTGCAGCACTTAATTTAACTTCTCATTTAGGAAATAAAGCAATAGTGATTCTTGGGGGAATACCAAATCCAGAAAATAGAAAGTTGTTATTTGTAGTTTCTTTAGGTGATGATGTAGTAAAAATAGGATTACATGCAGGTAAATTAATTAATGAGATTGCAAGAATTTGTTCGGGAGGTGGAGGAGGAAAGCCTAACTTTGCTCAAGCAGGTGCTAAAGATATTGATAAGTTAGGTGATGCTCTAGATTATGCTAAAAATTATTTGCAAAAAACATTAGATAGTTATTCTGATAAATAACTACTTTTTCTGAGACTAATTTCGATTTGATCCATTAATTTCCTTGCTTCTTCAATAGTTAATTTTTTTTGATCAATTGCTGATTCAGTATTAATTCTTATAGATTCAACCAAAGAAGCTGAGCTATAATCTAACAATTGTAAAATTTCAGATTTACTGTCCTCTTTAATAATATTTTTGACCTTGTATGAATCATCTTGATTTATGTCTATATAAACAACGTTTGTACTGCCAAATAAATTGTGCAAGTTTCCTAATGCTTCTTGATAGGCTCCAGTCATAAAAATTCCAACTAGATAATCTTTATCTTTCTCTGGCTTATGTAAATTTAGTAATGATTTAATTTTTCCATCATCAATAAAATTATTTAGTTTCCCATCTGAATCACAAGTTAAATCTGCAAAGTTGCCTTTGCAGAACGGCTCCTCTAAGTGCCTGTGTATTGGTACTATTGGAAAAATCTGATTTATTGCCCAGCTATCGGGAATAGATTTAAAGATAGATAAATTTGCATAATAAGTTGATGCAAGAGTTTCTGTAATTTCAGATAAATCAGGGTGATTGATTTCATCATTATTCAGGTTATTAGAAATTTCTTTTGCGCAAGCCCAAGTAATTTCTTCGGCATAAGCTCTTTCTGCCAAACTTAAAAATCCTAATCTAAAAGCTACTAAGCAATCTTCTTTAAACTTTTTTGCATCATTCCATAGTTCAATTATTTGAGATAAATTTATTTTTTTATCTTTAAGTTTTTTTAATTCATAGAAAGTTTCAAGTAAGTTTGAAATTATTAATTGTTGATTTTTGTTATCAAAAATTTGTAGTTTGGAACTGACATGGCTTGTTCCTAAGACATTAAAAATTAAAACTGAACAATGACTAATTATTGCTCTTCCACTTTCTGAGATTATGGTTGGATGCTTGATATTATTTAATTCACATGAATCCTTAATAGTTGCAATTACATCGTTAGCATAATTTTGCAAAGAATAATTAGTAGAGGTGTTTGAGGAGGTTTTAGTTCCATCAAAATCTATCCCTAATCCTCCCCCAACGTCGATATATTGCATAGGGGCTCCCAGTTTGCATAGTTCAACATATATTTGACTCGCTTCTTGTAATGCATCTTTGATCACAGCAATATCACTTATTTGACTGCCTATATGAAAATGGAGCAATTTCATTTCGTTGATAAGATTTGCTTCTTTTAGTTCTTTTATTGTCAACATAATTTCTGGGATTGATAATCCAAATTTGGAATTATCTCCAATAGATTTACCCCACCTACCACTACTTTTACTTGATAACTTTGCTCTAATTCCTATCAATGGAGTCGCGTTAAGTTCTTGAACTGCTTCAATAATTCTTTTTACCTCATCTCGTTGTTCAATAACTATTATTGGATTTTTGCCTAGTTTTCTGGCCAAAGTAGCAATCTCAATATATTTTTTATCTTTATATCCGTTGCATATTAATAATGAATTTTGGTTTTCAAGAAGTGCAAGGCCAATTAATAGTTCTGATTTACTTCCTACTTCTAAACCAAAATTCCATTGGCTACCAAACTCTATTATCTTTTCTAGAACATTTTTCTGTTGGTTACATTTGACAGGAAAAACGCCTTGATAAATGTTCTTATATTTATAGGTTTTTATTGCTTTTAAAAAAGAGTCATGTAATGCATTTATGCGATCTTTCAAGATATCATTAAATCTTATAATTAATGGAGGATTGATTTCTCTACTCTTAAGTTCTTTGACAAGCTTAAAAAGATCAATCTTATTTTCAGATTTTATATCTTTAGTTACTGATATATTTCCTTTGGAATTTATAGAAAAATATTTATCTCCCCATTTGTCTATGTTGTAAGTCGAAATACTATCTTCAATAGTCCAAATATTCTTTAATTTTTTCGGCTCAAAATTGGTCAATTTATTTCTTAGTGATTAATAAATGTTTTTGAAAATAACTCAAAACAATATCTCTTATTTTAATGATTACTTGCCAAGTTACCACCCAAAAGATGAATATACATAGAGTGATTATTAACTAAATGACCAAAGAGAGAACCTTTATTGCAATTAAACCAGATGGAGTTCAAAGAGGATATGTTGCTGAGATTATTGGCAGATTTGAAAAAAAAGGATTTAAATTGGTTGGATTAAAGCAATTAATTCCTTCAAAAGATCTTGCTCAAAATCATTATGGAGTACATAGAGAAAGACCTTTTTTTGGTGATTTAGTAGACTTTATTTCAAGTGGTCCTGTTGTAGCAATGGTGTGGGAAGGCGAAGGAGTTATTTTGAGTGCTAGAAAACTAATAGGTGCAACAAAACCTCTAGAAGCAGAACCTGGCACAATTAGAGGCGATTTAGCTATTGATATTGGGAGGAATATTATTCATGGTTCTGATGGAGAAGATACAGCAAAATTTGAAATTGATCTATGGTTTAACGAAGAGGAATTATGTGAGTGGGAAACATCTGATTCGAAATGGCGATCTGAAAATTAAAATTTAAATATCGAATCTATCTAAACTAAATTTCTCTAAAAAGATTTTTTCTATATCGCTGAGACATTTATTTTGAACTATTTTCAAAAGAAGATCACTTGTTAATGCAGAAAATAAAACTCCATTTCTGTAATGTCCTGTAGCTATAAAAAGGTTTTCAATTTTTGATTTTCCAATTATTGGTTTAATGTCTGGAGTGCACGGTCTAAATCCCCACCAATGTTCCATTTGTGGCCAATTAATAGCTTCTGGTAATAAGGAGCGAATACCTTCTTGCAGTTGTTTTATTCCATTAGGAGTATTGCCATGATTAAATTTTGAATCTTTTTCAACTGTAGCTCCAACGATAATAAGTCCGTCATCACGAGGAACAAGATAAGTTTTTGGTCCAAAAATAACTCTTTTCAAAAAATTTGTTGGACCTTGTATAGATAGCATTTGTCCCTTTACAGGAAAGACTGGAATCTTTTTAAAAATTTTTTTACTCCAAGCACCACTGCATATAATTGCTTTTTGGCAGTTAATTATTTTTAGTTCCCCAGTCGCACATAAAACTTTTGCACCAGTAATTTTGTTTTTTTCTAATTTTAAATCCTCTACTTCTGATCCTTCTTGAAATTCAACTCCATGCAATGAGCATGCTCTCTCAAGAGCGCGCATCAGTCTTCTTCTGTTATCTATTTGACCATCTTGTTCAAATAGTAAACCATGTTTCCAAATAGAATTCATTCCATTAATTTCTGTTTGAAGGTCTTTGTGATTTAAATATTTTCCATATTGATAAGTGGGAAACTTTTCAAGATCTTCTTTATTTTTAAAAGGAACTACTATGCCACATTTTTTTAAACCGCATTTAATATTACTATCTTGCTCAATACTTTTTATCCACTTTGGAATTAGACCTTGACTTTCTTGGCCAAATTTTAGTAACTCATCTTCGAGCCCTTCGGCATGAGTAGCTAACATTCCTGCAGCAACAAATCCAGCTGATTCATTTCTGTTTTTGCTTAAAACTAAAACTTTGAAATTATTTCTAGCAAATTCATAAGCAATAGATAAACCAACAAGTCCACCGCCAATAATTAATATTGAATTTTTTGTTTCTTGTGTCATTTAATAATTAATATTTTTATTTGTGTTTTGGTACTCTTTTCCTTTATATCCAATATTATTAATAAAGAGACTTTTGATAATGAACAATTTGGAATCTTGGGAAGCTGTGATTGGTTTGGAAACTCATGTACAGCTTAATACGAAAAGTAAAATATTCACATCTGCGTCAACAGCTTTTGGTGATGCACCTAATACGCATATAGATCCTGTAGTTTGTGGGTTACCAGGAACTCTTCCAGTTTTGAATGAGACTGTTCTTGAGTATGCTGTAAAAACTTCTTTAGCATTAAATTTAAATGTTGCAGAACATTGTAAATTTGATAGAAAACAATATTTTTATCCTGATCTGCCTAAAAATTATCAAATCTCACAATTTGATGAGCCACTAGCTGAAAATGGCTGGTTAGAGGTTGAAATAATTGAAAAAGACAAAGAACCTTATATCAAAAAAATTGGTATAGAAAGGCTTCATATGGAAGAAGACGCAGGAAAACTAGTTCATTCAGGTAGTGACAGATTAGCTGGTTCTAAGTATTCTTTAGTTGACTACAATCGCGCCGGAATAGCACTTTGTGAGATTGTAAGTAAACCAGATATTAGATCAGGTAAAGAGGCATCTGAATATGCTTCAGAGATTAGAAGAACAGTTAGATATTTAGGTGTATCAGACGGAAATATGCAAGAGGGTTCATTACGCTGTGATGTCAATATTTCAGTGAGAAAAGGACCTGATGCTCCTTTTGGTACCAAAGTGGAAATAAAAAATATGAATTCATTTTCTGCAATTCAAAAGGCTTGTGATTATGAAATAGCCAGACAAATAGAAGTTTATGAAAATGGAGGAAAAATTGTCCAAGAAACAAGGTTATGGGATGAAGCTAAGCAATTAACTAAAAGTATGAGATTAAAAGAAGGTAGCAGTGACTATAGATATTTTCCTGATCCTGACTTAGGGCCAATTGAAATAACAAAAGCCCAACAAGAAATATGGTTTAAAGAACTACCAGAATTACCCTCAATGAAAAGAAATAAATATGTCCTTCAATTTGGGTTATCTGCATATGATGCAAGGGTAATTTCTGATGAAATAAGCATGGCAAACTTTTTTGAAGAAACAGTAGCAAATGGCGCCGAGGCCAAACTAGCTTCAAATTGGGTAACAAGTGATATTGTGGGCTATTTAAAATCAAACAAACTAAGTTTTAGAGAATTAAAGCTTACTCCTGAAAATCTTGCTGAAATGATTAGCATGATTTCAAAAAATATAATTAGTGGAAAAATTGCAAAAGAAATTTTACCTGAACTTATTCAAAAAAATATTTCTCCGAAAAAATTAGTTGAAGAAAAAGGGTTGGCAATGATATCTGATTCTTCAAGTATTTTACCAATAATTGATGAACTTATAAATGAATATCCAAATGAAGTTCAAGCATTTAAAAATGGTAAATCTAAGTTACTCGGTTTTTTTGTTGGTCAACTTATGAAAAGAACTAAAGGTAAAGCTGACCCGAAACTTGCAAATAAACTTCTTATGGAAAAATTGAATAGCTGAAGCTTAAAGAAGTTCTTTTAACGTATTGATCCATTTATTTTGATCATCTGAATTATCTATAATAATATCTGATAATTTTCTTTTTTCTTCAAAACTTAATTGAAAATTTATCAATTCATATGCTTCTTTTTCGCTAATTTTATCTCTTTTGATAAGTCTTTTTTTTTGTAGTTCTTTAGAACATTTAACTAACCATATTTCAGTGCAAATATCTTCAAATTTTGCTTCAAATAATAATGGAATAACCAATACTATAGTTTGATTATTTGCGTATTGCCTACATTCTTCTATCATTTTTTCTTTAATTAAGGGGTGAAGCAGTTTTTCAATCCATTCTTTACTTTCTGAATGTTTAAAAATAATCTTCCTTAGAAGTTTTCTGTTTATTTCTCTTTCTGAATTATTGCTTTTATCAATAATTTTATTGCCAAAATAATCTAAAATTTTTTCATATCCATATGTGTTTGGCTTGATTAATTCTCTTGATAAATGATCTGCATCTAATATTGGAATGTTTTTATGTTTTTTAATATAATTAGTTATGGTTGTTTTCCCACTTGCAATACCACCTGTTAGACCAATTCTTCTTTGGTTGTTTTTTGATTTTTGAAGAATATCCATATAATTAATAATAATCTAATTTCTTAGTTTCATTAGCATTAAAGAGTAGTTAGTATAAATTAGAATACCAAAAAGTTTGAGCCAGTCAGATTCCAATTGGTCGTTTGTTGATGACAGTAAGGTAATACCTAAGGGGTTTCTTTTTGCTGGGATATCTGCTGGATTAAAAACCTCTAATAAAAAGGATTTAGCACTAATACTCGCTCCAGAAGGAAGTATTTTTAGTGGGATGTTTACTCAATCAATAGTTCGAGCTTCTTGTGTGGATATTTGTGAGGAAAGGATTAAAACAACTTCAGGTTTTTTACGAGCAATACTAATTAATTCTGGTCAAGCGAATGCATGTACAGGAAATCTTGGAATTCAACATTTTCAAATTGCTACAGGAAAGATTGCGGAACTTTTAGGAATAAAAGAAGAAGAAGTTTTAATGTGCTCAACTGGTGTCATTGGTGTTCCAATTCAAATAAATGATTTAATAAAAAATTTACCGAGTTTAGTAAGTAATTTGAATAGTAATAATTTTCAAAATGCAGCAGAAGCAATTTTAACTACTGATTTGACTTTGAAAAAGGTTTTAATAGAGACGACTATTCAAGGTAGAAAAATAAAAATAGCAGGATTTGCAAAAGGTTCAGGAATGATTTACCCCAACATGGCTACAATGCTTGCTTTTCTAACATGTGATGCTGGCATTCAAAAAGAAGTATGGGACAAAATGATTGCTATTGCGGTTAAAAAATCTTTTAATGCAATATCAGTTGATGGAGAGACAAGCACAAATGATTCTTTTGTTGGAATAAATGCAGGAGAGAAAATTGAAAAAAGGTTTTTTCCAATTATCCAGGAAGGTATTGATATTGTATGTCAAAACTTGGCAAAAAATATTGCAAGGGATGGAGAGGGAGCAAATTGTTTATTAGAAGTTATGGTTCAAGGAGCAAAAAAGACTGATGATGCAATTATGCTCGCGAAATCTATTTGTAATTCTGCCTTGGTAAAAACTGCGATACATGGTTGTGATCCTAATTGGGGAAGAATCATTTCTGCTGCAGGTAATTCTGGAGTTAAATTCAACTTAAACGACGTTGACTTGTATATAGGAAACACTCATATTTTGGAAAACGGTAATTTAAATAAATATGATTCACAAAAAGTCAAAGATTATATTAAGTCCAGAATGAAAGGTAGATATTTAGTAGATGATATTGTAAAAATTATGATTAATCTAAATTCTGGCGAATCGAAAGGCACAGCTTGGGGGTGCGATCTGTCTAAAAAGTATGTAGAAATAAACTCAGAATATACGACTTAACGTAAAAACGCAGTTATAGCAATAGATCTGAGGATTGTATATATGTTGCTTACAGTCTGCTTACATTAAATTAGGACTTATTATTACTAATTTAATTTAGTCGAAGTAGGTTAAACATATCCGTTAACTATGGTTGGATGTTCTTTGTTTTTGAACATTTTTCTATAATCATCATGCAATCTTTCAGTTGCCAATTTTCTTTTCTTCATGGCATCTCTGATTAGATCCATCTCATTGAATGTTCTATTGAGAATGGTGAATGGAGTAGTTAGTTTCATAAAACCTCCTTTTTTAATAAAGACTAAAAATTAATAACTCAGTCGCAGTAAATTAAACAATTTTGATTTGTTGGATGTTCTCTGCATTCTTTCTCCCAAAAGTTTTGAAACTCAGGGGTGCATTTCTCAAGTTCTTTTGGGGTTTCGTTTAGATTTAATCCTGCATAATTAAACGCAGTTAAGTATCTTGGAAGAATGTTAAATTGATTGAATAGTTTCATAAGACCTCCTAGATCTATATCTATATTGTCCTCTTATTAACTTTAAATTCATAGAGTATTATTACCCGAGTAGAAGTGCTTTGTGGTTGTCACGACTATCTTTTCTAGTTCAGTAGGAGTAGAAATAATTCAGGAGTCAAAAGCACTTCATCGACTTTGTGGACAGCGAGGTGCATACGACTCGAAGAGGGCAAACAAATGCCCTCTTATTTTATTTTTGGTCAATTTGATTTTTACCCAAATTTTTCTTTTGCATTAAAAATTAGTTGCTTAATCGTTTCCAATTTCTTATCTAATTCCCTTTCATTGATTTTTAAACGATAATTACCTCTAGCGTTGTCATAATCTAGAGTTGTAATCTCTGCCTGATTAATAATTTCATCATTTTCTTCGGTCTGGGGAAGTTTTATTGCTACCCCTAAAAAATTTTTTTTGGGTCTAAATATACTGTAATTTTTTGATCTACCATTGAACTTTAATCCAATATAAAACTTGTTGTAATTGAACTCTGCATCAGGATCAAACTCAATAATATTAGATAAAATTTTATCTGCCATTTCTACGGTTTTTGGAGTTCCACGCTTCAACCAATAATCTCTATCTGTTATTTCAGCAACTTCTTCATCCTCATCAACTAATCCAAGTTGCTGAACATCTAACACCTTTGTGAAGTGAAGACCCACCCCTTCTGCTGTTTGGATGGCACTAACTTGAATTGCCATTAATGGTATAGAACCATTAAATAAACTGATTACATTAAGAAATCGACTGGTAATATCTTCTGCAATTATCACAGCAGTGTGATTATACTGAGGATATCTTTTCCTTTCTATATCCCAATATTCAATACTTCTAATAATATGAGATTCGTCTGTTGCGCCTAGTTGTATTTCAACTTCATATCTATCAATTCCATCTGCATCTTGAAGTAAAAGATCTAATCTTCCTGCGTGATGATGAATTCTTTCTTTATCTTTTAATATGACATCTCCAATTCCGATAATAGAAGGATCATCAGCAATAATATCTTGCAACCATCTTTCATTTAATTCAGGATGGTTTTTTAGTTTAATAGTCTTTAATGGAACATGCTTCATATTTTTAAGACTCTTTTAATTAATTGTAGAACTAAAAGTGATTAGGAAATTTTAATGTTTTAGAAAGCATGTTCTGTTGCTTACACTTTGCTTACAGTAGTATTAATTTTGAAAAGTAAGTTATTGCAAGCAATTATAGAGATTTTCTTTATATAGCAATGAATAGCGAATATACTACTTAAGTTTTAGTAAATCTATTGGTAGATATTCATTTATATAAAGAAACAGTATTGTTAAAGTACCAATTACAGAACCTATAAAACCTCCAAAAAAATTAACTAATAATCCAGATGCTCTAATTATTGTTTCTTCGTTTTTTCCTTCTTCAAAATTAGGAGAATCAACAACTTTTAAGCGCTTATTGGTTGTTGGTTGTTTAAGTTGTTGGTGTCGGATGAGGGCTTCGAAATCAGGCATGGAATTTGTGAGGCAATTGAACAATAAGCAGACCAGCCCGTCATTCGACGAGGGTCTGATCTGCCTAAATCGTCTACAGCTTCAAATACAGCATTTCCAGAGGCTTCTGCTTTATCAAATGCTGAAAGTAAGGGTACAAATGTATCAAAAACATATAAACCAAAATTTTCTAGAGCTGCTTTGGCTTGTGCCGCTGCTTTCTGCTGTCTAAAATCAACTTTTACTATTACTACTGCATGGTTCACTTTTAAGTTACTTAATAAATTGGCTAGTTCAACAGTTAATTCCACTGATCTTGCTTTTGCAGTTGTAGGTAAGATAACTAAATCTGAACCATATGCTAAGTGTTTAAGTTCTTCTTGATCACTACTAGCCTGGCCATCAGTTATTACAATTTCTGATGATCTTGATGCTTTGGCAGCTGAACTGACTGGGAAAACTGGAAATGGAAGATTGCCTCTTGATGCGTATGCTAAGGCAGATCTATTCTTGTCGGCATCGACTATGCAAACTTTTTTACCTTCAGAATGCCAAACACTTGCAAGGTGAATACTTGTGCAGGTCTTGGCTACACCCCCTTTTTGTCCGCAAACGGTAATGAACAATTTTTTATTTTTATTTCTCTTACTTTGGAGAATAATTTCTTAATGTCAAGAGAAAATGATTTTTAATGCTTTAAAACTTATTTTTTGAAATATTTTAAAGAGGTTAATATTTTTAGATAACCTTATAAAGTTCCTTATTTAAATAGGCTGGTGAAGAAAAGAATTGGATTAGGTACTTGGTCTTGGGGAAATAAGATTTTTTGGAATTACCAATCTACAAATGACGATGACTTACGTGAGACATATGATGAAGCGTTAAAAAGAGGTTTTGATTTAATTGATACTGCAGATTCTTACGGTACTGGTAATCTTGAGGGTAGAAGTGAATTATTGATAGGCAAATTTTTACTAAATACTTCTTCAGCAAAGAAAAAAAGAATTCAAGTTGCAACTAAACTTGCACCTTATCCCTGGAGAATCGGTCACAGAGGTTTTAATAAACCTTTTTTGAAAAGTTTAGAGAGACTTAATAACAAATTAGATATAGTGCAATTACATTGGTCAACTGCAAAATACAATCCTTGGCAGGAATTAGGGCTTTTGAATAATCTTTGTGATTTAAAAGATCAAGGATTTGATTTTCAAATCGGCTTGTCAAATATAGGCCCTAAAAGATTGACGAAACTAATTAATTTCTTGGCAACAAGAGATCAGAGCCTAAAAAGTGTGCAGATACAGTTTTCTTTGCTTGCTCCGGATTTAGGAAAACAATATCAGGTAAAAAAAATTTGCGAAGAAAATAATATTGATTTCTTTGCTTATAGTCCTTTGTCTTTTGGAATACTTTGTATTGATCCAGATAAAGAAGAAAATAAAGAAAAAAGTTTTATTCGTAATTCATTATTTGAAAACTATAAAAAACCAACTTATGAATTGCGGAGGTGTCTAAAAAGAATTGCGCATCAAAGATCCGTTTCTCAAGCGCAAGTAGCAATTAATTGGTGTTGTTATCAAGGAACCATCCCACTCGTTGGGATGCGAAAAAAATCTCAAGTTATAGATATATCGAATGTATTTAATTGGAATTTAAAGAAAAATGAATTTAAAGTACTTCAGGAAGTTTCAAAAAAATGTTTAAAAAAAATGCCGAAAAATCCTTTTTCAAGTAATTAATAAAATTTTTAGCTAGATATTTTCTTATTTTTTTTTATTAGACAACCACTATTCCATAGTTCATTAGGAAATTTTTCACCAGTAAATCTAATCACTTTTGGTTTGAGATTTATTATCAAGTCATTTAGTTTTTTATTAGATTCCATTTTGCAAGATTGGATTCTTTAATAAGATAAATTAATTTAAAACTTATCTTCTCAGTATTTATACTTATAAAATTAAAAAAATTCTTTTTAATACAAGCGATTGGAGCAATATTTACAAACTAATAAATTATCTACTACAACTTCTAAGTTATTTTAAAAAGTGGAGTCCTTCCAGACTCCTTGTATCATTTGGTTGATAAGGCTGATATAACCCCATCTCCTTTAGGATCAAGCAGCAACTGGTGCTGTTTGACGGGAGAAACTAACGATTTTGTTAGCATTTGTGTTTTTACTCTAACCGAGCCGGCTTCAGTCACCTTCCTTATGCCCCGTCGAAACCATTACAACCCCAAATGGTGGAGTTGAGCGGAATCGAACCGCTGTCCGAAACATCGGTTGAGATCACCTAGTCCAATTGGACATTTATATTCTGACAGGCAAAATGGTTATTGAATAGTTTTTTCATTAAGTTTTATCGTATATGAATGTAGTGGCATCATCTCCGGAGGGACTAGAGAAATCTTTAGCTGAAGAAATTTCAAATTTAGGCGGCTTTAATATTAATACTTACAAAAGATTCATTAATTTTGAATGTGATTTTGAAACTTTTTATAGAGTTCATTTCTATTCCAGATTAGCTTTTCGTTTTTATAGAGAAATTGCAAGTTTTAATTGTTATGATAAGCAATCTTTATATGAGGGGGTTAGAGATTCATTTGATTGGTTAAATTGGTTGCACTTTGATAAAACGTTTAATGTTCAAGTAACTGGGAGAACATCTTCTTTAAGTCATACACATTTCACTGCTCTTGAAGTAAAAAATTCTATAACCGATTTGCAAAAGGCAGTTTGGAATAAAAGATCAAATATTTCTCTAGATAATCCTGATTTTATAATTCATCTGCATTTAAATAATAATAATGCAACTCTCAGTCTTCAAAGTAGCGTAGAAAGCTTACACAAAAGAGGCTATAGACCCGCAATTGGAAATGCTCCATTAAAAGAAAATTTAGCTTCTGGATTGATAAATATGACTCAATGGAATGGTAAAGTCCCATTAATAGATTTGATGTGTGGCTCAGGAACTTTTTTAATTGAGGCAGTAAACCAATTCCTTGGAGTTCCTATAAATATTGATCAAGTATATCTTTTTGAGAATTGGTTGGACTTTAGGAAAAATATTTATCTTAATGAAAAAAATAAGGCAAAAAATAAAATTATAAATTATGAAAAATTACCAACAATAATAGGCTGTGAAATTAATAAAAAGGTTTTTGAGCAGGCGAATATAAACATATCATTGGCTGGACTCGAAAATTATATTGAACTTATAAATAATGATTTTGCAGCACTCCAATTAAAATGCCCACCTGGGATAATCATATGTAATCCTCCATACGGCAAAAAATTGGGCGATACAAATGAATTGATTTGTTTATATGAACAAATGGGAATCTTTCTAAAGAAAAATTTTTCAGGCTGGGAATTTTGGCTGCTTAGTGGAAATCCAAAACTAACAAAATATTTGAAAATGAAATCTTCATTGAAAATTCCTATTAGTAATGGGGGGATAGATTGTAGATGGATAAAGTATTTAATTAGGTAATTTATTTTTTGCCTAAAACAGCCTTAGTTGTTTTGCCTAAACCCTCTAATGTTTGAGGAAGATATGGTCCTTTTGCTAATTTTCCTCCAAGTTTCAAACTTAAGCCTGCAAGAAATAAATCGATAAATATTATCAGTAATAAATTATATTCAATATTCCAGTTATTATATTTCGCTAGAAAAAGATAAAAAATAATATGGATGCAAATAAGTACTAATAATAATAGTGTGCTGCCAATTGCCAAAAATATTCCACCACTAATTAATCTTCTTTTTTCTCTATCTACTTCTTGAAGAGCTATTCTGACATGCAAATCCATCACTGAACTTGCGATGGCTGAAATTCTGGAGGCTGTATTTGCAAAGTTTTTATTTTTTGGTTTTTCCATATTATTTTCTGCCACTGTTTAGGAGACTTCCTATTAGTAAACCAATACCAGCTGCAATAGCAATAGATAATAGTGGTTTTTTTCTTATTGGACTTTCTATTTTTGGTCTAAGTGTATTGTTAAGCTCTTCTAATAATTCTTCTAATTGACTTTCAATAGGCTCAATTTTTTCTGATATTTCCCAATTGTTTTCCCTTATTGAATCAATGATTTCAAACAGTTGGCTTTTTATTCCAAATGCCGAGGTTCCACTATGGCTAGCTATTACTTCAACTAAATCATCAATACTCCCTTTTGTGGCTTCAAGGGTTTGTTGTGCAATGTTAGGCCATTTTTCTTTTATTAAAGGTATTAAACTATCAATTTTTTCAAGTAACCATTTTTCCAAGATAACTTCTTTTTCAGGAAGATCAGATTTATCTTCTTTTTCTTCTACTTCTTTGGGAGGATGGTAAGTCTCCATTATTAAAGCTAATTTATTTAAGATTAGACCCTATTTTCGTAATTTGGAACCCTTATCTAAAGAATTGTGCGATTTATATAGAATAAAAACATATAAAAGTTTATTTACATTTTATTTATCTACTCTGTTCTGTAAGAAGGTTTTGTTAAGCTATTACTGAATTTATTAAATGAGTTTAAATTTCATCATGGATATTACATTTGCATCATTAATTTTTGCATCTCGCACAATCCCTACAGATTTTGGATTAGTAGCTGCAGCTATCGCTGGAGCTGGAAGTTTGCTATTCATAGCTTTAAGATTTGTTCCTGATGCAAGTAATTAAATAAAAGGAAACATTTCTCTGAAAATATATCTTTACTAAACTTTGTTTTGAAAATAGATTCGATTTATTTATCAAATAGATAATGAATAAATGGGTTTTGCTTGAACATAAAGTTTATTTTGCTAACTCGTTCGATATTCATTATGATTTCCTTGTTGAAAATGGGATAGATTGTTTAACATGGAAATTTTTAAAACTACCTTTATTAAATCAAGCTTCTGTAGAAATTTCTAAGCAGCCAAATCATAGACTTTTATGGCTATCCAGGATTGAACATGAACTTTCTGATAATAGAGGGTTTGTAAAAAGAATTGATCATGGAATATTTAAAAACGTTTCTGATAAATTGGACTCTGAATATTATCGATTCATTTTGGATGGTGAACTTCTTTCTGGTTTGTTTGAAATTTCGGGAAATTCTTGTAGATTAAGCAAAAATTATTAATATTCATTTATAAATAAACGTAATATTTCTATTGAGAATTTTTGTAAATTAGTTATTCTTATTTAGCTGTTGAGACTTGAGATTGGTACATATCAATCAGGTCGAGTTTGAAAATTTTAAATCTTTTGGGGGAAATGTAAAAATTCCTCTTGAAGAAGGTTTCACGGTGGTTACCGGCCCTAACGGTTCTGGGAAAAGTAATATTTTAGATGGAATTCTATTCTGTTTAGGTCTAGCTAATAGTAGAGGGATGAGGGCTGAAAGATTACCAGATCTAATAAATAACTCCAAAGTTAAAGAGGGTAAGTCATCAGAAACATCTGTATCAGTAAAATTTAATATTCAGGATTGGTCTCCCAGAGAAGACCTTCCGCCTTTGGAACTAGAAGAAGAAGAAATTGCCCTTAATAAAGGTCAAAAAGAATGGTTAGTTTCTAGAAAATTAAGGCTTATGCCAGGTGGTTCTTATGCTTCTACTTATACTTCTGATGGCAAACAATGTACCTTGCAACAAATACAGAGAATATTAAGAGATATTAGTGTTGATCCTGAGGGTAGCAATGTTGTTATGCAGGGTGATGTAACAAGAATAGTATCAATGAATAATAAGGAGAGGAGAAATCTTATTGATGAATTAGCAGGAGTCGCACTTTTTGATACAAGAATAGAACAAACTAATGCAAAATTAAATGACGTTTTCGAAAGACAAGAAAGATGTGAAATTTTAGAAAATGAATTGCAATCTAGTAAAAATAAGCTTGAAAAAGAATGTGAAAAAGCAAAGCGATATAAAGATTTAAAGGCAAAACTATTACAAATAATGGAATTAGAGAAAGTTCTTATGTTTAAAAAACAAGTTAAACATGTTGAATCTATAGAAAAAAAAGAAAGTGAAATTGGAAAAAATAAAATTTTATTTAATAAACAAAAAGAATCTATTAGTAAAGAAATATCAGTCTTAGAAGATGCCTTGAAAATACTTGTTGATGAACTTAAGGAGAAAGGCGAGGATAAATTGATTAAAGTGAATTCTGATATTGGAAGTATTAATTCTAGCTTGAGAGAACTTGATAGGATATCAAGTCTGAATAAAGAAGAAGGTATTAAATTACAAAAGCAGAGAGATCAAATTTCAATTTCTAAAAGAAATATTGAGTCAGAAAAGATGAGACAAGAAAATTTCGATGATAATTTTTTAAATCAATTGAACTTGCAAATTGATGATCTCACTTTAAAACACAAACTTTCCAGAAAAAAACTTTCTGACGCAGCTGGAGAATCTGGAGAATTCTCAAAACAAAGTATCAAATTAAATACTGAGCTTGAAAGTATAAAAAATCACATTAATCCTTTGGAAATAAAAAAAAGGAAAATTGAAGAAGAAACTATTCAAAATAATATACAAAAAGATGAGATATTGTCTCAGATCGAATCCTTAGACTTAGAAAAGGAGAAGCTTTTTCAGGGAAATCAAAGCAAAAAAGAGACATCAGATACAAAGAATAAAAACCTGGCAAGTAACAGCGCAGAAATTAATTCTTTAAAAAATGAAATTGATTTATTAATTAAAACTAAATCAAGGCTAAACAATGAGCAATTAAGGCTTGAAAAGGATTTATCTAGATTCGAAAGTAGGAAGGAAGCTTTAAACGAATCTAGAGGTTCATATGCCCTCAGAATTCTCTTAGAGGCAGGGTTAGAGGGTATACATGGTTATGTAGCTCAACTTGGAGAGGTCAGTGAGAAAAATAGATATGCATTAGAAATTGCTGCTGGAAATAGGTTAGGACAAATTGTTGTAGATAATGATCATATTGCTGCTAAAGCAATTGAAATTCTTAAAAAGAAGAAAGCGGGAAGATTAACTTTTTTACCTTTAAATAGAATTAAAAGTCAAAAAAAGAATTATGCGATTTCAAGATTTGAAAATAACAGAGAGAATGGATTTATTGATAAAGCTATTAATCTAATTACTTTTGATGAAGTTTATTCAGATGTTTTTCGATATGTTTTTGGAGATACTTTGGTTTTTTCAGACTTATCTTCAGCTAGGTTGTCTACACAAAAAAATAGGTTGGTTACCTTAAGTGGTGAATTATTAGAAGCAAGTGGAGCTATTACAGGCGGTAGTAAGTTAAATAAAGATTTGGCTTATAGGTTTGGAATTAATAATGAAATTGATGATTCCAGTCCTATAAAAGAAAGATTATTAGTTATCGAAGAAGCTTTAAAAGAGTCAAATAATGATTTGATAATAAAAAATAATAGACTTAGTAAATTAAATTCTAACCGCAGTCAAATTATTGAGGATTGTGCCTCATTTAATAAAGAAATTGAAGTAAATCAAGATTCTCTTAAAGTTGTCTCGCAAAGAATTGAGGATTGTAAATCGAGATTAAATAAACTTGATACTGTTAATAATTTATTAGTTAACGAGTTAGGTCTTTTAAAAAATGAATTGCAGCCTTATCACGATAAGTTTAATCAACTACAAACCATTCAAAAGGCAAATTATGAAAAAAATCAAAAATCATCATTAATAGCTTTTAATGACGATTTTAATAATCTTGATAAAAAACTTGAATTACTTATTAAGGAGAGAAATACATTATTAGATAAAAAGAATCAATTTGCTTTAGATAAAGAGCGTATCAATAATTCATTAAAAATTACTTTAATACAAGAAAAAAACTTGCAGGAATCTATTAAACAACTAGCAATTGCTCATAATGAATGGGTAGAAAAAAGAGATCAATTTAAAAAAGAACTTGTAGATCTCGATAATCAAAAAAATTCTCTAGAGAGGGATTTAGGTTTATTGAGAAGGAAAAGAGATGAATTAAACTCTTCAATTTCAAACAAAAGGCAAGAATATAATAACTATCTGTTGAAGCTTGAATATCTTGAAAGGGATATGCATTCTCTTAAAGAAGAGATGAGGAGCGAGAAAATAAAATTAGAAAATTATAAAAAAGATTTACCTAATCCTTCCCCGGAGTTTGGAGAATATGAAGGGAAGAGTCTTGAATCTTTGCAATCAGAAATTTCGATCATAAATGCAAAACTGCAAAGCTTAGAACCTGTTAATATGTTGGCTCTTGATGAATTAGAAGAATTAATTGAGAGATTAAAAGGTTTGCGAGAAAAATTAGAAATTCTATCTAATGAAAGATCTGAATTATTGCTGAGAATAGAAACTGTATCTACGATGCGACAGGAGGCTTTTATGCAAGCATTTACAGAAGTTGATAAGCATTTTAGAGAAATTTTTGCAAATTTATCTGATGGAGATGGTTTTCTTCAACTTGAAAATCCTAATTCTCCTTTAGAAGGAGGATTAACTTTAGTGGCTCATCCTAAAGGGAAAAATGTCAGAAGATTAGCCTCTATGTCAGGTGGAGAAAAATCATTAACTGCTTTAAGTTTTTTATTCGCTTTGCAAAAGTATAAACCTTCACCTTTTTATGCATTAGATGAGGTTGATAGTTTCTTAGATGGTATAAATGTTGAAAGATTGTCAAAATTAATATCTAATCAGTCATCAAATGCTCAATTTATAGTCGTAAGTCATAGAAGGCCTATGATTAGTGCGTCTGAACGAACAATTGGGGTTGCGCAAGCAAGAGGTGCGAATACTCAAGTTCTTGGGTTACCAAATGCTGCATAAACACACTTTTTTAAATTTATACGTCAGAATGATAAAAAGAAATTTATGAGCTTGTCTAACACATCTGCTAATAAGAATCTCCCTAACTCTGTTCCTAGCGAACGTTTATGGTTAAGGTCAGAATTAATGGGAACTCAAGTGATAACCACTGATACTGGCAGGCGTCTAGGCGTAGTTGGCGAAGTTGTTGTTGATATCGATAGAAGAGAGGTGGTCGCTTTGGGACTAAGAGATAATCCACTTACAAGATTTTTACCAGGTTTGCCAAAATGGATGCCTTTAGAAAGTATAAAGCAAGTTGGAGATGTCATATTAGTTGACTCCCTAGATTCTTTGAGTGAGAGTTTTTCTCCAGAAAGATACGGGAAGGTGATTAATTGTCAAGTGATTACAGAATCTGGTCAACTTTTGGGAAGAGTTCTTGGCTTTTCTTTTGATATTGAGACTGGGGATTTGATATCTCTTGTTATGGGTGCTGTTGGTGTTCCGCTTTTAGGTGAGGGAGTTTTAAGTACTTGGGAAATACCTGTTGAGGAAATTGTAAGTAGTGGTACTGATAGGATTATTGTTTATGAGGGTGCTGAAGAAAAATTGAAGCAACTAAGTAGTGGACTACTTGAGAAACTTGGAGTCGGGGGTTCTTCTTGGGATGAAAGTGAAGCAAGTGGATACTCAGCAAATCTTGTACCTGTTGAGAATCAGTTACTTTCAGGTTCTGAATCAGAACAGCAAAACAATTTGGTTGAGGAATATGAAGAAGTTGTTGAACAAGATGATTATGAAGATGATTATGAAGATGATTATGAAGATGAACTTGAATATGTTGAAATAAAGGGTTCCTCAGAGGAAATAAATAACAGAAAAAAGCTATATATGGATAATGATTATTCTGATCAGATCGAGAATCAAAATAGTGTGAGTTCAATAGATGAAAAAAACAATATTGATCTTAAGCAAAAGAAAAAATCAACTACTAATTTAGCTTCGAAAAGACCAATTCAAAATGCTACTGAAACTTTAGATATTGAACCACTAGATGAACAAAATTTAGTTCAAGATAATAAAAAATTAGAAAAGTTTGAAATTGATGATCCCTGGTAATTGTTAAAGTTTTTCTATTGAATTAACAATTATAGAAGCAAGTTTTTTTGCTGCACCTTTATCGCCTCTTTCTTTTTGTAGATTATCTCTAATACTTTTTAATTGCTCTCTATTTTTAATAAGAAATAATACCTCACTTGCAATTTTTATTGGCGAAATATTACCTATCCTTTCAGGGACAATCATTCTTTTAGCTTTAATATTTGGCCAGGCAAAAAATTTCTTTTTTTTAAGATAGAAATTTTTAATTATAAAAGTTAGGAATCTATTAATGAATGAAATTTTTCCAATTACTCCAAAAATTCCATCCCATGCATTCATCATGTTTAAATGTTGAGTTGGTAGAACGACTAACATTGGAAGACTAATTGCTGCTAGTTCTGCAGTATTTGCTCCAACAGTTGTAATTGCAAGATCACATTCTTTTAAAATTTCATAGCAAGGATGTTTCTTGATTAGATAAATCTTTGTATTTTTTGATGTTTCAATTACATAATCAAAACGAGAGTCTTTGAAGTTTTTAATTGTTTTGATTTTTGATGAGTAATATTTAGCAATTGGATTTTTATTACTTTGAAAAAATAAATATTCACTTTTATCAGTAGTTGGGGCAATGGGAATTATAAAATTTATATTTTGATTTTCTTTAGCGATATGATCTGCAACTTCTAAGAAGAAAGGAATTCCAACAGAAAGCTTTGCTTTCTTAGAACCGGGCAACAATGCAATGTAGTGTTTTTCTTTATTTTTTAATGATATTTCGCTATTAAGTTTGATATCTGCCATCAAATCGCCAATGACTTTACATTTATATTCATATCTTTTAGGTATTAACTCTTTTACTTTTACATTCATAGCAGCAATTTCGTTGGTCCATTTAGGCCATCGCGAAACCCATTCAGCATATGTGATATTTATATAACCTAATCTTTTGGCTAATAAAATGCTCCAAAATTGATCCCCACCAAGGAAAATAACCACCCCTTTTTTTGGCCAATTAGCAAAAGAATGTGGCTTTATTAATAATTTCCAAAAACTTTTGGATTTTGTAATTAATTCGAATTTATTCCATGACTTTGCAACTAAAAACTCTTTACCAGTGGCATTTGGGCAAGGAACAAGGACTAACCTAAGGGTGAGATCGGGTTTATTTTCATCACATAGTGATTTATTTATTTTGTTAAGCTCATTCACTACAGGATTTACCCATGTAGTCAATTCACCTGGACCATTGGAAATTATAACTACTGCAACTGATTTTTTTTTCATTGCAGTTAAACCAGAATACATTAAATGCGGACGGCGAGACTTGAACTCGCAAGGCCGAAGCCACACGCTCCTTAGACGTGCGCGTCTACCAATTCCGCCACGTCCGCAAAGGGTTTTCAGCAACCGGGTGATGCCTAAACCTTAAAAATATCATACATTATTGGCTGAAATAAGCATTTAGTTCGAAAAGAGTTTTTTGAATATGATGAATAATTTTTCTATTGCATAAAACAAATATTTATACATATATAACGTTTTAGGTTGTATTGTAAAAAATGTCCTCTGATCACTAAAAAATTTTGTTTAATATTTTGGCAAATAATTTTTTATTTTAAGTCATTTCATTTCTTCAATTTTATTTTCATAATGGTTGAAAAAGTTTTAATTGCTAATCGTGGAGAAATAGCTTTACGAATTGTCAGAAGTTGTAGAGAATTAGGTATTGCAACCGTTGCAGTTTTTAGCACTGTAGATAAAAAAGCATTGCATGTTCAGCTTGCTGATGAGGCGGTTTGCGTCGGAGATTCATTAAGTAATAAGAGTTATTTAAATATTCCAAATATACTTGCTGCTGCTACATCGAGAGGAGTTGATGCTATTCATCCTGGTTATGGCTTTCTTGCGGAAAATGATAAATTTGCTGAGATGTGTAATGATCACGGCATAGTTTTTATTGGTCCATCTCCTAAAGCTATTAGATCTATGGGAGATAAATCTACAGCTAAAGAAACAATGGAAGCAGTTGGAGTTCCAACAGTACCTGGTAGTAAAGGCTTGTTATCAAATGTTGATGAGGCTTATAAATTGGCAGATGATATTGGCTATCCAGTAATTATTAAAGCGACTGCTGGAGGAGGTGGAAGAGGTATGAGGTTGGTTGAAAACTCTGATAATCTAGAAAAAATGTTTAAAGCAGCTCAAGGCGAAGCAGAAGCAGCTTTTGGTAACGATGGTTTATATATGGAGAAATTTATAAAGAAGCCAAGACATGTAGAAATTCAAATTTTGGCCGACAGGTCGGGTAATGTTGTTCATTTAGGAGAGCGAGATTGTTCAGTTCAAAGAAGACATCAGAAGTTGCTAGAAGAGTCTCCCAGTCCTGCAATTAACACTGAGCTAAGAAAAAAAATGGGGAACGCAGCTATTGCTGCTGCAAAAAGTATCGGCTACGAAGGAGCGGGGACAGTTGAATTTTTAGTTGATGATGATAATAATTTTTATTTTATGGAGATGAATACTAGGATTCAAGTTGAACATCCAGTTACTGAAATGGTTACAGGAGTTGATTTAATAGCAGAGCAAATTAAAATCGCAAGCGGAGCAAATTTGGAATTTAATCAGGATGATATCCATTTAAATGGTCATGCCATTGAATGTAGAATCAACGCTGAAGATCCTTCTCACAATTTCCGACCATCACCTGGAAAAATAACTGGGTGGCTTCCTCCCGGTGGCCCTGGTGTAAGGGTGGATAGTCATGTGTATACAGGCTATGAAATACCTCCTTTCTATGACTCATTAATTGGTAAATTAATAGTCTGGGGAAAAGATCGTAATACAGCAATTAAACGTATGAATAGGGCTTTAAATGAATGTGCGGTCACTGGTATTCCTACAACAATCAACTTTCATCTAACTTTACTGAATAAATCTAAATTTAAGCAGGGTAAAATACATACTAAATATGTAGAAGAAGAATTATTGCCAAATTACTGAGAAATAATTAATTATTTCTATGAAATATGAGAATGTAATGCAAGTTTTATAAGCCCTTGCTGACCGACTAAAATTTCTCTTAAAAAGCTTATAACTCCGATCCAAATTACGGGTCCAACATCAACACCTCCAATAGGAGGAATTAGTTTTCTTGTTAAATTAAGAATGGAGCTTGATGGTATTGAAATTAATAACCATAAACCTTTACTTAAATCAATTTTTGGGTACCAAGTAAGTATTAATCTTATTAGAAAAACTATAGTTAGATATGAGAGAGAAATTCCTAAACTAATATCTAAAATTTGAAGAGAGTTTACAAGCAAGAAATCACAATTATTTAACTCATCTTAATAAATAACCCATTGAAACGTATTTAATTCGTATTATAAATTGAGAATTTAATATTTAAAAAGTGTTTCAAATCTCAAATTTATTACTAGCCGCAGATTTTTCTGCTGAAGTCGCAAATAATTCAGCAGTTGGAATGATAGGTAGTTTTATTGCGGCTGCCTTACTTATCGTTATTCCAGCCACTGCATTTTTGATTTTTGTCAGCCAGAAAGATTCCCTCGATCGTACTTCTACTGGAAGACGCTAGTTTTTGTAGAAGTTTTAAGTACACTATATATATAGGGGATATAAGTAACCCTTTAAAAAATAAATTTTTGGAGAAAGAATGTGGTCAATGCTAGTCTCAATTGGGCCAGTATTGTTGGTATAGTTCTCGCGGTATGTGGAGGAGGCCTTTATTTCTTGAGGTCCTTTAAGCCTGCCTTGGCAAGGGATTATGATGTTTTCTTCGCAGCAATTGGACTTTTGTGCGGAGGAATATTATTTTTTCAAGGCTGGAGGTTAGATCCTATTCTTCAGTTTGGTCAGTTTTTACTTGCAGGAACTACAGTTTTTTTCGCATATGAAAGTGTGCGATTGAGGGGAGTTGCTACTGATCAAGCTCGAAGATCATCTTATTTTGATGATGATCCTATTTCTGATGGTCCCAGAAATTCTAGAGGCCGATTTAATGATGATTACGATAGGTTTGAAGAATCTGAAAGACCATCCAGAAGATTTAAACCTCAAGAAGATGAATTTGAAGAAGACTATATGGAGGGTAGATCTCGTAGGAGGAATGTTTCAAGAGCGATACCTTCTGCTGCAGCAAGTAGAAGTAGGCCATCTACAAGGGAAATAAGTCAGTTTGAAAATGACGAATCTATAAGAAGGAGAAGACAGACTTCTGAAGATAGAAATAGTAAACAACCCGAAACAAATAACTTTGGTCAAAGAAGAAATTTATCTCGCGATGAAGTTAAAACAGGGTCTAGACCCAGAATGAATCGTACAGTTTCTAGACAAGATAATATCTCTGCTCCTAATGATTCTTCTCCATTAAGAAAGAAACCTTCAAGATCCCCTATTAGGCAACAAACTTCAACTGCTCAAGTAGAAGATGCTTCTTTCAAAGATATTAATCAATCCAAAAAAACACGTGAGAGTCGAAGAGCAAGCTCCTCAGCTAGATCAAGTGCAAAAAATCAAACTGGTAGGTATAGCGTTGGAACAAACAAAAAGAAACCTAGAGATAATAGCTCTAGATTCGACGATTAATTATAAGATTCCTGCCCATTTTAAAAACGATTGTCGACTTAATAATTCAATTAATATTATTGCAAGGAAGCCAATCATTGCGAACCTTCCATTAGTTATTTCCGAATAACTACTCCATCCAAATTTATATTCATCTTTAATTTCTATGGATTTTTCATCTAATTTATTGTCCTCAATTTGTTCATTGATTTGATTCGGATCTTTTTGCTCTTCTATAAAACTCTTATTCTCTAAATTAGTGGCTTCTGAGTTAGTTTGTTCTTCTTTAGAATTCATTTTTTTTGCTAATCCTTAAAATTATACTTATCAGAAGTCAATAATTTCCAGTCTCCTTGTCCATTTAATTCTAAAATATTTTCATGAAAATCTTTTAAACTAGGTCTATGTCCAACACTAATAAGTGAAAGTTCTCGTTCCTTTAATAAACTATATAGTTTTTTTTCAGTGTCAATATCTAAAGCGCTTGTAGCTTCATCAAGTACTGCAAATCTTGGAGAGTTTAGTAAGAGTCTTGCAAAAGCCAATCTTTGTTGTTCCCCTAGAGAAAGAATTCGTGGCCAATCTTGTTTAATATCAAGATTAGGATACCGATCCACTAAAGTTTTTAAATTTACTTCATGAAGTACAGAAGTAAGATGTTCATCACTAAATTTCTTAACCTCTGTGGGATAACATAATTGTTCCCTTAAAGAACCTAGTAACATGTAAGGTTTTTGAGGTATGAATAATAATTCCCCAATTTTTGGTTTTTTAATTACTCCCTGATCGGGTTCCCACAAACCACTAATCATTCGCAATAATGATGTTTTTCCACATCCTGATGGTCCAACAACTAAAAGTGATTGATTATTGTCGATGCTCAAATTTAAGTTTTTAATTATTGTTTTATTTGATCCTGGTGGGCAAAGGTCAGCATTATTAATAAGAATTGAAGGAAAATCTGAAATAACGTTTTGATTGCTTGTGGGGTGAGCTTGACTAATAGATTCGACTTTTGATTGAAATCCTTCTAATCTCCCAATCCCAGCAGTAAATTTTGCTAGTTCTTCTATTTGATTAACAATGAAAAATAACGAACCTTCAACCATTCCAAATGCAAAACTTGCTTGGATAAAGCGCCCATAATCAATATCACCTTTAAAGTAAGGTATTGCCATTATTAAATATGGAAAGAAGTTTCCTGCATAATTAATGGATCTTCTCATAACGTCAATTATTACTCTCCATATAATTAGTAAATTAAAGTTTCTTACCACTTCTCCTAAGCGCCTTTCAGTTTCACTTCGCTCAGGATTCTCCCCAGAATAAAAGGCAATTGATTCAGCATTATCTCTAATATGAACTAAGCCATATCGAAAATCTGCTTCATATCTGAGTTGATCAAAGTCAATCTTTACAAGATTTTTTCCAGCAATTAAAAGGATAGAAGTTGCAAATGCAGCGTAGCCAAATAAAGAAAAAGTAAGTGTTGTACTAATACTCCATAAAATAAGGATATTAAGTGAAAATGTTAGTAGTGCATCAAAAATACCTAATGTGAAAGAAAGACTTTGCCCGGTAAAAGCTCTGGTATCATCTGTGATCCTTTGATCAGGATTATCTACATCAGTTTGCTCTTCGTCATTGGGATTTAGTTGGTAATACGCTTTATTAGTCATATAATCTTTGACTAAGCTTTTTGAAAGCCATTCTCTCCAAATTATTCCCAATTTATATGTAAAAAATATTTGGGATACACGAATTGGTAGAGCAACAGCGAAACAACATGCGTAAATCCCTAATATCCTATAAAATCCATCTTCTTGTTTTTCTACTAATGCATTTGTTAAATCTCTTGCTATAAATCCTATTCCAGCGTTTATTCCGTTTACAGCTAAAAGCATTAATACAATTATCGCAAGGAACAACCAATGCAACCATCTTCGATTTTTTAGTTGACGCCTTAAGCTAAAAAAGCTGCCAGACCCAATTAAAAATAAGGCAGAGAAAAGTAATCCCCAACTGCCAGACCAAATTGAATTGACTGTATTTACTACACCTCCGAAATACTTTTCGAGAAAAATTGGTTGAAAACTTTCAAAAAAACTGATTATTCCTGTAAGACCAACAAGTACTACTCCACCAACACAAAATAGAAGAGAAATCAAAAGCCATATGAATTGAAATCCATTGCATTGATCTATTGGTAGAAAAAACGGCTGGGATAGTTTTCTTAATTTTTGTAATTGGTACAGTATTTTCGATTTATTTTTGACGGCTTTATTCATTACGCGACGAGTTTTATAAAATCAATTATATCTTTTAAAAGTCTATTGACCAAAGCCAATAAATGAAAGTGCCCAGTCAGGTAAATTTAAGTAATTCAAGATTGTTGCATCAAATTCATGTACTTTAGAAAAAGATTTATCTAATGCCCACCATATTAGAAAAGGCAAATTAAATAAAATTTGTAACTGCCATTTATATGTTAAAACGTTCCATATTTTAATTAACTTATTTTTGAGTGAATCATCTAATTCTTCCCAATTTTTTAAAATTAAATTAAAGAAATTTTTTGATTCTGTATTTAAGGAATCTGGGGTATTCATTATGTGTTTTTCTTTATTTATAACCCATAAACATTTCTTTCGAGAGTTTTAACCTGGGGGCCAATTCATTTTTCTGCCAGATAAAAAATGAATATGTAAATAAAAAACTGTTTGTCCCGATTCTGCTCCAGTATTAATTACTGTTCTCCAATTAGTTAAATTTTTTGATTTAGCTATTTTGCTACCAACAAAAAGTAAATGCCCTAATAAATTTGCATCTTCTTCAATACAATCTAATAAACTTATAATTGGCTTTTTTGGAATCACTAAAAAATGTACTGGTGCTTGTGCCTGGATATCATTAAACGCAATACAAAAATCATCTTCATAAAGCTTATCGCAGGGTATTTCTTCATTAATTATTTTTTGAAATATTGTAGTTTCAGTCATTAGATTAATTAATAGAAATTACATCTTTTTCGTTGAACCCTTCCTTTACAAGTTCTTTGTTCAAATCATCTTTTGATGTAACTCTATCAACAAATAATATTCCGTTTAAGTGATCCATTTCGTGTTGAATACACCTCGCCAGAAGTCCATCTGCTTTCATTTTACGTGGTCTACCCATTTCATCTCTAAATTTTAATTTTATAGTTGATGGTCTTACTACATTCAAATATACGCCAGGTATACTTAAGCAGCCTTCTTCGTATGAATTAAGGGTTGTTCCAAAGTCTGTAATTTCTGGATTTATTAATATTAGAGGTTCTGCTGCTGAATCTTCAAAATTTACATCTATGACAAGAAGTTCTTTGTTGATACCAATTTGAGGTGCTGCAAGTCCAATTCCTTTAGCTGCGTACATGCTTTGAAGCATTTCTCTCGCAAGTTTTCTAATCGATTCGTCAACCTTAGTTATTCTTTTGGAATTTTGTCTTAATACATCATCACCAAGTTTATAAATATCTAGAGATGGCTTACCTGTTTGTTCTTTTGCAATTTTTTCTGAGCTTCCATTTGTTCTTGACTTTTTTGCAAGTTGTGAAAAATGGTTTGCCACGTTAAAAAGTTTTTAATTAAGAGTTTAGCTATAAAAATATTAGCACTTTAATTTGCTTTCTTTATATTTTTTTTAAATGAGTAATGATGATAAGTTAAAAGTTAGGCAAACTGAATCTAAAAAAATTGCTTTCAAGGAATTAACTATTATTAGGGATACCATTTTTTGGATTGATGTTGTTGGTGAAGGTCAAAATGAGAATGCTATTTTTGCAAGACCATTTAATAATAAAGAGGCTTTTCCTCAGAAATTAACAAGTAAAAAATATAATATTAAAAATAATTTTCATGGATATGGTGGTAAATCTTATAAATGTATAAATTTTAAAAATAATTTTTATTTGATATGGATAGATCAGATTACTAAGGCGGTATGGTTTCAAATTTTTAAAGAGGCAGCGAAAACTGATAGAAGCCAAAATAAATATCTCGTTTCAGTTCAAGGACCTAATCAACTATCTAAATCAATTGATGGAAATTTTGATTCTTCATTTGTCATTTCTGAAAAAAATTTATTGTATGGAATTTGCGAAATAAATAATAGAGATTATTTATTTTCTTTAAATTTAAAAAAAACTAAACAAGATATTTATCGAATAAAAAAATTTAAAAATTTTGCTGGAGAATTATCTTCTAATAGATCTGCTAACTTACTTTCCTGGATAGAGTGGGATTATCCATATATGCCCTGGGAGAAAAATGAGCTATTTTTTGCTCAAATAGATCAAGATGGTGAGATACAAAAAATAAAAGAATTCTCAAATAAGCTGATAAATTCCAAAAAAAACGTTTCTTTTTTTCAACCATATTGGATAAGTGAAACACATTTGGTATGTTCTGAAGATAGTTCTGGATGGTGGAACTTATTGTTTTTAGATGTTAGTGAAATTGAGAATATTTTTATTAAGAAAAGAGTAAAGAGACATTTGATTGAATATGGAGCACCACAATGGGTAACGGGAACAACATTTTTTTCAGGGAATAAAAAAAATTTATTTTGTGTAGCAAAAAAAGAAAATAGTTTAATATTGGAACAATATATAGATCTTGAATTTGTTAAAGAATTTTCTACTCCTTTTACCTCAATTAGTGATTTCAGTGTTTTTCGGAAAAAAGTCCTTTTAAAGGGTTATGGATCTGATTTTTTGGGAATTATATTTGAAATTGATTTTGCAAAAAAAGTTTTATCAAATTTTTCTGAGCAGATATTTTTTGATCATATAAAAGATTGTTCAAAACCTGAAACATTTTGGTTTAAAGGTTTTGAAGATAAATCAACTCATTGTTTTCTTTATAGACCGCTTGTTGAAAATTTTAAAAAGCCACCGCTCCTTGTTAGAGCACATAGCGGACCAACTTCATGTTTTGATGGATCATATAATTCTGAAGTTCAATATTGGACGTCGAAGGGATTTTTTGTTGCTGAAGTCAATTATGGAGGATCATCAGGATTTGGTAAAGCATATAGAGAGAGGTTGAATCATAAATGGGGTATTGTTGATTCTTACGATTGCAAAGAACTAGCTCTTGAATTGATTAAATCAAATCAAGTTGATAGTGAAAAAGTAGTGATTTTTGGGAATAGTGCTGGTGGGTTAACTGCCCTGAATTGTTTATTATATGGTTCTATTTTTAAAGCAGCAATTTGTAAATATCCTGTTATTGATTTGAAGGATATGCATTACAACACTCATAGGTTTGAAAAAGATTATTTAAATTCTTTGGTAGGAAATTATGCAAAAGACCTTGATGATTATATAAATAGATCACCGATAAATCATATTAACAAAATAAAAAAACCTATCTTATTGTTTCATGGGAAAAAAGATACAGTTATTTCTTATAAACAAACTTTAATAATTAAAGAAATTTTGATTCAGAATAATAAATATTCAGAAGTTATTTTTTTTGATAATGAAGGGCATGGTTTTAGAAATATTGAAAATAAAGAAGTTGTAATGCAAAAATCGCAGGAATTTTTAAAAAATGCTTTGAATATTTAAGAATTGATTTTCAGAAAATCAATAGTATCTTTTAATTTTTCTATAAACATATCAATTTCTTCCTTATTGGTTGTGAAATTCATACTGATTCTAGCTGTTGATTTAATTCCAATGTATCTGTGAAGAGGTTGGCAGCAATGATGTCCACTTCTGATGCAAATTCCTTTTGAATCAAGAATTTCAGCAATATCATTTGAATGTATATTTTTTATATAAAAGGTGGCAAGTGAGGCTCTGTCTGGATCTATCTCTGGTGATGGACCTATGATTTCAATATTTTCTATTTGATTTAATTTTTCAAATAAATATCTAGTAATAGTTTTTTCATATTTATGAATTTCATTCAATCCAATATTGTTAATATAATTAATTGCTTCTGCAAGACCTATTGCTTCTGCTATGGCTGGAGTTCCAGCTTCAAATTTGTGTGGCAGCTCTGCCCAAGTACTTGTCTCTTCAAAAACATCTTGAATCATTTCGCCACCTCCAAAGAGAGGAGGAATTTTTTCTAGGATTTCTTTTCTTGACCAGAGGAAACCAATACCTGTAGGACCGCATAATTTATGTCCTGATCCAGCTAAAAAATCTATATTAAGATCAATCACATCCAGTTTTTGATGAGCCAAACTTTGGCATGCATCTATTAACACTAAAGAACCTTTTTGTTTAGCTAATTTAGTTATTTCTTTGATTGGATTACAGCAACCTAGAGTATTACTAACATGAACTAGGCTAACAAGTTTAGTTCTAGATGTTAGTTTTGATTTAAAGTCGTCTATATCTAATTTCCCATCTTTATCTATACCTATAAATTTTAATTTGCATTTATTTTTTGCTGCAACCATTTGCCATGGAACAATATTGCTATGATGCTCCATTATTGATAAGAGAATTTCATCGTTTTCTTTTAATGAATATTCGCCCCATGATCTAGCTACTAGATTGATTGCCTCAGTAGCATTTCTTGTGAAAATAATTTCTTTTGCTGAATTCGCTTTTATATATTGGCTAATTAAATATCGTGCATTTTCAAATTCTTCTGTCGCTTTAGCACTTAATTGATGTGCGCCTCTATGTACATTGGCATTAAAATTTTTATAATATTCATTAATTTTTTCTAAGACTTGCTTTGGTTTTTGAGTGGTTGCTGCATGGTCTAAATAAATAATTTGCTCACTACTTTTTAAGTTCTTATTTAAAAGAGGAAAGTCTTTCTTCGTTATTTCAGGAAAATTTTGAATTGTTTCCATTAATTTTCATTTAAAAGTTTATCAAGCAAATCCCATCTATCTTTTGAAACGGGAATAAATGAAATTATTTCTTGAAAGTAAGAACTTAATTGTAGTTTACTTGCTTCTGTTAATGTGATCCCTCTTGTTCGCATATAAAAAAGTTCTTCTTCATTTAGTTGTGAAATTGTAGCTCCATGTTTGCATTTGACATCATCAGCAATTATTTCTAATTGAGGTTTGGTATCTATTTGTGCGAGATTTGATAAAAGTAAATTTCTGCTTAATTGAGAAGCATCAGTTCTCTGGGCAACTTTCGGGACTATTATTGAACCTTCAAATATTGCATGTGATTTATCGTCAGCAAGTGATTTATTAATTTGATCTAGAAATCCATTTGGGCCATTAAATTCTATTTTTGTATAGGTTGAAATTTGCTCATCTTTTTTTGTTATTTGCATACCTTTGATATTGGTCCTAGCGTTTCCTTCAGATTGTTTAATACGAATTTCAAATCTTGCATAATTAAATTTGAAATGTAAAGATCCTAAATTATATTCGCTATTTTTTTGTTGAATTACATTGAGAGAATTTAAGAGATTTGATTTATTTTCCCCGTAAGAAACAACACCATGGTTTACGGAACTATTTTCTTCTAAACATAAGAACGTTGATTGAGATAATGAAGAGTTGTCTTTACCAAGATTTACTTGTAATAAATCAATATCACAATTTTTTTCTAAAAATATTATTAGGGTTTTTGCGTTTAAAGAATTACTCGATGCGTGACTAAAGATTTCAATAGGAGGGATTTCTGATCCACTTACTTTAAATCCCAAGGTATTATTTGTACTGTTTAAAGATAGATTTAGTAAGTCACTCCAATTTTCGTTTTGATCAAAACAAGATATCTGTTCCTTGATATATTTAACTAATTTATCCTCACTTAGTTGATTGATTGAATAATTTTCCTCTACTAAATTAATTTGGCAATTATCACCAATTACTAGCCTAATTGTACTTGGAGAATTTTTCGGATATGGTATATCAAATTTTGAATCTTTTTCATTAACTGAGTAATCTAAAAGGGTTGACAATTTTGATTTATTTGAAAGTCTCCATTGCTCACTTTTGGGATTAGGAAGGGGATTTGATTGTAATTTATTTAGACAGATTTTTTGTATTTCTGTTTGATTATCAATCGATTTATTGGTTTTTATTTTTTCAATAATTTCCATTTATTTAGGTCTCTTTTATAAAGTTATCAGTCCATTCATATCCTTTTTTCTCAAGCTCTAGAGCAAGATCACTCTCACCAGTTTTTATGATTTGTCCGTCTGACATAACATGGACATAATTTGGTTCAATCTCATCTAATAATCTTTGATAGTGGGTAATAAGTATAATTCCAGTTTGTGCATTAGATATTTTTTTAATTCCTGATGCCACTATTCTTAGAGCATCAATATCTAGACCAGAATCGGTCTCATCTAATATTGCTATCTTGGGCTCGAGTAATGCCATTTGCAGAATTTCATTCCTTTTTTTCTCACCTCCGGAAAAGCCTTGATTTACACTCCTTGATAGGAATGCGTGATCCATTTTCACAATCTCTAATTTTTCTTTAACTAATTCTTCAAAATCAAAAGTATCTAATTCTTCTTTGTTGAGGAATTTCCTTCTAGCATTTGTTGAAACTCTAAGAAACTCAAGATTACTTACACCTGGAATCTCAATTGGATATTGGAAACCAAGAAAAATTCCTGATTGAGATCTCTCTTCAGGTTCTAAAGAGTTGATGTTTTCACCTAAAAATTTTATGTCGCCATTTGTAATATTATACGAGGGATGTCCTGCAATGATTTTCGAAAGAGTACTTTTCCCACATCCATTTCTACCCATGATGGCATGGATTTCTCCGGGATAGACAGTAAGTGAAACCCCTTTCAAAATTGGAAGATTATCAGTAGATGCAGAGAGATTTTCAACTTCTAAAATTGGATCTGATTCTTTCATTTTACTTTGCATATCAGTTTAGAAATTGATTAATTAACCTACTGATCCCTCTAGTTTAAGTGCTAGCAACTTATCTGCTTCAGCAGCAAATTCCATAGGTAATTGATTAAATACATCTCTGCAAAAACCGCTGACCATCATAGATACTGCCTCTTCAAATTCTATACCTCTGCTTTGGAGATAAAAAAGTTGGTCTTCTGAGATTCTACATGTGCTTGCTTCATGCTCAATTTCAGAATTGGGTTGTTGAGATTTGATGTAAGGGAATGTATTTGCAGAAGCTTGATCCCCTATTAACATTGAATCACATTGACTGTAATTTCTTGATCCTGTAGCTTTTGTTCCAATTTTGACGAGACCTCTGTAGCTATTTTTTGAGTTACCTGCACTAATACCTTTGCTAACAATAGTTGATTTGGTCTTAGGACCAATATGGATCATCTTTGTGCCGGTATCTGCTTGCTGAAGATTATTGGTGAGAGCCACTGAATAAAATTCTCCTACAGATTCTTCCCCTAAAAGAAGACAGCTAGGATATTTCCATGTAATTGCAGACCCTGTTTCAACTTGAGACCAGCTAATTTTACTTCTCTTACCTAAACATTTTCCTCTCTTGGTGACAAAATTAAAAATTCCGCCAATCCCTTCTTCATCTCCAGCATACCAATTTTGTACTGTTGAATATTTTATTGAGGCGTCGTCTAATGCTATAAGCTCTACAACTGCTGCATGTAGGGTATTTGTATCAAACATTGGAGCTGTACAACCTTCTAGATAACTTACAGAACTTGATTCTTCAGCAATGATAAGTGTTCTTTCGAATTGCCCTGAATCACCACTATTAATTCTGAAGTAGGAAGATAGATCCATAGGGCAGGTAACACCTTTTGGGATATAAACAAAAGAACCATCACTAAAAACAGCAGAATTTAGTGCTGCAAAATAATTATCACTAGCTGGAACTACTGTACCTAAATATTTTTCAATCAAATCCGCGTGATCTTTTACTGCTTCACTAATTGAGCAAAATATAACTCCATGTTCAGCAAGTTCTTCTCTAAAAGTTGTTGCAATAGAAACACTATCAAAGACAGCATCTACTGCTACATTTGTAAGTTTTTTTTGCTCAGTGAGGGGTATTCCTAATTTGTCAAAAGTCTCAAGAAGTTTGGGATCAACTTCATCTAAGCTAGAAATTTTCTCTTTTTGCTTAGGAGCAGAGTAATAAATAATATCTTGATAATCAATCTTTTTATATCCTAATGCTGCCCAATCAGGCTCTTTCATTTTTTGCCATTTTTTAAAGGCTTTTAATCTAAAATCAAGAAGAAATTTTGGCTCTTCTTTTTTCTGTGAAATTAATTTTATGATGTCTTCATTTAATCCTTTTTCTATTTTTTCAGTTTCAATATCAGTAACGAAACCGTATTTGTAAGGCTCTTTTACTACATCTTTAACTAAATTTTCGTTGACCATGTTATTAAAAATAACTTATTACAATTAGCTTTATATACTTTAACGAAAGATACCCCCAATATTGAGTTTTTTTCCTTTATTAAAACTAAAAATTAATGTCTAATCATCTTGATCCCTTATCTAACCTATTAAACATAGAAACTATTCAAGAAATTGATAATCTTGATCTACCTATAATGCAGAAACATCATTTAAGAATACTCGCTCATTGCCTTCAGATTTTAAAAATTATCAATTTAGATAATAGTTTGGAATATCAAAATAAAAATCCCCTGAGAGAATGGTGTGATAACCAATCCAAAAAATTTGATGATGAAAAATTTAGTGATCTTTTTTATGAGCAGCTAGAATCCGCTTCGAAAAAATTAAGTACTTTTTCAAAAAAAATTGGCAAAAGTATTGAGGATTTAGAGATAGATGATTTAGTACTTTTAGTTGAACAACGCTGAATTCTCTTTTACTTAACTGATCCCGAAGAAAAAATATATTTTTGTTGAGTCTTTAACAAATTCAGGTAATAAAATTTAAAAAAAAAGAAAATTAATTTACATTTAAAAAAGACCTGAAAATTAATTAATTTCATTGATACCAACAGTTTTGAAGAGAAATATCAATTTTGAGAATTTTTAAGTAGTCAGAGGATCCTGACGACAGGCTAAAAAGACACACAATTACTCAAAAAAAAGAACATACTGATCCCAAACAAAAACGGAGATTTTAAAGTGGCTGATGGGATCATGAATAAAGATCAATTACTCTCACTAACCCTCAGACAATTACGTCAAGAAGCAAGTAAATTATCGGTTCCGCTATACAGTCGCAAAACAAAAGCTGTTTTAGTTGATTTAATACTTAAATATCAAGAAAAATCTACAAAAAAAGCATATACTATATCTCCTGAGTCAAAACCTGAACAAACTTCTGAGTCCAATTCTTTCAACAATACTGAAAAAGTTAAAACTAATGTAGTTTTCTTACCCCGAGATCCAGATTGGGCTTATGTTTTTTGGCAAATATCTGATGCAGATAGAGAAAAAGCACAATCTTTGGGAGCCAATAGATTATGTTTACGATTATTTGATGCATCTGGTTCTGAAGGAAGCAACCTCAATCAAGGAACACTCAGGGAGATAGCAGTTGATAGTTACAGTACAGAGTGGTATTTGCCAATCCCATTAGCAGATAGAGATTATAAAGTTGAATTGGGTTACAAATATGGTTTTAACTGGATGTCATTGGCATTTTCTTCAGTTAGTCATGTGCCTGGCTCACATCCTTCTGAGCAAATTCTTGATAAATTTGTACCTTTTAATTTAGATTCTACTTTTGAGTCAATCCCAGATATTTCTAATCCTGTCGTTTCAGAACAAAATGGTATGCATGAAAGGTTATACCAGGCAGCAACAAACATTCCTCTCAGAAGAAAAGTTGGTTCTGAAGAATTTATGGAAAACGCAAATTCAACAAACATCGATGATAATCTTACAGACTCAGGGGCAGGTAAATGGTCCTCGGGTTTAAATGATTCTGGAAGCGGAATTGTTAAAAATAGATCTTTTTGGCTCGTTGCTGATGCTGAATTAATTGTTTATGGAGCTACAGAGCCTTCTGCAAAACTTACAATAGGCGGAGAAGATGTACCTCTTGCTGCAGATGGCACTTTTAGAATTCAAGTTCCATTTAGAGACGGGACTCAAAAATATGATATTAAAGCTGTTGATGTATCTGGTGAGCAAGAAAAAAGTATATCAATGAAATTTGATAGAAATACACCACTTGACGATACTAATGAAAAAGATAATGCTGAGACTGAATGGTTTTAATAAATTAAATTAATGCTGAAAAAAATTGTAGCTTTTACTCCATTATTAGGGGCATTAACGTTTCCACTAATTGTTCCAATTACAATTTCTAAATTTGGTGTTAACTATGGAATTCTTAGTGCATTATTAATTTCTTCATTATGGTTTATCGCTATGTTAAGAACTTCCGAAATGCCTCATTAATTTAGTTAGATTTTTGGAAGTTTCTAAAAAATATGAATCAAGTTAGTGTAATTAATATCAATTCTCCTTTTCTAGATCAAAAACCAGGTACCTCTGGATTAAGAAAAAGTACTTTAAAGTTTCAGGAAGAACATTATCTAGAAATTTTTATTGAAGCAATCTTGCAATCATTAGAAGATTTAAAAGGTTCAACATTAGTAGTTGGTGGTGATGGCAGATATGGCAATATTGAAGCAATAGAAAAAATTGTCCAAATATGCATTGCTCATAAAGTTCAAAAGGTTATTGTTCCAAAATACGGTTTATTATCTACTCCTGCGACATCACATTTAATTAGAAAAGAAAAAGCTATTGGTGGAATTATTCTTTCTGCAAGCCATAATCCTGGTGGGATTGATGGCGACTTTGGAGTGAAATTGAATATCTCTAATGGTGGCCCAGCTCCTGAGATAATTACTAATAAGATTTTCAAGGTTTCACAATTACTAACTAGTTATAAAATTTGTAAAATTCAATTACCTGATTTTAGTAAATATGGAACTTATCCTTACGACGAAACTACCTTAGAAATTATTGATGGATTAACAGATTATTCTAATTTGATGGAGAAAATTTTTGACTTTGATCAAATTAGTGATTTTTTAAAAAAAGACTTCTCGTTAATCTTTGATGCTATGAATGCGGTTACAGGCCCATATGCAAAAAATATTTTTGTTGAAAAAATGGGTCTTGAACCTAATTGTGTCATGAATGGTAACCCGTTAAAAGATTTTGGAGGTTTACATCCTGATCCTAATCTTACTTACGCATCACACTTGGCTGATTTGTTACTAAATAAAAAATCTTATAGTTTTGGAGCTGCATGCGATGGAGATGGAGATAGGAATATGATTTTAGGAAGTGGATGTTTTGTAAATCCTAGTGATAGCCTTGCAGTTATCACTGCTAACACAAAATGTGTTCCTGGTTATAAAGATGGTATTACAGGTGTGGCACGATCCATGCCAACCAGCTCAGCGGTTGATAATGTTGCTCGAGCATTAAATATACCTTGTTTCGAGACACCTACTGGCTGGAAGTTTTTTGGAAATCTTTTAGATTCTAATTTAATTACTTTATGTGGAGAAGAAAGTTTTGGAACAGGTAGTAATCATGTGAGAGAGAAAGATGGACTTTGGGCAGTTTTATATTGGTTACAAGTTTTAGCTGAGAAAAAATGTTCGGTAAGTGATTTGATGCAGAATCATTGGAAACAATTTGGTAGGAATTATTATTCAAGACATGATTATGAGGCAATCCCCTCAAATATTGCTAATCAAATCTTTGGCAATCTAACTTCTATGCTCGAAAATTTAAAAGGAAATAGTTTTGCTGGTCATTTAGTTAAAGTTGCAGATAACTTTTCATATTTAGATCCAGTTGATAATTCCATAAGTGAAAATCAAGGTTTAAGATTGGTCCTTGATGATAATTCTCGAGTAATTGTGCGCCTCTCTGGAACTGGAACTAAGGGTGCAACATTAAGACTTTACTTTGAGAAATTTTTCGATTCTCAACAGAATCTTTCGTTAAATCCTCAGATCGCTTTGAAACCTCTAATAAATGATTTAGATGCTTTATTAAACATTTCAAAACTTACTCACATGGAAACTCCTACAGTAATTACATAGAATTGAAAGTAATTATTTTTTGTTTTTATTTATATGCATCCAGAAAATTTATTTACTAATTATTCTCAAATAGAAAATAATGCACCTTTGGCAGATATATTAAGACCAAAGAATTTGGAAGATTTTTTTGGTCAACAACCAATCCTGAATGAGAATTCGCTTTTAAGAAGTGCAATATTAAACGATAAGATTAGTAATTTTATATTTTCTGGTCCTCCTGGTGTTGGAAAAACTACTCTAATTGAAATTATTTCCAATAATACGCGTTCAAAATTAATTAAGTTAAATGCAGTATTATCAAGTGTTAAAGAATTAAGAAATGAAATCGCTAATGCAAAAGAAAGATTAATAAATTCAAAAAGGAAAACAATTTTATTTATCGATGAGGTTCATAGATTTACATCTGTTCAGCAAGATGCTTTATTACCTTCAATAGAAAATGGAACTATAACTTTTATTGGTGCTACAACGGAAAACCCTTTCTTTGCAGTTAATAAAGCGCTTGTTAGTAGGTCTCGTATTTTTACACTACTTCCTTTGGCTGAAAATGATTTGCAGAAAATAATACAAAAAGTCATAAATTACTATTCTAAAAAAAAAGATTCAAAAAAGGTTGATTTAACTCAAGATGCTATAACTCATTTAATTAAATTTTCTGGCGGTGATGCAAGAACATTAATAAATGCGCTAGAGCTGGCCATAGAAACAATTGCTGAAAATCATTCTAGAGAAATCAATATTAATCTCTCAATAGCAGAGGATGCAATTCAAAAGAAAAATATTGTTTACGATAAAAATGGTCAAAATCATTACGATGTAATAAGTGCCTTTATCAAGTCCATAAGAGGTTCTGATCCAGATGCCACTTTATTCTGGCTTGCGAATATGCTTGAGGCTGGTGAAGATCATAATTTTATTTTTAGAAGATTACTTATATCTGCCAGTGAAGATATTGGCATAGCTGATCCTAATGCCATAGTAGTTGTACAATCTTGTTGTAATGCTTTTGATAGAGTTGGTTTTCCAGAAGGATTATATTTTTTAACGCAGGCTTCTTTATATTTAGCTATGTCTCCAAAAAGTAATAGTACGAAAAGTATTTTTAAAGCAATTGAAACAATCAAATCTACCAATGCTTTTGATGTCCCACTTCATTTAAAAAATAATTCTAATAGTTATGTCAATCCTCATAACTATCCAGGTAATTGGGTCTCACAAGAATATCTTCCTAAATCTTTAAGAGGTGCAAAAATATGGGAACCAAATAATAATGGATGGGAAAAAACTCAATATGAAGAACTTCTTAGAAGAAAAGAAAACTAAAAAATTTTCGAACAACAAATAATTTCAGGATTAAAAGAAGTTTTTTCTTCGTAGGCTAAAGAGATAGTCCAATTGTGGAAGTTAATCTGTGAATAATTTAAATGTATGTTTCTCTTCTTATGAATTAACTCTTTTGGCTTTTCAAAAAATTGCCAATGGTTAATGTCTTTAGCTAATTTTCCATGATCCCATTTTATAGCCGCTTCAACAGCACACCATTGATTTAATATCATATTTTTTGTCAAATAATTATTATGATTTGATTTGTTGGTGTGAAAAAAATATTTTTCTGCAAATTTTATATGGTTAAAATCTCTATCTGTTCTCTCAATATCAATCCCTATTTTGCTTTCATGCCAAACTACAGTAATGGCATCTTTACAATGACTTAAACTGATATTTCCCATGCCAGAGGGTAAGCTTGGAGGTTCACCAGGATGAGCATTAATTGGAATTTCTAGGGGGTCTAAATCAAAAAGTGTTGAAAGTGATTGTCGCAAATAAGCTCTTGTTTCTAAAAAAAGCTTTGATCTTGAACTTGTTAGGTTTTTTGCAGTTTTAATTTCTTCTTTGGTTGCGATATCTTGCACACCTTTAATCTCATAAAACCAAATTTTTGGTATTTTATATTTATACTCATTTAATAATTTCAATGGCTCTTAAGGTTGGCGACAAAGCACCAGAATTTAAATTAAAAGATTCTTTTGAGAAAGAAGTTTCTCTTAGTGATTTTAAAGGTAAAAGAATAATACTATATTTTTATCCAAAAGATAATACTCCAGGATGTACTAAAGAAGCATGTAATTTCAAAGAGAATTGGGATTTACTCCAAAAAAATAATATTGTTGTACTTGGTATTAGTAAAGATAATGCATCTTCCCATCAGAGGTTTATAGAAAAATTTAATTTGCCTTTTATTCTTTTAACTGATCCTGAACCTTTTAAAGTTTCTTTTGATTACGATAGCTATGGACTTAAGAAATTCATGGGAAAAGAATATATGGGAATGATGAGAAATACTTTTTTGATCGATACTGATGGTAAAATCGAAAAAATTTACTTAAAGGTAAAAGCAGCAATAATGGCTGATCATATAATTGCAGATCTTGGGTTAAACTAATTTTTTACAGACAGGTGGTGAAGAATCATCCCCTCCATAACTAAATTAGGAGTATTTATAATGTTTTCTTTCGGAGTCTTTAGAGATTTTGTGAGTAATTGAGAGTCTCCTCCACAGATGATTAAAATATCCTTTGTGGGATTAAATAAACTATTAATCACGCCAGTAAGAGAGTTAATTACTCCTTTTAAAATTGCTTCTTCTGTATTAATTAAAAAATCTTTGATAGGAATATCATATTTTTTGGGAACTCTAAGATTTTTTGTATTTTGTTCCATTGATTTTAATTGTGTTAGAAAACCTGGAAGAAGTTGCCCTCCAACAATAGATCCATTTGAATTCAATTTTGTTATTGATAAGATTGTTCCACAATCTGCAATTAGCAAATCTTTTTTGAAAGGGTTTTCAACAATTTTTAAAGCGGCAATACAGGCAAGAGCTCTATCAACTCCAAAATAATCAGGAAGATTTGATAACTGAATATCTTTAGTTTTTATTTCATTTTCTTTTTTCAGTAAAAAATTTGGTAGTTTTCCTACAGAAGCCCAAATTAATTGATCAAGATCTATATTTTCGGGGACTTTTTGCCCTTTTTCGGTATGGAAGAATTTAGATTGATTTTTAGAATATTTTGCCCAATGAAGCCTACTATTGCCTACTAATAAAAAATTTAAATCTGAGACCATTGTTCTATGATCAATTTAATTATTAGTATGTATTCCACATTCTTGTTTAATCCCCCCAAATCTTGTATTTCTGCCTTTTGTTTGAATACCATCTGGACTGCTTGAATGCCAATCTCCTACAGAAGAATAACCTTTGAAAAAAAGTGGATGGGCAGGTAAATTATTCTCTTCCATATAATAAAAAATATCTTTATTTGTCCAATTTAATAAAGGTCTTAAAGAGAGTCTTTGACGAATTACGTCTAGGAATTTCATTTTGTTTCTATTTTCTGTTTGACTTGATCTAACACCGCTTGCCCAGCAGAAAATATCATATTTTTCTAAACCATTTTCTAAAGGTTTTATCTTTCTCAATTCATGATACTTATCTAAATCACTCTCTTTATTTGTTTCCCAAAGTTTTCCGTATTTGGCCTCCATTCTTGCTGGAGATAATTCACTTTGCAGAACTTCAACTTCTAAGGACAAATTATCAATAAGCTTTTCAGCATAATGGTATGTTTCTGGAGGAAGGTAACCTGTATCTATCCAAAATATTTTGATTTTTTTTTGTAGACATAATTTACTGACCATATTTAAAAGTACTGATGACTGTATACCAAAACTTGTTGTAATACCAAATTGATTATCAAACTTTTCATAACCCCATGTAAGCATTTCTTGAGGATTCATATCTACTAACTCTTGATTATATTTTCTCAGGTTAGTTTGAATATCTTTGTCAATTTTTTCAATCATTCTTCAGTTTGGTTATGAGTTTAATTTTATTTCGCTCAATTTAAAAATTATTCGTATAGTTTAATAATACATTTACGCATAACAATATTTCTCTAATGGAATCGATACAAAAACCAATAGTAATAGTTGGAGCAGGTTTTGCAGGTATGACATTTGCTTTGAATTTAAAGAATCTTAATCCTTCTTTACCGATTATTGTTGTTGATTCTGAAACTAATTTTATATTTAAGCCTTTAATGTACGAAGTTTTAAGTAAAGAAATTAGAAGTTGGGAAGCCAATCCAAAATTTGCAAATATTTTTTCTGATGCGGGTATAACTTTTTTAAGAAATTGTTTAACCAGGATTTCCTTCAAAGAAAATATTCTTGAATTTAGTGACGATTTAAAATTAAGTTATCAGTATCTGGTTATATGTACAGGATCTATTCCAAATAGTTTTTTTATAAAAGGTGTAGATGAAAATTGTTATTTTTTTAATGATGTTCAGGATTTAAACAAATTAAATTCTTTTTTAAAAAAATCACAAGATACTGCTTTGCATAAAAAGTTATTCATAGTTGGAGGTGGTCCCTCTGGCATCGAGTTGGCATGCAAAATTAAAGATATATTTACAGATCAATTTGAAATTAATGTTATTGAAAAATCAAACGAAATCCTCAATAAAAACAAAATTTTTAATAGAGAACAAGCAGAGAAGGCATTAGAAAAAAGAAAAATCAACGTTCTTTTGAATTCTACCGTTAAAGAAGTCTTAGAAACTAAGATTAGTATTTCTAGTGAGGTTGGGATAACTTCATTGGATAAAGATATTGTTATTTGGACTGCAGGTGTTAAACCTAATTTGTCTTTCTTAGAAACTGATCAAATAACAAAAAGATTTGGACGAATTTTAGTTAATAATCATTTGCAAATAGAAAAATATAAAAACTGTTTTGCTATTGGTGATGTCTCAGTTATTGAAGGAATGGAGGATTTACCTGTAACTGCTCAGGTAGCTATGCAGGAAGGAAATCATCTGGCTAATAATTTAGAACTTTTAATTCAAGGAAAGGATCTTTTATCCTTTGAATTTAAAGACAATGGTGAAATGATTAGCTTAGGAATAGGAGACGCTTCACTTTCTGGGCTTGGGGTTACTTTATCTGGTAAATTGGCATTTGAGGCAAGAAGACTTATATATGCTTCCAAGTTGCCTGATATTACTGAAAGCTTAAAATCTGCATCTTCATGGATATTCCAAAAAAAATCTATTTTTAAAAAGTTTCTTAAAAAAGATAATTTCAATTAAACTTTTTTGAAATATTGTTTTTGGGTATATTGAGTTAAATAAGTTTCGTATGAATTTAATTGCAGTAGTTAGTAATAATTTTGATGCGTTTATAACGGTAGTTGTTTTAATAATGTCAATAATTTTGTTTATTAAAAATACTATTGCGCCAGAATTGACTGGTTTGTTATGTGTTGGAATATTTATAGCTACAGGGGTTCTTTCTCCTGAAAAAGCTTTAGCTGGATTTGGTAGCCCATCCTTAATTACTCTTATGGGTTTGTTTGCAGTTTCTTCTGCATTATTTAAAAGTGGTGCTTTAGACAGAGTAAGAGAATTGATTTCCTCTGAAAGTATTAGAACGCCTAGGAAATTAATTTCTTTAATAGCTTTTTTGATTGCCCCAATATCTGGAATTGTACCTAATACGCCAGTAGTAGCATCTTTGTTACCCTTAATTGAAGGTTGGTGCGAGCGGAGAAATATATCACCATCAAAAGTTTTATTACCTCTTTCTTTTGCTACTTTGTTAGGTGGAACCCTGACATTATTGGGCAGCTCAGTAAATCTTCTTGTAAGTGATATTAGTCAACAATTAGGTTATGGAGCTTTGGAATTATTTAGTTTGACGTCAATCGGAATTCCTGTATGGCTTATAGGTACAACCTATATGATTGTAGTTTCTGATGTGCTTTTACCAGATAGAGGAAGAGATAAAGAATTTATTAAAAATGGTGATATGAATATATACTTTACTGAAGTTACTATTCCTTCTACTTCAGAATTAGTTGGACAATCTGTCAGAAATAGTAGATTGCAAAGACGATTTGACGTTGATGTTCTGGAATTGCAAAGAAATGGAAAAGTTATTCTTCCTCCTTTGGCGGATAGAAAGATTGAACCGGATGATAGATTAATAATCCGCGTTACGAGGGCAGACTTATTTAGGCTACAACAGGAACATACCATTTTGTTAGGCGAAAATAAAACTTCGTTCGATGGAGCTAATGTTTTCTCAGATGATGAAGGTACTAAGACCTTTGAAGCCTTGTTACCAGCTGGCTCAACTCTAGCTGGTGCAAGTTTGAGAGAATTAAGATTTAGGCAGCGTCATAATGCAACAGTTTTGGCACTACGAAGAGGTCAACAAACTGTTCAGGAGAGATTAGGGCAAGCTGTTTTAAGGGCTGGAGATGTTTTATTATTGCAAGCACCGTTAGATTCAATAAGAGGTTTGCAAGCTAGTAATGATTTGCTCATTTTAGATCAATTCGAAGATGATTTACCTTTCTTGATAAAAAAACCGATATCAATTGGAATTGCAATAGGAATGGTGGTTTTGCCTTCGGTTTCCAATATTCCATTAGTAGGTTCGGTTCTTTTAGCAGTCATTGCCATGGTTGCTTGTGGATGTTTAAGACCTGCAGAGATACAAAAATCAATCAGGTTAGATGTCGTTTTATTGTTGGGATCTTTATCATGCTTTAGTGTAGCTATGCAGGTAACAGGATTAGCAGATTTAATTGCAGTCAATCTAAATTTTGCCATTAATGGAATGCCTCTTTATTTTTCACTAGTTGTAATTTTTGTATCTACAATTATTCTCACACAATTTATAAGTAATGCTGCTTCGGTTGCTTTAATTTTGCCTGTAGCTATTGAATTCTCAAATGTTTTAGAAATTTCACCAAGCGCTTTAATAATGCTTGTTTTATTCGGTGCAAGTCAATCTTTCTTGACGCCAATGGGTTATCAAACAAACTTAATGGTTTATGGTCCTGGAAGATATAGATTTTTTGATATCGCAAAATATGGAGCTGGATTAACACTTATAATGTCATTTACAGTGCCAGCATTAATAATTTTAAATTACGGTTAATATCGTGAAATTCAAAAGTAAGGTTTATAAGTTAAAAGATGCTTACAAAAAGCTATCTGTACCTCAATTTACAATTGTTACAGGCTTTTTTATTATTTGCCTTGGAACTTTAATTTTGAGTTCTCCATTATGTTCGTCTTCAAAGGTTGGTTTGTGGGAAGCATTTTTTACATCAACTTCTGCTATAACTGTAACTGGCTTAACCATAATAGATATTGGTGTTGATTTAAATTTCTTTGGCCAAGTTTTCTTGGCTTTTATGCTTTTATCAGGAGGTCTAGGATTAATGGCCATAACAACATTTTTACAAGGATTTGTTGTGAAGGGGACAAAGCTCAGAACTAGATTAGATAAAGGAAAGACTCTTGATGAATTTGGAGTTGGCGGAATTGGTCGAACTTTTCAAAGCATTGCTATTACAGCGATTAGTATCATATCTTTGGGCGCAATTGTTTTATATTCTTTTGGATTTGTAGACATTCAAAATAATTGGGAAAGACTATGGTCTTCGATTTTTCACAGTATATCTGCATATAACAATGCAGGATTTTCTTTAATGTCAAATAGCATTCAAGACTATAGAACAAATTATTTGGTGAATATTGTTTTTGTTTTTCTCATTGTTATGGGTGGATTGGGTTGGCGGGTTATTGATGACATTTGGAGTAACAAAACAAATCTTTCTTATAAAAAATTAAGCCTTCATTCCAGACTAGTTATTAGGACAAGTTTGTCTCTAATATTGTTCGGATCGTTAGGATTTTTTATCACTGAATCATTGCTTAATAGTCAATTTTTTAATGATTTGAATTTGTTTGAACGGTTATTGTCATCAATTTTTGAAACAGTAAGTGCAAGAACTGCAGGCTTTACAAATTATCCAATCTCCTTGAACTCCATATCAGATACTGGCCTCTTGTTATTAATGACTTTGATGTTTATTGGAGCAAGTACCGGAGGTACTGGTGGAGGCATAAAAACAACTACATTTATTGCTTTAATGGCTGCAACGAGATCAACTTTAAGAGGTCAAAAAGATGTAATTATTAGCAATAGACTAATTTCAGATAAAGTTATTCTAAAGGCAGTTGGAATTACAGTTGGATCTTTACTTTTTGTTCTTTTAATGGCAATGTTGCTAAGTACGACAAATACTTTTGTTAAGAAAGAATCTTTCACATTCCTAGAAATTCTGTTCACCTGCATATCTGCATTTGCAACTGTTGGTTTTGATATTGGCTTAACTGCAAAATTAAATCATTTCGGCCAATTTATTCTAATTGTCGGAATGTTTGTGGGCAGACTTGGTATCCTTTTGCTTTTAAGTGCACTTTGGCAGGCTCTTTATAAGAGTAGAATAGATAGACAAAAGAGAATTGGCTATCCTAGGGCTGATCTTTATGTTTAGGATTGACTGAGTTTTATTATGGCTGATTGGTGGCAGTGGTCTCAAAAGAGAGAAAAAGAAGCACTCACATTTGCAGTTGTTGGCGTTGGAAGATTTGGAACCGCTGTTTGTAGAGAACTTATTTGTAATGGTGCAGATGTTCTGGCCGCAGATTATTCGGAAAAAGCTATTGATGATTTGAGACAATTGGAACCTTCCATAGAGGCTAGAGTTGTAGATTGTACTGATGAAGAGTCTATGAAGGAATCTGGAATACTTGAAATGAATACTGTTGTAGTGGGTATTAGTGAACCTATTGAAGCAAGTATAACTACTACACTTATCGCTAAAGATAGTGAAGGTAGCAAAGTAAAAAGAGTAATAGCAAGAGCTACGAGTGACTTGCATGAAAAAATGTTAAAAAGAGTAGGTGCAGACAAAGTTGTCTTCCCTTCAAGAATGCAAGGAGAGAGATTAGGTTTAGAACTAGTGAGACCAAATCTAATTGAAAGATTGGAACTCGATAATCAAACTGGTATAGATGAAATAACTGTTCCAGAGGAATTTATTGGAAGATCTTTGAGAGATTTGAATTTGAGGAAGAATTATTTAGTTAATGTTCTTGCCGCAGGACCTGCTGAAGAGTTAACAGTTAATCCTCCCGCAAAATATATCTTAGAAAGAGGAAATATTTTGGTAGTAATGGGAAAAACTGTAGATTTACAGAAATTGCCTCAGAATTAATTATTTTTAATCAGATTTTTTATAGTATCTAATCTTTTGAGGAGGTTTTTTTAATCTTCTGACGCTTTGTTTTTCAAGTTCGTCTCTAAATTTATCGGTATTTAAATTATTTTCTGATAAAAATGATTTACCCTCCTTCTCGAAGTATTTTTTTATACCCTCTTGTATTAACACTTTTGCCATATTACTAACTGTCCTAGATTCTGTATTGGCTAAAATAGTTAATTGCTCGCATATTAACTCCGGAAGAACCACTTGAATTCTGGGGGATTTAGGCTTCCCATTAGTTGAGTTTTGACGGGTAGCCATGAGTCAAAGTTGATAACTGTTACTTATAAGTATACACAGTTAGTCAAGGATACTATCTTTGTGTATATTATTAGTAAGGAAATTTATGTCCGTATCAATTAATTGTTTTATTGCCCCATGAAAAATTCAAGAAAACTTGATTCTCCTAAAAGGTCGATAATTGATAAAAAGAAAAAAAGATTAGTTAATTCTGATTATCACGATAATGAAAATAGTGATGTTTTGGTATCAGCTGTAATTAGTCCATATTTGTTAACTCATCTTCACCATATTCTCCAGCAGTCTGAGTACTATGCTCAAAAAGATGGTAGAAAATCTCACGCAGCTAATTTTGCGAAATTAAGAAAAGTTTTATGTTTAGATGCAAGAAGTATGGCAGATGCCTCTGCAAAAGAAATAAAAGATACTGATAATGATTTATCTATTAATAAATATAATGAACAAAATGTAGCTTGAAGTAATAATCTATTAATAAATAGATTTTAAAAACATGTCCAGTAACGCTGAAAAGCTCTATAAGTTAATAGCCAACGACTCCAAAAAGAAACAAAGTTTGTTTATGACTGCTTTAACTAATCCTAAAAAAGCCTTAGACAAAATATGTGATATTGGCAACGAGTTAGATATTTCTGTGACTAAAGAAGAGGTTATTGATTATTTAAGTACTATTGATGATGAGGCAACTAAAATGTGGTTAATCAAGGCTCGGGGAGGTCTTTAGGTAAAGGTTTCGAATAATTATTATTTGGATTAGTAATAGGTTTTATCCTCTTGTTGTAGCCACCTCCACCAGCTAAAGTCCAAAAAAACCAGTAACTTGGAATTGCAAGAGCTGCAGCTATGAAAATCACTACAATTTGTTCTATTCTTTTCATGATTTAATTTTATTCCACAAAATATTTTTTTAGTAAATAAGCCACAGATTTTGTAAATTCTATTTTTAAAAAAGTGATTAGATTTGAAGGTATAAGCAAAATTTATTCTACAGATGTTGTTTTAAAAAATATTAATTGGGAAATTAAGAAAGGGGAAAAAGTTGGCCTAGTAGGTTCTAATGGTGCAGGTAAGTCAACACAATTTAAGATTTTAATTGGAGAGGAAGAGCAAACAAGTGGAACGATTATTAAAGAGGGAAATCCTAAAATTGCTCATTTAAAGCAAGAGTTTGATTGTAATTTGAATTTTTCAGTGCGACAAGAATTAGAAAGTTCTTTTAAAGAAATACAAATTGTTGCCATTAAACTTTTAGAAATTGAGAATAAAATGAAATCATTGGATATAAAAAAACATTCTGGTGAACTTGAGATATTTGTAAATCAACTCGCAAAGTATCAGGCAAAATTTGAAGCTTTAGGTGGTTATAAAATGCAATCTGATGTAGAAAAAATATTGCCAAAATTAGGTTTTTCAATGGAAGATGCTGATAAATTAGTTGGTAATTTTTCAGGAGGTTGGCAGATGAAAGTTGCACTTGGAAAAATAATCTTACAAAAACCTGATTTACTTTTACTGGATGAACCAACCAATCATTTAGATTTAGATACTATTTTCTGGTTGGAAGAATATCTATCTTCGCTTAAGATTGCTGTTGTTATAATCAGCCATGATAGATATTTTTTAGACAAATTATGTAAAAAAATAATTTTTGTGGATAGAGGAACATCTGAAATATATAATGGAAACTATTCTTTTTTTATCGAGCAGAAATCTTTAAATGAAGAATCACAAAATAAGGCATATCAATTACAACAAAAAGAAATTGAGATACAGAAGAGGTATATAGATAGATTTAGAGCTAGTGCAACTAGAAGTTCTCAAGCAAAGAGTAGAGAAAAACAATTAACAAAGATTTCTAAAATTGAGGCTCCAAGAGCTAACTCAAAAAGTCCTGTTTTTAATTTTCCAGAGTGCCCTCGCTCAGGAAGATTAGTTCTAAATATCAAAAATTTGTGTCATAGTTTTGAGGATAAAATTCTTTTTTTAGATGTTAATTTAAAGATTTCTTCTGGAGAAAAAATAGCAATATTAGGACCTAATGGTTGCGGTAAATCTACATTGCTTAAAATTATTATGAAAAAAATATCTCCTGAAGTTGGAGAAATTAATCTTGGCAAACATAATATAATTCCTAGCTATTATGAGCAGAATCAGGCTGAAGCACTTTCATTAGAAGAAAGGGTTATTGACTTAATATTTGCAAAGTCTCCAGAATGGTCCCAAAAAAAAGTAAGAACATTCTTAGGAGGTTTTGGTTTTCAAAATGAAACTGTTTTTAAGTATATTAAACAACTCAGTGGAGGAGAAAAGGCAAGATTAGCATTGGCGCTCATGATTATTAATCCTAGTAATTTTCTTCTTTTGGACGAACCTACTAATCATTTGGATCTGCAATCTAAGGAAAACTTAGAATTAGCAATAAAAAATTATAAAGGTTCGTCATTAATTATTTCGCATGATCGGTATTTTATTTCAAAGGTTGCAAATAGAATTGTTGAAATTAAAGATTCCAATTTATTTTCATATGATGGTAATTACGAATATTTTTTAGAAAAAACTCAAAGCCATAAAAAAGTTTGATTACTTTCAAAAAGTTTACATTTGGCTAAGTAAGATCACTCATTTAACTTTACATAGTTCACTGTCCTTGATTAATCTTAAAAATACAGAAATAAGTTTCAATAATACAAATGAAAAATTTTGACTTCCAAGAAAAACAATTGCAAATTTCTGATCCCATTGAAAGTTATTTTGAATGCATTACTACCTGTGATATAAGGGATGGTAGATGTATTTCTAGGTGTGTGGAAATACTTAAAAAGAATGACAATTAAATCTTTTATTTATTTTGTAGATTAGTTATATCAGTTGGTATTACTTTTAATTTAATAAGTTTATTTCTGCGCTTCAAAAATATATTGACTTGTTTATAGATACCATTTTTACTTATTTGATCTATAACATCTGATGCGGATTCAATATCTTTATTACCTACTTTAATTAAAATATCATCTACCTTGATTCCACTTTTTTCAGCTGGACTGTTCGGTACTACATATCCCACTTTTACGACATTATTTTTTCTATCAGAATTACTTTCTTCTATTAGGCTAATCCCAATCATAGGATGTATTACTTTTCCATTTTTTATAAGTTGATAGGCAATTCCCTTGGCTTTATTAATTGGGATTGCGAAACTCAAACCCGCCCCAGGACCTGATCTTATCAAGGTATTAATACCAATTACTTCTCCATCTCTATTCAATAGTGGACCTCCAGAATTACCAGGATTAATAGCAGCGTCTGTTTGAATCAGTTCAAGTTTTTTATCGTATATTCCTAATTGAGTGACGTTTCTATTTAAATTACTAATAATTCCGAGGGTGACTGTGTTTTCCAGTCCGAACGGATTTCCAACTGCTATAGCCCAATCACCGACTTTAATCTTTGCCGAATCGCCCAATTTTGCTTTTGGCCAAGGTCCTTCCCCTTCAATCTTTAGCACAGCTAAATCAGTAAAGAAGTCTTGCCCTATAAGTTTTGCATTTAATTTTTTTCCATTGGTTAAACCAACAGTTACCTTATCTGATCCATTTACCACATGTGCATTGGTCATTACAAGTCCATCTGCAAATATAAATCCACTTCCTTGGTTTTGCTCTATCCTTGGTCGATTGTCATTAGGTAAATCTAATCCAAAAAATCTTTCAAAATATGGGTCAAGAAATAGTTGAGAATTTCTTGGTAATTTTCTTTTTTTAACATACCTTTGAGTATCAATTGTCACCACAGCTGCACCGGTTCTCTCTACAGCTTTTGTTATGAAAGATTTGTTTGAATATAAATTAACTTCACTAAAACTTGGTTTATTAGTGAATGGTTGGGATATCAAATTTGAGGGACATAGTATACCAATAGCAAAAAATGAGTAGAAAAGAATTTGCTTTTGGCTATAAATTTTCCATTTTAATTTTTTTATTTTCGTCGGATACATTAAATACACATTATGTGCAGAATAAACTAATTATAAAAAAAATATAATACTTTAGAGAAAAAAATTAATTAATTAAAAATAGCTAAATTGCTTTTTTTCGGGCTATGATATTAAAAATATAAATAATTAATTTATAAGTTTGATGACCATTCTATTTCCGATCATATATTCCGCGGCCTTAACTTATTTAGTCTGGAAAGCATTTAAAGTTATGTCTAATGGTTGGGGTATTTCCGATAATCAAAAAAAAAGTTTCGGTACTTCCAGTTTTAAACAAAAAAAGTACACAATACATCCAGAACTTTTAGATAAATCAGGAAACATAACAGAAGAGGAGCTATTAACAGTAAGATTTTCGAATGATAATGACTCTACATTAGAAGAAAAAGGTTCAACAACTGATTAATCAAATTACATCTAAGGAAAAAAATTGGAATTAAGAACTAAAATTGTTTCATCTGTAATAAGATCCCTCAAGTTACCACCAAGATTTCGTTTAAAAATGGTTAAAGAAGATCCTGTAAGACTTGAACTAAGTCTTACTCCTTCTTACGGTAAAAATCCAGTTATTGTTGGTTTAGTTGAATCTTTAGATTTAGTCGCTCGAAGAGATAGAGAAGGTAGATTACCCAGAGATCTTCAAGGGACTTGGGACTGGACTGTAAGACATGGAAAAGTTAGTACTGGAGGTTGGAATCCAATGTTAAAAGATGCATTGCAAACAATGTTTGATACAGGATTGCCAGCTATCGTTTATGAAGAATTGACTGGAGATGAGTATCGACCTGTTGACGGTGTAAGACACATTAAATAAATAATTTATTATTTATCATAAATTCTTCCTTAAAACGTTAAAATGATTTGATGTACGATTCAGTTAATTATGAATAATGACAATCAACCAAGATTTGGCTTTGTAAATTTTGCAGAGACTTGGAATGGTCGTATGGCAATGATGGGTATTTTGATTGGTCTTGGTACTGAATTAATTACAGGACAAAGTATTCTTCGACAAATTGGAATCGGTTAATATTTTACTTTACTTCTTCTGCTTTCACTTCAATGGTACTTTCACTAGGCTTTTTATCTAATTGATTAATCCTACTTATATTTTCTAAATTTGCACCACAATTCATGCAGGTTTCACTCAAACCTAATGATATTGCACCACAATTACTACATGTATTAATTTTAGATTTATATGAGTTAAAACCTATAAACACTAAAACTAATAATAAAAGAGGAATTAAAAATAAAAGAAGTAGAATATTTCCAACAAAGCTAATGAAAAAGTTAAATCCAAAAATCGGAATAACGATAAGTATGATTAATGAGTAGGTCAGAAGATTTTTATTAGCTTTAAGAAAATAATTCATCTTGGTTATTCTTATTTATATTTTCTTTTTTTGTTTACTAAGGTCATACTAGCAATAACGACGCTCCAACACTGTCCAAAATATAAAATAACTCCCAATAGCCATACCCACAAAGTAAGTACAAGGAAACCTCCAATAAAACCATATGCTTGAAATCTTACTCCAAGTGAGAGAATACTTTTACTCACTGCTAGGTTCAAAGTGGTTAGGCCAATCCCAATAAGAAAAGATCCTGGTAAAAGTGGTTTCAATGGAACTTTTCTACTCGGTAAAAGTGCTTGCAATAATAGAGCCATTAAAGAAAAGCCAATTAGTGGTATTGCAAATTGACCAACTTGTAATAGCGGCAGCTTTAATAATAAATCAGAAATAAGATTATTAGATTGTGAAAGATTTTCTAAAACGTTACTTGGGATCATTCTAAGATTTGCACTAATTTGATCTAGTACCATTAAGAAACCAATAAAGAATACTATTAAGAAGGCTTCAACTCTATTTCGGAGAAACTTCGAAGCTTGTACTCTCCATGCAGCATTTACCTTTTTAGAAGGAATTTCGTCTTCCCAAAGCCTATCCGAACCTCTTTGAAGAGATAGATATGCATTTCCTGCTGTGAAAAGCAAAAACATAGCTCCTAAAATACCTGCCCCAAAACCTTGATCTATCAGATTAAATAATGTTGTTTCTACTAACTCAACTACTGAAGGAGGTAAAAGCTGAGCAGCAATAGCAATTATTTGTTGGTCTAATCCTTCTTGTTTTCCTAGAAACCATGAAGCTATTGAAAGAGAAATTAGAAGGATAGGAAAAAATGATTGAAGTGTGTAATATGCAAATGCAGCGCTTAAATCAACACAATCAGATTTGCTCCATCGCTCACAAGCTCCCCATAAACTTTTTAGTATCCATTTTGAACTTCTCTGCATATTAATTTTATTCAAATATTTTGTTTATTTACTTAATTTTTATTGTATCTGATTAAGAAATTTTTCAAGTAATTTTTTATTTATGATGCAACTATTTTGCTAATAATAAATTGCCCCATGGCTTTAAAATTTCAAATTTTTCAATAGATCTACAAGCGATTAACGGAAAATTAACATCGCTCAAGTCTTCTCCTGAAACTAAATTTAAAGGATCCGTTTCTAACCACTCTATAGAACAATTGAGTTCTTCTAATAACAGCCAGGCGGCTGCAATATCCCATATCTTAGGCGTTGATTCTATTGCTCCGAAAGTTTGTCCCATCGCTACACTCGTAAGATTTAAACTCGATACACCTAAGAGTCTGATTTTGCCAGGAAATACTGAGTTTGGTTTTTTTTGTAAAATTTTTATTGATCTACTACACAAAGAAATGCATTCACTTTGACGATTATTTTGGCTAGGATCAATTTTCTTGTTATTTAACCAAACCCCTTTCCCTTTAATGGATAAAAACTTTTTTTTCAATGTAGGAATTATTAAAAAAGAAGATTGTGGTTTACCATCAACGAACCTTGCTACAGATATAGACCAGTAAGGAATACCGGCAGCAAAATTTGTTGTCCCATCGAGTGGATCGACCACCCAATAAGCTTTTGAATTTGGAATTAACTTTTGCCCTTCTTCACTAAGGACGCCTTCACCTGGAGCTATTGAAGCTAAGCCATCTACGATTGTTTTGTCACTCCATAAATCACAACTTGTTAATAATGATCCATCTGCTTTATTGCTGGCGCTAATATTTCCAAAATCTTTTGTTTGACGTTGACTAACCAATTCAAATAAGGAATATAATTCACGTAGTTGCTTATTAGTTAAATTTGCTGGATTCATCTTTATATATTGCAAATAGAGTTTTTATCCTTAATTCTAGTATTATTACTACTCAAACAATTTTTACTTTTATCAAGGAAAGTTAATCTTTCTAATTCATCTATATTCAGATTGTAATTATATATTGCATTAATATTTTTTGATTTTGCATTACTTAATTCACTTTGCCTAACAAGAACATCTTTTAGAGTTGATATTCCGACATCATATCTAAGCCTGGAAAGCCTTACAGACTCTATGCTAGATTCAATTTCTTTAAGAGAAGAGATTATTTTTTCTTCATTTAATTTAAGATTTAAATAGGCTTTACTAATACTTGTGGTTAAAACATTTTTTAGATTTTCATAGGCATATTTTTCGGATTCTGCATCTGCAATTTTTGATTTATAGGAGTTTTTATTTTGTCCGCCATCAAAAATACTCCATGCAAAATTTAGACTTATGGTATTCGTATAATTAGATCCAGATTTTTCAGAGTCGATATTAGTTGCTAGAGAGTCACCCTTTGAAAATGTACTAGATAATGAATTACTGATATAGATATTTGGCTTATTTTGAGCTAAAAATCTCTCTGCTTGGCTCTTTTTGCTTGATTTTTGAAGAATAAGGTTTTGTAAGGAAAGATTTTTATCCAAACCCTCATTAATATTCTTATTCAATTTATGATTCCAAAACCCTATAAGATTTTGCTCTTTATTAGTTTCGAAATCTTCCTTAACATTAAGAATCTCTTTAAGAGAAATTTTATTAATTTCATGTTCTATTTTCTTTTCATTAAGTGATTGTTGATCTCGAGATAATTGAGCTTCTGCTTCAAGAACTTCAAATTTTGTACCAATTCCTGCATCTAGCTTCGCTTTAGCATTTTCTAAACTTGTAATTGATAAATCAAGTGTGAATTTTTTATTTTGAATATCTTGATATGACTTTTTGTATTTGTGATATCTGATTCTTGCTTCTTGAATTAAATCTTTTTTCTTAATCTCATAATTATTTTCTGCAATTTTGTAATTTGTTTTGGCAATTTTAATTTCAGATCCTCTTAGCGGGGCAATTACATCCCATTTAATATTCAGGGAGGGATTAGCCGTAAATTGTGATGTTTTTAAAGTAGGCGAATTGCTATTGTACTTTTTACCTGCGACATATTTTGGTAACCCATTGACTTGAAAATCCAAGGATGGGTATCTTTTGGCAATTTGACTGGAAAGATTAAAGCTTGCAGAGGCTACTAGGTTTTGTAATGATTTTAATTCTTGATTATTTAATACAAGGTTTTCTATTTCTTGATAATCAACAAAAGTAATATTTGATTTTTCTTCTAAAACATTATCAATGTTATTTTTTGTTTCGCTCGATAGAACATTAAAGGTATTCATACTAAGAGTAAGCGGTAAAAATAAGAAAGGATTTATTACTCTTCTAAGCATGTTTTATAGTTTCGAAAATATTCGATTAGCCAATCAAAGTATTAATAATATCATTTGAATCATCAAGAACGTGAATTTTAGTATTTATTTGATTCTCAACTTCTTGAATATTTTTATCATCTAAAAATAAATCAGTATTAATTTTTAACATAATAGATGGTATGTAAACAGCTTCTCCTAAATCCTTATTTTTCAGCCCGTAAATTAGATCTTCTCCAGTAAGAAGGCCTGTAACAACTTGATCTTGACCCCAATAAATACTTGGCAAACCATATAAATTAATTGTTAATCCATTAATTAAGTTTAATTTCTTAACTGTAGGAATTAGGGCTTCATAAACTAACTTACCAACAATCCAACTAACTTTTTTTGGCTTTTTTACTTTTTGGGGTAGGTTTTGAGTCTTCTCTCTTAATACTTCTAGAAAGTTTCTAATAGTCCCAACTCCATTAGATTCTTGTGGCATATTTTCGTAGGTTTTGTAACTAGGCAAATTTGTACCAGCAATTAAATACCATTCGTCTGCTAGCCAACAAAAACGAGTTCCAAGAGTATTTTGTAGAGAGGCTTGAATTCTCTCTACTTGTTTAATAGTTTTTTTTGCGTATTCTGGGCTTATTGATCGCAATCCATCATTTTCAGGTCTAAATTTTGTAAGTCCTACAGGAACTATTGCGACTGAAAGTACTGTTTGAGAGGTTTTTTTATAGAATTCAGCAAGTTCCAAAATTGATTTCTCAAGAATATTCCCATCATTTATATCTGGACAAACAACAATTTGAGCATGTATTTGAATAGAGTTTTTTTCAAACCACGAAATTTGATCAAGTATCACTCCTGCTTTTTTATTTTTTAATAATTTTTCTCTTGTATCGGGATCAGTAGCATGAACTGAAATAAAAAGTGGGGATAGTTTTTGCATAGCAATTCTTTCCCAGTCTTCTTTTTTTAAATTCGTAAGAGTTAAATAAGAGCCATATAGGAAACTTAATCTATAATCATCATCTTTTATATAAAGGCTTTTTCTTTTACCACTCGGCTGTTGATCAATAAAACAAAATGGACATCTATTATTGCATTGCTTTATTGAATCAAATAATGCATCTTTAAAATTTATACCTAAATTAACGTCTTGATCTTTTTCAATATTTATATTGTGAATCTCATGATTTTTATCTAAAACTGATATGTCTAAAATTTCTTCACTAATCAGAATCTGATAATCAATTAAATCTCTTGGTTTTTTCCCATTAATGCTAATAATTGAATCACCGGATTCAAATCCTATTTCTTCAGCAATAGAATTAGCTTCAACACTTTCAATTTCTGCGGGGTTTATTTTATAAGTAATATTAGGAACCAAAAGATCAGTGAGATCTTCCGTGTAATTAATTTCTTGCCACACAATTTAAGGCCAAATACTCTTATTTATATTTATTCTAAACTTATATATGACTCAAAGTGTATTAAATTCTTTTAAAAAACTAAATATAGGTGTGAAATTATGGCCCTTTGATTTATTAAAATATGGCATTCGCAGTTTTCTAAAACACGATTTAGATTAATTAAAATAAAATTTTTCATTGAAAGAATTAATTACAAAAAATTTAGAAGTAAAAGATAAATTCAACTATGAATCCCATAAGACAGTTGATTCATACGAAAATAGTTTTTTCTCAAATCCTATATCTTTAAGATTGTGGTCTTCTTTTTTTGTAATTTTACCTATTTTTGTTCAAGCCCCTTGGGTTAGATTAGAACCAATAAGTGCTCTTTGTTTTACTTTTGTTATTGTCTTAGTGGCAATTGTTTTGAATCAGAAAGGATCAAATAAGTGGTTTATTGTCAGTTCATTATTACTTGGAATATCAGGTAGTTGGCTTGGTGGATGTTTGTTCTGGGGATGGTTAAGCCCATTTCCTATCCTACACATACCTGTTGAAGCTGTAGTCCTCCCATTAGCTTTAATTGGATTAGGTACTAATTGGAAAATAGGTTCAAGTTTTTATATCTCTTCTTTATTTGGAACTGCAGTTACCGACATTACAATATTTTTGATCGGAATCATGGATCAATGGAAGCAGGTAATTACAGCAGATTCTGAAAATGCACCCATGATTCTTCAAAAAACTTCAGAGAGTCTTATTCAAATAAAATCATTATCTATTATCATTTTTGTTGCTCTTATACTTTGGTTTATTTCAAAAGAAATTTTAGATTCTGGCACAATTAATACTACTAGTGGTAAAGCACTCTTAGTTTCTGGTTACGTAATTCAAACTACATTAATTGTTGATGGTATTTTTATTCTTTTAGCAATTCTGCAACCAACTCTAAGTGGATTGGTTTAATGTTAAGACCTCCATTTTCGCAAGAACCGATACCTATAAATAATTGGGATGTAATCGTTATAGGTGCTGGAGCTGCTGGCCTTATGACTTGTCTTGAATTGCCCTCAAATTTAAAAGTGCTTCTTTTAAATAGAAATACTAGTAAGGTATCTTCCAGTAGATGGGCTCAAGGTGGAATTGCATCTGTTGTTAGACAAGATGATTCATTTGATCTGCATGCTGAGGATACTTTAAAAGCAGGTGATGGACTATGTGATTTTCAGGCTGTAGAAATGCTAGTTAAAGAAGCTCCAGGTTGTGTAGAAAGGTTGCAGAATTTAGGGATGATTTTTGATCAAAGTTCTGATCAACTAGCTACTACCTTGGAAGCAGCCCATTCACGAAGAAGAGTCTTACATGTTAAAGATCGTACTGGACGAGCATTAGTTGAAGTTCTAGAAGATCATATTGAGAATCAAAAAAATATTCTTCACTGCAGGGGTGTAAGAGTAACTGAACTTCTCATTCAAAATAAAGAATGTAGAGGAGTTCAGGTTCTTGATGGAGCAAATTTATATTGGATTAAATCTAGAGCTGTAGTTTTGGCTACAGGTGGGGGTGGGCACTTATTTACAAATACAACTAATCCTGCTCAATCCTCTGGTGAAGGGATTGCTCTTGCATGGAAAGCAGGAGCTGCTATCGAAGATTTAGAGTTCGTGCAATTTCATCCAACAGCTTTAAAATTTTATGGTGCACCTTGCTTCTTAATATCTGAGGCACTTAGAGGGGAAGGAGCGATCTTAGTTGATAAAAATGGTGAAAGTCCAGTTAAAAATCTTGAAAATCGTGATCTAGCTACTAGAGATCAGGTAAGTAGAGCAATTATGAAAAATATGCATGATAATAATGTAGACCATGTTGGCTTAGATCTTCGGTATATTGACCCAGAAAAAATTGTAGAGCGCTTCCCCACGATATTAAGTCGATGTCAGGATTATGGCGTTAACCCTTTAAATGAGGTTATCCCCGTAGCTCCTGCAGCTCATTATTGGATGGGAGGTGTTAAAACTGATTTAAATGCATCTTCAACAAGAAAAGGATTATATGCCGTTGGAGAAGTTGCTTCTACAGGTGTGCATGGTGCTAATAGACTGGCAAGTAATTCACTGATGGAGTGTCTTGTTTTCGCAAGAAAAATGTCTTCAATTGTTTTAAATGACCTTTCTAACTTTGAAAAATTTGATAGATCATTTCAAGAGTTTGATATTGAAGATCCTAAAGAAGATCAAATTTCTATAATTGCTGAAAAAATTGATGAACTAAGAAAACTATGTTGGTTAAATTTAGGTGTATCTCGAAATAAGGTAAATATGAGTAAATTTTTAAATTACATTCAAAATGATGTAGATAAATTAAATAAAAATGATTTACTAAATAGTCTTGAAAAAATAAAATTTGATCAAAAAATAAAACTCAGTGAACGTAATAGAAGAGCATTAAATCTTTTACTTGATTTAAAGAATAGACAAATAACCACCATAACTTTATTAAAAGCTTGTTTATTTAGAGAAGAAAGTAGAGGAGGGCATTATAGAGATGATTTTCCTGATAAAGATAAAAATTGGGAATGCCATACTAGACAACAGTTAGATCAAAAAATTCAAAAAAGATTTATTAAAAATTAAGATCTCCCTGATAGTCGGTTTTTGTTGCTAACTCATTTAAGTCACGCGTACCACTAATAATTTCTCCATTTATTTCCCAAGAAGGAAATCCACTGATTCCTTTATTTTGGCATAGCTCATACTCATTATCTTTACCATCTTTAGCACACTCAACTATTTTTAATTCTTTAACTGCTTCCTTACCAAATAATTGTTTTTGATCGTGGCAATGCGGGCACCAGTATGCACTATACATAACAATATTGTTTTCATTTAAAAATTTTGCAAACTTTACCTTCTGGGGAGAGCTTGAAGTGGTAATTATTGGCGATACATTATCAGTGGGATTTGCAACATCAATAGCATTAGAGGGGTCAACGTTTGTTGACCAAATTAGCCCCCCCAGCAGGACACTAATGGCTACAATGAAACCTCTAAAAATCATAGTTTCTCTACTTTCGAACTTTGCTCCAATCATAGAAATTATAAAGATAGAAAACGATAAAATTGCTGAAAGTATACAAAAAAAACAATATGCTTGAATCTTAAAAAACATTATGTTAATCAATAAAAAGCTAAATGTTGATGACGCACAAGAAATTAGAAATACTAACCACCATAAAAACTTATTTAGTTTTTCTTTTGGGGAAATTAAATTAAGCGAAAGTATTAGTGTGATACCTAATATTGATAAATATGTTATAAATCCAGCTAATGATAGAGGTATATTAACTTGATTATTTTCAAATAAAGTACCCCAAGGACTATTTAAAACTGTTTCACAACCATTTTTTATCCCTGGGCATGAAAGTGAAGTAAATAATCCCAAGTTTTTTAAAGTAATCGAACCTGTGTCAACTATGCCTATAGTGCTAAGAATTGCGATTATGATTTTTGGCCATTTCAAATCTTTTTTATTTCTTCTGTTTAAAGTCTTAAGGGCCATACAAAATGAAAGTTTGTTATTTACATTATCTATCCTAATATTATCTTGGCATGAGAGTTATATACGAAATGCTGTGTAAATCTTTTAATTCTTATTTTTCAAATTGTGAAACAAAATACTCTCAAAGTAAAAGAAAAAAAACTACCTAAGATTGCATTTAGTCATGTTGGTTGCGAGAAAAATCTTGTTGATACTGAACATATGCAAGGCTTATTAGATAATGAGGGTTATGAAGTTGACAGCAATATAAATGATGCAAATGTTGTTGTTGTAAATACTTGCAGTTTTATTGAAACAGCTAGAGAAGAATCTATTAGAAAAATTCTAGAATATACCAATCAAGGAAAGGAAGTAATAGTTGCAGGCTGTATGGCTCAGCATTTTAAAGATGAACTTCTAAAAGAAATACCTGAAATAAAAGCTTTGGTTGGAACAGGAGATTATCAAAAGATAGCAAAGGTTTTAGACAGAGTTAAAAAAGGTGAAATCGTTAATGAAGTTTCAAAAATACCGGAATTCATTGCAGATGAGGAAATACCTCGTTTTGTAGATAAAAACAAATTTGTTGCTTATCTTCGTATTGCCGAAGGCTGCAACTATAATTGCGCTTTTTGTATTATTCCTAAGTTGAGAGGTCCGCAAAGAAGTAGAACAATAGAATCTATAGTTTCAGAAGCAAAAAGTCTTGCAAAACAGGGTATTCAAGAAATTATATTAATTAGTCAAATAACAACTAATTATGGTCAAGATATTTATGGAAAACCATCATTAGCCAAACTTTTGAATGAGCTTTCTAAAGTTCCAATTCCTTGGATAAGGATACATTATGCTTATCCAACGGGTTTAACTAATGAAGTTATTAGAGCTTTTAAAGATTCAAAGAATATTGTGCCTTACTTTGATTTACCACTTCAGCATAGTCATCCAGATGTGTTGAAGAGTATGAATAGACCTTGGCAGGCTTCTCTGAATGAATCAATTTTGGAGAAAATTAGAGAAGAAATTCCATCTGCTGTATTAAGAACTAGTCTCATTGTTGGTTTCCCTGGAGAAAAGAAAGAACATTTTGAACATCTTCTCGATTTTTTGGATAGGCACAAATTTGATCATGTGGGAGTGTTTATTTTTTCTCCTGAGGAAGGAACTGCAGCTTTTCATTTGCCAAATAAAGTTTCCCTCGAGGTTGCAGAGGCAAGAAAAGATAACGTTATTTCAGTTCAACAAAATATCTCCAAAGATAAAAATCAGTCATATGTTGGTTCAAAAATGAAGATTTTGGTAGAAAAAATATCAGATAATAACGAATTAATAGGTCGGTCCTATAATTTTGCCCCTGAAATTGACGGAACAGTAATTTTATCTGTTAAGGATAAAATTGATTTGAAAAATTATATTGGTAAATTTGTTGAAGCAAATATTTCCTTTGCGGATGAATATGATTTATACGGCGAAATAGTATAATTTAGCCTAGATACATTTTAGAAATAAATCTATAACTGGCTTATTTACAATTAAAACTAGCGATCCGTAAGCAGATTAGATAAATTTATAGGATCGATAATATACATCCGTGCGGATGTCATTATTTTTGATTCTAATAGTTTTCAATGTACTGGAGAGTTTTAAATAAAACGCCTACTACGCCCACTACTAGCTAACTAAAAACTTTTGATTTATAAATATATACCGTGAAATAAAAAAACAAATAATTATTGTTTTCTCAAAATCCGTTTAGTAAATTTATATTTAAATCTTAAAAAGCATTGCAACTTCTATATTTATATTGTGATACTAATAAATATGATTTGTATGAGGAGACTATTAAAATTTTATAGTTTTTTAAATTAATTTAACCGCTCTTAAGAGCTTATCTAATGCGAAAGCAGCTCCAAACCCAAAACCAATAAATGCAAAATAGAAAATGATGTTCATTAATTTTTTTACTTTTATTTAATTTAACATCAGATGAAAAGATTAGATTTTTTCGTTTAATTTCTTAATCTTGGATATATGGTAATTTTTTGTATAAACATTCTTCTGCTTTTTGCAGTTCCCGGCCTAAATATAGAGCATGATCGAATCTGGTTATTAAGTCATTTCTTTCTTCAGTGATCAATATTCCAAGTTGTTTCGCACTAATACCTTTAAAAACTTCATTGCTAACTCTTTTATTTTGAGAGTCGCATTTAATTGGTTCATTTGTTTCTGGGTCAAGCGCATATCCGTCATCATTAATATTATTTAGAAAGTGCTCTAAAATTATTTTATTTTCTTCTAAATCTACTTTGATAATAAAATATCCGTTTGGATCTAAGTCTATATATCGGTTGGATAGATTATTATCAATCTTAATTTTTTCATCTAAACTTTTACTAGATTTCATTCTGAGAAGTTAATGGAAAACTATATTACTAATATAATCATTGTTAAAGCCGAATAATTTTTTATTTAAAGGGTATAGATTTATTTTCAAAAACAATCTCTATCTCGGTTTGTTTATTCACTTCATTTAGCCAAGGACTAATTATATTTTCCATATTTTTGTCAAACCACTTATGCATGCTAACGGTGCTTTTTGCAAAAAAACCTCTTCGTCTTTTATGTTTACCACCTGCTCCAGGATCAAACAAATGGATACTATTTTTTATTGCCCATTCAATTGGCTGGTAATAGCATAATTCAAAATGTAAATTAGATATTTCTTCTTGACTACCCCAATATCTACCCCATAAGTTACTTTGATTTTTAACGCACATAGACATAGCAAAAATTTCATTTGAATCATGTTTTGATGCACTAAAAAGTAAAAGATTTTTTTTATTATCAACCAGTGTTTCGAAAAATGTAGATGTTAGATATTTACTTCCCCAAACTCCCCACCTTGAACAATGCTGTTCATAAAAATTATGCATTTTTTTGAGGATTTCTTGGTTGATATTATCATCATTAAAAATTTCTACTTTAATATCTTGTTTAGTAATTGATTTCCTCTCTTTTTTTATATTTTTTCTCTGATTAGAGTTAAATCTAGAAAGAAAATCATCAAATGTTTTTTCTCCATTACTCCTCCATTCACTGCTAGAATTTATCCATTCATAGTATCCCAAAGATTTAAGATGGTTGCCCCAGCTTTCATCAATATATAAAAAATTACAACTTAGAATTTTATTTGTAATCGCAAAGCTTTCGATATGGTTTATAAGTAAATTTGTAATTTCTTTCTTGTCTTTATTTTTTTTATAAAGAAATTGATATCCATTTACAGGACTATAAGGACTCATTCCAATTAATTTAGGGTAATAATTTAAATTCAGCTCTTGTGCCAATCTTGCAAATGATTGGTCAAAAATGAATTCTCCATAGCTATGATTTTTTAAAAAAAGTGGGGCAATTCCTAATATCTCTTCATTTTTAGACGCAACAAAATATAGTGGTTGCCAGCCAGTTTCTCTTGAAACACTTTTTGATATCTCAAGGTTTTTAATCCAAGTCCATTCATAAAATGGATTATTAATTTCATTTGCTAATTCATTCCATATCTCCTTGGAGATTTCCTTAATTGACAATTTGACTTCAACTTTATGTATTGTTTGGTTCATTTATTATTGAATATATTTTAAATTTTTTTGTAATGAATATGGATTTCATTATTCATTAAATTTTTCATTGATTTTATTTCCCATAGTCTTTCGAGATTAAAAATAGCATTCGTTTGTTCTAGAGGGATCCATGTATATCTCCCTCCAATAATTCGTGGAATTATTGTAATTTTTATATCTGTTATAAGATCCTCTTTTATAAATGAATTTATAAGTTTTGCACCTCCTAAAAGAGCTAAATCATTTATCCCTTGTTTTTTGAGTGAAATTAAAGTTTTTTTCCATGAATCTTCGAAAAAGAGTTCTTTTTCGAATTGATTATTCGACGAATTATCAACTTTACTTGAGCTTATTAGCCATCTTCTAATTGGTTGACGAAAGTATTTCCAATTACTATTAAATTTTTTGCTATTTGATGCAACTATAGAAATTGGTTGGCTTTTTGATATATTTACTTCGTCATTATCAATGACATTTTTAACTAGGTAAGTTGATTGATGAGCTATTAAAGTACCTAAACCAAAAATGGTGGCGTCAACCATTGATAAGTTTTGATTTAATATTTTTTTATCTTCATCGCTTCCAAGATGAGATTCTCCACCTCCAGGAAATGCAATTCTCCCATCAAGACTTGATGCTATAACAATTATTACTCTTGGGATACTCAAGTTTGCGTGACTAAACTATTTTCAAATTTCAACTTCAATGAATTGGTTAACTTTTGATCAACATAAATTTCTGCAGCATTATTTGGGCTCTCCTGGAGTCTTATTTTGTGTAATGTTGCACCAAGTTGATGTATTGGTTTTTTAAGAATATCAGAAATATATAAAGCTATATTTTCAGCAGTTGGAACACAATTATGGAAAAATTCGATGTCTTTATTAAGAAAAGTATGATCTAGTTGTTCAACAACTAAATCGTTAATTATCTCTTGGAGGGCAGATAAGTCGCAAACCATTCCTGTTCTTTTATCAATGTCTCCTTTTACAGTTATATCGACAAGATAGTTATGACCATGTCCATTGACTCTGGCACATTTTCCATAGATTTTTTTATTTTCATCAAAGGATATCTCTTCTTTTGCAAGTCTATGAGCGGCTGCAAAATGAGTTTGTACTGTTAAAAATGCTTCCATGTTTTTTCCAAAATAATCTGCCCATAAATTTGGGTTTTCATAAAGTCTTAGACTTGTAAGAGGTAAATCATCCTTTAGACGACTCCAAATGACCTTTACCAATGCTTCAGTTGTGGGAAGTATACCCTCTTGATTATTAACATTAAATTCAGGCCAGACATCATTTAAAAAACGAAAATCTAATTGTCCAGTAACCTTATCTTTAATAGAGTGTTTTACATCAGAGAGATTAAGCACCATTCCATCAGAGTCTAGTTCTCCACCCATTGAAACAATAAGTTCATAATTATGACCATGACCTGGTGCAATACTGCACTTTCCAAAAAGAGATAAATTTTCTTTTGGGCTTTTTTCAGGAAGCCAATAACGGTGACTAGAACTAAAGCAGGCACGTCGAGTTATGACGCATTCACGTCCTTTTCCATGTAATGGTTTGGATTGTGTAGAAGTCATACCTGTCTGCGATAATACTATCTTAAGGTTTTAAACACGCTTTTGTCTTTATGGACCAATCCATTATCGAAAAAACACTTCATACTATTAAGGGCAGAAGCATATTTTTAATAGGAATGATGGGTTGTGGTAAGTCACAAACAGGTTTGAAGCTAGCTGAATTATTGAAGTATAAATACATTGATTTAGATTCTTTAATAGAGAAGTTGGCACAAAAATCTATCAATCAAATTTTTAATGATGAAGGAGAAGATAATTTTCGTGAATTAGAAGCAAACTGCCTTAAAGAAACTATCAAAATTCCTTCATTAGTAATCTCAACTGGGGGAGGAATAGTTACCAAATCGGAAAATTGGGGAATCTTAAGACAGGGAATAATTGCTTGGATAGATCTCGACAAAGATATAGCAATTGAAAGATTGAAAAATGAAATTGAAAATAGGCCACTTCTTCAGGGAAAGAATCTAAATGATATATATATGAGCATTTTTCAATCTAGAGAAAATTTGTATTCTCAAGCAGATTTAAGAATTCAAGTAAAAAAAGAAAATATTGAAGAAGTTGCTATGAAAATAATTAATGCAATTCATAAAGAAATAATTAGTTAATCTGGTTCAATTCTTACTGCAAACCATTTGATAACGTATCCTAATTTTATTTCTAATTCATAAGTGCTTTCCAAAAATTCTTCAAAAAATTCCTGATCAGGATCTTCTATATTTTGATATATTGTTTGTGTTTCTGTCTTACTAAGCCAATTCTTCAACCATAAAATTGCTTCTTGCTTTGATACAATTTTTTCTTTTGAATCTGGCTCTAATAATACATAATGATCTGAAGCTCTTATTAGTGGATTTGACATAATGAAAATTCTTCTTGGATTAATTCTTTGCTTGATTATTCAAGTAATTTTTATAGAAAGTTCTTTTTCTCTAGTAAATTCTAACGTACGAGAGTTTTTGGAAAATCGTGTAAATAAATGGCCAGAATTATATTTGCCAAATTTTAAATTATCTGATACTTCTAAGGATTTAATTTATCCTAAATGGTTTGAGGGGAATTGGCTTGTCACTTCTCAAGATATAGTTAATGATTCAGAAGAGCCAGTTATTTATAAAGTAAATTTCTTTAAAAATGATTCAGATTTAATTGTTGGAAATCGTGCAAAAAATTCTGAATCTATTGGAAAAGCAATATTTGGTGAAACCTTAATCAAGGTTGTAAATGATCCTCAATCTATTAATAATCAAATTATTTATTTAAAAGATGATTTTTATATCGATTCAAGAATTACAGGGCGAAATCAGATCCAAGATGATGATATTTTTTTCGCAGATGAACTTGTTATACAAACAGCACATAAACCAGGAGCTTCAAGGATTAATCAGGTAGAGACCATTAGTAAATTTCAAAAATGTTCCGAAGAAATATTGGAAGTTGATAATTCAATAAAACCATCAATTTGTGGCGTGCAATATGTTGCTTCTTATGGTTCAAAAGTTGGTGATACTTCTATTCATGCTATAAAAACAAATAAATATAAATTGAAGTTTGAATTTATTGAGAGTGAGCACTAAAAAGATACTCTTCTAAGTTGTTCCTCCAAATGAAAAGATTTTCTAAATAAGGGTTGTTTATGTATTCTTGGCTCCCCTCTCCTGAAAGAATTGGTCCTGCAGACTTTGGAAATTTAAGAAGGGATAATTGAGCAGCAATTGAAATATCTGCAATTGATAAACTATCTCCAACTAAATATTTCTTGTTGATCAAGGATTTTGATAAAGCTTCCAGTAATTTTTGGAGTTCTAAATTATCTTTAGAAGACAAAACTACATTAGAAATTTTACTAAGATTTTCAAAAGGTAATTTATCAACAATACTTTTAACTGAAGAAGGTATTTCATCTGGAAGTAATGCAGTTCTTAGCCGTGGATTTTCTATCGCAGATTTTATTAAAGCTTTTCTACAAGTTGTAGCCATTGTAGTATCTGCCCAGTCTTCAATAAGTTTGGATTGTGCAAATAATATTGGATCCTCCGGAAAAAGTGGATTGTGTTCATTTTTTTTATCTATATATTCGCAAATAGTTGAAGAGTCATTAATAACTTGATCATTACTATCGACTATTACAGGTACTTGTTTTTGACCTGATAATTTAAAGATTTCAAATTGGCCAATTCCAGGTGTTACTTCTTCAACTCGATATTGTAGTTTTTTTGCATGAAGAGCCATTCTTGTTTTTAAACAAAAAGCACTATGCCTAAATTGATATAATGTAATCATGCTGTTTAATGTTTGTTAAAACTTAGCTAAAAAAGTAATCTATTTGTGGAGCTGATGGGCGAATTTTTCTCTAATGTTGCGAGATATCCAAAGTATTTGATATCTATCATTGTTGGGGGACTTGTTGCTTTGCTTGAACCTTTATTCAAGAATAGATCAAATCCACTCACAATAGTAGGTTTGATATCCTCTGTCTTAAGTGCTTTCATAACTGTTTATTTTGTCTTGCAAGCGATGACAAACCCAATAAATTTACAACCATAATGCCAAATAATTACCGTCTTGCAAAAGTTTCTTCTCTTTTGAAGAAAGAAATAACCCTTATTTTGCAGAATGATTTAGAAAATGATCTTATTAGAGATTATTTCGTCAATATTTCTAAGATTGATTTATCAGGTGATTTGCAACACTGTAAAATTTACATAAATTCAACTGCTCAAGAGAAAGTGAGGAAAGAGATTGTTGAAAACTTGAATACTGCTAAAAGCTCTATAAGGCATAGTTTAGGAAAAAGAATTGAGATGAGAAGAGTTCCAGAGATAATTTTTAAAGACGACGTTGTTCTTGATAAAGGATTATCAGTCTTGAAACTTCTCGATGAATTAAAAAATCAAAATCAAAATCACAATGTTGAGGATAAGGATGCCAAAAGTTGATCTACCTCTTGATCAAAGAAATATAATTATTACTCGATCAAAAGAAGGGATATTGGATATAAAAAAGATATTCACAAGCAAGGGTGCTAATGTATTTGATTTACCTGCAATAAGTATTGCTGATCCTGATGATTTGAATCCTCTTGACGAAGCATTAAATCAAATAAATGATTTTCATTGGATTATTTTTTCCAGTAGTAATGGGATCAAATTTGTGGATAAAAGACTTAGATACTTTAATAGTTCATTAAAAGAATGTTCTAAAAAAACAAAAATCGCCGTAGTCGGAGAAAAAACCTCAAAAACTCTTGAAGATTTTGGGATTAAGGCTGATTTCATACCTCCAGAATTTGTTGCGGAAAGTTTAATTGATAATTTCCCAGTATCTGGTTACGGACTTCGAGTTTTTGTACCAAGAGTTCAAACAGGTGGTAGGGATTTAATTGCAGATCAATTTAGAAAGGCTGGTTCTCGTGTATTTGAGGTTGCTGCATATGAAACTAGATGTCCTGAATCAATTCCAGAAGAAACAATTGATATTATTTCTAATCGAAAAGTCGATGCAATTATTTTCTCAAGCGGTAAAACCGTAGTAAATGCTGCTTTTTTACTAGAAAAAAAACTTGGTAAACAATGGTTAGAATATTTTGATCAAATTAAGTTACTAACTATTGGACCTCAGACAACAAAAATATGTAACAAGATTTTTGGAAGAGTTGATAGTCAGGCAAAAAAATATACTTTTGAAGGACTACTAGATGTAGCAATTAATATTTTTAATTAGAAAAATTTTTTGTATAGTTCTTTTCAACTAAATCTTTGAACCTATCAATATTGGCCTGTAATTCGTTTGTAACCATTTTGCCTAAAATATTTTCTTCCATAAACCGAGCAATCATTTTTGGTAGTTCATAAGTTATTGCTAAATTTACCGTTGTTATTTCATCAGTTTTACTTTCGAAAACTACTGATCCCTCAGTTGGTAAACCTCCTATTGATTTCCATTTAAGTTTGCTTTTTTCAACCCTTTCAGTAATTTGAGCTTTCCATTTAAACCTAAAGCCATTTGCAGCTAAAGTCCATTCTGTTAAATCTGGTAACGTATTAGTTTCTTCGTCAACTGTTTTTACAGATTCAATCCAGCTCATCCAAAGTGACATAGAGTCCAAATCGCTCCATGTGTCCCATACATTTTCAAGAGGCGCATTAACAACTGTTATTACGTCATGTTTTAACCAAGTACCCATTGATTAACTTACTGCAAGATTTTTTGCTAATTCGACTTTCTTCTCTAAAATTGCGGCGGCAGCTAAATGACCACTCATTGTAGCTCCCTCCATAGAATCTATATAATCTTGTTTTGTATAACTACCAGCCATGAAGAAATTAGATATAGATGTTTTCTGATCTGGTCTGAAAGGTTCCATACCAGGAGCTTCTCTATAGAGTGATTGTGGAATTTGTACCACGTTACTCCAAAGCAATTTAAGGTTTTTTGAGGATGGGAATAGACGGCGAACCTCTTTATCAATTTCTTTTGTAATTCTTTCTGTGGATCTTCCCATCCATCTATCACCAGGAGTTAAAACACATTGGAGAAGCGATCCCATATCTTTTTTTCTATAGTCAGCTGGACTTGCTAGTGCTAAATCTGCAAAACAACTGAAAGAGGCATCAGCAGAATAAAGAAGGTTATCTAGTCCAATTGGTTCGTTTCCAGTATTATCTTTTTGTAATTCAGTAACCCAACCGTCATATCTTAATTGGATTGTGGCAACTGCTACAGCTCTAAGTTTTTTTAAACCTTCAAATTCTTTAAATTGATACCATTCTTTTGGAATTATTTTTTTTATTCCAGGAACATCACAGGCAGCTAGAAATTTATCTGCAAACACTGCCTTAATTCCTTCAGGAGAAGATATTTTTAATTGATTTACTGAATAAGAGGAAGATTCCTTTTCATAAATGATTTCTTCTACCTTATGGTTAAGATGTATTTTTGCTCCTTTGTTTGTGATGTAGTCGACGATAGGTTGCGTTAACCACTTATGTGGGGAACCTTTTAAAAGATTAAGTTTTGAGGCTTCTGTTTTTGAAGCAAACATCATGAATATTGTTAGCATGCATCTTGCTGAAATATCTTTGCAATTAATAAAACCTAAAGCATATGCAATAGGATCCCACATTCTTTCTAAACTTTTTTCACTTCCACCATGGCTTAAAAACCATTCTTTAAAACTAATTCTATCTAGATCTCTAATTATTTTCATTGCTCCTTCATAGTCTATCAATCCTCTAACGATTGGACTTGTCCCTAAAGCCAAGGCATTTCTGAATTTATCTACCCAAGTAAGTTGTTCGGTGGTAAAAAAAGCTTTAAGTCCGTTAAATGGAGCACCTAAAGGGAATCTGAAATCTAACGATTTTAAATTACCACCATTATTGATAAATAGATGAGTATGGTCTTTCGGGAGTAAATTGTCTAGAGCTCCCACTTTTTTCATTAATTTAAAAAGATTTGCATAATTGTAAAAAAATACATGTAAACCCATTTCTATGTGGTTGCCATCCTTATCTTCCCAACTTCCTACTTTACCTCCCCAAAATGACCTGCTCTCGTAAATTTCTACTTCGTGACCTTCATCAACTAAATTGACTGCTGCTGTAAGACCAGCTAATCCAGAACCAACTATTGCAATTTTCACTTTTTCTTAGAATTATAACAAATCAAGTTTGGATAACGTTTGTTCTATGCATCCTATTGATTAAGTTTTTATATTATAAATAGTAGAAATCCCTTGTTTATGGAAAATGTAGAAGTTAAACAGGAAATTAAAAATTCTGATGATGGCAAAGGTATCTTAATTACGAATGATGCTATAGAACAAATTTCAAATTTATTGAAGGGCCAAAGTGATAAAAAAGCACTAAGGGTAGGAGTAAGATCTGGCGGTTGTAGTGGGATGAGTTATACGATGGATTTTATAGGTACTGATGAAATAAATCCTGATGATAAAGTTTATGATTATTCATTAAAAGCTGATCAAAGCTTTCAAGTTGTTTGTGATCCTAAAAGTCTTTTGTATATTTATGGAATGCAGCTAGATTTTAGTAAGGAATTAATTGGAGGTGGCTTTAATTTTGTAAATCCCAATGCCTCTCAAACTTGCGGCTGTGGAAGTTCTTTTGCAGTTTAATAAATAATGAATAACGAAATTAATCCCATCGAAGAGGATTTTAATGCTGCTTTATCAAGATATAAAGCAGGGCAAGATTTAATTCCAATCGTTCAAGATTTTCAAAAAATCATACAGCAAATACCAAATCATTTTGCTGCTTGGACTTGTCTATCATGGCTTCAATTACTGTTGAAAAATAATGAAGAAGCCTTGGCGGCTGCAAGACAAGCTGTTCGATTAAATCAGCAAGATCCACAAGCAAGAATGAATTTGTCTTTAGCTCTTTTGGCTACCAATAATAAAGGTGTTAGGGATCATATTGAATTAATAAAAAAAATGTCTATTATGATGCCTGATGTGAAAAGTGAGTTGAAAGAATCTGTTGAAGACGGATTAAGTAGATATCCAGATTGGCCTGAGTTAACTAAAGTTAAAAAATGGTTGGAATTTTAAATTGTTTAAAATTTTAATATTAAGTAATGGGCATGGAGAAGATCTATCTGGGAGTTTAATAGCTAGGCAATTAGCAAAAAGTGGTTATACTGTTCATGCTTTGCCAATTGTTGGTAAAGGAAACCATTACGCAAAAGAAAAAATTAAGGTTATTGGAAAAACCAAAGAATTTAGTACTGGAGGAATTGGTTATAATACTTTCAAGGGAAGACTAACTGAGATATTTGGAGGGGAATTATTTTATCTTATAAAAAGATTATATTTAACTTATAAAATAAGAAAAAAATATGATTACTTTTTTGTAGTTGGAGATATTGTGTCAGTTTTTTTTGCATGGATTTGTAAGAAAGATTTTTTTACATATCTAGTTGCTTACTCTAGTCATTATGAAGGGAAGTTAAAATTGCCATGGCCCTCTAAATTTTTCTTGCTCTCCAAGAAGTCAAAAAAAATATATACCAGAGATTTAATGACAGCGAATGATTTAACTTTTCAATTAAAGAAAAAAGTATCTTTTTTGGGAAATCCATTTATGGATAAGTTTTTTTCGAGAGATAAAAAACAAATGGAATCTGAATTTAGTATTGGATTATTTCCAGGAAGTAGATTCCCTGAGATTTTAGATAATTTTGTTTTGATTTTGGAGGTACTAGAGAAATTGTCAGATTTGAGATATTTCCAAAAAATTCAGTTTAATTTTGCAATAGTTAATGCTCTATCTTCATCAAAAATAAAGGAGATATTTCAAAAAAGAGGATGGTTAAAAATAGAAAATATAAAAGATAATAATCTCTTGAAATTTCAATATAAATTTTTAGAAGTGAATATATATTGGAATAATTTTGACAAAATATTATTGAAAAGTAGATGCTGTATTAGCATGGCAGGAACAGCAGCAGAGCAAGCGATTGGATTAGGAAAACCGGTTATTCAGATTGAAGGTAAAGGTCCACAATTTACAAAAACTTTTGCAGAAGCGCAAAGACGTTTGCTTGGAAAATATGTTTTTTGTGCCAGTAATTATAAAGACAAAAATGATCAAATCAATCAAACAATTAAATTGATCATAAAAATAATATACCTTATACAGCTAAATAAGAAGTTTATGATCTCATGTAATGAAAATGCTAAAAAAAGACTGGGTGAAAACAAAGCTTGTCTTAAAATGGTTGATGATATGAATGTTGTTATAAAAAATGACTAAGGAGAATAATCAAAATAAGTTAAAACAAATTATCGATAATTTGTTATTAATAAATTTATTTACAGTCATTTTTTTTGCAATATTTTTTATTTTTGCAATCATCATGCAATTTAATGGGATATTTATTTTTATTAATTTTATTCAGATAGTTTGGAATCCTCTTGTAGTTCCATTGATAACAATTCTTATTATTGGTGCTTTAGTAAACGGTATTAATTCTTGGTGGAGGCGTAAATTGCTTTCTCAAGAAGAGGATATTTAAAATTATAATTTTTGATTTTACTGCTAATTACTTTTTGTCCTTCTAAAACAACTTTCGCTCCATCTCCTAACAATATTTTCAAAACAGCTCCAGGCACTGGAAGTAAATTAGGTCTATTCAGACATTTGCCTAAAGTCTGAGAAAATTCTCTCATTAATACTGGATTTGGTGCAACAGCATTAAATACTCCCGAATATTTTTTATCAACTAATGCTTGAATAATTAATGCACATAAATCAGTTCTATGAATCCAACTCATCCATTGCTTCCCATCTCCAATTGGCCCACCTAATCCAACTTTAAATATAGGGAGCATTTTTCCTAATGCACCTCCGTCTTTCTCTAGAACAATTCCAATTCTAAAAATAACTAACCTTGAGAAAAATGGTTTTTCAGCAGCGACCGCTTCCCATTTTTTGCAAAGATTAGATAAAAAGTCTTTTCCTCCAGGACTATTTTCAGTGAATTCACTAGACAAACTTGTACCGTAATAACCTATAGCTGATCCATTTATAATGACTTTTGGGTTTATTTTTAAATTTTTAAGGGTCTTCATCATAAATTTCGTGGTCTTAATACGACTATTTTCAATCTCCTGTTTTTGTTCAGAAGTCCATTTTTTTTCTGCTATTGGTTCTCCCATCAAGTTAATAATTCCATCTGTTTCTCTTAAAATATTTATAAGATTTTCGTTATTCCAGTTTTTTTCTTTTGATAAATCTATTTGAAAAAATTTAAACTTATTGAAATCTAAATCAAGCTTTAATTTACTAATGGGTTTTCTACTTACAATGTATATTTCGTGATTTTCATTGAGTAGTGTTGGTACTAATTCTTTACCAACAAATCCAGTGCAGCCAAGTAGTAAAAGACGCATATTTTATAGATGTTTATCATTTAAGGCTATTAAATTTTTTAGACGTTTGTAATTATTATTCCGGTATAAATTTTTTTCAATAGTTTTCAAACAAGTTTTTGTATAATGGATTTCAAATAACTTTCTTGAATTTATTATGACAGATTCTATTCCAAAGAAACCTCTCAAGAAAGGCAGCTTAGTTTTTGTCGATAGAGAAAATTATATAAAAAGTATCGAAGCGCTAGCCAGTGATGATGATCTACCTAATTACGTCTTTGAAGGTCCTGGAGAGATTCTTTCAGTCAAAGACGAATATGCCCAAGTTCGATGGCGCAGACCTGTTCCAGATGTTTGGTTGAAATTAGATCAACTTAAAGAATATACTCAATAAAATTTTTATATCTAAAAGTTTTTATTTTTTTTCTCTATAGACATCTTTGATTGTATTCTTTTTGCTTCTTTTATCATTTCTTTGCCATCAAATAAATAATTATCTACGTATCCTTGTGTATATCTATCAAATTCTGATAGCGCATCTTTAACTTGTGAAAAACAATGATAAAGATCGAGGCCTAAAGCTGAAATAGACTTTGGAACTATTTTTTTGTTATAAATTTTTTCAACTTTTTCTATTTTCTTTTGTGAAAGACTTATGTAAATGCAAAAATTTTCCATTAGTTTGTCATCATATGGGTCCGCAGATAGTTCTTTTATTTCGGTTTTCAAAGGTTTAATTATTTGACTAATTAATCTATTGATTGGAGTGTAAATTTCTTTAATCCATGTTTCAATTTCTTTATCTTTGATTGAAGAATTATATTTTTTTGAATTAAATTTCTCTTCCCAATTTTCATTTAATGAATCAAAAGATGTATTAGAAGAGAAGAAACTGCTATCATAATGTTTTTTTTTGATAGGGTCGTTTAGAATTTCCCAGGCATTTTGTATTGCAAGAAATCGTTCTTTTTCGCCTCCTGCATCAGGATGATGTTGCTTAACTAAAGAGCGATATGAAGATTTGATTTCAATTTTGGTTGCATTTTTTTTGAGACCTAATATTTCATATAAATTTTTTTCCATTTTTATAAATTATGCATTAGAGATAACCATCTTTTCTGGCTTGAATTGAGGTATTCGATTCAAACATTGCTGTTGATAAATATCTTTCTCCAAAACTTGGAAGAATAACTATTAATCTCTTATTCATTAGTTCTTTTCTTTTGCCAATCTTAATGGTTGCTGCTAAAGCAGCACCGCTGCTGATGCCAGATAAAAGACCTTCCAATCGAGCTAATAAACGGCCATAATAAAATGCTTCATCGTCATCTATTTTTATGATTTCATCAATTAATTTAGTATTAAGTACTTTCGGTATGAAACCTGCTCCTATTCCTTGAATCGAATGAGATCCTGCTTTTTCTCCTGAAATCACAGCACTTTGTTTGGGCTCTACAGCATAAATTTTGCAATCTGGATTAACTTTTTTCAAAAAACGTGCGCAACCAGTAATTGTTCCTCCCGTGCCTACTCCTGTAACTAGTCCATCTAAATTGTTATTGGATTGAGACCATATTTCTTGAGCAGTTGTTTTTTCATGAATATCTGGATTAGCAAAGTTTTCAAACTGATTAAATTGATAGCTATATTCGATGGTTGAAGATAACTCATTAGCTAAATCCAAAGCTCCTTTCATTCCGTCTTTACCTGGCGTTAGCTGTAATTCAGCTCCATATGCTCTCAACATTGCCCTTCTCTCAATACTCATCGTATCAGGCATAGTTAATATCAATTTATAGCCTTTTGCTGCAGCAACCATTGCTAATGCGATGCCAGTATTCCCACTTGTTGCTTCAATTAACGTTGTTTTATCTGGTGTTATTAATCCTTCCTTTTCAGCTTTACATAACATCGAATAAGCGATCCGATCCTTAACGGAAGCTGATGGATTGAAACTTTCTAGTTTAGCTATTATTTCTGGATAACAATCAAAATACTTTCTGATTCGATTTAATTTAACTAACGGTGTATTTCCAACTAGAGAAGTTATATCATTTGCTATTTCCATGAAATTATTTTTTAAATGCAAAATACAATCTCCTATATTCATAATAATTGTATTTAAAGATCTTTTATATAATTTTCTCAAAAGAATTTAATTTAAATAACTTCGTATGTAAAAACATTTATTATTATATTAAGTAGTCACATAATTATTATGTATTCGCTGGAACTAAGTCTGAGATATTCACCTTTTCCAATTTCAATTCAGAAGAAAGAATTTGACGATGTGAAACAAATTTATGATGAAATAAAAAGTTCTATGAATGAAACTTTAGAAGCCTCAAACTTGATCGAACTAAGATGTGACAAAGTACAAGATAAATTAATTGCTGTTAGAGCTAACGAAATCATTTCTGTTCAGATATATGAAAAATCTTCAGTAGCAGGAGGAGCTAAAAGACCAGGTTTTTCTCTCAACATAGATTGATAGAATTAATGCGAAATGCCCTTGAAAATGAAATAGCTCATATAAAATTTAAAGATGTTTCTTTTTCATATCCTGGGAAAAAAGAAAATTTAATTTTTAAATGTAACTTCTCAATAAAAAAACCTGGATTTTGGATGGTCGTAGGTAAAAACGGAAGCGGCAAAAGTACTCTTTTAAAATTAATCAATGGAATAATCAAACCCCAAAATGGTGTCATTGATTTGAATGCAAATATTGGCATGGTGTTTCAAAACCCTGATCATCAAATATTGATGCCAAATTGCAGGAGTGAACTTCTGATAAACATTAATCAAAATATAAGTCAAAATGAAATTAATAAAAAAATTGCATATGTACTTGATCAGGTAGGAATGAATGGTTTTGAAAAAAGGCCAGTTCATACTTTGAGCGGTGGACAAAAACAACGCTTAACTATTGCATGCGCTCTTATTAGTAACAGAAATTTTATTCTTTTAGATGAGCCTACAGCATTACTTGATCAAACTAGCCAATTAAAAGTTTTACAAACTATTAAAAATCTTACAAGTGACCCAGAAAAACCCTTATCAGCTTTGTGGATTACTCATCGTTATGAAGAATTAACTTATGCTGATGCAGTAGCAGAGTTGAAAGATGGTTTTTTATCTAGCTGGCATGAACCATCAAAATTTCAATATAATTAACCTTTGTACTTGTCATAAGGTACTTTAAAGAGCTAAATTCATCTTATATTCCTCGGTAGCTCAGCGGTAGAGCGATCGACTGTTAATCGATTGGTCGCAGGTTCGAATCCCGCCCGGGGAGTTTCTTTCGGTTGAATCTTATCTATGGTAGACATCATGTGATTTCATATGATGTCTTTTTTAGTGCTGATCTGGCTTTTGTAGAAAAAGGATAAATCATACGTTTTCAGGTTACACCATATTCTCCTTTTTAATGGTCGGGAAATGGTCGGGAAATGACTTTTCATGGTCGGGAAGATCTCAACTTCTAATCTTTTTCCATCTATGGTACATATAACCCATATAGATTCCTTGCATATAATTCTTTGCACCATTTTCTAATATATTCTTTGAAAATTTATTATTGAACTTTCTACTTTCTAGTAGTTCTTTTTTCCAATCTATTTCTTCTTTCATTGCTGTTGCTGCTCTTGTGCTTTCTTCAATCTTTCGTATTCAACATGTAGAACACCTAAACGCCAAGCATCTTTTAATCCTTTAACACCACCCATTAAGAGTTTTGCATCTGAAGGCGAATGAGATTTCATATTCAAGAACTCTTTCTGCCAAGATTTGTCATTCCATTTAGTCATGCTTTTTCTCCATATTTTTTAAACTCATCCAAAGAATTCACAACTATGCTCTTGTAATCCTCTGGGAACCTTGACTTCATTATTGCAGGAATTTCCAAGCAATCTGGATAGGGATTATGCAAATAAAAGATCACTTCCTTCTCTTCTTTCAAAACAATGTAATTAGATAATCCACCTGCATAATTATGTTCTTTCTTCATTTCCTTAATGCCTCAACTTGTTCTGATTGTTCAAGTAATGCATCTCTATCGGCAATAATTCTTCTTATAGTTGCTAATCCTAAACCAGTTTGCTCTCTTATACCTCTATAACTTTCTCCTTCATCTCTTAATCTAAGAACTAATTTTTCTTTTTTCTCACTTGTTTTTGGTCTACCTCCAAGATCTCCTCCTGTTTTTCTTCTGAACTCTACTGAAGCATTGACTCTCTCAGTTATTAAATCTCTCTCTACCTCATTTAATCCTGTTAATAACCCAATCAAGATAGGTGCGAACTTACCAAGTGCTTCAGTATTAACTAAACCATCAAGCGTAACTAAGTTAATACCCTCTGCCTGTAAGTCATTTAATCTGTTTATGACCTCTCTTTGGGTTCTCCCGATTCTGCTGAGAGTTGCAATTTTCAAGGTATCTCCCTTTCTAAGTGATGCTAGGCATTTCATTAGTTCTGGTCTTTCTTGTTCCGCCTTCCTAGTGCTTATTGTTTCAGAAAAGATAAGATCACATCCACTCTCTTTTAGTTTCTCAACTTGAGCATCTACTGTCTGAGTTCCACTCGCAGAACTAACTCTTGCATAACCTATTACTTTGTTCATTTGTTTCAGTTACCATTACTGTTACTGAAATTATAACATATAAGCAACCGAACACCCTTTCTGAACATTAAATTAATCACAAAAGTGTAATAATGCCATGTTTTAGGAATAGTAAATTCTGTTTCCATTACCTTAAGGTTGTTGAAACAGAATTTCCCAGTTGTCTTTTCTTTCTTCTTTGAACTTTTCGCTTGGTTCAAAATGTCTTATACCTTTATCTATTCTTTGACCTCCATCTTTCTTGGGAGTATTCATATATTCTTTTAATGTTTCTTTTATACAATTACTCACTTCAGAACTTTTAAAAATAAAAAAGTTAGGCAATACATCATTTGCTCCTATTTCTACTACTACATACCAAAGATTCTTATGTATTTGCTCATTTTTTCTTCCCATCATCCAAGAACTTTTCCTACCATCAATTGTTCTTGTTTTAACTTGTATATTTACTGTGCTTAGATTCTCTGGATTAGTTGCTATGACATCTATTAATGTTGTCCCATCATCTGTTTTACCTGCGATATAACCCCTCTGTGCTAACTGTGCTAATACATAAAATTCACCTGCATTTCCTAGATTCTTATTTTTATTTGCTTCCATAAAAAAAGGAGCTAGTTGCCCCTTATTTTAGATCGACTGTCAATCGTATTTAATATAGCGGTGCAAGTAATAAGCGTTTCATTTATTCAACAAGCTCAATTGAATATACAGTATCCTTACAATTATTTTTTTTATCCCATTCTTTCGCTTCATCTGATGACATTTCAGTACAAAGTGCATCCATATCTAAGACGTTCATAAGTAAATGAGATTTATGCTCGCCAGCTTGGACGAACTCATATTCTGACACTACTTCCTTACCCATAGCTGTTATAAATCCAGTAACGTCGGTTTTAAATTCTTCAAATGTGCAGCTAAAAGTTGAAATTATGAGTGTGTTCATAAAAATAGAGGGTTTTATCCCTCTAATTTTAGATCGACTGTCAATTAATTAATTAATTAATTTATCTACTTCTGCTCGAATCTCATCAAACCTAATACCTTCTCCATAAAGTTTTTTAAAAGGGATTAGAGAAATAGATTCGCTCTCAGGAAGGTCTTTAGTAGCGACAACCCAGAAAATCCATTCAGACATATCAAGTGGATCAGGTTCTCTTCTTGTGATCCAATCATCTTCTTGACCTAACAAACAGAAAACAAATCCAGCTCCATTTCTTTGTTTCTTAGGTGTAGGAAAAACAATTGAAGGTTTCTTTTGTTCCCATCTTTGAAAATAAGCAGCTGCCTTAACTTCTAATCCTGTGTTTTTGTATGAGACATCAAACTCAGCCCAAGGATAACGATGCTCTCCTGTATCGATTCCTAAAGCATGATGAATTAACCACTCAGCGTATGGACCACGAACAATATTCTGAAGAACATCTCCAGAGTTCCAATGGCTAAATTCACTTATTTTAAGTTTGGTCATTCAAGTAGTAAGCGTTTCATTAATTACATCTAGGTTTATTTTTCCAAACAGGAGAATCGCAATTAATATTTCCTATCTTCCCTTTTTTCTCATTAGTAGTTTTTTTCATAAAATCGATAATCAAGGGGTTTTCATATGGGTTCAAACCTCCATCTCTACCTTGAGTATCTTGAGGTCCTTGACTGTTAGGTAATTTATAATTTGGAATAGGTCTGCCATCTTGATCTACCCATCTCATCAAAGCTCTTGAGAAATCTTTTTGAGCTTTGCTATTAGCAAAAAGGAACAATGCTTCTCTTTTGATGCCATTCTTAGAGGTATAGGTAATGTAGTTATAGTGTTCACCACTGCCAAATAAAGCTTGATTTGGTCGATCAGTATCATATCGGTAGTTCGTAAATTGATCTAAATATATACCTCCAACTCCTTCTACCCACATAGCGTTTCCCTGAAATCTTATTCTACATTCGTTATTTAGAAACCTACACCACCCATCGTGATAGCTTTTTGGACCATCTAGAAAATAATTCTCGGGAAAACTAGCTTCTCCAAAATCAGCTTTTACCAAATTACCCAAAGGGGAAAATAAAGCTAAGCTTGCAAGAAGAATAAAACGCTTCATTTATTTTCCTTTAACGCAAACGTAACCTCTTGCCTTTGTACCGATTGTATTTGGATATTGACCATTTAAAAACTTCTGACCAGCAAATTCACATTCTTGTTCTGAATTTGTTGGAATAGCCCAATTATGTGCAGTAGAACCAGCTGCTTGATTGAATTTACCTGCAGCCATTAACCACCAAGTTTCAGCATTAACAGCAGTAGGTAAAGCAAGACCAGCTAATAAAGGTATTAATAATTTACGCATTAAATAAAGAGTGTCTTATCCCTCCAATTTTAGATCGACTGTCAATTAAGTTAAAGGTTTCAGTTCTGAGGTTCTATAAATATTAATCCCGCAAAATTATTACGGAAAAGATAATCACTATTGCGGAGCAGTTACGGATTAGTTGGTCGGCATCCTAAATCAGGACTCTCACCAGTGACTCTTATGAATGAAGTTTGCGTCTTTACATCCAACTTATCTTCAAAGGTTCTTCTTTTTTTGGGTTTTCTATCTTCATAAGGCACTCTGTTTTTAATGCCTTTCCATTTATCGGTATAAGTTGTTTGCCATCTTGCTTGCCTCCATCTATCAAATATGTCCCCTCCTCCATACCTTTTAATTACTTCGTGAAGGACTAAACCTCCTTTGTTGTCACATATATCAACTGGACAAAGTAAAACAAAGGTATCTCTATCCCTTGAACGTCCAAATATTGCCTTCTTCTTTTGACAGCAAGGGCATTGAACGAGGTATGCAGAGTAATTATTAACCTCTCTTACCCTCTTACCATTGAATTGTTGAACCATTTCAAGGAAGAATGGTTCTTCTATTGATTGTTCTGTGTGAAACTTGTATCCCATAATAATGATTAATTGTTAGCGTTTGTAAACGAGATCTGATATTTGATGTGCAATTTATATAGATAGAGTGGGTTGATATAACACACTCAATTCCCTTAAAGAACAGAACACCTGAGAGTACCTATTGGGGAAATACTCAAGAAACATATAAATAAAGGTAATTAAATACATTTAAAACTAGGAACTGTTTTGTTGTCTTAGAGCGTTATGACTAGATAGTGGTTCTTTCAGGTTTTTCTTTATCACCAATTAAGGAGTAATTTATGGACACCGTATTAGATAAACCAATCTATTCCAAGAGACATATATCCATACCTCAAAGAGAGGTAGAACTTATAGACAAGATGAGTTCTAAATTGATGAACTACTACGGATACACCTATTCACAGTTACATCGGTCATTAGTCAGAGATGAGTACAAAAGGAGAATGGAACTTCTATGACAATTAAAGTGAATATAGAAAATGGAGTTCTGGAACAGAAACTCAATAAGGCAATTACTGAGATACCAAAGAGTAAGAGACCAAATCCATTTAATGAAACTACGGCTAAGAGAAGGTTTATTGAACTGGCGATTGAGAATTACATTAAAATCAATTATTCAGGATTAACAATCATTGAACAGGCAGAAAGAGAAGTTGCTGCTCAATGGGAAGCAATGCTTAGAAGAAGTGCAGTTACCTAGTACGTCCTCCCTTAAAACTGCACGAACAATTAATTAAAAGAGGCAATTCTTATTCCTTATGATTCATAGGATAAGTAAAGACAAGGTTGGGAGAGGAGCGTCATGCAGAAACCATACTTGCTATTGCCTTTTAAACTCTCCTTTAAAACTGGCATGAACAATACATGAACACCGTTTTAACATCCATAATCAGATCTAAACTATAAAGTGTTACCCAAAGGTGCAATAAATAAAAGGGGTACTCCTGATTAATCTGTTTCAAAAATAATCCCCAGAATAAAATTGGGGTAGAGGTTTTTATCCCTCTACCTCATTTTTTTTAAATAATTAATCCCTCCTGAATAAGGGATTTAGACCACCATTTCATAAACTCCTTTCTCTTTTCTAGAAGTGTTGAACGATCATAATGACCCCTAGTTCCATTTAGATGACCTTTTCTTCCTAATTGACGATCAATTACTTCATAATCAAGATCTGATCTTTCAATTCCTAATGTTGTAATCACACTTCTCCATTGATGAGCAGTTTGTTTACCTTTCCAACCTAGATTTCTGAAATGGTTGTTGATAGTTGATTCTCCTAAGTGAGGATTCTTTTGCCCACCCAATGAAGGAAAGCAATACTTTTGCCATCCAGTTTCTGCTTTTAGTTTCTTCATCAGTTGATTGATTTCAGGTGTCGAAGGAATAATGTGTTTTTCACAAGATCCACTTTCAAGTTGTTCTCTCTTATTCTTCAATCCTTTACATTCAGGAGGAATGACCCATTGATCTTCTTCAGGGTCATACCAATCCCATTCCAAACACACAATTACCGCTGATCGGATACACATAAGAAGATGTGCTTTAGTTGCTAAGTCAGTAACTACAGATCCATTACATTCGTTTGCATTAACTGTCTTAAGGAACTTAGGAAGCATCCCCCAGGATTTTGATGTGATTGTATCAGCGAATGTTTTTTCTGAAACTCTCCTTTTAGTACCTGTTTCCCAATCAAATTTAATGTATAGAGGATTTTGGTCTTGTTGGATGTATTCTTCCCTTTCTGCGTAACCAAAAATCCAACTCATTAGTTGTCTAACCCTTGTCAGTTGGACAGGTGCATGAGGGAAAACAGTTTTCAGCATCTTTTTGCAGTATGGTCTTCCTCTTCTATCTCGCTGCAAATCTGCAATTAACATTTCATCTCCGATATATCTCAATACTTGATTTATTTTGTTCTTTCTATCGTTGAATGTTTCTTCTTTTACTCGATGTACATAAACCTCATCCATATATTCATTAGCAACTTCTTTGAAGGTTTTTCCACTTGCATTTTGTACTTTCCCAAATAACTTTGGATTCTTATTGTTGTTTTTGCTCCATACTTTTATTTCATTCCATTTGTGAATAGCATCCTCTACTAATATTTCTTTTTCAAATACTCCAATTTTGACTGATTCTTTTTTACCAGAAGCATTAAATGGAAATCTCATTCTGCCTTCAAAATATTTTGAAGTTCCCCTTTTAACTAACGAAAGTCCACTTTTAGGTTGAACAGGATATGACTTATTATTCTTTAACTTTCTAATTTTAGGATTTGAATCTGCGAAGAATATAGAAGTCATTATTTCCAACCTCCTCTTGCTCCTTGTAACCATTGCTCAATTTGATAAACAAGAAAAGCAATCCTCTTTTCAGATAGTTTTACTTTTGGAGGATATGTTCCTTGCTCTACCATTCTGTTAATAGTTGATATTGAAATTCCACACTCTGCACTAGCACCAGAAATGGACAAATGATGACGACCTAAATCGCCTTCTACGTTGAAGTTATTCATAATAAATTTTTGTAATCTACGAGTAAATAAACGGGTAAATATATTCGTTTTAAATTTGAGCGTATCTAATAGATGAGGAAATATATTTGAGCAATAAATTGCTCTTGACGAATCCTGATTTTGCCTTCGTTTATACCTTGTTATTATACCACAATTCTTCAATGATGTCAAGGGATTACGAGGAATTTGAACCTCAAAAATGACCCCTAAAAAGGGTCTATCTAATAAAATTTTCATGGTCGGGAAATGGTCGGGAAATTTATGAAAATCATCCATTTCCTACATCAGATTCAATCAGTAACTTCCACTTAATATCGATCTAAATTCCGCCCGGGGAGTTTCTAATCACTTTACAAACTTGCAGGGACTTTCATAAGTCTCTTTTTTGTGTCTATGAATAGTTCTTTCACAAAATGCTTTTCAGAACGTATCAAAAATATTCACTATTTTTTCAAAAATGTTCGGGTAATGTTCTGGTTTAAATTTAATTATGTTCGGGTAAAAACTTAATATGTTCTACTTACTCTCCAACACATGGTGCTGATTCATATTCCTTGATGTATTTAAATAATCTAGTTTGTCTTTTTACTAAAAGTATTATTAAAGGAATGAATCCAATAATAACAAAACAAAGAAGGACAGAAATAATTAACCAAAGTGCTTCTATAAGTGCTGCTTTATCTTTCCCTAAATAAGAAAGATCTAAAAAAAAGAAAAATAATATGATTTTTATAATTGCTTTTTTTTCTTCTCTTTGAAACATTAGAAAATTTGATAATTAATTTAAATTATCCTTTATTTGAAAATATGCAAATATAATGTTGTTAAAAATATAGTTGCAAATTTTTCGATTAAAAAAGTTCGGGTAATGTTCGGGTAAGGGTCGTTATATGTAAAGAAATACCTTTCAAATCCTTTCATACCATTGCATTTAGCACTTGTTCGGAACTCGCCCGGGGAGTTCAATAACGGGTTCACAAGACTTCAGGTTTTATCACTTGAAGTCTTTTTCATTGATGTGAATTAACTCTTGAGAAAGTGAGAGAATCAGAAAAAATCAGGATATCCCAGATTATTCTTTTTTGTGCAGGTGATTTGAAGGTGAAGATCTATTTTTCGTGCAGGTGAAAGAAGATTTAATTCTAATAGTGTGGTGGTTCTGACTCTTCTGGTGGAAAATATGTCTCATCATCTCTGCTTTTTTCTTTTTTTCTAAAATATTCTTCTGATGGATCTAAACCATCATTGTCATAGTCTTTTTCTCTTTCCATTTCTTGATTTTATCCTTTTATTTTTTATATGGGACAGGGAGTTCACCTTTTATAAATTCTTATATTGACAGTTAATTTAAAATAAGAAGCAATTAACTTCTTTTTTTGAAGAAATGGATAAACCTGATTTTGATGAATATGGTGTCCAAAGAGAAAATACTAAACTAGATAATTTCTTAAAAAGAGATTCAAATCAATATATGAGGTTGCAAGGTTCCGAAAAAACTTTGTTTAAGGATTCACAAGCAACAACAATGTTTGAAAAGCAAGCAAATGGTAAGTATAAAGTTATAAAAAGAGAAGGTACTTTAGTTTTAACTTCAAGGCGATTAACTTTTTCAGTATATTCTCCAAAAGGAGTGGCAATGGGTTTTATTCCTGGAGTTGGTTATTCCAATTACAGATATCGATGGAAAGAAAAAGATTATATTATTTTCTCTTACCCAACATTTTTATTGCTTGGAAAATTAATTAATAGAACAAATGAGACCTTTTGGACAGCAAAAGGAGGGGATATTCAATGGATAGTTGAAGATGAAAATATTAAGTTTGAAATTCCTTGTATGCAAGAGGATACTGTTAATCAGATTAATGATCTATTAAGTTTGGAACTGGATCGTTTTGTTTATAAAATGATGTTTAGTTTTAAAGATTCAGAACTATATCCAAAATGGTCAGAGTTTTACGAAACAGATGATAAAGCATTACTTTTCAATAATTTATTAAAAGAGAATAGTCATTTTAAATTTAAAAAACCAACAGTTACCTGGACAGGAATTTCGCTCAAAGATGATGCAAGATCAAATCAGGACGCGGATGAAATTAAAAGTCAAAAAAATATTGAAAAATTAGAACATAATACTGAATCCAAAAACCAACTTAGTATTTCAGATGAACTTGAGAAACTTGCAACTTTAAAAGAAAAAGGATTACTTACTGAAGAAGAATTTACTGCTGCTAAAGTTAAACTTTTAAATTCATAAAGCGAAGATACTTATTTACTTATAAAGAGAGTGAGGGTCTTGAAAATCACTTTTTATGTTCCTCATGAAGAGTTTGCAGGGTTTCTCAAAAATTAAAAACATGTGCAGGTGATATGCAGGTGAAAATATCGTTTTTTCCTTATTTTCTCTATCAGATGCTGTCAGACGCTATCATTTTTGCTTGACCCGACAGTCGCCCGGGGAGTTTATAAATTTCAAAAAGTCATCCAAAGTTACCCTAATAAAGGTGACTTTTTTTATTGTGACTTCTTTTTGTTAAATAGTGGTTAGCCAAGCTATAATCGAGTAATTTTGATATGTTATTAAACATAGTATATAGAACATTTAAAATAATAAGTATATATTATTTTTACAATACTTTAAAATAAAAAAAGTATTAATTTTAAGAACAGTAATTAGAACAGTTACTGACTCTCAAACAAATGAAAATATAATCAGTTCTTTGATTGATTTTTACGTTTTTATAATCGATGTATTTTGTATCGTTTGAATTACTAACCCATTTACGAAATTCTAGTCATCCCACATATCCTTTTTATCTTGATCGAAATTATTCCTTTCAAGTAATTCTATTCTTTGTTTCTGAGAGTCTATTTCTGTTTCAATTACGTTTTTATCGTCGATGTATTTTGTTTGTATTTCTAAGATAATTGTTTCAAATTGTTCTCCAAAAAAATCTGACATTTCCTTCCATGCTTCCATTTCCTCTTCTTTGCCAATAGTATCGTTTATCTGATGGGAAATAATTTCTAGTACATATTGTTTAAGTTCCTTATGACTCATCGATTCAACTTTTTTTTGAATGTAAAGTTCTTTAAGATTTTCTAGTTGTTTTTTTGATAAATCTGAATAGATAATAGACTTCTTTTTCATAGATACTTAAATTTTATTTAATATAAACAAAATTATTAGTTTAAACATTCTGGAGAAATTAAAAATTGTAAACTAAGTGATTTCCTATTTGATAAATCAAAATCTCCATTGAATTTAATTTTTAAATAACTTAAATGAAAATATGGGATTTGATATTCTTTCAAATTTAACTATTATTTGCCTCTAGTAATCCTTTGATTATTAAGAAAAAGTAAATAGAATCGAAAGAAATTCTAAAATTTCAACTTTTTAAAAATTTGTAATTTCTATCTAATCCTCTGCTATCACTTTGTTGTTTAGTAAATCTAATTGATAAAATTGTTTACACTAATTCAGCAATCTTTATAAATTCTTGAGAGAATCATAATACTAAAACTTAATTTTAATTTAATAGTTCATAAATATGAAAATTTCCATCCTTTTAATTGAAGACGATCGTGATATGCGTGATTTGGTGGCTAGGCATTTAGAACATTCTGGTTTCGATGTCCAAAAAGCTCAAGATGGAATTAAAGGACAAGCATTAGCTCTTCAATATTCCCCAGATTTAATACTCTTAGATTTAATGCTACCAAGTGTTGATGGATTAACTTTATGCCAGCGATTGAGAAGAGATGAAAGAACATCAAATATACCAATTTTAATGATAACTGCATTAGGAGGCCTTAAAGATAAAGTTACCGGGTTTAATTCTGGAGCAGATGATTACATTACTAAACCATTTGATCTAGAAGAATTACATGTACGCATAAAAGCTTTATTAAGAAGAACCAACAGAGCACAATTAAATTCTAGTAACCAGCAAGAAATATTAAATTATGGTCCCTTAACCCTTGTTCCGGAAAGATTTGAAGCTATATGGTTTGAATCTCCTGTTAGATTAACCCATCTTGAATTTGAACTGCTTCATTGTCTTTTGCAGAGGCATGGTCAAACTGTATCTCCAGCATTAATTCTTAAAGAAGTATGGGGATATGAACCTGATGATGATATTGAGACAATAAGAGTCCATATTAGACACTTACGCACTAAACTCGAACCCGATCCACGTAAACCTATTTATATAAAAACTGTATACGGTGCTGGATATTGTCTTGAGTTACCTATTGGTTCTCAAGTAGAAACTGCTAGGCAAGAATTTATTCAAGCAAGAAATCCTGACTTGATAAATTCAGCATTAGATTAATTTCATATATTTTCCATTGCAATTTTTAAAAAAGTCATTTCCCATGCCAGCCTTGGTTGAATGTTTTTTCTTAAAAGGTATTTTAAACGTTCAAGTTTTTTAACTAAACCGATATTTTTTGTTTTTCTCCACCAAATAGTTTGAATTAAATTTACTAAACAAATCTGTTGAGAAATTTCTAATTTTTCAGATATTGATTTAGATATTTCTAATATTTCCAGACTTTTTTTTATTGGAGAATCCAATTTACTTAAAATTTCATCTGAGTAATCATTCCAAATTTCAATATTTTTTAATAATTGACTTGGAGATCCATTTGCAGAGTTTATTAAATCTTCAAATTTTAATTTTGTATGAGTATTTAATTTAGAAGTATCTAAATATTCTGTCAAAATAGATTTTATTTGTTTACGAGAAAAAGAATGAAATCTGACGATTTGACATCTTGATATGATCGTATCTAAAAGAAGGTTTAATTTAGATGTTATTAAAATAAAAATGCCGTTACTAGGTTCTTCTAAGGTTTTTAAAAGGCAATTTGAGGCTGCTTCGTTTAAGAGGTGTGCATCAATAATTAAAACAATTTTTTTTTCTGAGTTAATTGATTTTTGACTAAGAAAAGTTTTGATATTACGTATTTGAGCAATTTTAATAATCTCAGATCCACTTTTCATTGTTTTTTCAAGATCGGCACCTCCTGAACTTTTAGTTGCTAAAAGAGAATCTGGTTCAATAATTAAAAAATCAGGGTGGTTATTGTTTGTAATTCTCTCTTCAACATTTTCGCTTGTTGAAGACTGTTTGAAAATTTCTTTTATAAATTGAAGAGCAGTTTGCTTTTTTCCTACTCCTTCAGCACCATAAAATATATAACCATTAGCAAATGATTTGTTTTTAATTATGTTTTTAAGGCTGGTATTGACTTCTTCATTCAAGAAAAAATTATTTTTTTTAATCTCAATCATTTTTTGTTAGAAAAAGTGTTTAGCAAAGTCTCTTTAATTTGATTTGAGATAGTTTTAATATTTTGTGAAGCAGATATTATTTTCCAGTTTTTTTGTTTGGCAATTAGTTTAAAGCCTTCATTTACTTTTTCTAAAAATCTAATACCTTCTGATTCTATTCTGTCTGGAATTTCATTTTTTCTTCGAAATATACTCTCTTCTGGAGAAATTTCTAAGAAGATAGTGAGATCAGGAGATTCTCCTTGACACACAATAGATTCAATATTTTTAATTATTTCTAAATTTATATTTCTCCCATAGCCTTGATAAGCCAGGGTGGAATCGCAAAATCTATCACTTATTACCCAATCATTGTTATTTAAAGCAGGTGAAATAATTTTGGAAACGTGTTCGGCTCTATCTGCTGAATAAAGTAATAATTCTGCAAGAGATGAAGGCTTGTTATTTTCATTATTATCAAGAATCAATCTTCTAAGTTTTTTCCCTAAAAGACTGCCTCCTGGCTCTCTAGTTGTGATTAATTTAGACCCTGTCTGTATTAGACCACTATTAGGCAGCCATTTAGATAGTTCATCTATTTGGGTAGTTTTACCACATCCATCAATACCCTCAATAACGATAAATTTCCCTTTCATTTAATCCAAAGATAAAGCATTAATTACAACTGTAATAGAGCTAATAGCCATCAATAATGCTGCTATTGAGGGAGTAAGAAGAATACCGTATTTAGGGAATAGAATGCCTGCGGCTAAAGGGATAGCTAATAAGTTGTAACCAAAAGCCCATGTCAGATTTTGCTTTATTTTTCTTATAGTTTTTTTTGCAAGATTAAAGGCGTAGGGTAATCCATTTAGCTGATCTCCCATCAATACTATATCTGCATTTGCCTTGGCTATTTGGGTCCCTGATCCCACCGCAATTCCTAAGTCTGAAGATGCTAAGGCTGGGACATCATTAATACCATCACCAATCATTGCTACTTTATTATTAATTTTAAAATTTTCTATAGTCTTTAGCTTCATTTCAGGAAGAAGATCCCATTTTACTTCTGTTTCTTTACAACCAATTTTTTTTGCTAAGGCTAAAACTGTTTGTTTCCTATCTCCACTTAAAATATTAATTTTAAATTTGTTTTCTCTTAATTTTTTAACTGTTTTAATTGAATCATCTCTGAGCGAATCTCCTAGGAAGATAAAGCCCAATAACTTATCTTGGATACTTACTCCAATGATAGTGTTCGTTTTTGTTTCTTCATTTTCGATGACTTTGTTTGCATCACTATCAATAATTATTCCTTGACTTAGTAGCCATTCAATATTTCCAATATTCACAAGTCCATCAATTGACTCTAGTTCTCCAGAAATACCTCGACCTGAATGAGTGAAAATTTTTTTTATTGGAAATAAACTTAAATTTTGTTTTTTTGCCTCTTGAATTAAGGCATCTGCGATTGGATGTCTGCTTTCCTTTTCTAAACTGGCAGCTATTCTTAATAAAAATGAATGATTATCATTATTTTTATAATCAACAATGAAAGGTTTACCTTTTGTTAAGGTACCTGTCTTGTCAAAAATAATGTGATTTATTTTTGAAGCCATCTCTATTTTGTCCCCGCCTTTAAATAAAACTCCTTTTTTTGCAGCTTTCCCTGACGCGACAGTTATTACAGTTGGGGTAGCTAAACCTAATGCACAAGGACAAGCTATTACTAAAACAGCAATTGACAATTGAATGGCTAAACTAAGGAAATTCTCAGCATTACTTCCAAGCGAACTATGAAGTGTATGGCTTGAGTGAGTGATGAATTGATTATTATGACTCAATAAATCTGGCCAAATATTTCTTGCTCCCTTCCACCAAAAGAAGAAGGTTAAAGTAGCAAAAATAAGTACAAAGTAAGTAAATTTGCCTGCAATTTCATCAGCAATTCTTTGAATGCGAGGTTTTCTAGAGTTTACAGACTCAATAAGATTTACTAGTTTTGCTAGAGAAGAATCCCCTCCAACCTTTTGTACTTTAAGTCTAAGAGTTGAATTAAGATTTAAAGAACCACTAGATATATTTTCACCTTTTTTTACCTCGATAGGTTTGGATTCTCCAGTAATATGCGAAACATCAACATATGAATTACCTTGATTAACAATGCAGTCAGCAGGTACTCTGTCGCCTGCCAAAACTTGAATCTCTTGATCAGGTCTTAAAGTGTTTACTCTTATAGATTTTATTTGATTATCTTCTGTGTAGATATTTGCCATTTCAGGTTGAAGATCTAATAGCTCTCCAATAGATGAACCAGTTTGGTATCTTGCTCTTTCTTCTAAGAAACGCCCAATCAATATAAAGCCTAACAGCATAACTGGTTCATTAAAAAAACAAGGAAAACCAGTGGCAGGAAATATTAAAGATAGGAGACTTGTTGTATATGCGCTAGTTACGCCAAGAGCTACAAGAGAATCCATATCCGGACGGTTCTTAATAAACGATTTAAATCCATTAATAATTATTCCTCTGCCAGGAAATAATAGAGCCAATGTTGCTAATGAAGCGTGAAAAAATATATCTCCTAATATTGGAAAATTTATATAACTTCCTTCTGCGAGATGACCTAAACCTGAAAATAATAAAAGTAATAAAGCAAAAGTTAGTTTTTTCCATTGATTATTCCACTTCTTTTTTTTTTCTAATTCTGCCCTATTTATTTTTTTTGAAAAATCATTTATGTAAATCTTTGATGGGAAACCATTTTCTTTTAGGTTTTTGAGAATTGTTTCTATTTCTATACGTTTATGGGTAATTTCAAAATATGCACTTTCAGTTAGTAAGTTAACAGAAACATTTTCAATACCATCAGAATTATTTAAAATTTTCTCAACAGTACTAACACAACCTCCGCACTTCATTCCTGTAATGCTTAATTGAATGCTGTCCATTTTTTAACTATTGAAGCAAATTAATGCTTGACCTTTTTTTAACTATAATAATAAATGTAATAGAATTTTTAAATATTAATTTTTAAATTTATTATATACAATTTATTAGTTTAAAGCGGTGCCTAGTAACCAAAACAGAGACAATTTTATCGATAAAGCTTTTACTGTAATTGCTGAATCAATTGTAAAAATAATGCCTATTGCAGAGAAAGAAAAAAAAGCATACATTTATTACAGAGATGGGCTAGCTGCACAAAATAATGGGGATTATTCGGAAGCATTAGAGTATTACAAAGAGAGTTTACTCCTTGAAGAAAATAAAATTGATAGAGGTGAGACTTTAAAAAATATGGCCATAATATATATGAGTAATGGTGAAGAGGATCTTTCTATTGAGACTTATGAAAAAGCATTAGAAGAAAATCCCAAACAGCCATCATGCCTTAAAAATATAGGTTTGATTTATGAAAAAAGGGGAAGATATGCTGAGCAAAATGGTGATTTAGATCAGAGAGATATTTGGTTTGATAAAGCTGCTGAAGTCTGGTCTAAAGCAGTGAGATTATATCCAGGTGGTTATTTAGATATTGAGAATTGGTTGAAAAACTCAGGAAGAAGTTCAATCGATATGTATCTCTAATTTTTTTAATCTGATAAAGAATAGTCAACTGCTTCTTTGATATTTGATATTTCTTTGATATTTATTAAATTTTGAAAATTATTATTTAGTTCTTCCTCTAGTTTTGGCACTACGATATTTTTGATCCCTAGTCTTACAGCTTCTTCTATCTTTGTTCGAAGATTATTCGATTTTCTAACCTGACCGCTCAAACCCAATTCCCCAATAAATGAGCTATTTGCTAAAGGGGGAATATTTTTCAAACTTGATAAAATTGATATTGCTACACCTAAGTCAGATGATGGATCATTGATCTCAAAACCGCCACCGGTAGCTATATAACAATCAAATTCAGATAATTTTATACCTACGTGTTTTTCAATAACAGCTAGAATTTGATGCAATCTATTTATGCTTATTCCAGTTGTAGTTCGTCTTGGGTTACTGTAAAAAGTTTTATTTACCAATGCTTGTATATCCACGGCTAATGGTCGAGTGCCTTCATTTGTAATCGTAGTTGTTACACCTGAAATATTTTCTTTATTTGTAAAAATTGAACTTGGGTTTGTTATCTCTCGTAAACCCTCTTCTAGCATTTCAAAAATTCCAATCTCGAAGGTCGAACCAAATCGATTTTTTATACTTCTTAGTAATCTATGTGAGGAAATATTATCTCCTTCAAAGTTTATTACGGTGTCAACTAAATGCTCTAGAGTTTTAGGGCCCGCTAAAGCACCATCTTTAGTTACATGACCAATTATTAGAAGCGCAATATTATTGTCTTTGGCAAGATTTTGCAATTCAGATGAACATGCTCTAACTTGAGAAACCGATCCTGGAGAACTTTGCATTTCATGATTATGGATGGCTTGAATACTATCAATAATTGCGAAACTTGGATTGACACGTTTGATCTCTTCAATAATTATGGACAAATTAGTTTCTGCAAAAATTTTTAAATCAATGCTGTTTTGATTTAATCTTTCCCATCTAATTTTTACTTGTTCTAAAGATTCTTCTGCAGTTATATATAAAACTTTCTCATTAATAGATATTTTTCCTGCTGATTGAAGAACTATTGTACTTTTACCTATACCTGGTTCTCCTCCCAGTAAAACAACAGATCCAGGTACTATTCCACCTCCAAGAACTCGATCAAATTCCCTAAAACCACTTGTGAATCTTGATATTTTTTTTGATGAGATCTCATTAAATGGTATAGATTGTTTACTTTTTTTTATATCTTTTATTTCTTGATATTTAGAGCTCTTACTTTTTATTTCTTCAACAATGGAATTCCATGAATTACAGTTAAGACATTTACCAAAGTATTGAGTAGTTTCAGATCCACAATTCTGACAAATAAAAGTTGATAATTTGCTAGACATTAAGTTTCTTAATGAAGTAATGGAACTAGAATGTTTGGGATATTGCCCCTCTACAAGTTAGATTAGGTTAATAATAAATTCTCTTACTGATTAGCTAATAGAAACAAATGACTCTATCTAGTCAAACTAAAGAAACTATACTTGTCGCAGATGACGAGGCAAGTATCAGAAGAATTCTGGAGACACGTCTCTCCATGATTGGCTACAAAGTTGTAACTGCAAGTGATGGTAAAGAAGCACTAAAGTTATTTAAGGATTATGACCCAGATTTAGTAGTGCTTGACGTCATGATGCCAAAGCTAGATGGTTATGGAGTTTGTCAAGAATTAAGGAAGGATTCTGATGTTCCAATAGTTATGTTAACTGCACTAGGAGATGTTGCAGATAGGATAACAGGTTTAGAATTAGGGGCTGATGATTATGTAGTGAAACCATTCAGCCCAAAGGAGTTAGAAGCTAGAATTAGGTGCGTTCTCAGAAGAATCGACAAAGAACAAATTCCTGGAATGCCAAATTCAGGATTAATTTTGGTAACGGACATAAAAATTGATACAAATCGAAGACAAGTTTTTAAAAGCGATGAGAGAATAAGATTAACTGGAATGGAATTTAGTCTCCTAGAGCTTTTGGTAAGTAGGTCTGGAGAGCCATTTAGTAGAGGAGAGATCTTGAAAGAAGTTTGGGGATATACCCCCGAGAGACATGTAGATACAAGAGTCGTGGATGTTCATATATCAAGATTAAGATCAAAACTTGAGGCTGATCCAGCAAATCCTGAATTAATTTTGACAGCAAGGGGTACAGGATATCTATTTCAACGGATTGTTGATATTTCTCCTTTTGATGGTAAGTAAATGGGGAAAGAAACAGCGCAAAAAATTAACAAGTCCAGAGCTATTAGAAGATTAGTTATTTGGTATAAAAGAAATTCGGCAGTAACCTCCTTAGTTGATACAGCTGCTAGTTCTGCAGCAACGGCTAGTAATGTTGCGGGTAATATGGTTTCTGGTGCTGGTTCTGTTGTGAGCACAGCTAGTAATGTTGCGAGTAATGTAGCAGGTAATGTTGCTGGTAATGTAGTTTCAAGCGCTGAATCTGTTGTGAATACTGCCAGCAGTGTTGTTTCAAATGCTAGTTCAATAGCAAAAAATACATTACAACCATTAGTTTTTGACCCATTAAAAAGATTACAAAATAACGATAATATTTTAGATAGGGTAGAGGAATCTCAATCTAATAGAATTTGGATCGCTGTTGATGGGATGGGTGGAGATCATGCTCCTGGTCCAATTCTTGAGGGTTGTCTCGAAGCAATAAGCAGATTTCCAATAAATATAAAGTTTGTCGGCAATATTGAAAAAGTTAAAGATACAGCAGAAAAAACTGGTTTAGCAGAATTATTAGAAAATGAAATTGATAATCATCGTCTTGAATTAATTGATAGTGGAGAGCCTATTGGGATGAATGAAGAAGCTACTGCAGTTAGAAAAAGGAAAAATGCAAGTATTAACGTTGCAATGGATTTAGTTAGAAATAATAAAGCTGAAGCTGTCTACTCAGCTGGTAATTCAGGTGCCATGATGGCTTCCGCCATATTTAGAATTGGAAGATTGAAAGGGATAGATAGACCAGCTATAGGAGCATTATTCCCAACAAGGGATCAAACTCGCCCGGTATTGGTTTTAGATGTTGGTGCAAATACTGATTGCAAGCCATCTTATCTGCATCAATTTGCTCTTCTAGGTAACATTTATGCAAAAGATGTTTTACAAGTAAAAAAACCAAGAATTGGCCTACTAAATATTGGAGAAGAAGAATGCAAAGGTAATGATTTATCCCTAAAGACATTTGAATTATTATCTTCTGAAAAAAGTTTTGATTTTGGGGGTAATTGTGAAGGACGAGATGTATTATCAGGAAGTTTCGACGTAGTAGTCTGTGATGGATTTACTGGAAATATATTATTGAAATTTCTTGAATCTGTGGGAGGAGTTTTATTAGATATTTTGAGATCTGAGCTGCCACGAGGAAGACGGGGAAAAGTCGGTTCAGCTTTTTTAAAAAGTAATCTACTCAGAATTAAGAAAAGGTTAGATCATGCCGAACATGGAGGAGCTTTATTACTTGGGGTAAATGGAATTTGCGTTATTGGTCATGGAAGTAGCAAATCTTTATCAGTGGTTAGTGCTCTTCGCTTGGCTCACTCCGCAGTTAATCATGGTGTTATGGATAATTTAAATCAACTGCAAAAGCTTCAAGTTTTAAATTCATAAAACATATTGAGTCAAATTTATGTTTGACTAATATAAGTAACTAAAAAACTCTTTTGGAAGGAATAAATTTTAATCAGATTGGAGTATCATTTAAGGGGAGCGGAAGTTATGTACCTGATCAAATTCTGACTAATGAAAAAATTAGTCAAAAGGTTGATACGAGCAATGAATGGATAAAATCTAGAACGGGCATTTCTGAGAGAAGGATCTCTAGCCTCGGAGATAATGTTACTGAGATGGGTTATAAGGCGGCTCTAGCAGCTATAGAAATGGCTAATTGGGATATTAAAACGATTGATTTGATTGTTTTAGCTACTTCTACTCCGCATGATTTATTTGGATCAGCGCCCTCTATACAAGCTAAATTAGGGGCAGCTAATGCTGTGGCTTTCGATTTAACTGCAGCATGCAGTGGTTTCTTATTTGCCTTAATTACAGCCTCACAATTTTTAAAAGGCGGTAGTTTTAAAAGGGCTATTGTTATAGGGGCAGATCAATTATCAAGCTTTGTTGACTGGAATGATAGAAGAAGTTGCATTCTCTTTGGAGATGGTTCAGGTGCATTAGCAATTGAAGCCACCAATGAATATGATAATTTAATCGGTTTTGATATCAGAACTGACGGAGAAAGAGGCTCTTTTCTCAATCTCCCATCAAAAAATAATAAGGATTCAATAATTGATAACATTGATTTTTTAAGTGGAGCTTTTTCTCCAATTCAGATGAATGGTCAGGAAGTGTATAAATTTGCAGTTAGAGAAGTTCCTATAATTCTTGAAAAGTTGTTCAAAAAAATGAATTATAATTCCTATGAAGTTGATTGGCTTGTATTGCATCAAGCTAATCAAAGAATATTGGATTCTGTAGGAGACAGGTTAAAAATTCCTGGAGAAAAAATTCTTAGCAATTTAGAAAAATATGGTAATACTTCAGCAGCAACAATTCCACTAGTGATGGATGAGGCTATTAGAAATAATAGAATTAAACAAAATGATATTATTGCTACAAGTGGTTTTGGTGCTGGGTTAAGTTGGGGTGCAGCCCTAATTAAATGGGGTTAAAAAAAAAGGAGCATTATGACAGTTGCATGGGTATTCCCTGGACAGGGTTCGCAAAAAATTGGAATGGCAAAACAAATTGAAAATTTGCCCAACACAAAAGAGAGGTTTAGTTATGCATCTGAAATATTTGAGAGGAATTTATTTGAAATTTGTGAGTTAAATACTGAACCTACAAATCCTAATATTGACTTAAATAACACAAGAAATACACAAATTTGTCTTTTTTTAGTTGAATCAATTTTATTAGATGCATTAAAGGAAAATGGATTTAAACCAACTTATGTTGCTGGGCACAGTCTAGGAGAAATCACTGCACTATATTGTGCGGATGTTTTTTCATTCGAAGATTGTGTTTCTCTAATAAAAGAAAGGTCTCAATTAATGGTAAATGCTGGGAAAGGGTCTATGGCTGCAGTAATTGGTTTTGATAGAAATCAACTTGATTTATTAGTACAAAAAATTGATGATGTTGTAATTGCTAATGATAATAGCTCTTCCCAAGTTGTCTTATCAGGATCTTCTGAAGCATTAGATAATTTATCGAGAGAAATTTCTTGTAAAAGATTCTTGAAATTAAATGTTTCAGGTGCATTTCATTCGCCATTTATGAATGAACCTTCATCAAAATTTTCTGAGTATTTGAAAAAGATTAAATTCAATAATCCCTCTTTCCCTGTCATAAGCAATTATGAACCTTCAATTTGTAGTGACCCAAGTGAGCTTAAAATCAGATTAGAAAAGCAAATGTGTAATGGAGTGAGGTGGCGAGAAACTATGGACTTAATGGCAAAAGATAGTGATCTTCAGGTTGTTGAAATTGGCCCTTCTAATGTACTAAGCGGTTTAGTAAAAAGACATATTAAAAATGTAAAAATTTCTCAAGTTTCATCTTCTGATCAAATATCTTATTAATTTGAATGAACAATCATACTATTCAAAAAATAATCTATGAATTAGTTAGTAAGCTTTTTGTATTTCCTATTTATAAATTTGTATTTAAAGGCCAATTAATAGGTAGAGATAATATTCCGCAAAAAGATTCCTTTATCATGGTCTCTAATCATGGTTCTTTACTTGACCCTCCTCTATTAGGACATGCTCTTGGACGTAACATATCTTTTATGGCCAAAGCAGAGCTTTTTAAAATTCCTCTTCTCGGCTTTATTATCAATGCTTGTGGAGCGTATCCTGTAAAAAGAGGTATTGCGGATAAAAATACTATTAAAACAGCATGTAAAAAATTATCAAATAATAATTGTATTGGAATTTTTATTGATGGCACGCGTCAAAAAAATGGTCGAGTGAATAAGCCTAAACAAGGTGCAGCATTATTAGCCTTTAAAAATCAAAAATTATTATTGCCTGTTGCAATAGTTAATTCACATAGGTTAATAAGATTTAAATTCTTTATTCCTTTGTTTTCAAAAATAGTTATTAAAGTGGGAAAACCTGTTCATCCTCCACAAAGTTCATCAAAAGATGATCTGAATTTTGTAACAATGCACCTTCAAGATAAGATTAATAATTTGATTGGATGATTTTTTAGTTAATTGGAGAAATAGGGTAAAGAGGTAAAACTTTTCTCCAAGAATCTGGATTTAAATTTAATAAATTTTTATTTGATAAATCTAATAGTTCTTTTAAATCTTTTTTATCATCGTAAGCTGCTTCAAAAGAAAGTTCTTTAAAATCAAGTGCTTTGACAATTTTTGGTAAAACTGTTTCTTGAATGACTAGATCCGAGGAGTTGTTTTCGTTATGACAAATTTCATATTTACCTGCAATCAAACCCTTCCTTTTCAATTTTTTGTAAATCCAGAATGATTTTTTGTTTGTAAAGATATTATTTTTTGATGCAATTCTTTTTGCCATTATTTCAAATGAACTAAAACTATCTAAAGGACAATTTATTTGTTGTGAGATAGTTCTTGCTAAAACTACAATTAGTCGTGAAGCATTAAAATTTGCTGGCCCTATGCTGACAGATAACTTATTTATTTTTTGTAAATTTTCTTTGGAAATGAATTTGTTAAGATCATTAATTAAGTTATTGCAGAGGTCATTATCAAATTTTTTGATAAATAATTCATCAGATTCATTATTATTGTTTTTTCTATACCCAAACCCAAAAGAATTGTCTGTGCTATGAATCACTAATGTAGAGTAATTTTCTCTTTTTTTGAGTTTATTTGTCATCTATTACCTTTAAACAGGTAATTCCATTCCTGGATTACACTTAGACCATTTACCAAATTCGTTTGCAAAACTCTCACAAGATTGAACATCCCAATCAGTTTTATAATCACCATTATTATCTTGAACTATATTGACATGAATGAATGGTTTTTTTGCTTTAAAATCAGGTAGATCACAAATATGATCAACACCATGATTATCTTCAACATCATGATATGTGATACATCTATCAACCCATTTACAGTTGATGCAAATGCACATAATAAATAAAAAAATGAAAAATAGCTTTCTCAAAGATCATACACTAATAATTGATGAATTAGAAAAAAGTATTAAATTTCATAATTTGGATTTTATATTAGGTTTTTTACCTAAAAGATCATATTTGGTTGGTGGTTATATAAGGGATATTATTTTGGGAAGAGAGAGTGAAAAGGTAGATGTTGATATTGTGGTACCTTTAAATGCAATTGAGATTGGGAAAAAGATTGCAGATAATACTGGATCAAAATTTATAATTCTAGATGAAAACAGAGAAGTAGTAAGAGTTATACTTAATCATATTTATATTGATATTACTAATCAGATTTGTTCCACGATCGAGGGCGATCTAGTAAGTAGGGACTTTTCGATAAATTCAATTGCTTTTTTATTTGATAAGAAGATTTTGTTTGATCCATTAAATGGTCTTAAAGATCTAGAGATTTCTTTGCTTAGAACTCATTCTGAAAACAATTTAATAAATGATCCGTTACGAATTTTAAGAAGTTTTCGGTTTGTTTCAGAGTTGAATTTCAAAGTCGATCTAAAATTGGTTGAATTTATAAAAAACAATAAAGGGAAATTATATCTTGTTGCTAAAGAGAGGATTAATTATGAAATACGGAGAATAGTGCATGGAGCAAATGCTCTTGATGCAGTTTTGTTGATAAAAAAACTAAATATATTTGATATTAATAATTTATGTGAAGATTCTTTTTTTTTGGATTTAGAGAAAATTAATTATGCAGAACTGGATCAGGAAGAGAAAGAAAATTTTTTACCATTATTTTTTATTACTCAAATTTTAGATGTTGTTTCTTTAGAGAAACTTGAATTTAGTAAAGCTGTAATTGCAAAAACTAAGTTATTAAGAAAATGGCACTTTTTTTTGAAGAAAAAAAATACCGCTCAGTTAGATGAATTAGATAGATTCAAATTGCATCAAGAATTAGAGATGTTTCTTCCAGCTTTTATTTTTTACTTACCTCAAAACTTACAAATAGATTGGCTTCATAGATGGCGTGACAAAGATGATAAATTATTTCATCCTTCAAACTTAGTTAATGGTGATGTAATTAAAAAAAATTTGAAAATAAAGGAAGGGCCTATCTTAGGCGAGCTTTTACAGTATCTTTCTAAGGAACTTGCATATAAAAGATTGAATAATTTTGATGAAGCTATTTATAAAGCAAAGCGATGGATTGAACAAAATGCGCCAAAATGTGATTAAATACACATAGCTTAGTTTTGTTTAGAAGTTCAGACTTCAAAATCATTTTTAAAAATTTATGAGTATTCGCATTTACATTGGCAACTTACCTCAAGGATTTAATCCGAAAGAATTTGATACACTCTTAAAGTCAGTTTCTGATTCGATTAGATTTAAAGCAGTTCTAGATAAAGAAACTAAGGAATGTAGGGGGTTTGGTTTTGCGACAACTAATAATGAAGATAATGCTAATTTATTAATTCAAAAGTTAAACGGTTTTGAATTTAATGGTTCTAAATTAAGAGTAGAGCTATCAGAAAAGAAAGATTCTGCTTCAAATAAAAAAAATAGTGGAAAATTAAATAAGAATAAGAAGAGGAAAGACTTTAAGAAAATTGTTCACAGTGATGCTCCTAACTTAGAAGCTCCTGATCCAAGATGGGCTGGAGAACTATCTAAATTAAAAGATTTGCTAGCTAATCAAAAAACTCCTGCATAGTTATTTAATTCGAGAAATTAAAAAAGATATTGGAATCTCGATAGCTTTTACTGAATTTTTTACAAAAGCCCTGTTATTAAAAACATCATAGTCTAACCTTTCAATAGAATCTAATATTCCTCTGTAAAGACGTAAGGATGTCCATACTGGCCATCTCGCGTCAGAAGATAGCCACTTAATACCATCCTCAGACTTATGGAACCATTCACGAGCCCTTATTAATTGAAAGTTCATCAGTGCTTTCCACTGCTTATTTATTTTTCCTTTTAGAAGTTCTTCTTCAGAATAATTAAATTTTTCAATATCCTCTTGTGGGAGATAAATTCTTCCTCTGTGTCTATCTTCTCCCACATCCCTTAAAATGTTTGTTAATTGATTTGCGATACCTAAAGCTACTGCTGCTTCAGAAGGGTCAGGTAAAGCACTCCAAGGGGCTGATGTATAAGCGCTATCAATCCCCATAACATTCTGAGTCATTAAACCAACAGTCCCTGCGACTCTATAACAATAAAGTTTTAATTCATCAAAATTCTTGTATCTAAATTTATTCAGATCCATTCTCTGGCCCTCTATCATGTCTAGGTAAGGTTGAATACTTTGTGGATATTTCTCGATGGTATCTAATAAAACTGAATCTAATTCAGATTTAATATTCCCTTTAAATACGTTTTTAGTATTTTCTTCCCATTCATCTAGATTATCTGAAAGCTCATCTTGAGATTTAGTTGAGGCTTCTACGCTATCCATTATTTCATCAGTTCTTCTACACCATACATAGATAGCCCAAATAGCTTTTCTCTTTTCGTGAGGTAATAGAAGAGTTCCCAAATAAAAGGTTTTAGCCCATTGTTGAGTTTCTTTTCGGCATATCTCATATGCTTGATCTAGTTGAGAAATAGAATTTTTCAAAAAGTTTTAGCTGAATTTAATAAATTTTGTAAATGTTATCAAGAAACATTTTGAGGCTTTTTGGAATACTCTTTATTAATTGATTCCGCGCATAATTTACCACTTAAAACAGCTCCTTCCATAGATGCTAAATATTTTTGCATTGTATAATCACCAGCTAAGAAGAAGTTTTTTATGGGGGATTTTTGACTAGGTCTAAAAGCTTGACAACCAGGAACAGCCTTATAGACAGATCTTGGAGTTTTAACAACTTTGTATTTTCTTAATTTTGTCTTATCTTCACCCATGAAATGTGTTGGGAATAACTTCTTCAGCTCTTCCATAGTCGCATCAACGATGTCTTGATCGCTTTTGTTTATCCAATCTTTTGCTGGTGCGAAAACCAATTCAAGCATTGATCTATTTGGATCTTCGTATTCTTTACATGTAATACTCATATCTGCATAAACACTGAGAAGTGGCGATCTGCTAAATAGTAGATGGTCAATATCTGTCAATTTTTTGTCAAACCATAAGTGGATATTGATGACTGGCACACCATTTAAGCCATCTAATTTAGAAAAGGCGTCTAACCCTTTCCATTGATTGGGGATCATTAATTTAAAAAGATCTACAGGCATTGCACTGACATAAGCATCGGCAGTAAGCTCTTTCTTTTCGTTTTCATCTAAAGAGGCAATAGTAAAACTTTTAACACTGCTGTCTTCATTAAGGTTGATTTGCCTCAATGGACTATTCATGTGAACTTCTCCACCACGAGCAGTTATATAATCAACCATAGGTTGGCACAGTCTTTCTGGAGGAGCTCCATCGAGGAATGCCATTTTAGAACCATTTTTTTCTTGTAAAAATCTGTTTAGTGCTGTTAATAAAACTGTAGATGATATTTCATCCGGCCCAATGAAATTTAGTGCTTTACTCATAGCTATAAACACTTCATCATTAACTCTTTCTGGAATATTGTGTTCCTTTAGCCAATCTGTCCATGATTTCGTATCACATTTATCTAAGTACTTTTGGCCTCTCAACATTGCAGGAACTAAACCTAATCCAAATAGAATCTTTTCGTTCCATGAAAGCATATCATTATTGCTAAGTATTGCCGAAACTCCATTTACAGGAGCAGGTATATCGGGAAAGTCAAATCTACTGTAAGTACCCGGCTCTGATGGCTGATTAAAAATCATTGAATGACTTTTCCATTGGAGTCTATCTTCAATATCTAATTCCTTAAAAAGTTGCAACATATTTGGGTAGGCTCCAAAAAATATATGCAAACCAGTTTCATACCAATCTCCATCTTCATCTTTCCATGCGGCAACTTTACCACCAAGAACATCTCTAGCTTCGAGTACGATAGGAATGTGTCCATTATCGACTAAATATTTAGCACAAGATAAACCTGCTAAACCTGCACCAGCAATAACAACACGCATTATTAAATCAAGAAATAAATTAACACTTACTAATAAGCTACATTAAAGTTAGAACATAATAGTTTTTTTCGTTGATTATTTTGTAAAATTATGGAAAAAATGCTTTTAAAATCAACTACAAGACATGTAAGAATTTTTACTGCTGAAGTAGTTGATAATGAATTACAGTTTCATCCCAACAAACTGACTCTTGATCTAGATCCCGATAACGAATTTATTTGGAACGAAGATTCTCTAGACAAAATTAATGAAAAATTCAATGAATTAATAAAAGAGAGATCAGGAAAGGATCTAGATGATTATGAACTTCGAAAAATAGGATCTGAAATCGAAGGTTTAATCAAATTCTTGCTTCAGAAAGGTCAACTAAGTTACAACCCTGATTGTAGAGTAATGAATTATTCAATGGGTTTACCAAAGACAAATGAATTGCTGTGAATAGACAACCCCCTAATGGAAGGCCAAGGAGAGGCTCAAATAGAAGTTATTATCCTCCAAATCCAAGAGACATGGATTCGTATGGAGAAAGAAACGGGAGATTACCTGGTTCTTCTGAACAAAAGATCAATATTAATACAGGAACTATTGCCATACTTGCTGGAGTCTTAATTTTAGGAGTTGGTATTGGGAGTGCTATTACTAGTACAACAGATGGCGGACAGGGAAATATAGCAAGTCAACAACAATTGGATATGGCTGTTCCAGACCCTGAATTTTGTAGACAATGGGGAGCTAGTGCTTTCGTAATAGATGTTGAAATGTATACAACTCTGAATCCATCTACGAGTTTTGTTACGCAACCAGCTCTTCAGCCAGGTTGTGTAATCAGAAGAGAAAATTGGACTGTTTTACAAAAACAGGGAGCGATTAGTAACGAAGATGTAAGAGAATGTAAGCAAAGGATGAATACTTTTGCTTATATTGGTTCTATAAGAGATAAGCCAATAGTTAAGTGCGTTTATCAGACTGATGTAAACGAGAATAAATTTATAATAAAAGGCGATGGACAAGCTGAAGACGGCGGAGTAGGTATAAACAAAGAAGCAATTCAGTTTTGATAAAATTATATTCTTCTTAAAGGGCTTGCTAAACTTGCAAATTGAGGAAGAATATTTTTCTTGAAGACTTCTGATGCTCTTGATGTATATCTTGACGGATTAGTAATTAATTTAAGTTCTCTTTTAACCTCCAAGTCAGCAACGAATGCTTTGTGGATTGTTCCAGCGGATAATTCTCTTTCAATAGAAACAACAGGCAAAAAAGAAGCCCCTAAACCTGATTGAACTGCATTTTTGATCGCTTCAAGAGAGTTTAATTCCATCTCTATTTTTAATCTTTGAACATCAAGCCCAGAATCTCGAAGAAGTTTATCTACCACTTTTCTTGTTGTAGATTGAGAGTCTAATGTTACAAAATTTAATTTGTATAAGTCTTCTTTTAGAAGCTCTTTTTTGGCGGAAAGTGGGTGTTTAGAAGGTAAAATTAATGCCAACTCATCTGTTGCATATGGAATTACTTGTAGCAAATTTTCTAAATCTCCAGGTAATTGTCCGCCAATAATAGCTAAGTCAATTTGTCCATTGGCGACACTCCAACCAGTCCTTCTAGTACTATGAACCTGAAGTTGAACAGATACATCAGGGTATTTTTGTCTGAATAGGCCTATCATTCTAGGCATTAAATAGGTCCCAGTTGTTTGGCTGGCTCCAATCACAAGGGTTCCACCTTTTAAGCTATTTAAATCTTCAATAGCTTTACAAGCTTCGTCGCATTGATTCAAAATTCGTTCGCAATAATCAAGCAATAGTCTCCCTGCTTCAGTCAATAGAGCCTTCCTACCACCTCTGTCGAAAATTGTGATTTCAAGTTGTTTTTCTAGATTTTGTATTTGTAAACTTACTGCAGGTTGGGTCACATATAAGAGGTCTGCAGCTTTTTTAAAACTTCCTTGAGCTGCAATAGCTTTTAATATTCTTAATTGGTCGAGTGTAAATGGTAATTCTGGCATCTATTATGCCTACAATTACTTATAATTCTAATGCTTAGAAGCATTCTTGTTAAGAACAAAAGTTTTTTGAATAATTTAAATGTATGGAGACTCATAAAACTTCTCTAATAATCTTATTTTTGATTTTGATTTTTGCTGTAATTCATAGTGGTGGAGCTGCCTTAAGAATCAAGGCAGAATCTATTATGGGCCCGAGGTTATGGCGGTTATGTTTTGTTTTTTTAAGTTTGCCATCTGCAGTAATCTTGATTAGTTATTTTTTGGCTCATAGATATGACGGAATCAGATTATGGAATTTTCAAGGTAATAATTTCGTGTTTATGGTGGTTTGGATCTTAACTGCAATAAGTTTTTTATTTTTATATCCCGCTACTTACAATTTGTTAGAAATTCCGTCGCTTTTAAAACCTAAAGTACGAATTTATGGAACTGGGATAATGAGAATCACAAGACACCCACAAGCATTTGGTCAGATAATTTGGTGTTTTGCTCATACTTTATGGATTGGAACATCATTTACATTAATAACTTCTATTGGCTTAATTTTGCATCATCTTTTTGCAATTTGGCATGGGGATAAGAGATTATCAAATAGATTTGGAGAAGAATTTGAAAAGTTTAAAAAAAATACTTCCATAATTCCTTTTATGGCAATACTTGAAGGTAGGCAAGAATTTAAGATTAGAGAATTCTTTAGGTTTTCTCAACTTGGTATATTGATTGCAATAGGAGTACTTTGGTGGTCTCATAAGTACATAAATATTGCTGTAAAAACATTTAATTCATCATTTTTGTCTGAATTTTTCAATTGACAGTTTAAAATCAAACTACAAGCCCTTTAAAACATGCCTCAAGCTTCAGAAATTGCCTGGTTAATTCCTGTTTTTCCACTTATTGGAGCAGTGCTTTCTGGCTTAGGACTAATAAGCATCAACAAGAAAATTAATAATTCAAGAGAAATAGTTTCTGTAGGTCTTATTTCTTTAGTTGGGATTTCTGCAGTAATTAGTTATAAAGCTCTAATTGAACAAGTTAGTGGTTATCAACCAGTTGAAAAATTATTTGTATGGGCAAATGCTGGCGATTTCACAATTCCAATGGGATTTGTTCTTGATCCTTTGGGTAGTGTAATGCTTGCGTTAGTAACTACAATAACTTTGCTGGTAATGATTTACTCTCATGGTTATATGGCTCATGACAAAGGTTATGTGAGATTTTTTACATATTTAGCATTATTCAGTAGTTCCATGATGGGATTAATAGTTAGTCCAAATTTATTAGAAATTTATGTTTTTTGGGAATTAGTCGGGATGTGTTCTTACTTATTGGTTGGTTTTTGGTATGACAGGGATGGCGCTGCACACGCTGCACAAAAAGCATTTGTTGTTAATAGAGTTGGAGATTTTGGATTATTACTAGGAATTCTTGGCCTGTTTTGGGCAACAAATAGTTTTGATTTTAATGAAATAGCTACTGGAATTTCGCAATCAATATCTGATAATTCGATACCCATTTGGGCTGCTTTACTACTTTGTTTTTTAGTTTTTTTAGGGCCAATGGCAAAATCTGCTCAGTTTCCTCTTCATGTGTGGTTGCCTGATGCGATGGAAGGCCCTACACCTATTTCTGCTCTTATTCATGCTGCAACAATGGTTGCTGCAGGAATATTTCTTGTAGCGAGGCTACAACCTTTGTACTCAATATTCCCCTCTATTCAATTTATTATCGCTTTAGTTGGAACCATTACTTGTTTCTTAGGAGCCTCTATAGCTTTGACCCAAATGGATTTAAAAAAAGGTTTAGCGTACAGCACAGTTTCTCAGCTTGGTTATATGATGCTTGCAATGGGTTGTGGAGCACCAGTAGCAGGAATTTTTCATTTAGTTACTCATGCTTGCTTTAAAGCAATGTTATTTTTGGGATCTGGTTCAGTAATACATGCTATGGAGGAAGTAGTTGGACATCAGCCTGTATTGGCTCAAGATATGAGATTGATGGGCGGTTTAAGAAAAAAAATGCCATATACATCAGTAACATTTTTAATAGGTTGTGTAGCAATTAGTGGAATTCCCCCATTGGCAGGTTTTTGGAGTAAAGACGAGATACTCGGAAATGCTTTTATATCATTTCCAGCTTTTTGGTTCGTAGGACTTCTAACAGCTGGTATGACTGCTTTTTATATGTTTAGGCTTTATTTCTTGACATTTGAAGGAGATTTCAGAGGAGAGAATAAAGAATTGCAAAAAGAGCTTCTAATAGCCTCTAAAACAAGCATAGATGAAGAAAATGAGGAAGAGCATGAAGAGCATGGCTCTATTCATGAGTCACCATGGTCGATGACATTTCCCTTAGTATTTCTAGCTGTACCGTCTTTAATTATCGGTTTTATGGGACTTCCATGGGATAGCAAAATTGCAAATTTACTAGATCCTGAAGAGGCAGAGATTGCAGCAAAAGCCTTCGAATTAAAAGAATTTTTGCCTTTAGCAATTGCGTCAGTACTTATTGCATTAGCTGGAATCATTATTGCTTATCAGGCATATTTTGTGAAAAAAATTAATTTATCAGTTTTATTTGCCGAAAGGTTTCCTAGTATTAACCAATTTTTAGTAAATAAATGGTATCTAGATGATATTAATGAAAAACTTTTTGTTAAGGGTAGTAGAAAACTTGCTAAAGAAGTCTTAGAGGTTGATTCTAAGGTTGTTGATGGAGTCGTAAATCTTACTGGACTTGTAACTTTAGGCAGTGGAGAAGGTTTAAAATATTTTGAGACTGGCAGGGCTCAATTTTATGCTCTTATTGTTTTTGGTGGTGTAATTCTACTAGTTGCTATATTTGGTTTTCAATCTCCACAAGTATCTTAATTACAATTGTGTGTCTTCACTGTCCATTGGGGTGAAAAAATACAGAAAATTTCTAGACTTTATTTAAGATAAATTTCTTATTAAATTGAGTACTTATTTTTATACACATTTTGCGACACAAATGTTGGGAACATTGGGAGCTGGATTGTCTAATTTCCCTTGGTTATCTGCTTCAATTTTATTCCCAATTGCTAGTGCATTTGTGATACCTTTTTTCCCAGATAAAGGGGATGGCAAAGAGGTGAGATGGTTTGCATTGTCTATTGCATTAATAACTTTTTTAATAACTGTAGGTTCATATATAAATGGCTTTGATATTAGTAATGAAAATGTTCAACTGAAAGAAAATATTAGTTGGCTCCCTGATTTAGGTCTTACCTGGTCTGTTGGCGCTGATGGCATGTCTATGCCCTTAATATTATTAACTAGTTTTATAACTGCTTTAGCAGTTCTTGCTGCATGGCCAGTCAAGTTCAAACCAAAGTTATTTTTCTTTTTGATATTGGTTATGGATGGTGGGCAAATTGCTGTGTTTGCCGTTCAAGATATGCTTTTATTCTTTCTAACTTGGGAACTTGAGCTGATTCCCGTTTATTTATTACTGGCTATATGGGGTGGCAAAAATCGACAATATGCAGCAACAAAATTCATTATTTATACCGCTGGCAGTTCTATCTTCATTCTTCTGGCAGCGTTAGCAATGGGTTTCTATGGTACAGAAATTCCTAACTTTGAGTTTTCTCACTTGGCAGCTCAAGATTTTAGTCAAAAATTCCAAATATTATGCTATGTCGGGCTTCTAATAGCATTTGGAGTAAAATTACCAATCGTACCTCTTCATACTTGGCTTCCAGATGCTCATGGAGAGGCTACAGCTCCTGTTCATATGCTTCTAGCAGGAATTTTATTAAAGATGGGAGGATATGCTCTTTTAAGATTTAATGCACAATTATTACCCGTTGCTCATGCACAATTTGCCCCATTATTAATAGTTCTAGGGGTAGTCAATATAATTTATGCTGCATTAACTTCTTTTGCTCAAAGAAATCTTAAAAGAAAAATTGCATATAGTTCGATAAGTCATATGGGTTTCGTTCTTATTGGTATAGGGAGCTTTAGTAGCCTTGGAACAAGCGGAGCTATGCTGCAAATGGTTAGTCATGGATTAATCGGTGCAAGTTTATTTTTTCTTGTTGGTGCCACCTATGACAGAACAAAGACTCTTAAACTTGATGAAATGAGTGGTGTAGGACAAAAAATGAGGATCATGTTTGCCCTATGGACTGCTTGCTCCCTGGCGTCCCTAGCTTTGCCTGGTATGAGTGGATTTGTTTCTGAATTGATGGTATTTACAGGATTTGTTACTGATGAAGTGTATACCCTTCCGTTTAGGGTAGTGATGGCTTCTTTAGCTGCTATAGGTGTAATACTTACTCCTATTTATCTACTGTCAATGTTACGAGAAATTTTCTTTGGTAAAGAAAATCCTAAATTAATAGAAGAACGTAAACTTATAGATGCAGAGCCAAGGGAAGTTTATATAATCGCTTGTTTACTTTTACCGATTATTGGAATAGGTTTGTACCCAAGATTAGTTACTGAAAGTTATATTGCATCTATCAATAACTTGGTTGATCGAGATTTGATTGCTGTTAAAGGAGCTATGAAAACAAATATTTTTTCAGGAACTAAATCAAATGAAATCCTAAAAGCTCCAACAATATAATTTTTTAAATTAATGCAATATTGTTTGGCATTAAATAAATTAAAAGATATCTTGTGAGTAGATTTTATCAATTTTAAAATATCCTATTTCAATCCTATTGATAGGCAACAATTAGGTCCTAGATTGTTGATTAAGTTTCTTCAAGACGCCGCAGGTAAAGGTGAGCTTGATCCATGGGATATTGATGTAATAAGTGTAATTGATAGTTTTTTAGAGCAATATACACATACTTTTAATCAATCTTCAAATAATCAAATCTCATATCATAAGGATTTGGCTGAGACCAGCGAAGCATTTTTTGCGGCTTCCGTACTAGTTAATCTTAAGGCTCAGGTTTTGGAATCTGATGTTTTCAAAGAAAATTCTTCAGATTTTGAAGATGAATTTGATTTGGATGATCAAGATTGGATTGATAAAGAATTTGATATTCCAAAATATCCTGAAAAATATCTAAGGAGAAGATCAATTGCACAACCAATTCTTAAACGTACAACAACATTGGGAGAACTTGTAAGTCAGTTAGAGTCCATAGCAGAAGTTATAGAAACCCAAGATCTTCTACTTATGAAGAGAAAAAGAAATAAAAAATATTCTGATAAGGCTTTAATTTCTCAAGTAAAATCTTTAGCACATCGCGAGAAACTTCCAGAAACCACTAAAGCATTAGGAAAATTTATTGAAGGATGGGAAAAAGCATTGCAATGGACAGATTTTGAATATTTAGTCAAAAAATGGCAAACAGTTGTAAAAAATGATTTAGATAAAGATCGTTTGGGCGTTTTTTGGGCTCTGTTATTTTTATCATCTGAAAACAAAATTGAAATTAAACAAATTAATTCCTTATATGGTCCTATTCAAATTAAAAGAATAATACCTGATGGTGGCTTAGCTCAATTACCTATAGAAAATCTTGATGTAAGCAATGTCTCTACCTCGGCTGCTTATTAGCTTAATAGTGATAACGTATAATTTTAAAAAATGGTTTTGAATTTATGAAGGCAATGATACTTGCTGCAGGTAAAGGCACACGTGTTCAGCCTATTACGCATGTAATTCCAAAACCGATGATTCCGATTTTGCAAAAACCTGTTATGGAGTTTCTCTTGGAACTTTTAAGAGAACACAACTTTAAGGAAATAATGGTAAACGTTTCTCATCTGGCTGAAGAAATTGAAAATTATTTTAGAGATGGGCAAAGATTTGGAGTAGAAATTGCTTATAGTTTTGAGGGAAGAATTGAAGATGGAGAATTAATAGGTGATGCTTTGGGATCCGCAGGAGGATTAAAGAAAATTCAGGATTTTCAAAGTTTCTTTGATGAAACTTTTGTTGTTTTATGTGGTGATGCTTTAGTTGATTTAGATTTAACTCAAGCTGTTAAAAAACATAAGCAGAAAGGTGCTATTGCGAGCTTAATAACGAAGAAGGTAACTAAAGATCAAGTATCAAGTTATGGTGTCGTAGTTTCTGATGAAAATGGCCGAATAAAGGCTTTTCAGGAGAAGCCAAAAGTTGATCAAGCTTTAAGTGACTCTATAAATACAGGAATTTATCTTTTCGAACCCGAAATTTTTAATTACATACCTTCAGCAGAGAAATTTGATATTGGAGCTGATCTTTTCCCTAAACTTGTTGCAATGGATTTACCATTTTTTGCATTACCAATGGATTTTGAATGGGTAGATATTGGAAAAGTTCCTGATTATTGGAGTGCTATTAGAAATGTATTGCAAGGTAAGGTAAGACAAGTGCAAATACCAGGAAAGGAAATAAAACCAGGAGTTTTTACAGGTTTAAATGTAGCGGCTAACTGGGAAAAGGTTAATATTACTGGCCCGGTATATATAGGAGGCATGACTAGGATCGAGGATGGAGCAACTATTATTGGCCCTTCAATGATTGGACCAAGTTGTTGCATTTGCGAGGGAGCAACTATAGATAACTCAATTATTTTTGATTATTCTAAGATTGGTAAAGGTGTAAGACTTATGGATAAGTTAGTTTTTGGTAAATATTGTGTAGGGAAAAATGGAGATCATTTTGATTTGCAAGATGCATCTTTAGATTGGTTAATAGCAGATTCAAGAAGATCTGATTTAACTGAGCCATCGCCTCAGCAGAAAGCTATGGCAGAATTATTAGGTACTGATTTGATTAATATTCCAGACTAAGATCAGCTTTTTCAATAATCTCAGGAATTAAATGCTCTGCTTTTACGGCCATTAGATGAACACCATTTGCGATATTAATAAAATCATTAGCTTGTTCAGCTGCAATTTTAATACCCTCTTGTAAAGGGTCTTTAGCATCTTTAAGACGATTTAAGATATGTTCAGGGATGTTTGCGCCTGGAACGTATTTGTTGATAAAGAGAGCGTTTTTGTAAGACTTTAAAAGGAATACACCTGCAATTACAGGAATTTCAAGAGGATTGCTAATTTTTTCACAAAACTCTATCAAATTTTCTTTTTCCATAACCATTTGAGTTTGTATAAATCCAGCTCCAGCTTCTTTTTTTTTCCTCATTCTATTTTCTAAACTTCTTTGATTTCTGCAACTTGGATCAGCTGCAGCACCTGCAAAAATAAATGTTTTTTTATCGGAAAGTTCTCCTAGCGTAGGATCAATTCCTTTATTGAAAGCCTGAATTTGTTGAAGCAGTCTAACTGACTCAAACTCATGAACGGCCTTGGCATCTTGTTGATCCCCAGCTTTTACTGAATCACCGGTAATGCATAAGATGTTTCTAATTCCTAAAGCATTTGCTCCCAAGATGTCTGATTGTAAAGCAATTTTATTACGATCTCTGCAAGAAATTTGCATTACTGGTTCTATCCCATTTTCCAGTAATAGTTTGGACATTGCTAAGCTACACATTCTCATTACAGCTCTGCTTCCATCAGTAATGTTAACAGCATGTACCTTATCTTTCAAAAGTTGTGCTATCTTAAGAGATCTTATGGGGCTTCCACCTCTTGGCGGCATTAATTCTGCCGTAATTACCTTAGATCTTTTTTCTAAGGTCTGCTGAAGTTTTGATTTCAATTGCTTTTGTTTCCTAGTTAGTTAACAAGTGTACTGAGATTGCTAAACTTAATTAATATAAAAAAGGAACTGTTTAAATGCAAATGGTTGAAGAAGAAGTAAACAACATTGATATGATGGGTCTCTCAGCCAGAGAGATGGAAATCATTGATCTCGTAGCTGATGGACTTACAAATCAAGAAATTGCGGTAAAACTAACTATTAGTAAAAGAACTGTTGATAATCATGTTAGTAATATGTTTACAAAAACTGGTTCTAAAAACAGAGTAGCACTTTTGAATTGGGCAATGGACAACGGCAAAATTTGTAGAGATGGATTTAATTGTTGTGCACTCCCAGACTCTGATCAAGATTAGTGTTAACCTCTACCTTGTTTGTACCATTAGCAAAATCAATTAGACAATAATTTGTCGAACCTAGTTCGAAGAGTTCAGCATATGCAATACATGCGTCCTTGTCTGAATCAATAAATCTCAATATTCCTTCTTTGTCGTAAAGACCATACATCTGAAGAAAATAAAAATTACTTAGCTTAAATATAAAGAAAATATAAAGGATGAATGACTCCTTTGACTAGTTATTTTTGAAAGTTGTTATTTAGTCTTCTTTCCACTCTGAAAAAGGATTATTAGCGAGACTGAAATTGGAGTAATGGGTCAGCCCAGTAATTTCTTTTGAAATGAAAGATGGAAGAAATAAATCTTCCTCTTCATTAGAAAGTTCAATTTCTGCGATTTCTAGTGGATAATTATTTTCTTTAAAGCAATCTACAATCCAAGATTTTTTTTCAATTTCTAAAAAGAATCTGTCTTTTTTAAGTGTATGTGAAAGATTTGACATTATTGTTTCAGCATCGCTTCTTGGAATGGAGTATTCATATTCAAAGTTGGTAAAGCCCTTGATATGTTTTTTTAGTGCAATTTTAGAATTTTTGCCTATAAGTCTTACCCTGATAATCCAACCATCTAAACTATTGGATAAATATCCTTGTTCAATATAAATTTTTTTGTTTATGAATTCTTTCCAATTATCATTTTTTATGAGAAATCTTCTTTCTATCTCTAAGGCCATTTAATTTTTGAGATTTTTTTGAGATAAATCACCTTTCCAATCTAGTTTTTTTATTAGTGTATTATAATAACTCGTGCTTTTTTTAAACTTTATTATTTTGCAGGGTGATTGCCCTTTTTTGATCTCACAATAATAATTTTCCTTAATGGTCATACATTTTGAACCATCTCTCCATAATTTAATTTCCCCTTTACTTTTTTTTACGGGTTTAATTATTACCTTACTTGTATTAGGTATAACTATTGGTCTACTAGCCAAACTCATCGGACATATAGGGTTAATTATCATTGCATCAAGATTTGGGTGCACTATTGGCCCCCCTGCAGCCATTGAGTAGGCTGTTGAACCAGTAGATGTAGATATGATTAATCCGTCACCTTTGTATTCATTAACCTTTTCGTTATCTATTTCAATTTGTATTTGGTTGGTTGGAGAAATGTCTTCTTCAACAGATTTAAAATAAAAATCATTTAAGGCACCGTAGCTTTTTATAATCTTTTTCTCAGAACTTGTTCCATTAATACAAACATTACAATTTAATCTATTACGAAAGTCAATTTTATATTCTTCTTTTTCAAGGATTTCAATAAAAGATTGGTCAAATAAAAAATCTTTTTCTTGCGTAAGGAAACCCAGATTACCACCGATATTAATGCTCAACAAAGGAATATCATAATCAGCTAAAGCATTTGCACATTTTAAGAAGGTTCCATCTCCACCAAGAACTATGCCAATATTTGGTTGTAATTCTTGATTACAAAAATATGTTTCAATTTCATTTTTATAAAAATCACTTTCAAGTCTGTGTGATTTTATATTTTTAGCTTTGAGAACTTTTTCACAGAATTTAGAAGCCTCTTGAGCTATAGAACTATCTGAACGATATACAATAAGCACTAATGAAAGTTTCATTTAGTGGTTTTACCATTTTAATAAATTAAAACTTTCCATATCTACAGTCACCCTATTCCTATAAAGAGATAATAAAATAGCTAATCCAACTGCTGCTTCTGCTGCAGCGACAGTAATCACAAAAATTGTAAAAACTTGTCCTTGAATCAAATTATTATCAACATAGGAAGAAAATGCCATTAAGTTTATATTTACTGCATTGAGCATTAACTCAATGCTCATAAGAACTCTTACTGCATTTCTGCTATTTAATAATCCCCAAATCCCAATACAGAATAGTGCTGAAGATACTATTAAAAATGCTTGAATAGGAATTGATTCTAAACTCATCATAAGAAAGAGGAAAGGTTAATTTTTATTTGTAAGTAATGGTTCTGATGATTTTTCAATTAATTCTTGATCAACAGGTAATCCAGTGGAAATATCCTTGCTCATTACATCTCTTCTAGCTAAAACAATAGCTCCAATCATTGCCATTAACAGTAAAACTGATGCTACTTCGAATGGTAGTAAGTAATCACTAAATAGATGTTCACCAATTCTGATAGTTGATTCTTCTCCTATAGAGTTTTGAGGACTTGAGAGGCTCCATACATTTGTCAAATCAACTCTTATTAAAAGGCTTAGCAGGGTTAAACATATTGATGTTGATATGATTCTTCTCGATTTAATGTCATTGATAGGCTTTAGATCTTCTTTTTTATTGACTAACATTATTGCAAAGATTATTAATACATTAACTGCACCCACATAAACTAAAACTTGTGCAGCAGCAACAAAACTTGCATTTAAAAGAAGATATAATCCTGCTACACTCATGAAAACTCCCCCTAGAAGAAAGGCAGAATAGACAATACTTTCGAGCAATACAACACCAAGTGCTCCAATAAGGATAACTAAAGATAAAATTGTAAAACAAATAATTTGAGTTGTTATTGCAATGGACATAAATTAAAGGAAATTAATTGTTTGGATTAGAAACTTTATCTTTATTTTCGTTGGATTCTGGTCTCATCCAATCATAGACTTCTTCAGGTAATTTACCAACTCTAGTATCTGAAGATGGGATTTCATGAGGGTCCATTACACCTTTAGGAAGATAGGCAAGTTCTCTTAGAGGTTTAACTGAAGGATCTGTAGTGACGTTTGTAGGTAACCTACCAAGTGCAACATTATCAAAATTTAGATTGTGTCTGTCAAAAGTAGCTAATTCATATTCTTCAGTCATTGAAAGGCAATTCGTTGGACAATATTCAACACAATTTCCGCAAAATATACAAACTCCAAAGTCTATAGAATAATTTCTAAGTTCCTTTTTTTTGGTTTCTTTATTCATTACCCAATCAACTACTGGTAAATTTATGGGGCATACCCTCACGCAAACTTCACAAGCAATACATTTATCAAATTCATAATGTATTCTCCCTCTATACCTTTCAGAGGGTATTAATTTTTCATATGGATATTGGACAGTAACAGGTCTTCTTCGAAGATGATCAAAAGTAACTGATAGGCCATTATATAAATATTTGCCAGCATTAAATGCTTCTTTGATATAGCTATTTATTTGTTGAAGGAAATTTTTCATTTTGAAGAATTTACTTAGTTATTTTATTTTAGTGGATTAATTTTAAATTTAAGTATTTTTACTTAAGTTTAACCACCAAAGAATTGTGGAAAAGCAAGTTTTAATCCTGCAGTTATCAAAAGATTAGCAAGAGAAATTGGAAGAAGAAACTTCCATCCTAGATCTAATAGTTGATCTATTCTTACTCTAGGAGTTGTCCATCGCAATAAAATTGCAATGAAAACTAAAAGATAAGCTTTCAATACAGTCATTACAATTCCTATTGATGCAGTGAAAACTTGTATGAAGGGTGCATTAATTGGCAAATTTAGAAACTTAGCTATTAATTCAACTGGAATAGGAAAACCCCATCCTCCTAGATAAAGTATTGATACCAATAAAGCTGAAAGGATTAAATTAATGTAACTACCAAGGTAGAACAATGCGAATTTCATTCCTGCATATTCAGTTTGATATCCTGCAACTAATTCTTCTTCAGCTTCAGGCAAGTCAAAAGGAAGTCTCTCACATTCTGCAAGAGCACAAATCCAAAAGACTATAAAACCAACTGGTTGTCGCCATATATTCCAACTTAGGATTCCTGCACCACTTTGTTGGTTGACAATGTCAATAGTGCTTAGAGAATTTGTCATTAGTACTATAGCCAGTACAGATAAAGCTAAAGGAATTTCATAACTTATTGATTGAGCTGCTGCTCTTAAACCTCCTAATAAAGAATACTTATTATTTGATGCATATCCGCTCATGAGAAGTCCAATTGGCTGGATACTGCTTAAAGCGATCCATAGGAAAATTCCAATACCAACGTTGCTTATTAAAAGGTTTTGTCCAAAAGGAACAATTAGCCAGGACAGAATTACTGGAATTAGAACTAATATAGGTCCTGCAGTGAACAGAATTCCATCTGCTTTAGCAGGAATAATATCTTCTTTTACAAGTAACTTAAGACCATCTGCAATTGGTTGAAGGACACCAAGCGCTCCCGCATATTCAGGACCTATTCTTTGTTGAGCAGCAGCAGATATTTTTCTTTCAAGCCAAACTGTTACTAACACTCCAACTACTGCCGCCACCAAAACCAAAAGCATAGGGAGAGGGAGCCAGATTATATGAGCGATTTCGCTGGAAAGGCCAAAACCCTTTAAGAATTCATTAAAACTATATTCGAGATCTAATCCGTATTCCAAAATTTTTATGTTATTTACTTAATAGATTAACTCTTCACAAACAATATGTGTGTTTTTTATGAAAAGCTGCAAATATTATTCTCTGTTTTCTAGACTGATCCAATCTCTTGGTGCTGAACCTGTGTAGATTTGCGATGGTCTGAAAATTCTATTTGCTCCAAGTTGCTCTCTCCAATGAGCTAACCAACCAGCCACTCTAGATATGGCAAAAATTGGAGTAAATAAATCACGAGGAATACCAAGTTTTCTATAAACAAGACCAGAATAAAAGTCCACGTTAGGGAATATACCCTTAGGACCGAGTCTTGGTATTGCCTCTGCCTCAAGTGATTTAGCAACTTCATACATCTCATCTGCTCCAAATCTAATGAAAAGCTCTTCTGCCAGTTTTTGAAGAATTATTGCTCTTGGATCTTTGACTTTATACTCTCTGTGGCCGAAGCCCATTATCTTACTTTTATTTTTTATTGCGTTATCTAAAAAAGAACCAGCATTTTCTGGGGTTTTAATCTCTTCTAACATTGCAATCACATCCTCATTTGCTCCTCCATGCAATGGGCCAGCAAGGGTTCCTACTGCAGAGGCGATGACGGCATATGGGTCTGTAAGAGTGCTTGCAGTAACTCTAGCGCTAAATGTACTGGCGTTTAAACTATGTTCGGCATGTAGAATTAAACACCTATCAAAAACTTTTGCAGCTATAGGATCTTGTTCTTTTTCAGTCAGCATGTAAAGAAAATTTGATGAGTAAGTTAGATCATCTCTAGGTTGAATTGGGTCTTGTCCTTTTCTAATAAGTTGAAACGCAGCAATCATTGTGGGTATTTTTGCTATTAGCCTTATGACTGCGTTGTAGATGTAATTAGGATCATCTATTGCCCTTCGCGAATAGAAGAGCCCCAAAGAAGCAGCGCTAGATTGAAGAGCATCCATAGGATGACCTGTTGCAGGGAAACATTTCATCATATCTCTGACTCTAAAACTTAACCTTCGATGCATCTGAACTTCTTGTTCAAAATCTCTAAGTTGAATAGCTGTGGGCAATTCACCCCAAATCAATAGGTATGCAGTTTCTAAAAAACTGCTTTTTTTGGATAGTTCCTCAATTGAGTAGCCTCTGTACAATAATTTACCTTTGTTGCCGTCAATATCACAGATAGATGAATTAGTAACTGGGACACCCTCTAATCCTGGTTTTAAAATTAGTTTTTTATTGTCCAATTGCTTAATTCAATATCAAATACTTATAGATTAAAGATAGTCAAATAATTTTTAATTAACCACAAGTTATTAACTTCACAAAAATTTCAAATAATTGTCTTTGTATCTTATTTGAATAACCTTATTAAGGTATTTTAAAACTTGTTTCTGTATAAAGAATTGGATTTTTTTCTGGAATAGATTGACTTATGATTTCTAGATATTCTTCATTTGATATTTTTAAAATATTTCTAATGAGAAAATTAAGATCCTCCAAATCAGGTAAATAATTAATTTTATTGGAATTTTCATCTTTGATATCAACTTTGGCAAAAAGAAAAGTAGATTTATCTTTATAACTTTTTAGGTTGAAAAATTTTTTTGAGATCGTTTCTAGTTTTTTACTATCTATTAAAAAATTACTTATGAATTGCAAACCTCCTGATTCTATTGAATAGATATTTTCAAAAGTTAATTCTTTTATTGAATTGTTTTTTTCTTCAAGAATATCTTTGGAGTATATTGAGTAAATATCTTCATTTTGTTTTAAAGTATATTTGTTGAAATCTTTTAGTTTTTTCAAAGCACTTAAATCAAATTGATTTTCAGTATTTTTTTCAAATGTAAAAAGCCAATCTTTTTTTGAATTGAGAATTAAGATGTTTTGATTTGTTTTTTGGTTAAAATCTTCAAAAAAACTATTTTCAAAATTATTTATAAAAGGTTTTAGATATTTTTCAAAATTTTTAATTTCAGTAAAAATTGAAACTTGAGGATTATCTTTATGCGTATTTTCTTTATTTATAAACTTATCATAAGCAAGAATATCAATATTTTTTTTATTATTTAGTAAATATGATTTTAAAATTAAATGTTTATTTTTTAAATCAAATGTAGTAGCTACAATATCCTCATTTTTATTAGTAAAAATTTCTCTATCAAAAAATATACTTTCCCCAAATTTTTTTGTAAATAATATATTTTTTTGATTTTTGAGTCCAAAAAGTTCTCCTTCATATTGAAATTTTTTTTCTTTAAAATCATTACTTGAGTTAATACTATTTTCGATCAATTTTTTATCTGATGAAGCAATTATATAATTATCGTCGGTTCGGTATATATAGTTAAGGAAATTTATTTTGTTTTCTCTATTAATTGAAATTATCTCATCAATTTGATCAATTTCATTAGGCAAATTTAATAAATCGTCTATTGTTTTTTCTGGCTTAATTTTAAAAATAATCAAAATATCATCTTTAAGTTTTTTATTATTTTCAAAAAATGAGATTATAAGTTCATTATTATAGATATCTTCTAATTTATTGTTGCCTAGATCTATACCTAAGTAATCTAATATAGAGTCTTTTATTAAAACAAAGTCATCTTGTTTTGTTGGATTTTTATCTTTTTCATTATTATTAAAAATATGAAAACTATCTAAATTTGAAATAAATAATAATTTATTGTTTTTAGGTACATACCTTAAAATATTTAGTTGCTCAATATTTGTACTTTGCACCTTATTTTTATTAGCAGAAACTTTTTTAAAACCAAACAAAATTAATAAAGATAATAATAGTATTATTGCTACTAACCTAAGTTTCATTATCAATGTTTATTTTTATTTTTAACAATAAACTTCTTACTGCAACTTAATTTATTAAATTGTAAATAACACACAATTTATCCTATAAATTGGAAAGTTATCCAAAATCTATAAATGCTTCTACTCTCAATGATTGGTATAATTCCGAGAAAGAAGATCCAGTTTTGATTGATGTAAGAGAACAGACAGAGCTTGAAATAGCTCGTTTCTCAAAAGAATTTTTACATATACCAATTAGTAAAGTCACATCTGAAAATGTTGAAGAAATATTCGCTGGTTTATTAGACAGAGAAATTGTAGTTACCTGTCATGCAGGAATAAGAAGTTATAACTTTTGTCAGTGGTGCTTAGATAAAAATATTGTGAGCGAAATATGGAATTTAGAGGAGGGTATTGATGGATGGAGTAGATATGTTGACCCATCAATTCCTAGGTATTGATTAAATATCTAATGAAGATGCAACAGTATTAACATCTTTGTCGCCTCTACCAGAGCAATTGATAACTATGTGAGTATCTTTTTCAAGACTAGGGCATAATTTATCTAGCCAAGCAAAGGCATGGGAAGTTTCAAGTGCAGGTATAATTCCTTCTAGTTCACTAACAAGTTTTAAAGCGTCTAAAGCTTCTTGATCTGTGACTGATCCATATTCTGCTCTACCTATATCTTTTAAATGGCTATGTTCAGGTCCCACTCCAGGGTAATCTAAACCTGCACTTATTGAGTGAGCCTCTTGTACTTGGCCATTATCATCTTGCAAGAGAAGACTCATTGATCCATGCAAAATTCCAACTGACCCTTTAGTGATAGTGGCAGCATGTTTATCAGTATCAACTCCGCTTCCTGCGGCTTCAACTCCAATAAGACGCACAGAAGTTTCTTTAACAAAAGGATGGAAAAGCCCCATTGCATTTGATCCCCCACCTACACAAGCAAGCAAAATATCGGGCAAAGACCCAAATGATTCCAAACATTGTTTTTTAGTTTCTTCACCTATAACTGCATGAAAATCTCGCACAATCTTTGGGAAAGGGTGTGGGCCTGCAACAGATCCTAAAATGTAGTGTGTGGTTTCGACATTAGAAACCCAATCTCTAATGGCTTCACTAGTAGCATCCTTAAGTGTTGCAGTTCCAGAATTTACAACTTTAACTTCAGCTCCTAAAAGTTTCATTCTGAAAACGTTGAGGGATTGCCTTTTTATGTCTTCAGCACCCATGTAGATAATACATTTCAAGCCAAATCTCGCACAAACAGTAGCAGTAGCAACCCCATGCTGACCTGCTCCAGTTTCTGCAATTATTCTTTTTTTGCCCATTCTTATTGCCAATAAAGCTTGTCCAAGAGCATTATTAATTTTGTGAGCCCCAGTATGATTTAAATCTTCTCTTTTAAGCCATATTCTAGGAGTTGCTTGTTTATTTTTGTAATGTTCAGTAAGTCTTTTGGCTTCATAAAGTGGTGTTTCTCTTCCTACATAAGTCTTAAGTAGATGATTTAATTCTTCTACAAAAAGTTTATCTTTCCATGCATTAGATGCAGCGTCTTCAAGCTCAAAAAGAGCGGGCATTAGCGTTTCAGGAACATATTGACCACCATATTTTCCAAATCTTCCCTCTTTGGAGGGTTGATTTAAATCGTCATTTCTATAGTTTTGATCTTTGCGAGAAAATGTACTTACCACTTTTTCTATAGAATAAGTATTAACTAACTATAGATTATTTTGAAAATAATGGGAAAAAAGAATTGGATTGAATTTGATAATCAAGAAAAGAAATCTGAAGAAACAGCTAAGGTAGATACTTTTAATAAAAGATCAAAAATAAATATTTCAAAACAAAAAAAAGGTAAAAAGGGCAAGACTATAACTTTAATTAGAGGTTTAGGCACTGATGATGAAATCTTATTAAAAGAATTACTAAAAAAAATCAAAGTTTTTTGTGGGACTGGAGGAACATTAATTGATAGAAATATCCAGTTACAAGGCGATATGGTATCGAAATCAATTGAGTTTCTTCGTAAAGAGGGATTTCATAATTTATGAAGCAAGGGTTAGGATAGGTTTTTAATTTTGATGAAGTAAAAAATGAAAGAACAAAATCAAACAAAGTCAACCAATATAAAGTGGCACAACTTAACTATTGATAGAGAAAAGTTAGAGCAAATGAGAGGTCATAAAGGTATGGTTATCTGGTTTACAGGTTTATCTGGTTCTGGGAAAAGTACTTTGGCCAACGCTTTAAATGAAGTTTTACACTTAGATGGTTTTTCGACTTATGTGTTGGATGGAGATAATATTAGACACGGTTTATGTAAAGATCTTGGTTTTTCGGATGAAGATAGAGAAGAAAATATAAGAAGAATTGGCGAAGTTGCCAATTTATTTATGAATGCTGGGATAATAACTATTACAGCATTCGTTTCGCCATTTATTAGTGATAGAGATAAGGTGAGAAAAATTATTGGATCTAAAGATTTTATTGAAGTTTATTGTGCTGCTGATATCACAGTTTGCGAAAATAGGGATACTAAAGGTCTTTATAAGAAAGCTCGCTTGGGTGAAATTAAGGAATTCACAGGAATTTCTAGTCCATATGAAGCTCCTCTTAATCCCGAAATTGTTGTTGAAACAGGTTCGTTAGATTTAAATGATTCCGTTGAAAAAATTATTAACTACCTTAAAAAAGAAAACTTTCTTAACAAGGCCTAATAGAAAAATATTAGTTCAATTATTTTGAAGATAATTGTTAGGTCCAATATTTGATAACTTACTATTTTTAGTTCTTACCTGTGAATGTAGATTTTCTCTGAATTCTTTCAAATTTTTCTTTATGGATTCATCAAATAAACTGATCATCTCTATTGCCAATAATCCAGCATTCTGACCTCCATTAATTGCAACTGTTGCAACTGGAATTCCAGCGGGCATTTGAACGATTGATAAAAGAGAGTCAATCCCCTTAAGTGTCTTACTCTCTACTGGCACGCCAATTACAGGAATGCACGTTATGGATGCCAGCATTCCTGGAAGATGAGCAGCACCCCCAGCTCCGGCAATTATTACTTTTATGTTTTCTGATTCTGCATTTTTTGCATATTCCATCATTTCAATAGGTGTTCGATGTGCAGAAAGTATAGAAACTTCAGTTTTTATTCCAAATTCTCTTAAAATATCAATGGCTGGTTTCAATGTTTTTAGATCTGAATCACTACCCATTACGACAGCAATTTTATAAATATCTTTAGAATTCAATTCTGACAAAATAACAAATCAATTCTTTCCTATAATGGCGTGCAATTAATTTGGCGCCAGTTAGTTAGTATAAAAAGAATAAATTTTCATAGAATATTATGACGTCAAATAAGATTATCGAAAAAAGTGAAGTAAGAGAGTATTTTAATGGTACTGGCTTTGAAAGATGGAATAAAATTTATAGCAAATCTGATGAAATTAATACAGTTCAGAAAAATATTAGGAAAGGACATCAAAAAACTGTAGATGATGTAGTCTCATATATCAAAAATTATCCTGAACTAACAAAAAAAAGTTATTGTGATGCAGGCTGTGGTGTAGGAAGTCTTTCCATACCTTTATTAAGACTTGGTATAAAAGAACTACAGGTGAGCGATATTTCTTCTGAAATGATTAAAGAAACAAAAAAACGCATTCATGAATTAGGTTTGAGTCAAGGTAAAATTAAATATGAAGTCTGTGATCTGGAAAAATTAAAAGGATTATTTGATGTTGTAGTTTGTTTGGATGTATTTATTCATTATCCTCAACCGGTCGCAGAAGAAATGGTCCAACATCTATGCGATTTAAGCAAAGAAAAACTAATCGTTAGCTTTGCTCCTTATACTCCAGTTCTTGCTATTCTAAAAAATATTGGAAAATTATTTCCTGGGCCAAGTAAAACTACAAGGGCATATACATTGAAAGAAAAGGGTATTATTAATGCTGCTAAAGAAAGAGGATTTAAAGTTGTTAAAAAGAAATTAAATCAAGCTCCTTTTTATTTTTCAAAACTAATTGAATTCGAAAAAATTAAATAATCTATTTTACTAAATGATTTTCAAGTGCATAACGAACTAGTTCTGTTCTGCTAGATGTACCTGTCTTGATAAAAAGTCTACTTACATATTTTTCAACATTTCTAATAGATGTTTCAAGCTGTCTTGCAATTTCCTTGTTCATCAGACCCTCTGCTACTAGTTGAAGTACACTTGCTTCTCTTGGAGTAAAATTAGGAATATTTATTTTATTTTCTGAATCAGTCGAATTTTGGTCTGTGAGCATAGATTTTATTTCAGTAATTTGCTTCGCCATTTTGCTTACGTCAATATCTGCGAATCGTGCTGCTTCTTTCAGTAAACGTTCTTGTCTGTTGATTACATTTTTAACTCTTGCAGCTAATTCATCGGGATCGAAAGGTTTGGAAATATAATCATCAACTCCTGCAAGATAACCTTCTGTTCTGTCTAGGGTCATTCCTTTTGCAGTTAGAAAAATTACTGGAGTTCCTCCTAATTTTTCATCCTCTCTAATTTTTTCTAATAAATCATAACCGTTGGCTCGTGGCATCATAACATCGCTAATTATCAAATCGGGGAAAATTGTTTGAGCTTTTTCCCAACCATCCTCGCCATCAACTGCAATAAATATTTCAAAGCCTTCATCTTCTAGAAATGTTTTAACAGCTGTTCTTAAACCAGGCTCATCATCAACTAATAAAATTCTTGATTTTCTTGGCAGTTCATTATTTATTTGATTAATTTCATTCATTTTTTAAATTCTTAAATTTGTTTTTCTAGTAATAAACAGAATTTTATATACTAAACATTATGCTATCAACTCCCATACTACTAGATTATCAATCTTCGACTCCTTGCTCTAAAGATGTTGTTGATTCTATGAAACCTTTTTGGAGTGAGATATTTTCTAACCCTGCAAGCAAATCTAATTTGGCGGGGATTAAAGCAAGCGCTATATTGGAAGCCTCAAGAGAAAAAATAGAACAAAATTTATTTCTTAAGAATAAAAAAGTTATTTTTACAAGCGGGGCAACTGAATCTAATAACTTAGCCTTATTAGGTTTTGCTAGAAATTTCTATAAAAAAACAGGAAATTATGGACATATTATTACCTTAAAAACAGAGCATAAGGCCGTTTTGGAGCCCCTAAACCAACTAAAAAAAGAGGGATTTATGGTTACAGAAATTAATCCTGGGAAAGATGGCTTAATTTCAGAAGAAAAATTCAAAAAAAATATAAGAGAAGATACATTTCTGGTGAGTATTATGTTGGCAAATAACGAAATAGGAGTCATCCAGCCTGTAGAGAATATTTCAAAGATATGTAAATCGCGAGGAATAACTTTTCACTCTGATTTTGCACAATGTTTAGGTTATATCGACTTAGACAATCTTTTATCAGATGTAAATATGATAACGATGAGTTCTCACAAAATATATGGTCCTAAAGGGATAGGACTTCTTTTGATTGATAAAGAAATGCATCTTGAACCTTTAATTGTTGGAGGAGGTCAGGAATATGGTCTCAGGTCTGGTACATTACCTCTTCCTTTAGTAGTTGGCTTTGCTAAAGCAATAGAGATAGCAGTTTTTAATCAAAAAAATAATTCTGAGAAATTACTTTTCCATAGAAATACCCTTTTAGAGGGTTTGTTAGAAAATAATTCTGGTTTATTAATTAATGGCTCAATAGAAAAAAGATTACCTCACAATTTAAATTTGACTGTATTGGATCTAAAAGGAGCAAACTTTCATAAACTTTTAAAATCTAAAATAATTTGTTCTAGTGGATCTGCATGTAGTAATGGTGAACCATCTCATGTTTTACTAGCCTTAGGTAGATCTTTCAAAGAAGCAGAATCTTCAATAAGGTTAAGTATTGGATTAAGCACTAATTCAAAAGATATAAAAAAAGCAATTCATATTCTTACAAATACGATCAGATCATTACGCTAGAAATTATTGGCTCTTATTTTAATTGAGCAATTCTTAATTTTCCACTTCTAGCTCTTTTATTAAGTTCGACTTCTTGTTCTGAAGGAGTTATTGGCTTTTTTGTCAGGTTTTTTAGTCTTTGATCATTCTTAAAAGAATTTTTAACTAACCTATCCTCCAGGGAATGAAAACTAATAATAGAAATAATACCTCCTGGCAAAATCCATTCAGGGACAACTTGCAAAAATTTTTCTAATACTTCAATTTCTTTATTTACAGCAATTCTTAGTGCTTGAAATGTTCTTGTTGCTGGGTGTATTTTTTTATATCTTTGTTTTGGTGGAAAGCAGCCTGCAATAGAATAGGCTAATTCTTTTGTCCCAGAATATTTCCCATTTTCTTTCAAATCCATTTTAATTTTCCGAGCAATCTTTCTTGATAATCTCTCTTCTCCATATTTATAAATTAGGTTAGCTAGATCTTTTTCATTTAAAGCCTCAATTAATTTCTCTGCATCAACCTCAAGAAAAGGATTCATGCGCATATCAAGCGGACCATCTTTTTGAAAACTAAATCCTCTTTTAGGGTCATCAATTTGGTTGCTATTTACTCCAAGATCTGCAATCACAAAAGAAACTTTTTCTTTTGGCATAAAATCCGCAAAATTTGTAGACCTAATATCAAGCCTATTTTTAAATTCATCAAGTTTTTTTGATGCTGATTTTCTTGCGAATGGATCTTGATCAAGTCCAATTATATTTAAATCCGTATATTTTCTTAATAAATGATAAGAGTGCCCGCCTCCGCCTAAAGTTGCGTCTATTCCTTTAAGTTGGTTGTTATGGATTAATGGGTAATGCTCTAATGAGGCCATAATCTCATCTGTCATAACTGATTTATGATTGAAAAAAGATGAATCAGATAGGTCAGTTTGCATAACTTTCGACTAAGATTTATTTAGAAGTTAAATTTCGAATGGCTCAGCTAGAGACTAGAACAGAACCAATGGTGGTCAATTTTGGCCCTCACCATCCCTCAATGCATGGTGTTTTAAGGTTAGTTGTAACTCTTGATGGTGAGAATGTCATTGATTGTGAGCCAGTAATTGGATATTTACATAGAGGAATGGAAAAGATAGCTGAAAATAGGACAAATGTAATGTATGTACCTTATGTAAGCAGAATGGATTATGCAGCAGGAATGTTTTATGAAGCTATTGTAGTAAATGCTCCTGAAAGATTAGCTAGCATTCCAGTTCCTAAAAGAGCTAGTTACATCAGAGTTCTAATGCTAGAACTCAATCGTATTGCTAATCATCTTTTGTGGCTCGGTCCCTTTTTAGCAGACGTAGGAGCTCAAACTCCATTTTTCTATATTTTTAGAGAAAGAGAAATGATATATGATCTCTGGGAAGCTGCTACTGGGCAGAGGCTGATAAATAATAATTTCTTTAGGATAGGCGGTGTTGCATGTGATCTTCCATACGGATGGTTAGAAAAATGTATAGACTTTTGTGATTGGTTTGGACCAAAGATCGATGAATATGAAAAATTAATCACAAATAATCCAATTTTTAGAAAAAGAATAGAAGGTCTGGGAACTATACAAAGAGAACAGGCAATTAATTGGTCTTTGTCTGGGCCAATGCTTAGAGCTTCTGGAGTCTCCTGGGATTTAAGGAAAGTCGATAGTTATGAATGTTATGACGATTTTGATTGGCAGATTGCTTCAGAAAAAGAAGGTGATTGTTACGCGAGATATCGAGTAAGAGTTGAGGAGATGAGACAATCATTAAGCATCATTCGCCAAGCCTGCAAAATGATTCCAGGAGGTCCAACAGAAAATTTAGAGGCTCAAAGAATGGCGACTGAAGATAAGAAAAGTGAAATATTTGGTATTGACTATCAATATGTAGCTAAGAAGGTTGCTCCAACTTTTAAAATTCCTAATGGAGAATTGTATACAAGATTAGAGTCCGGTAAAGGGGAAATAGGTGTATTTATTCAAGGAAATAATGAAGTTACCCCATGGAGATTTAAAATCAGAGCAGCTGATTTAAATAATCTGCAAATATTGCCTCATATTCTTAAAGGTGCCAAAATTGCCGATATTATGGCAATACTTGGCTCAATAGATGTAATTATGGGATCTGTTGATAGATAAGTTCTTTAAATGAAACCTGCTGATTGGTTAATATTGCAGAAGAAGGTGAGATTTGGCGATTGTGATTCTGCAGGTGTAATTCATTTTCATAACTTATTAAAATGGTCGCACGAAGCTTGGGAAGAGAGTATTGAAATTTATGGGATTCCTTATCAAGATATTTTTCCAGATTTTTCTATAAGTAAAAGTCAAATTATTTTTCCCATAGTAAATTGTGAAGCAAACTTTCTTGCGCCTATAAAAATTGGAGATTTCTTAAAAGTAAAAATTGCCCCTCATAAAATTAATACTCATTTGTTCCAAGTAAATAGCTTTTTTATAAAAAATGGAAATAAAGTAGCAGAAGGTAAAATAATACATTGTTCTTTAGATGTTGATTCAAGAAAGAAAATAGAACTTCCAGATCAGTTAGAAAGATGGATAGAGGCTTCAAATGTAAGTACAAATTTAAAAGAATGCTAATTATTATTTTTTAAATTTATAGTTTATTTTTTCTGTATTGGTATTTTTGTTTTTAACAATCCACTTTTCAGGTTTTTCATGATTAGGCCAACTTTGAGAAAATTTTTTTAATAAACTTAATGAATTTTCAATATTTTCACGATTTGTATGTTCTTTATATTCAACAATTATCTTAATTCTATTTCCCCATAATTTGTCGGATAATTTTGAAATATTGAATTTATCAATTGGGATATTTTCTTTCATAATGAAATCATTTAATCGAGTTTCAATTAATTTTGGAAAAACGATTTCTCCTCCTGAATCAAAAGCGTTATCACCTCTTCCAAGAAAATTTAAATATAAAGTATTATTGATTTGATTAATTTCACCTAAATCTCCGGTTTGCCACCATCCTTTTTTATTTTTGAAATTTTCAGTTTTTGAAGAGCCTATTATTTCGATTCCAATTCTGGCTGATTTAATCTCGATTAATCCTTGTGCGTTAATTCTTATTTTTGAATCAGGTAGTATTTCACCAACATTTTCAAAACCCATTAAGAATTCTTTTGGTTTTAAACTCGTAACCATTGCTGCTGTTTCAGTTGATCCGTAACAAGGTGCTAATTTTATTTTTTCTTCTATACATTGCTTTGCAGTTTCGCTTGAAATTGAAGCTCCACCTACCCAAATTAGATCAAAAATTTTCAGCCAACTAATGCCATCTTTTTGAGTTAGAAGTCTTTGCAACTGGGTAGGGACTAATGACGTAATTAAGTGTTTTTTGTTTTTTTTTGATTTAATTGTAAAAAGTAAAAGTTCACGAGTTTTTTTTATTAAATTCGGAGAAATATTGATACAATCACATCCCCAAGTTTGACTTCTAAAAATTGGCATTAATCCACTTATATGGTTTAGGGGTAAAGTATTTAAAATTAAGCAGTTTTGCAATTCAAATCCTTGATCTATTAGCCATTGACCAGATGTAGCTGCAGATAATTGAAGATTATCTAAATGGTGAAAACATTTTCTCGGTTTCCCAGAACTCCCACTACTGTTTAAGATAATTGCTGGACCATTTTCAGTAATTGAATCTAATACATCTTCATCTTTATAAAATTTGTTTTTTACATAAATAATTTTATTCTCTCTAATTTTTTCAAAAATTTTCTCTATAGATTGAGTTTCGTTATTTTCAACTTCAATAGTATGAATTTTATTTTTCATAGTTGATCCCAAATCTTGTTTGCGTCATTTAAAAATAGAAATGAATTAGGGAAATTATTAATTGCTAAACCAGGTACTTTTGGAGTGGGTCCTTGTAATTGTAGAGAAGATAAATGATAGAGCCATCTCTTACCTATTCCAGTTTCAAATGAGGTACTTATAGATATTAAAGCTTTTTTATTTTCTAACTCTCTTAAAAGCTTAACAGGATTATTTTCTTGAGAAGGCCTTCGAATTTGCCAACCCTTCCACTCATCAATCAAAGCTGGAAATTTTAAAAGTGATTCGTCTAAGGCTATTGGGATTTTTTTGTTGAGTTCTTTCATTCCTTCAATATCATCAACACAGAGAGGTTGTTCTAACCAATCTATATTTTTGTTATCTTTCAAAATATCAGCCCATCTATTCGCTATTTTTCTCCCCCAAGATCCATTAGCATCTATTCTTAACTTAATATTATTGCCTATTTGGCTTAAAATTTCTTCTAAATTTGCTTCTTCCTCATGGTTATCTCTTAATGCTACTTTCCATTTTACGGTTACTGATTGTCTAATATTAGATAGTCTTTTTTTAATTTCATTTAGCTCTGAAATTACTCTTTCAGAATTTAAAAGTATCGCTGTTTTATCAATTTCATCAAAGGCATAGTTTTCTTTAAAAATTATTTTTCCATTTATCTCAGCTAATGCAGAATTTATTGCAGATTGAATGCATGGGTGAAAACTATTTATTTGCTCAGATAAATTAAATACTTCTACATTCTCAGGGATCATATTTAATTGTTTTGAACATTTTTTTAAGTCTTCTTCTTGAAGTGGTGAAACTTCTCCAAACCCAATTTTTTCATTTCTTGTTAATTTAATTATCCACCCCAGTTTTGTAAGATACGTGGTTTTAGAATTTTTTACTTTTGTAGATAACTTAAAGCTGTAAGATTTTTTTTTAAATATTAAGTTCATTTATTAAGCAAGTAATTAAATATTAATCCTGTGATTAAGCCAACTCCATTAAGAGTTTGAAATTTTATTGCAATGAATTTGGAATTTTTTATTGCAGAAGGTTTTTTATATGAAGATTTTAATAAATTTATAAGTCTTATTGCTTGAGGAAAACTAATTAAATAAAGGATACAAAACACTGGAATAAAGCCAGTAAATATAGTTAAAAGTTGAAAAATATATATTGTAAAAATTATCCAAGGTACAAATTGAGAACCTTTTTTTGCTCCTAGGCGAACTAGAGGTGAATTTTTCCCATGCTTTTTATCCTCAGAAATTTGATGAAAATGAGAACAAAATAATACAAGAGTTGTTGCTAATGAAGGTCCTGAACCAAGTAATAAAGAAACTTTCCAGGGAATATCTTCGAAGTAAATATTAGAAGGATTTAACGCAATTAAGACTGCAGAGTAGGCAAAAGGTCCAAATGCAAGCCAGCATAATGGTTCTCCTAAACCTTTATAGCCAAATCTAAAAGGAGGTCCTTGATATAAATATCCTAAAAAGCAGCAAGCTGCCACCAAAATCAAAATGTTTATACTTGCTGATACTGAAATAATTGAAATTATTAATAAACCAATAACTAAAGATGAATATGCAATAAATGAAATTATTTTTTTATTTTTTACAAGATTTACAATTGAATGGAATTTAAATTCATCGATTCCTGTTTCTGCGTCGAATAAATCATTAGTTAGATTTTCCCAAAGTAATATCAAAATTGCAGCTAAAGTAAATGCAATCAAATTATAAATTTTTACCTTTTCATATTGATTTAGCAAATAAGCCCCTGTTATTAAAACTGGAAGTATTGCAACAGAATAAAGAGGCCATTTTATTGCTTGTTTCCATAATTTTTTTTTATCTTCGTCCATTTTTAATTAACATACAAAATTAGATAATTATTCAATGTAGTTTATAAATTGAGTTACATTTTTTACTTTATTGCATGATTTTTAGTTATTTTCAATAAGTAATGAAAAATGATTTAAACTTAACAGATTTCTTAAAAGATGTATTTTCCTCTTTCGACAAGAAAGTTGAAAATTCTGGATTAGTAAGTATTTGTGTTGAGATTCCTTGTATTGATTTATTTCAAGTTTATGAATTGTTAATCAATAAATATCCTTTTTCTTCATTTTGGGAGGAATCTGATGGCATTTCATATATAGCTTTAGATAAGTGTAAATATGTTACTCTTGATGGTCCAAAAAGATTTGAGGTAGCAAAAGAGTTTAATTCTGAGAATTTTAAAAATTTAATTAACTTAACTAATGAATCACATAATTCTGCACTTTCAAAAATAATTTATCTATTTTCTTTCTCTGAAAATTTGAATAATAAGAATTTACCTTCAGATATACCTAGTTTGGAAGCCATCTTGCCAAAAATATTAATTACTAAAAGTGATAATAATTGCTGGTTAAGAATCAATGGTCATGTTGAAGGTAAATCATCATTAAGAACATTAATTGAAGAAATATGGACAATTAGAAATCAAGTTATTAATTCTGAGCCAAAATTAATAAAATCATCCGACTTAAAAACTAGTTTTGATTCCCCTTTTATTGACGATTTCTCACGCTCCTTAGAAACTTCTAAAACAATTATGAATAAAGTAGTAAATAGAGGAATTCAATTAGTAGAAAAAGGTATCCTCGAAAAGATAGTTTTAGCGAATAGGATTAAAATAAAATTTAAAAATAAATTAGATTTAGTAGGAATTTTAAAAAGATTTAAAAAGAAGCAACCAAATACATGTAGATATGTTTGGAAAAGGAATAGTAAGGATATTTTGTTTGGAGCATCTCCAGAAAAATTATTTTCTTTTTCTAAACCTAATTTAACTTTAGAGGCTCTTGCTGGAACGATCTCTACTAATTCAAATTTTAAGAAACTCTTAAAAAGTACTAAAGAATTAAAGGAACATAATTATGTAATACAGTATTTGATTAAATCTTTAGAAGTTTCAAAAATAACAAACTTTAAAAAAAGTGATATCAAGGTAAATTCATTTGGAGATATTTCTCATTTACAAACACTTATTTTCTCTAAAGTTGAAAATATTTGTCCTTTTGAATTGCTTAAAAACCTACATCCATCTCCGGCTGTTTGTGGATACCCAAAAAATGCAGCATTGGATTGGATAAACACTCTTGAGTCTTTCCCTAGAGGAAATTATGCTTCTCCAATGGGTTGGGTTGATTCATCAGGCAATGCTTCATTTCTTTTGGCAATAAGAGGAGCAAGATGTATTGAAGAAAATATTGAATTTACTGCAGGTTCAGGTATAGTTTCAGGCTCCGTTTTAGAGAAAGAAATAGATGAGATTAAATTAAAATTTGAATCTATAGTAAAACAGATATTTTGCTCTAAAAATCCTAGATAATTTTTACTAATTTTTCAATAACTTCCGCTGAAACATTTTTATTGGATAAATTTTCTATTTCTCTTAAACCTGTTGGACTGGTTACATTAATCTCGCTAAGCATTCCATTTATTACATCAATACCTACAAAAAACAAACCCTCATCTTTGAAGTGTTGAGATAATTCTGAGCAGATACTTTTTTCTTTTTCTGTTAATAATGTGGGTTCAGCCTTGCCTCCCATCGCTAAATTACTCCTAAAATCGCCTCCTTGAGGAATCCTATTTATTGATCCAATTGCTTCTCCGTTTACGATAATTATTCTTTTATCACCCTCTATTACTTCAGGAATAAATTTTTGCATCATAACGGGTAATTCTTCTTGAGAAGTGATTAATTCAATGATTGATTTAATTCCTGGAGAATTTTTATTTATCCTTATAACACCTTGACCACCTTTTCCTCCAAGAGGTTTTATGACTACTTCATTATTTATATTTGCAAAATTAATAAGATCTTTTACCTTACTCGCAACTATTGTAGGTGCCATTAAGTGGCTGTATCTTAAAGCACCTAGCTTTTCATTCCACGCTCTTAACGATGAGGGTTTGTTAATTACTTTTACTCCTTTTCTTTCGGCAACTTCTAAAAGATGGGTTGCATATAAATAAGCCTCATTTACAGGAGGATCTTTTCTCATCCAAATGCAATTAAATTCGGCGAGAGGTATGCAATCATTCTCTTTGAAAGAAATCCACGGAATTACTTCAACTTTTACGGAAGATGCCCATACTTCATCACCTCTAGCTTCCAGGTCTTGAGGAGTACAACTCCAGATTTCAATATTTTTTTTTGATGATGCTTGCATTAAAGCAGCAGTTGAATCTTTTAAGGGATTTATATTTTTAATTGGATCTATTACGAATAGAAATTTCATAAGATCTAGTTTAATAATGCTTCTAATTTATTTTCATTTTCTAATGCGTAGAGATCATCGCAGCCTCCGATACCCTCATTATCTATAAATATTTGTGGTAATGTTCTTCTACCATCAGCTCTTTCAATCATCAATGCTCTGGCATCTTCGTCGCCATCTATTTTATATTCTGTAAAATTTACATTTTTTTTCTTGAGTAGTGATTTTGCTCGAATACAGAATGGGCAATATTGCCAAGTATAAATTTCAACTTTGGACATTTTTTTAAAATAATACTTAGTTTATACTATTAAACAAAAGTGCTTGTTAGATTATAAATAACGATTAAATTCTATTTTGATAGATATTACAGATTTCAAAAAAGATCTTTCGGAACTAACAGAGCGCCTGGGTAATGCTCAGGATTGTCTTTGACGTTCCGAGATTAAAAGCGAAAAAGAAAGAGTTAGAGCAAATTTCTGCTCAGCCTGAATTTTGGGAAAATAAAGAAGAAGCTAAAAAGCAAATGTTAATCCTTGATGATGTCAAAGCACAACTCGAATTGTTAGATAAATGGAAAACTTTTATTTCTGATGCTAATGCCTCTCTTGAGCTTTATTCTCTAGAACCCGAAGAGGAAATGATTTTAGAATCGCAGCTGGGATTAAAGAAATTAAGAGAGAATTTGGATAAATGGGAATTTGAAAGATTGTTATGTGGTGAATACGATAAGGAAGGAGCAGTAGTTTCTATTAACGCAGGTGCGGGTGGAACAGATGCGCAGGATTGGGTAGAGATATTATTAAGAATGTACTCAAGATGGGCCGATAATAATCAAATGAGCCTTGTCATTAATGAATTATCTCAAGGAGAAGAAGCAGGTATTAAAAGTGTAACGTTCGAAATTGATGGAAAATATGCATATGGCTATCTGCAACATGAAAAAGGAACTCATAGATTAGTAAGAATTTCTCCTTTTAATGCCAATGGCAAAAGACAAACCAGCTTTGCTGGGGTGGAGGTTATGCCAAAATTAGATGATAATATTTCACTTGATATACCTGAAAAAGATTTAGAAATTACAACGAGTAGATCCGGTGGAGCTGGAGGACAAAATGTTAATAAAGTAGAAACAGCAGTGAGAATTGTTCATTTGCCTTCAGGGATTTCAGTAAGATGTACTCAAGAAAGATCTCAATTACAAAATAAAGAAAAAGCTATGTTACTTCTAAAGTCTAAACTATTAGTGATTGCTAAAGAACAACGAGCTGCTGAAGTCGCTGATATTAAAGGTGATATTGTGGAAGCTGCATGGGGCAATCAAATAAGAAATTATGTTTTCCATCCCTATCAAATGGTAAAAGATCTTAGGACTATGCAGGAGACTAACGAGTTAGATAGTGTTTTAGATGGTGGACTTGAACCATTTATTCATGAATTATTACGTATGAATATTTCTTCTAATGAATCTATTGAATAACTAATGGAAAATAACAACGAAATTTTAGAAAAAAAAGTTTCTCCTCCAAGCTTTATAAAGCTTGCTATGCGAAATATGGTAAGGAAAGGCTCAAAAAGTATTTCTCATTTTTCAATAACCTTTCTAGTTTTAATTGGGATATTAATACTTGTGGCCACAATAGGTAAGCCCAATATTCCAGTTTAAGAATGTATGAAAGAAAAAATTATTTCTGAAATAAATTTAGATTTGGTTTTTCAATGTAATGATTTCTCTCAATTTTCAAATAAGTTAAAAGATACTAAAACTCATCTTATTTTTGAATCTATTTTTTGGGAGAAAGTTTTTTTATCTTGGATAAATACAATATTAAAAAAAGAGGATTATGAATTACCAAATTATATTTTTGAAAAAAAATCTTTTTCATTAGGCTTACAGATAATATCTAATCAAGAAATTGCTTCTTTGAATAAGAAATGGATGCAAAAAAATGGTCCAACTGATGTTCTATCTTTTCCAATTATTTCTGATGAATCTCTAAATAATTTAGATCATATAGAGTTGGGAGATATTTTTATATCATTAGAGATGGCACTTGAGCAATCTTATGAATATAAACATTCAATCTATAGAGAGATGATCTGGTTGGCTAGTCATGGATTTTTACATCTTTTGGGATGGGAACATAATAATGAGCATGATTTAGAAAATATGTTAAATTTCCAAGAATATTTAATTACTAGTTTAGATTAAAAATCAATGGAAAAAAAATTAAACTATTTAGAAAATAGAAAAGAATCATACAAAACTTCTAGTAATGTATTTATAAGTTTTAAGTATGCTTTCAGTGGTATTAGTTATGTATTAAAAACTTCAAGAAATTTTAAAATTCAATTAATTTTTGCAGTTACAAGTTTAATAATTGGTTTTTTACTCAAAATTAGTCTAAGTAATTATGTTATTTTGATTGCAACAATAATGTCTGTTTTAATATTAGAAATATTGAACACATCTATTGAATCAATCGTTGATTTAGTAGTGAAAAAAGAATTTAGTATTTTGGCTAAAATTTCAAAAGATACTTCTGCCGGCGCAGTATTATTAGCTTCCATTAATTCTGTTATTATTGCTGTATATATCTTTGTTCCTAAAATAAAGTTGTTATTTTAAATCCATATAAATATGTTTCTTGTTATTGATAATTACGATAGTTTTACTTATAACCTTGTTCAATATTTAGGAGAACTTTCAGTTGAGCATGAAATAACTAAAGAATTAATAGTTAAAAGAAATGATGAAATTACTCTAGAAGAAATTATCAAACTAAATCCTGTTGGAATTCTCTTATCTCCAGGTCCAGGTAATCCAGATCAATCTGGAATTTGTCTGCCAATTCTAAAAAAATTATCTAAAAATATTCCGACCTTGGGAGTTTGTTTAGGTCATCAAGCTTTGGCCCAAGCTTTTGGAGGTAAGGTTATAGTTGGGAAAGAACTTATGCATGGTAAGACGTCCAAAATATTTCATAATCAAAAAGGATTGTTTAAAGATATCGAGACTCCATTTGTGGCTACTAGATACCATAGTCTTATAGTTGATTCAAGTTCTTTACCATCTTGTTTCGACATAACTGCGACTTTAGAAGACTCAACAATTATGGCTATCTCTCATAAAGAATATAAACATTTACATGGGGTACAGTTCCATCCTGAAAGTGTGTTGACGCAATTTGGTCATAAATTAATTAGTAATTTTCTAAAAATGGCTGAACAAAAGTAAAATAAAAAAAAAATTAATATTATGATTTCTCAAATTAAAAACTTTTTATTTTTGATATTAGTTAGCTCTTTTTTACCTACCTCATTATTGGCAAGGAACTTAGGAATAAAAAGTTTGGGACATAGTAGTTTTTTAATTACTAGTGCAGATAAATCTATTCTTATAAATCCCTTTAAAGCAATAGGTTGTGCAAGTAATTTAAAGGAGCCAAAAGAAGTCAACATAGATTTTATTTTGGCTAGTTCTAGGCTTCCAGATGAAGGATATAACCCTAATGATCAATTAATGTTCGTTGAGCCAGGAATCTATCAATTTGAGGATATTATATTAAATGGAATTTCTGTACCACATGACAGAGTAGATGGAAGAAGATTTGGGATGGCAACTGTTTGGAGTTGGGAGCAGAATGATCTTAAAATTGTTCATATGGGAGGAGCTGCTGGTGATATTGATATAAACAGTCAAATTATTTTGTCTAGTCCAGATATATTGTTTATTTCAATTGGAGGAGGAATAAAATCTTACAATGGTAAAGAAGCCTCAAAAATAGTTAAGCTTCTAAAACCTAATGTAGTTATTCCTGTTCACTTTGAACGCGGCAAAAAAATTAATAAAGAATGTGATTTCTCAAATGCTGATTTATTTATCGAAAATATGAAAGATTTTAAAGTAAAATATGTTGGAAAAGATTTTCAAATAAAACCTAAAAGAATCGATCAAAATACAATTTATATTTTCAGTAATTAATTTTTTAAATCTAATATCTTGTAAGTGTCCCAGAAAAAAATCATTTGTTCTTTAGTTCCAATACTAACCCTTATAGAATTACCGATATCTTTTTTGTTTTCCATACTTCTAATAAGAATACCTTTTTCTCTCATCTGTTTTATTAAGATTTTAGGATCTTTTTTTGGCCAAATTAAAAAATAATTACCTCCACTAAAGTGAGTTCTGATGTTTGTTGATTTAAATTTATTTAAAATCCATTCCCTCGCCTTTTTTACTTCTAAAACATAATTATCAATATATGATTTGTCTTTAAGTGCTGCTAATGCAGCTGTTATAGCAAAGCTGTTTACTTCATATGGTCCTGTAACTTTATTAATGTACTGAATTAAACTTTTATTGCCAAAAGTAAAACCAATTCTTAAACCAGCTAGTCCTGCAGTTTTTGAAAGAGATTGGATTATTAGTATATTTTTATTCTTTTCAAAATCTATCGATTCAAGAAGACTATCTCCATTAAATTTTTCATATAGTTCATCAACAACTATTAATGAATCGTTATTGATATTGGCTAAATTAATTATTTCATGAGAGCTTAGAACAGTTCCTGTTGGATTATTTGGATTGCAAATAAATATTAACTTTGGATTATGCTTTATCATTTTTTCCTTAAATTCTTCGATGGGGAATAGAAAATTTTCTCCAATATAAGAACAACTTATTTTTTTCATTCCTCGGATTTCTGCACAAGGAGAATAGTAACCAAAAGTTGGATTTGTGGTTAGAAATATCTGATCTTTTTCTCCAAAGCAACTGAAAATTGCATTTATTGCTGCATCTGCTCCATTGAAAATTCCGATTTCATCATTACCAAATTTTCTTGAATCAAGATATTTATCACATAAAAATTTTTTTAAAAAATTATATTCTGGATAAATTGAAATCTCATCTAATTTTATAGCTTGTAATGCCTCTAAAACCTTGGGACTTGGACCTAAAGTATTTTCATTAAAGTCTAAGCGGAGTAAATTTCTTCTATTTTCTAAAGGTGCAGAGTAAGACTGCATATTTATTATTTCTTCTCTTGGTTTTGGGAAAAGATTATTTAATGGATTAAAATCATTCATTACATTCTTTCTAAAGTTTCAATTCCTAAAAGCTCTAAGCTTAATTTTAGTGTTTTTGCAGTTAGGTCACATAAATTAAGCCTAGAGATTTTTGTATTTTTTTCTTCTTTGAGGATTGGAACTTGATCATAGAATCTATTAAAAGTCTGACATAGCTCAAATAGATAATTGCATAATCTATTTGGCATTAAGTCTTTTTCAATAGAAATTATGACTTCATCGAACCTATGTAATTTTCTGATAAGTTTCCACTCAGATTTATGTTCATAATTTACGTACTGAAAATCTTTAGATTCATAAACAAAATCATTTTTTCTTTTAATTCCTAAAATTCTTACAAGTGTATATAACAAATAAGGAGCAGTATTACCATTAAGGGAAAGCATTTTATCAAAACTAAATTGATAATTAGTAATCCTATTTTGACTTAAATCTGCATACTTAACAGCTCCTAATCCAATAATTCTTGAAGTATTTGCTATAAACTCTTCCGTCTCATAACGATCTTCATCTTCTAATCTTTTCAATAAATCTTCTTTTGCTCTTCTAACTGCTTCATTTAATAAATCTTTTAGGCGTATTGTTTCACCTTCTCTTGTCTTTAGTTTTTTGCCATCAATTCCTTGAACTAAACCAAAAGGGACATGGTCTACTTGACAATTTTCTGGGATCCATTTTGCTTTTTTTGCAACTTGAAAAACTCCAGCAAAATGATTTGCTTGCCCATGATCAGTTACATAAATAATTCTTGAAGCATCATCGCCATTAGGAGGTTTATTAAATCTGTATCTTATAGCAGCAAGATCTGTGGTGGCATAATTAAAACCTCCATCTTTTTTTTGAATAATTAGCGGTAAAGGTTTGCCTTCTTTATTAGTCATACCATCTAAAAATACACATTTTGCTCCTTGATCTTCTACTAATATTTTTTCTAAATTCAAATCATCAATAACTGATTTTAAGAAGGGATTATAAAAAGATTCACCTCTTTCTTCTATTTTTATTTTTAAATTTTTATAGATTTCATCAAATTCTTTCCTTGATTGATCACATAATAATTTCCAAGCTTTAATCGATTTAATATCTCCACTTTGTAACTTAACTACTTCCTCTCTAGATCTTTTTTGGAATTCAGATTCGTTATCAAATCTTTTTTTTGATTCTTTATAAAATTCAACTAAATCACTTATCTTGATCTTTCCTATTTCTTCTAGATCATTTGAATATAAATCTTTAAGCTGAGTAATAAGCATGCCAAATTGTGTTCCCCAATCACCAACATGATTGAGTCTTAATACTTCATAACCTCTTAACTCGAAAATTCTAGATATTGAGTCACCTATTATTGTTGATCTTAAATGCCCTACATGCATTTCTTTAGCAATATTAGGGCTAGAAAAATCTACAATAACTTTATTGGACAAACCACTATCTAAATCTTTTCTAATTAGAGGTATGCCAGCCCTATTGCATTGAATATTTGACTTAATTTCATTTATTAGAACCTCATCTTTTAATTTTATATTTATAAATCCAGGTCCAGCTATTTCTAGACTCTTACATAATTTTGCTATGCTTTTATTTTTATTTAAAAGGTTAATAAAATCATTAGAAATATCTCTTGGGTTCTTTTTATATATTTTAGATAAACTTAAACAAACATTACATTGATAATCACCAAATTCCTCTTTTGATGATTGTGTAATTAAATTCTTGCTAAGAATTGCGAATTCTCCTTTTTTATCATTTTTTTTGAGACTTTCTAAAAGAGATTGTTCAAATTGTTTTGTTAATTCTTTAAAAATGATTAGCATTAATTATTCAATTATTTATCTATATGATTAATTAATATAACGCATACTCAAATCAATCCAATTACTTTTGGTGATTGAAGAACTTGTTGAAATCAAATCAATACCTTTTATTAGATATTTACTAATTTCTTGAGGGTTTATTCCAGAAACTTCTATTATCAAATTTTTATTGACTTCTTTTTGGAGACTATTAATTGATAACTCTCTTAATTCTTGAACGTTTTTTTTGATTATTTCAGGACTAAGTTCATCTAATAAGACACTATCCGCTCCTGCTAATACTGCTTCTTTTGCCTGGTCGATATTTTCAGCTTCAATTATGATATGAGTTGTAAAAGGCGAATTTAGGCGAATATTTTGTACTGCATTCTTAAGATTATCTGTCCATGCAATATGATTTTCTTTGATCATAGCAGCATCGTATAATCCCATTCTATGATTCACCCCACCTCCGCATTTGAATGCATATTTTTCAAATATTCTTAAGCCAGGAGTCGTTTTCCTAGTATCTGCTAATTTTATATTTGTGCCTTCTAATTTATCTGTAAGATTCTTTGTATATGTTGATATTCCAGATAAATGCATTGCTATATTTAAGCTGATCCTTTCACTAGCGAGTAAACTTTTTGAAGGCCCATATATTTCTAAGAGTTTTTGATCTTTAACAAATTTATCTCCATCAGAGATATTAAATTTTGGACTGATTTTTAAATCAATTTTTCTAAAAATTTCTTTTATAATTTCAACCCCGCAGAATATACCCTCTTCTTTTGCAATCCAATATGCATGACCATTCTCTTCTGTAATAGAGGAACTTGTAAGATCTCCCCTACCTATATCTTCATCGATCCAATTATCAATGATTTTACTTATTATTGGAGTATTTAAATCCACTAAACTAAGAAATAATTAATTAATAAAAATTAAACTGAAGTTAGAGAATCAACTATATATCACTATGTAATTTAACTCAAATTTATTTACCAATACAAAACTTAGAAAAAATATTATCTAGAAGTTCCTCTGTTAATTCTTGACCAGTTATTTTAGATAAGTTTTGAATTCCATCTCTCAGTTCAATTGATAACAAATCAAATGGCAATTTATGTTCAATTATTTCATCAGTATCATTTAAATTAGATAAGCAAGCAGACAAATTTGTTAGATGTCTTTCGTTTAAAAATATATTGATATTTTCTACTTGTTTTAATCCGCATTTTTTTATAATTGTGTCTATTAATAATCTTTCACCATCATTATTCTTAATACTCATAAGAATTGTGTTTTTTAACTCATTTGAATTAATATTTTTGCAATCAATTAAATCTTTTTTATTACCCAAAATAGTAATTAATTTTTCTTTGGGAATTTCTTGTATTATTTTTTTGTCTTCTTCATTAAATCCTTCTTCAAGACTATAAATATAAATTATAAAATCTGACTCTTTTATTTTCCCAAAACTTTTTTTAATTCCAATACTTTCAATTTGTTCATGAGTTTCTCTTATGCCAGCAGTATCAATTATTTTCATTGGAATATCATTAATAGTTAAATTAACTTCAATAACATCTCTAGTTGTTCCATGAATATTAGTTACGATTGCTTTCTCTTTTTTTGCAAGCAAATTTAATAAAGAGCTTTTACCAACATTTGTTTTACCTATAAGCGCAATGGATATTCCATTGTGAATATATGAATTTCTTTTTGCATTTTCTATTAGTAATTCTATTTTTTCTTTGACTTTTATAATGTTTTTTAGATATTTGGTGTAATCAAAATCTGTGAAGTCTTCTTCAAAATCAACTCTTGCTTCTATTTCGCAAAGTTGATTAATAAGGTCATTTTTAATATCATCAATTTTTTTCTTTATTTCTCCTTGAACCCCGCTAAAGGCTAACTCTGCTGATCTGGTATTGCTTGCATTAATTAATTGATTAATCGACTCGGCTTGAGTAAGGTCTATTTTCCCATTAAGAAAAGCTCTTTGACTAAATTCTCCTGGGTTTGCAAGTCTAACTCTAGAATTACTAGATAATAATATCTTTAAAACTTTATTTACTATGATAATTCCGCCATGGCAATGAAGTTCAACTACATCCTCTCCTGTGAAGCTATTTGGGGATTTCATCACTAAAATTAAAACCTCATCTATAAATTTATTTTGTTTATTTTCCTGAATAAAACCACGAAAAACCCTATGTGATTCCCATGCATATTTAGATTTAGTTTGAACAATCTTTTTGCAAGAATTTATTGCGTCTTTCCCTGATACTCTTATTATCGCAACTCCTCCCTTCCCAATACTTATAGCTGAAGCAATTGCGGCTATCGTATCTTCTGTAGTAACTATCGAATCCATCTCTCGCTTTGTTATGGATAATTAAGTAAGATTATCAAGAATTTAATTTTGAAATTTTCTTTCTGAATGAGATTTAAAAGAGATATTACCTATAAGAAAATTCTATCATTATTTAGGAGCCAGAATGGAAGTCCTTTCTTTAATGCTAAAGGTTTAGCTATAGGTGTATTTAGTGGTTGCTTTCCTTTTTTTGGTTTTCAGACTTTAATCGGAGTATTTTTTGCGAAAATAGCTAAGGGAAATATTGTTCTAGCTGCAATTGGTACCTGGATCAGCAACCCTTTTACTTATATTCCACTTTATTATTTTAACTATAAAGTTGGTTCGATTTTTTTAAATAATCCTTCTAATAAAATTCTTGAAAAAAGTTTAGTTACTGATGACTTATGGAAACAAGGTAGAATTTTTTCCCTAAAATTACTCTTAGGTTCATCTTGTGTAGGTATTTTATTAGCTTTTATTTGCGGCAGTATTGTTTTCTTTATCTACAAGATAAAAAGTAAAAGATAGATTGATCTGATTTTAAAATTAACTTTGTCCAACTCTGGCAATATCTAAAACATCTGCCATGGATTTAATTTGTTCAATTGTTTTGTGAAGTTGATTATAACTTTCAAGACCTACACAAAGATTTATAATAGCTGGTTTACCATAAGCAGTTTTAACATTGGCATCACTAACGTTTATACCTTTATCAGATAACCGCATAAGAATATCTTTAAGAACTCCAACTCGATCAATTACTTCTATTCGTAGCTGAATTGGAAACTTATTATCGCCAGTTTTATTATCTTGATTCCAACCGACAGGTAATCTTCTTTCTATTGGAATTGGTATTACATTTTCACAATCTTCCCTATGTATAGTTATCCCATGGTTGCCGAGCGACACAGTTCCGATAATATCCTCGCCTGGGAGTGGGGAACAGCATTTACCTATTCTGTAATCAAGACCTTCTATCCCGGAAATTGGTGATTTAGCTGCTGTATTAGATTGATTAGTGGATAAATTATTATTACTTTTAAGAGATTTTGCTATTTCAAAGTCAGAATCATTTTTTACATCTTCTGTCTGTAATTTTATTTCTTCTCTTAGTCTGTTTAATACTTGATGCAAAGTTAAACCACCAAAACCAAGAGATGCAAGAAGGTCTTCAGTAGTTTTTAAATTGCATCGATTTGCAACTTTTTTCATGGCTTCACTAGAAAGTAATGCTTCAAAACCGTTTCTACCTACTTCTTTTTCAAGTAAATCTCTACCTCTTTTAATCGTTTCATCACGATGGCTTTTCTTATACCATTGGCGAATTCTATTTTTAGCAGTTGGCGTAACTACAAAGTTCAGCCAATCCAAGCTTGGAGTAGCATTATTACTTGTCAAAATTTCTATGAAGTCACCATTTTGAAGTGCTGTAGATAATGGAGAAAGCTTTTCATTAATTCTTATTCCATTACAGTGATTTCCAACTTCAGAATGGATTCTGTAGGCGAAATCTATCGCGGTAGATCCTTTCCTTAAACCAACAACATCTCCTTTTGGAGTGATTACAAATACTTCTTCATCAAATAAATCTTCTTTAATTGAAGCTAAATAATCATTATGATCCCTTTCATTACCTTCTTGTTGCCATTCTACTAATTGTCTTAGCCAATTAAATCTCTCGGCATTACTTTTAGCAGGAGAACCACCCTCTTTATATTGCCAATGAGCGGCAATACCATATTCGGCAATTTGATGCATCGAAGTAGTTCTAATTTGAACTTCAATAGGTCGATGTCTTCCAATCACAGAAGTGTGTAAGGATTGATATCCATTGGGTTTTGGTAATCCTATATAGTCTTTAAATCTACCTGGAATTGGTTTGAAAGTATCATGAACAACTGCTAAAGCTCTATAACAACTATCTGAATTGTCCACGATAATTCTTAGGGCAGCAACATCATAAATCTCGTGAAAATGCTTTTGTTGTCTTTCCATTTTGCTCCAGATTCCATAAAGATGTTTTGGCCTTCCTGTTATTTCAAAATTTTTCAAACCTGCTGAAATTAAGTTTTCCTTCATAAGATTCAAAGTTACTTTTAATCTTTTTTCTCTATCACTTCTTTTAACGGCGATTTGATCTTTAAGATCTAGATATTCTTTAGGCTCTAGGAATTTAAAAGCTAAATCTTCTAATTCCCATTTAAATCTGTTTATTCCTAGTCGATTAGCTAATGGTGCATAAATCTCTCTTGTTTCTCTCGCTATTCTTAGTTTTTTCTCATCATTTAGCCATTCAATTGTTCTCATGTTATGAAGTCGGTCTGCAAGTTTAACTAAGACAACTCTGATATCGCTGGCCATAGCCAAAAACATTTTCCTAAGATTTTCAGCTTGTGCTTCAGTCCTGTTGTTAAAGTGAATGCCTCCTAATTTTGTTACACCCTCTACAAGTATTTTTACTTCTAATCCAAAATTTGTTTCTATTTCGGATAAATCAATGCCAGTATCTTCAACTACATCATGTAAAAGGCCTGCAGCAATAACAGATGAACTAGCACCTATTTCTTTAAGGAGATTTGCAACAGCAACCGGGTGGATAATGTATGGCTCGCCGCTCGCACGGAATTGTCCATCATGAGCTTTATAAGCATGTTTAAAAGCCTTTACTATAAGGTTTTGATTCTCTTCATTTTCTTTATTTGATTTTTCAAAATTCTGAATATCTTTAAGAAGCCAATCGGGAATGTTTATTTGATAATTCAAAGATTCACTTTCATATTTTTTATTTTTAGGCAAAATAGTTTTGGAAACTTCAATTTCGTTTTTTTCTTTTGAATTTGCAGCTGCCTCGGACATTTTATATTGCTTTAGATGTATTTTATTTATGTCTAGAAAAATTTGCTATAAATCATGGAAAAAAATAAAGAAAAAATTATTGTAGTTAAAAATCTTACTGTTAAATATGGTCTAAAACAGCAACCTATTATCAAAAATTTTAATTTGGAAATAGATAGTGGAGATCATTTGGCCATAATAGGGCCTTCTGGATGTGGAAAGACCACTTTTGCAAAAACATTAGTAAATATATTGCCTGCAAAGGCCACTTCCAAAGGGTATCTATCGATTTCTAATGTAGACCCTAGGACAATAAACAACAAAGATGCACAATTATTTAGAAGAAAGAATTTTGGATTTATTTATCAAGACTCTATAAAAAAACTTAATCCGCTAATGAGAGTTGGGGATCATTTATATGAATTATTTAAAACACATGATCAAACTAAATCATCTTTAGCTATTAAAAAATTAGTAAGAGAGGTTTTTCAAAAAGTCGGAATTGAAGAAAGTAGACTTGATTCTTTCCCACATCAATTTAGCGGCGGAATGAGACAGAGAGTTTCTATAGCAATGGCACTTGCTTTGAAACCTAAATTATTAATAGCTGATGAACCTACAACAAGCTTAGATACCAAAACAAGTTTTGAAATTATGCAAGAAATAATTCATCTATGTAATGAATTTGATACAACTTTAATTTTAATTAGTCATGATATTAATCTTGCAGCAAAGTGGTGTAAAAAAGTTGCAATAATTGAAAAGGGATCGATTGTTGAAAAAGGGAATATATTAGATATTTTTCAATCACCAAAATCAGATATCGGGAAAAAGTTAGTAAATGCTTCAAAAATAGTATTAGAACCAAATACTAAAAATAATGCTCGAGATGAGGTCGTTCTAGAGGTAAATAACCTTAGACATTGGTATAAATTTAATTCTTCAATTTTCATTAATAAATGGAATAAGGCTTTAAATGAAGTTAGTTTCAAGTTGTATGAGAATGAGACTCTTGGAATAGTTGGTTCTTCAGGGAGTGGTAAAAGTACATTATGTAGGGCTTTAATTGGACTTCTTAAAGTAAGAGGTGGTGAAATCAAAATTTATGATAAAAATCATGCATCGAAAAAAAATAAATCTTTTAAGAAGAACAATAAAGTGCAAATTATTTTTCAAGATCCTTTTTCAAGTTTGAACCCTAAAATGACAATTAAAAGTATTTTGGAAGATATATTTTTTATTCAAAAAATTTCAGATAAAAGAAAAATCGAAAAAGAAATAAGATTAATGTTAAGAAATTTAAATCTTCCCTTAAATAATGATTTTTTAACTTCTTATCCTAACCAATTATCTGGTGGTCAATTGCAAAGAATTTCATTAGCCAAGGCGCTATTGTTGAAGCCAAAAATTTTAATTTGTGATGAGAGTGTAAATATGTTGGATGCTTCAGTAAAAATAGAGATTCTTGAATTACTAAGAGTCTTTCAAGAAAAAATGAATTTAACGATTATTTTTATTACCCATGATTTAGGCATTGCTAAAAGATTTTGTAATAGGTTGCTAGTTATGAATCATGGAAAGATAGTTGATGAAGGAGAAAGTTCTAAAATATTCACTAAAACTCAAAACCCGTATACAAAATCGCTTCTAAATTCCTCTTTAAATCTCATTTAACTTTCAGAACACTTAGTAATTTTTGAAAATCTAATGGTAATTCTGATTCAAATATCATTTCTTTACCATTTATTGGATGTATAAGTCCAAGCTTGATGGCATGTAAAGCTTGGCCATCTAATTTACAGGGTAGTTTTTTACATCTTCCATATAATGGATCACCCACAATTGGGTGATTAATGTGAGCGCAATGAACTCTTATTTGATGCGTTCGACCCGTATCTAGTTTGAAACTCATTAATGAGTAATTGCCAAATCTTTCTTCTAATTTCCAATACGTACAGGCATACCTTCCTGAAGTTTCTTCAACTACTTTATATTTCAACCTATTTAATTTATCTCTGCCAATGTGTCCCACTATTTGGCCTTCTTCAGAATTAGGTGCTCCATGAATTACTGCAATATATTCGCGTGATGCTATTTTTTCTTTAATTTGTTTCTGGAGATTTACTAATGCCTCTTGGCTTTTTGCAACCACCATACATCCGGAGGTGTCTTTATCTAATCTGTGAACAATCCCAGGTCTTAATTTCCCATTAATTCCAGGCAGATCTTTACAGTGAAAAAGTAAGCCATTCACTAAAGTTCCAGATTTGTGTCCAGGAGCTGGATGAACTATTAGACCTGATTGTTTATTGATCACTATGATATGCTCGTCTTCAAAAAGGATATTTAAATCCATTTTTTCAGGTTTCAAATAAATAAGAGGTTCTGGAGGAGGCATCCATATTTGAACATTGTCGCCATTTTTTAATGGGGTCTTTGCTTTTGCGGTCTTATAGTTCACAAGTACTAAACCTGAATTTATAAAATGTTGAATTCTTGCTCTACTTTGTTCTGGCCTTTTACTTACCAACCATCTATCTAGCCTCATAGGAAGAGGGAGCTCATAAATAATTTCTATAAGCTCACCTTCTCCAATGCCGAAAGAACTTTGATTATTTAATTCCATAGAGGTACTTCTAAAGCAATTTTACCCAGCATTTGATTTCTAAAATCTTCCAATAACTTATGAGACATTCTCCTTTTATCGCCTGAGGTATGTTTTGAAGCTGCTTCGTCGATCCAAGCAGAAGGACTCTTAAAGCCTTTGGAAATATCAACTCCATATCTATTAGATATTTGTTTAACTGAGATATTCGCATTCTTATCTTTGTTGAGAGTGGATATAATTTTGATAAATCCAATTGCGACACTCTCTATTTCATAAGCAGCTTCACCAATATCGTCACACAGTGCAAGATTAAGTGCTGATTTTTGATCTTCTAAATTTGGAGGTATAACACCAGGAGCATCTAGCAGATCTATACCACTTTCTAATTTTATCCATCTTAAATTACGAGTCACGCCTGCTTTCCTAGCGCTATCTACAACTCTTTTTTTTGCAATTCTATTGATTAATGCTGACTTTCCTACGTTTGGAAAACCAAGTGTAAGGGCTCTAATTGGCCTAATTCGCATTCCTCTAGAGAGTCTTCTATCGTCGATTGAAGACCTAGAATCTTTAGCTGACTTACAAATTTCTTTAATTCCTATTCCTCTTTTAGCATCACACCAAAGAGGATATTGATCTCTAGCATTAAACCATTTATTCCAACTATTGATTGTATTAGGGGAGATCATGTCTGATCTGTTTATAACAAGAATATGTTTTTTATTATTTATCCATTTATTTAGGTGTGGATGTCCTGTTGACAAAGGAATTCGTGCATCTCTGACTTCTATAACTAAATCTACTTTATTGATAACTTCAGATAATTTCTTTTCTGCTTTTGCGATATGGCCTGGGTACCATTGGATTTTGGGTATGTCCACTTCAATAAATCAAATAAAATTTTGTATTTCTTTTAGTTTTTATAAGTTTCAAAAGTATTTACTTCTAAATTTTAGTATAAATTTAATGACTAAAAAATTTTTATAATCGTTAATTTTTAAAATTTATTAAGGCATAGGTAACAGTAACTACTTTTTAACCCAATAAGCCCAAATTAACGTTAGGGTCTTGAGATTATAAATATAGCTTGTTTAATGCCAAAATTATCTCTTTCCAGTCTTGATAAGACACATTTAGAAGGAAAAAAAGTTCTTGTAAGAGTAGATTTTAATGTTCCATTAAATGAAGATGGTCAAATAACCGACGATACGCGTATTCGTGCAGCGATCCCAACTATTGAATATCTTATTAATCATTCCGCAAAAGTTATTTTATCGGCTCATTTTGGTAGACCAAAGGGTCAGGTAAATGAAAAAATGAGATTAACTCCAGTAGCAGCAAGATTAGGTGAATTGTTAGGGCAAAGTGTTGCTCTTACTAACAGTTGTATTGGTGATGAAGCAGTTGCACAATCAAATAGCTTATCTAATGGAGATGTTCTTTTACTTGAAAATGTTCGTTTTTTTGGTGAAGAGGAAAAGAACGACCAAGAGTTTGCTAAAAAATTAGCATCACATGCAGATATGTATGTAAATGATGCTTTCGGTGCTGCTCATAGAGCGCATGCTTCAACTCAGGGTGTTACAAATTATTTAAGTCCCTCAGTAGCTGGATTCCTTTTAGAAAAAGAATTGAAATACCTACAAGGAGCTGTAGATTCCCCAAATCGTCCATTGGCAGCAATAGTTGGAGGATCAAAGGTTAGTAGCAAAATAGGAGTACTTGATTCTTTACTAGATAAGTGTGACAAAATTATGATTGGTGGAGGTATGATTTTTACTTTTTATAAAGCTAGAGGTTTAGATGTCGGAAAGAGCCTTGTAGAAGAAGATAAACTCGAGCTTGCTAAAGATTTAGAAGCAAAAGCAAAAGCAAAAGGAGTAGAATTGCTATTACCCACTGATGTTGTTTTGGCTGATGAATTTTCTCCTGACGCCAATAGTAAAATATCTCAAATTGATGCAATTAGTGGGAATTGGATGGGTCTAGATATTGGTCCAGATTCCATTAAAGTTTTTCAGAATGCTCTTGCAGAATGTAAGACAATTATTTGGAACGGTCCAATGGGAGTTTTTGAATTTGATAAATTTGCAGACGGTACAAATGCAATAGCTACGACTCTTGCGGACTTAAGTGCTTTTTCTGAAGTTTGTACAATAATTGGTGGTGGAGATTCAGTTGCAGCAGTTGAAAAAGCAGGATTAGCTGAGAAAATGTCTCATATATCTACTGGAGGTGGGGCTAGTTTGGAACTTTTAGAAGGTAAAACTTTACCAGGTGTGGCTGCGTTAAACGACGCTTAGGCTATATCTTATCAACAATATCAATGCTCTTTGTGAAAGTAATCATTCCTTCAGGATGAGCAATGATTCCTGACCAAATTTGTATCCCTGGTTTTAAAGGAGCTCTTGTTATTTTAAAAATCCCTCCAGACGCCAATGGCTCCAATAATATTTCTTGTTCAAACAATGAATTAACTTGATGAGGTTTTATAGCTCCAGCAATAATTACTTCTTCAAGAGGCTTATTTAGAATTATATCGATATCGTATTTTGAACCAGTAAGAACTCTATCAGGAATATTAAAACTAATATCTATTTTTTTATTATCGTTTCTTATAGTGGTGAATAAATTTTTGATAATCCCTTCATCTATTTTCTCATTTACGATTGAAAATAAATAATCAAATTTGGATTCGAGTATATATATTTCTCCATTAACTATTTTTTCCCCAAAAACTTTTATTCGCAAAATCTCTTCATCTGGAAGATTAGATTTTAATCTTTTGATCTTCCATTTGCTTTTAGGGAAATCATTAATGATCTTTGAAAATTGTTTTGGTATATTTTGGTTTTCTTCATTTCTAAAATTTTTTCTAATGAATTCTAAATCTTTTGCATTTAAGGAGTTTTCTAGATTTCTTATAAAATCAACTTTCAAAGTTTGCGTTATTGCTGAATAGGGAAAAATAAGATAAATAAATAAGTAGAGAAGAAATCCTATATTTTTGAATAAGTTTAAATTAAACATATTAATCATTGGTTATTTTATTCTACTATTTTAGGTTTTTATGTCTAAAAAAAATAATTTATTAGTTGCAGCAAGTGGGACAGGGGGGCATATTTTCCCAGCCTTAGCAGTTTCAAAAGAGGTGGAAGATGAATGGAATATTCATTGGTTGGGTGTTAGTCAAAGACTTGATGCAAATTTTATTCCCGAAAAATATAATTTGAGGACTTTGAATATAAAGACACCAAGAAAAAATATTTTTTTGTTTTATCAATATTTAGAAATTTTAATGTCAACTTTTCAAATAATTAGGATCTTAAAAGAAAAAAAAATTCACTTAGTTTTTGCGACTGGAGGTTATATATCAGCACCTACAATTGTTGCTTCAAAACTTCTAAGGATACCTATCATTATTCATGAATCAAATGTAATTCCAGGAATGGTCACGAAATATTTTGGTTTTTTATGTAACTATGTTCTTTTAGGATTTAAAGAAACAAATTCTTATTTAAAAAATTGTAAAACTATTTTCACTGGAACACCTTTAAGAGAGCAATTCTATAAATTTAATTTTTTGCCAGAATGGGTTCCAAAAGGAAATGGCCCTCTTTTGATTGTTATGGGAGGTAGTCAAGGATCAAAAGCTATAAATCAAATTCTTTATGAATCTCTAGAATTTTTAATAAAAAAACAATTTCGGATAGTTCATATTGTTGGCGAATCTAATCTAAACCCTTTGCATGTAAAAAACTCCAAAAATTATATTCAAAAGAAATTTACTAATGAAATAGCAGCTTTAATTCAAAACTGTGATCTTGTAATATCGAGATCTGGTGCAGGAACGATCAATGAATTAATGGAGGCTGAAAAACCTTCAATTTTAATTCCATATCCAGATTCTAAAAATAATCATCAGGAGAAAAATGCAATGATTCTTGCTGCAAGTGGAGGCTCAGTTTTAATCAATCAGAATAAAATGTCCAAAGAAGTTTTTGAAGAAACTCTAGAAAGAATTTTTAAAATAAAACCAAAAAAGGGGAAAAATCATTATGAAATATTAGATCTAATGAAGAAGAATATGGAAAATAATAATAAAATTGAATCTAAAAATGAGATTAAAAAGTATATTAATTATTTTTTAAAGGAATTCTGAATTTCTGCACATAAAAGAGTGTTATTTTTTCTGTTCTGTAGACTTATTCTTGCCCACTTTTCATTAAGAAATTTAAATGAAGTGCATTCTCTAAGCAATATTCCCTTACTTTCTAAGTATTTTATATTTGGCGACAAGGATGTTTCACTTTCTATTAAAAAAAAGTTGGTTGAAGAGTTATGAATTTTAAGGTTCTCTATTTTTAATAATTTTTCAAATACTCTCTTTTTTTCAATATTTATCCAGCTGTGAATCTGTTTTGTCCACTGTTCATAGAATTTCTTATTACTTAATAGATCAATTCCGGCTTTAATAGAAAATGAATTTAAAGGCCAAGGATCTCTATTTATTTCCCATTGTTTAAGTTTTTTGGATGAGCCAATAACGTAACCTAATCTAAGACCAGGAATATTGAAGATTTTGGTCAAGCTTCTCAAGACTAATAAATTATCAAATCTTTTGGTTAATGGTATTAAAGATTCTTTGTCTCCATTAGGTGTTATCGATAAGAAAGCTTCATCGCAAATAACTAATTTATATTTTTTCACAATTTCCTCCAATGAATTCTTTTCCCATAATTGGCCGGTAGGGTTATGTGGATTTGTTATCCAAATAACATCACCTTTTGGATGAAGCGGAAATGATTGAGGAAAAATATCATTCCAGTTTTTTGGTAATTCGCAATGTATAAAATTGCTATTCCAACAATTTAAAGATCTTTCATAATCAACAAATGATGGAGAAGGAATACAACTTATTCCGAATTTGGATGCTTCATAACCTGCCCAGGTTATTAATTCAGAAGCTCCATTTCCAGGCAATATATTGTCTGGATTTATCCCATGAAATTTGCCGATTATTTCTTTCAGATCACTCAAGTTTCTTTCTGGGTAATATCTAAAGCCAAGATTCTTAATTTCCGCATTTATTGAATCTATTAGTATTTGAGGGGGATCAAAGGGTACCAATGATGCACTTGCATCAATGATTTCGGAGGGTAATAAATTTAATTTTTTCGCAGTTTCATATACATTTCCACCGTGCTTCAAGTTTGATCCTTGCATGGCTAACTTTGAGTAATCATGAGGTTCATTATTCATTCTCTAATTTTATTCAACCCATTTTAAATCTGATCCAATTGCATCTTTTATACTAGATAATTGATGGTTATTAAGTTGCTTTATAATTCCCTCAAGTATATCTGGTACTAATTGTGGACCCTTATATATCCATCCTGTATAAAGTTGAATTAATGATGCTCCAGAACAAATTCTTTCCCAAGCTGACTCAGGACTATCTATTCCACCAACGCCAATTAAAATAATCTTTTTATCAATATTATGTATATGTTTTATTATTTGATTTGCTTTTTTTTGGAGAGGCCTTCCACTTAATCCTCCATTCTCTTGAGAAAGTAATAATCCGGTTTGCATGATCTTTCTATTTTCAAGACCTAATCTATCTATGCTGGTGTTAGTAGCAATTATTCCATCGATGTTTTCCTCGATTATTAACTGGCAAATATCTTCAATATCTTTAAAGCTTAGATCTGGTGCAATTTTGACAAATAATGGTGGACAACTGGGTAAGTTTTTAATTTCTTTAATAAGTTCTCTTAGAAGAATTGGATCTTGTAACTTTCTTAGTCCTTCAGTATTTGGAGAACTTACGTTTATTGCTGCATAATCACAATATGGAATTAATAATTTTAGAGAAGTTAAATAGTCATCTTTTGCTTGAGATAAATCTGTAATTTTAGACTTACCAAAATTGATCCCTAAACAAATATTCTTTCTATTTTTTTTAAACTCAATTCTTTGTTCGACAAAGTTTTTAACTAGATTTTCAGCACCATTGTTATTGAAACCCATTCTATTTAATGCCGCCTCTTCTTCTGCTAATCTAAATAACCTTGGTTTGGGATTTCCATTCTGAGCAAATTTAGTTACTGTACCAAGTTCAGCAAATCCAAAACCAAAATCTTTCCATATATTTGCGGCATTTCCATTTTTGTCAAAACCTGCAGCTAAACCAATTGGATTACAAAAATTTATTCCACATATGTTCTGAGTTAACCTTTTATCAACTACAGAAAATTCTTTATTTAGATTTTTTAAGATAGAAGAAACTACAGGCCAATTATATTTTCTTGAACTGAATGATAGGAGGCTAAGAGATAAATTTGTTAAGTATTCTGCATCAATCCCAGAGTCTTTTTTTAATACAGGCGTAATCAAGTTTTTATAAAGATTTTTAAATACCCCCTTCTGTTCATTCATAAAAAATTAGGCTTCTTTTTTTTCTATTATCCAATATTTTTTATCTTTAGGAATCAATCTCCAATTACGCCATTCAAAAAGTGAATATTGTTTTATCTTTAAGTGGTTTTCTTCACCTAATAAGGTGTTGAGTTCAGGTGAACTTAAAAGGTACTTTTGTTCTGCAAATTTTTTAATTAATTCATTGCGGGAAAATAATTCCTGAATTTCTATAGGTGCATTTTTTTCAAAAAAATCAACAGAGGATTCTGCTTTTTTTAAGTTACTTTCTATAGAGATACCTTTGCTGTAATTAGTTGCAATTTTATCAACTCTATCATTTTGTTTATCCCCGCTATGACCTTTAACATATTCCATTATTAGGCCATTAATCCTTAATTGATCAATTTTCTGCCATAGATCAAGATTTTGAACTGGTTTTCCTGCACTTGTTTTCCATCCATTTTTCTTCCAATTTATAATCCATTTTGTATAACCCTCTATGACATATTTACTATCAGTTCTTAGTTTAAAGTTCTCTTTTAATTGGTAGTTTTTTAATTTCTCAAGAGTTTTTATAGCTGCAGTGAGTTCCATTCTATTATTAGTAGTATTTTGCTCGGAACCACCTATTTCTAATTCGCTGTTATCGTCAAAAATTATTAAACCACCCCAGCCACCTGGGCCTGGATTACCACTGCAGGCTCCATCTGTTGCGGCTTCAATCGCAATACTATCACTATTCATAATTTTTGAAGCCGATATTAAAGGTTATCGGCTTGAAAAAATGTACTCTTACTTAAGTGTAACTTTACCGCCAGCTTCTTCAATCTCTTTCTTTAAAGATTCAGCATCTGCTTTAGCAATTCCTTCTTTTACTGTTTTTGGTGCAGATTCAACAAGTGCTTTTGCATCGCCAAGTCCTAGACCAGTTGCATTTCTTACAACCTTAAGGACTTTGATTTTTGCAGCTGCATCAAAGCTTTCTAGAACTACATCAAATTCAGTTTTTTCTTCAGCAGCGCCACCATCTGCGTCACCGCCAGCTGCTCCTGGAGCTGCCATTACTACACCTGCAGAAGCTGCAGCAGATACACCAAAAGCCTCTTCAATTTGCTTTACAAGCTCAGATGCTTCTAAAAGTGATAGGGATTTTAATGATTCAAGAATTTCTTCAGTTTTTGCGGACATTTTCTTAAAAGTTAATTAGGGTTTGAATTTAAGATTCTGATTTTTCAGAATGTTGTTTAAGTGATCTAGCAAGTCCAGAAGGCACTTCATTGATAGAGATCGCAATTTTTGTTGCTATGCCATTTAGAGCACCAGCAATTTTTGCCATCAATACTTCTTTAGATGGAAGACTTGCAATTTCTTTTATTTCAGAATCGCTAAGAAGTCTGCCTTCAAATAAAGCTCCTTTGGTTTCGGATTTTTTGGTGTCTTTTTGAAAAGATTGGATCGCTTTTACAGCACCACCAACATCTTCTTTAATTAAGACAAAAGCATTTGTTCCGGTCAGTAAAGATTCAAGATCGTTCCAATTACTATCTCCATCAATAGCTTTACGCATTAATGAATTTTTAGTAACTTTGCAGATGCCATTAGTTGTTTGCAATCTAGATCGCAAATCTGACATCTCTTTGATAGTTAAACCTTTATAGTCAAGAACTACAGCCATTTCCGAGTCGTCTAAAAGAGATTTAATCTCAGTAACGATTTGTTGCTTATTCTCTAGTGTTCGGCCCATCGTTGTTTTTGGATCGTAGTTTAGGGAGAGCAGGAAATGCGGCAAAGTCCTTTTAAATAGAGGCCGCTTTTATTAGATCCAAAAAAAGAAATAATTAAGACGAGTCCTCGGTAGGGATTTAAAATTTAGAACAACTAAATAAACCTACTTTCTTTGGCCGTATTATTGCAATTTAAATTATACTACAAAGAGTTAACCTTCAGGTTGGTAATCTTGTATAGCATTTATGTCTACTTGAACTGAAGGTCCCATTGTTGAAGTTACATAAAAAGTTTTCCAATATTTTCCCTTTGCTCCACTTGGTTTATTTTTATCGATTGATTCTTGCAAAGTTTTTAAGTTGTCAAATAGAGCCTCTTTTGCGAAACTTGCTTTTCCAAAGCGGACATGAACGATACCAGCCTTATCTGCTCTAAATTCGAGCTTACCAGCTTTGAATTCTTTTATTGCATTAGCAATATCATTTGTTACTGTCCCAGCTTTAGGGTTAGGCATTAAACCTCTAGGTCCTAAAACTCTTCCTAATTTTGCAACCTTAGGCATCATATCTGGAGTCGCAATAAGTAGATCGAACTCCATATTCCCTTTGTTTATGCTTTCTACAAGATCTTCTTCGCCAAATAAATCTGCACCAGCAGATTTAGCTTTCGATACATTCTCACCGCTTGTAATTACTGCAATTTTTATGCTTTGGCCAGTACCATGTGGTAATGCAACAGTAGTCCTTAATTGTTGATCAGTATATTTTGGATCAATACCTAAACGTATATGTGCTTCAATGGTTTCATCAAATTTTGCATTAGCATTTTCCTTGATAATACTAAGAGCTTCAAGTGGGGCGTAAATGCGATCTTCTATCTTTGTTGATAGAGCCGCCATTCTTTTTGATAGTTTTTTCATAATATTTTTGGGTGCAAACGGTTATTAGGTAACCTCCCCTATGTAGTGAACGATTTTGTCTTGAACTTAATCAGTAATAGAGACGCCCATATTACGAGCTGTGCCTTCAATTACTTTCATAGCTGATTCAACACTTGAACAGTTTAGATCAGGAAGCTTAGTTTTGGCTATTTCTTCTAGTTGAGCTTTACTTATATTCCCAACAGAGCCTTTTGCAGATTCACCTGATCCTTTCTCTATGCCAGCTGCTTTTGTTATTAAGACAGAAGCAGGAGGTGTTTTTGTTATAAAAGTAAAGCTTCTATCTTCAAAAACAGAAATCTCAACTGGAATTACAAAACCTGCTTTATCTTGGGTCCTTGCATTATATTCTTTACAAAATGCCATTATATTGACACCATGTTGTCCTAAAGCTGGCCCTACAGGAGGAGCAGGGTTCGCTTTGCCCGCTTGTAGAGCAAGCTTGATAACTGCAACAATTTTTTTTGCCATTAGATTAGAGAATTTTTGCTGAGGTAGAAAATCATTATTTTACTCGATAAACAAGAACATTTAGAAATTAGTTTTGTTTATTGATTTGGGAGAACTCTAATTCTACAGGAGTCTCGCGCCCAAATATTGAAAGTAATGCTTTTAATTTATTTCTTTCCCCAGAAACTTCTATAACTTCTCCCTGGAAATCTTTAAATGGCCCACTAGTTACTACGATTCTATCTTTTTCTTCAATATCTAACTTGATTACCGCTTTTTTCTCTGATGCGCGCTTAAAGATCCTATTAACTTCTTGTCTGGATAATGGTCTAGGTTTAATATGACCTCGTGATCTACCGCTCCCTCTACCGTCTTCAGCACCAACAAAGTTAATTACATTTGGAGTACTTTTTACAGCCATCATTGTATCTTCATCCAAAATCATTCTTACGAGGACATAACCTGGAAAAACTTTTTCTTCAGTAGTTTGTCTACTTCCATCTTTTTTTAATTTAATTCCAGGAGTCTGGGGAATTTCAATTTCAATAATTCGATTATTAACACCTAAAGTTACTGATCTCTGCTCAAGAGTCGCTTTTACTTTTTTTTCACAGCTTGATGCTACTTGAACTGCATACCATCTTGCGATGCTAGTATTTGCTCTTGAAGAAGAAAGGTTTGTAGTCAATTCATTACTCATTTTTTGTTCCTTGAGGCTTAATTAAGATCTTGATAAAAATAGATATTCAGGGATAATTCAACCAAAAATTTGCGAGGCAGCCCATCCATAGAATCTACTGACAGATGCTATGGCTGCCGCAGAAAAGGTTACCATAACTATAACCGCTACAGATTCGCTAAAAAGTTGTTGTTTGTTCGGCCAGACGACAAGTTTAAGCTCATCGTAGGTAGATCTAAAAAAATTATTATTTTTTTTAGGCTCTTCAATTTGAGGTGAATCCTTTTTAGGAGGTTCTTTATTAGTAGTAGGACTTGTCACAAGATTTGTTGGAATTAAGCTTTTCGCTTTAATTATATTTTAGCTTATCGATTTACTCCTCAGCTAGGTCTGAAAACAATCTCATCCTTATTAGCGGGATTAAGTTTAATTGTGATATTTTTTGTATTTTTGAAGTTAACCTCTAGAAGTTTTCCTGCTAATGGATTTTCTATCTGTCTTCTCAGTTCCCTGCTAAGCGGCCTAGCACCATATTCAGGTTCAAAAGAATCGTTTGCGATTTTATTAATAACTTTTTTGTCTATAGTGATATTTATTTTCTGTTCAAGAAGTAGGTTTTTTAAATCTTCTGTTTGAAGAATAATAATTTTTTGAAGCTCATTAATAGATAATGGATCAAACTTTACTACTTCATCAATTCTATTTAAAAATTCTGGTCTAAAAAAAGAAGACAATGTATTACTAATAGAATCATTTAGAGATTGTTTATCTTTTTCTGACTTTTCCTCACTTTTGGAAATCTTTTGTGAATACTCCAGTATAGATTTACCAGCTAGGTTACTTGTCATAATGATTACGGTATTTTTGAAGTCTACTGTCCTTCCTTGAGAGTCAGTTAATCTTCCTTCATCTAAGACTTGTAAAAGGATATTAAAAACTTCTGTATGTGCTTTTTCTATCTCATCAAGAAGTATTACTGAATAGGGTTTACGTCTTACAGCTTCAGTTAATTGACCGCCCTCTTCATAACCAACGTAACCTGGAGGAGCACCTAAAAGTCTTGCTACTGCATTTTTCTCCATATATTCACTCATATCTAATCTTAAGAGTGCGTCTTCTTCATCAAATAAAGCTGTTGCAAGAGATTTTGCTAATTCTGTTTTGCCAACACCTGTAGGACCCATAAATAAAAAAGATCCAATAGGTCTTTTAGGGCTTTTCATGCCAACGCGAGCTCTTCTAATTGCAGCAGAAACAGCTTCTATAGCTTTTTCTTGTCCAATAACTTTTTCACTTAGTTCTGTTTCTAGATTCACTAATTTTTTACGTTCATTTGAGACAACTTTAGAAATTGGAATACCTGTAATTTTTGATACAACATCAGCAATATCATCAGGCTCAACTTGATATTTAAAAGGAAAATTTCTATTTTTCTTTATTTTTTTAAAGTTCCCTTCAACTTTTTGTATTTCATTCTTAATTTCACTTAATTCTTCTTGAAGTTTTTCTAAAAAATCTAGATCATTTTCAATCTCGCGATTTGATTTATCTTTAATTTGTTTGGTTAGTTTATCTTCTTCTTTCATCAAAATAGATAATTGTTCCATTTCCTTGCGTAAATTATTCCAATTATCGAAAAGAACGTTCAATTTTTCCTCTGATTGTTGTCTCATATTCAAAAGTTTTTCTTGAGCTTCGATATTTTCTCCTTGCAAATTATTCAGTTTTGCATCAATAGTATAGAGTTTGTTTTCTTGTTGGAGAATTATTTGAGGCTTATTATTAGAATCGATTTTTAACTGTGCAGCTGCTTCATCAATTAAATCTATGGCTTTATCAGGAAGACATTTATCGCTGATGTATCTGTCGGCCAATTTTGCGGAATAGTTTACAGCCTCTTCAGAAATTCTTATGCCATGATGTGATTCATATTTCTTTTTGATACCTTGAAGTATTTTTGCGCTCAATTCTACTGAAGGTTCATTAACAGCTATCTTTTGAAAGCAATTGTTTAATGCCTGATCTTTTTCAATATTTTCACGAAATTTCTCAGGTGTTGTTGTCCCAATACATCTAAGTTCGCCTTCAGCTAATAAAGGTTTTAAGATATTACTAATGTCCGTAGAAGATCTGTCAGAACTTAATATTGAGTGAATTTCATCAACAAATAGAATCATTCCTTGGCTTGGATTGTTTAGTTCCTGCATTATTAAGCTTAGTCGTTCCTCTAGTTGGCCTCTAAATTTTGTTCCAGAAACTAAAGCACCTAAGTCAAGTGAAATAATTTTTAAGTCTTTTAAAGAATCAGGAACTTTTTTGTCTACGATTAATTGAGCAAGTAATTTTGCAATTGAGGTTTTACCAACTCCAGGATTGCCGATAAGTATAGGATTATTTTTGTTTCTTCTGCAGAGTACCCTCATTAGATTATTGATCTCATTTTCTCTTCCTATAACTGGATCTAGTAAGCCTTTTTTTGCTGATTCTGTTAAATCTTTTCCATAAATTGAAAGAGCATTATCATCTTTCCCAACTTGTTTCTTGGTTTCAATTTGAAGTTCACTTTTAGGTAATGTGACAATAGCTTTTTCAAATTTTTCTTCTTTGACTAAAGTCTCTTTGTTTGATTCAAAATTAGATTGATTATTGATCTCTATTACGTTCTTATAATCATAAGAATCTTGTGATTGATTAATAATTGGGTAAAACTTTAATTCTTCCTCTAATTTTTCCATAGAAAGATTCCCTTCTTCAAAAACATAATTTCCAATTCTTAAATCTCTTCCAAGAGCAATTAGTAAATGAGGGATTTCTATTAATCTCGATCCCCATTGGATTTTAATTTGATTCGCATTATCTAATAAAATTTCTAAATCTTCTCCGATAGTAAAAATATCTGACTCATTTGTTGGTGTTTCTTCTAAGAAATCTTCTGTTATGTCTAAAACTGTATCTTGGTCGATTGATAATTTTTCTATGAAAGCAAAGAACTCACTTGATGAGAACAATGTATGAATTATGTGTTCAATATTAAATTCGCTATGATCCCATTTTTTTGCGGTTTCTTCCCCTAATAAAAGAAGATTCCAACTGATATCGCTAAAAAGTTCAGGACTGGATGTAAGTGTTTCTCTCATAAACTATAAAAACTATAGTTGCTTAATAATTAATATTCTAAATAGGAACTGCCTTAATAAACATCCAATAATTTTCAAATTGTAAGATCAATTTGGAAATTATGTTTATGAGAGAGGTTGCGGGATATTTGAAAAATAATAAAAGCGTTTACTAATATCTAAGTTGTTATGAGAATAAAATTATATTTGGTTAAAATATAATTTCAGATATTAGCCAAATAGTTCAGCTATTAATAGGATTTAAATAGTAATAATTAAATTGTGAAAGAAACTATTGATTTTCTTATTGACACTGTTGAATCAAGGCAAGTCCTTGATTCAAGAGGTAATCCAACTGTAGAAGCAGAAGTCTTTTTGGAATGTGGTGCGAGTGGTAGAGCAATTGTTCCCAGCGGAGCCAGCACTGGTGCTCATGAGGCACATGAATTAAGGGATGGTGGTTCAAAATATATGGGGAAAGGCGTTTTGAATGCTGTTAATAAAATTCATGAAACAATATCCCCGGCTTTATGCGGTTTGTCAGCTTTAGATCAAACTGCAGTAGATACATTAATGATTGAAATTGATGGAACTCCTAATAAGTCTAACCTTGGAGCAAATTCAATCCTTGCAGTAAGTCTTGCAACTGCCAGAGCATCAGCAAATGCTCTAGACATTCCCTTATATAGGTATCTTGGAGATCCATTATCCAATCTTCTTCCAGTCCCATTAATGAATGTAATAAATGGTGGTGCTCATGCACCAAATAGTCTTGATTTTCAGGAATTTATGCTTGTCCCACATGGAGTTAATAATTTCAGTGAATCATTAAGAATGGGTACTGAAATTTTTCACTCATTAAAATCATTACTTGACCAAAAAGGTCTATCTACTGCTGTAGGCGATGAGGGTGGATTTGCACCTAATTTGTCATCAAGCGAAGAAGCAGGGGACTTATTATTAGAAGCAATTCAAAAAGCGGGATTTAAGCCTGGTGAGCAGGTATCTTTAGCTTTAGATGCTGCTAGCACTGAATTTTATAGTGATGGTATTTATAAATATGAAGGTAAAAGTTTAAATAGTTCTGAAATGATTTCATATCTTTCAAGATTAGTTTCTAACTACCCAATAGTTTCAATAGAGGACGGTTTAGCTGAGGATGATTGGGAGGGTTGGTCAGAATTAAACAAAGAATTAGGAAATAAAGTTCAGCTTGTAGGTGATGATTTATTCGTTACTAATACAGAAAGATTAAGGAAAGGGATTATGGAAAAATCTGCCAATTCAATCCTAATAAAGGTAAATCAAATTGGAACATTAACTGAAACTTTGGAAGCTATTGAGTTAGCTAAAATGTCCGGTTTCACAAGTGTTATAAGTCATAGAAGTGGTGAGACTGAAGATACAACAATTGCAGATTTATCTGTCGCTACAAGATCGGGTCAGATCAAGACAGGCTCTTTGAGCAGAAGTGAAAGGATTGCAAAATACAATAGGCTTTTAAGAATTGAGGAGGAATTGGGAAATCAAGCAAGATTCGCTGGAGCTTTAGGTTTAGGCCCCAAAAATATATAGTTTTTTAGCGCTTAAGTTTTTCTAAACGTGAGCCTTTTCTCATACTTAATTGGCACTTTATCCAATCAATACTTATTGGTAGTGCAAAAAAAAGTGGCAACAATGCAAGATTATTTTGTTTATTGGTTACAAGTAAAGCAGATGCAATTGATAAACTTCCTATAAGAATTGAATGCCCTAAAGTTTTTTGTGCAGTAAACATTTTTTTGAATTGCCTATCAGACTCTCCCATTCTTATTTGCAATTGTAAATCGCCCTGCTCCAATCTTTCTAAACTCTCATCTATTCTTTTTGGAATGCCAACAGCTTTCGATCCTAGTTCGCCTACTTGCCTTCCAAATTGGTTAATTAAATCGTTGGGAGTTTGATTATTTGAAGTCATAAGTTCTATTAAATAAGGCTTGGTAACTGATACAAGGTTAAACCCTGGATCAAGCATTCTACCAACTCCTTCAAAAGTTGATAAAGCTCGCATCACAAAGATTAAATCTACTGGTAGTTGAAATGGTGTTTCATAGACAAGTTCGTATAAATCTCCAGATAATTTTTCAATAATATTTGAACTAAATGGTGGAGTTAAGGCTTCTTTAAGCATTAATCTGACTAATCTTCTGACTGGTCCTACATCAATATCTTTTGAAATTAGCCCAGCTAGTTGTAATTGACTGACAAGTGATGAGGCGTCTCTTAAAGCAGCAGCCTTAACCATCCCCCCTAATCTTGTTTGAAGATTATTTGAGATATTGCCCATCATTCCAAAATCATAAAAAATCAATTTACCTTCATTTGAAACTGCTAGATTCCCTGGATGAGGGTCGGCATGAAAAAAACCGTAATTTACTAATTGTTTTAAATAACTGATGGCGCCTATTTCTGCGATTTTAGGCAAATCAATTTCTTGTGATTGTAATTTTTCTAAATCACTTATTTTTGTCCCTTCTAGATAACTTAAACAAAGAACTTTTTCACTGCTCATATCCCAAATTACTTCAGGAACATCAACATTTTCATCATCAAGAAATTGCTGTCTAAATCTTGCTGCATATTGTGCTTCACAATTAAAATCAAGCTCCTTCATGAGAACTTTCCTACACTCTTTAGCAATCTCAACCCAGTTTCTACCCCGACTCCAATTCTTATTTTTCTGCAATAATCCTGCTATTTGCTGCATTATGCCCAAATCTATAATAAACAATTCTTTTAAATTAGGTCTTTGAACTTTAAATACTACTTTCTTCTCATCTTTTAAAGTCGCCCTATGGACCTGAGCTAGTGATGCTGATCCAACCGGATTACATATTATTTGATCTATTTCATTAAACTTAGATCCTAGTTCTTCTCTTATAGTTTCTTCAACTTGCGCAAATGAAAAATTAGGAACTTGATCCTGCAATTTAGACAATTCCTGTATCCAGGTATTAGGAATTAAATCTGGTCTTGCTGATAATAATTGTCCAATTTTAATAAATGCTGATCCAAGCTTTATTAATTGATTAGTAAACCACCTTGCTCTTTTAATTTGGACCCTAATTTTTTCATTATTCTTAGTTTGGAAAATTGTAAATCTAATATTATCTATCCATAAATTCATTAAAAGCGAAATCAGAGTTATCCAAATAAGAAAGGCCCTCTTCAATTTTTTTAAACGATAATGAAGAATGTGATAACTCATTTAATTTGATTATTTATAGTTTTATTAAAGAAATCAATTTGCTTATCTATACCTTCAATTTCATTTAAAGCTTTTTTTATTTTGGAATCTTGATCAGTATTTTTAGACTCATTTTCTTGCATATTTTCGGCTTTTTCCAGTCTTGATGCCTCTTCGATTATGGATTCTTTTAAACTATCAAATTCTTTTTTGAGAATTTCTGGAGCATCCTGAGCAATATTTGTTGCTTCTTCAATTTTTTCAACCAATATTTCGTTTAATTTTTCGGTTACTTTCTTAATGGCAGCTTTTAAAAGGTAATCAGAGTTGGTCATGAAAAATATAATGTTTCAAAGGCAATTGATTTTTCGATATGACTTAATAATAGATCAATACAGAACATTTCACGTAACTGAACATTTTGATAATTAATTTTTTATATTTTTCCTATGTAAGTTTGTTTCTATATTAAGCTTTTTTCTCTTTTTTCTTTTAACTTATATCTATATAACGGTTCAGGTATTTACTTTCAAAATATCTTCTAACCAAGAACTCATCTAATTAACTACTAAAAAAGGAGTTTTAAAAAATTGGAAATCATTGAGTCAGATGTAGTTATTATCGGAGGAGGCCCGGCCGGATGTACTTGCGCACTTTATACATCTCGTTCAAACTTAAAGACAGTAATTTTAGATAAAAATCCATCTGTTGGCGCCTTAGCAATAACTCATCAAATAGCTAATTATCCAGGTGTTCCGGTTGATATAAGTGGAGAGAAATTACTTACTCTAATGAGAGAACAGGCTGTGCAATACGGTACAGATTACAGAAGAGCGCAAGTGTTTGGAATAGACGCTAGTGGAGAATGGAAAATGGTTTATACGCCCGAAGGCACTTTCAAAGCTAAAGCACTTGTACTTGCAAGTGGAGCCATGGGTAGGCCTGCATCATTTAAGGGCGAAGCGGATTTTCTTGGCAAAGGAGTAAGTTATTGTGCTACATGTGATGGGGCTTTTTATAAAAATAGAGAAGTTGCAGTTATTGGAGTGAACAAGGAGGCAATTGAAGAGGCAACAGTTCTAACTAAATTTGCATCAACTGTGCATTGGATTACATCAAGTGATCCTAAATCAGATAATGTAGAAGCTATGGAATTGATGGATAATTCAAATATAAAACATTGGAGTAGAACAAGATTATTGGAAATATTGGGCGATGATATGGGTGTGAATGGGGTTGTTGTAAAAAATAAACAAGAAGAAAATCCTATCAATTTAAATTTAGATGGAGTGTTTGTCTATATGAGTGGTTCAAAGCCGATTACTGATTTTTTAGGGGACCAAATTGCTTTAAAAGAAGACGGAGGGGTTATTGTTGATGACTTTATGTCTACAAACTCTGATGGAGTATGGGCTATTGGAGATATAAGAAATACACCATTTAAGCAAGCCGTAGTTGCAGCTTCTGATGGATGTATTGCTGCAATGTCAATTGATAGGTACTTAAATAGTCGAAAAAATATAAGAGTAGATTGGATTCATTCTTAAAAATAAATATTGCTTCTTTAATTTAAAGGGGTGTTGCTTCAGAAATATAAGCGACTCCTCCATAGTAGCTTAAATCGTCCCTGATGTTATCTCTCATTTTATCTATTAATTCTTGCTCACAAAAAACAATTACATGAGCATTTGCTCCTAATCCTGTAAATTCCATATCTTCAGTAACAACTCTTTCAGGCCCTCTGCCTGTGGCGTGTTTCATAACTGTATATCCAGGAACATTTGCTTTTTCTAATGTTTTAATGATTGCATCTAGTTCTCTTTCACTAAATATCAAGTCTAATCTTTTCATTTTTATAAGGAGGATAATGGGATAATGGTATTTACTAAACTCATATATATGGGAATGCCAAGAACTATATTGAATGGGAAAGTTAGACCTAGTGTAGTTGAAATATAATAACTAGATTTAGCTTCTGGAACTGTCATCCTCATCGCTGCGGGGACTGCTAAATAAGAAGCGCTTGCACATAAAACCACAAATAACAGCGCGTTGCCAGGTCCTAAAGATAAAAATCTTGCGACGAAAACACCAATAAATGCATTAAATAAAGGCATAAAAATGGCAAAGCCAATCAAGAATGAACCCGCATTCTTCAGTCTCGGTAATCTTTGAGCAGCGACTATTCCCATATCTAACAAGAAGAAGCATTCTGCTCCATAGAATAATTGTCCAGTAAAAGGCTCCATTTTCGCAATCCCTGAGGGATTACTAGAAGCAGTGAGAAATCCTACAATTAAGCTTGAGAGCAATAAATAAACTGATCCATTCAAAAGTGATTCGTGTAATATTGCGCTTAGATGCATTTTTCTTGATTTTGGTCTATTTTTTGGGGCTGCAAATTTCACAAGTAATAATCCAACAATTATTGCAGGAGATTCCATTAAAGCTAAGGCGCCAACCATAAACCCATCAAAGGCTATTTTTTGACTTTCCAAAAAACTTTCTGCAGAAATAAATGTAACAGCACTAATTGAACCGTATGCTGCTGCTATTGCGGCTGAATTAAAGACATCAAACTTATATCTTAAAATTAAAAATCCAATAAGCGGGATTACAAGTGACATCAGTATTGCAGCACTTAAAGTAGGCAATACTTGATCTGTAAACCCACTTTTCTGTATCTCTATACCTCCTTTAAAACCAATAGCTAGTAACAGATATAAGGAGAAAAGTTTAGGTAATGGAGCTGGTATTTCTAAATCAGATTTAAAGAGTACTGATATTGCTCCAATCAAAAAGAAAAGAACTGGCGGGGCTAATACATTTTGCAGAATTGGATTTATTTCCATAAATTACTAGGTTATTTCATTTAGAGCAGTTTCTAAAGCTTCTTTTCTTGTTTCAATAATGCCTTCAACACCAAACTTAGCTAATCTATCTTTTACTTTTTCGTTAGCACCAGCAACAAATGCTTTTCTGGAATTATTTTTTGCTTCTTGCATCATATCCTCTATTGCCAGAGTCGCAGTAACTCCAAGTCGTGGTACATCAGTGATATCTAATATCAAAACTTTGTAGTTTCTTACAAGCATCATTCTCTCAGATATTCCTTTGGCTGCTCCAAAACTAAGTGGTCCTTTAAGTCTAAATAGCATTACCTCGCCTGAGCATCTATCTAGAAGTGCTTTTTCATCAGCAGGCAAAGCATTTTTTCCTTGCTCATCTTCTGATAAAGGATTATCCTCGTCCATACCTTCTAGTTGAGTTTCGGTTATTGAATCAATAGTGAGCATATTTGCTATGAATACACCTACTAAAACTGCCCAAATTAAATCCCAAAAAACAGTCATTAATAGTACTCCGTACATTACTACTGATGTTTTTAAAGATAATTTGTGAGCCCTCCTTAAGAATCCCCAATCAATAATATCTAGGCCTACTTTTATAAGAATTCCTGCTAGCAATGCAGTTGGTATTTGCTCAGCTAAAGGTCCTGCACCAACTAAAACTATCAACAACACAACCGAGTGAACCATACCAGAAAGTGGAGTTGATCCTCCAGATTTAACATTTATAACAGTTCTCATTGTTGCTCCTGCTCCAGGTAAACCTGAAAATAGACCTGCAACAGCATTTCCTATGCCTTGACCTATAAGTTCTCTATCAGAATTATGTTTTGTTTGAGAAATATTGTCTGCTACTAGAGATGTCAGTAAGGAGTCAATTGCGCCAAGTACTGCTAGGACCAATCCTGCTTTGAAAATAATCGGGAAATATTGATTAAAACTTGGGAAATTTAAAGATGGAACTCCCCTAGGGATTTCTCCAATTCTATCAATAGCTCCATCTCCAAAAATTAATATTGATATTGGGGTAACTATCAATAGGGCCAAGAGAGGAGAAGGAACCCACTGACTTATTTTTCTAGGAGTAAGAAATACTATACCTAGTGTCATTATTGCTACTCCAATAGCAGCACCATTGGGCTGGAAATTTGAAAATACAGTAGTTAAAGATTCTACAACTCCACCTCGAGTGCTAATTCCGAGTAATGGACCAATCTGAAGCGCAATGATTATTACTCCAATACCAGACATAAATCCTGAAACAACAGAATATGGAACTAAAGTAATGTATTTACCTAATTTTAAAATTCCGAATAATATTTGCAGCAACCCGCCAATGACCACCGCTGCCATAACTAAAGGTAAAATTTGTCCTGCAGAAAGATCTCTTGGAACCCCTACTGCTGCTAAGCCTGCTACTACACCTGCAACAGTTACACTCATGGGACCGGTAGGTCCACTAACTTGAGCAGGTGTTCCGCCGAATAATGCTGCTAAAAAACCAACTACTACTGCTCCATATAGTCCATAAATTGCTCCGCCCGGTCCTAACGCAGCATTACCAAAAGCAAGAGCGAGAGGTAAAGCAACCACAGCGGCTGTGATGCCTCCAAGAATATCGCCTCTTACATTTTTTAGATGAAATCCATTAATTATTTTCAAAGATGCTCTCCTTAAAAGAAATACTTAACTAAAAGATATTATCTCTTAATGACGTAAATTTGTGAAAAATGAAGTTTGAGCAAAATATTTTTGTAACTTTTTATTTTAGATACAGTGGAATTAAGTTAATTTTCCTGAACAAAATGAGTCTCTGATTGATTTAAGTGTGAGATGAGCGATTAATGTATTAGATAAATATTTTTTAATTTAAATAATATTCAAATGAAATCGATTATTCGTCCAAGAAGATTAAGAAGGTCTGAGGCAATTAGAGAAATGGTAAGAGAAAACCATCTAAAAGCTTCGGACTTTATATATCCATTATTTATTCATGAAAAAGATTTTAAAGAGGAAATTTCGGCAATGCCAGGAACTTTTAGATGGGATATGAATGGCTTAATAAAGGAGGTCACTAGGGCATGGGAATTGGGAATAAGGTGTATTGTTCTTTTTCCAAAAATAAACGATAGCTTAAAAACTGAAGATGGAGCAGAGTGTTTTAACGAAGATGGTTTAATTCCTAAAGCTATTCAAATATTAAAAAAAGAGATTCCAGAAATGGCAATAATGACAGATGTTGCCTTAGACCCTTACTCGTGTGATGGACATGATGGGTTAGTTGATGAAACTGGAAAAATATTGAATGATGAAACGATTGAAATTTTAAAAAAACAAGCTTTAACACAAGCAAGAGCTGGAGCAGATTTTATTGGTCCTAGTGACATGATGGATGGGAGAGTTGGAGCAATCAGAGCTTCTCTTGATACTCAAGGATTTACTGATGTAGGTATTATTAGTTACACAGCAAAATATTCATCTGCTTATTACGGTCCATTTAGAACTGCTTTAGATTCTGCTCCTAGAGAAAATAGTAAGAAAATAATTCCAGATAATAAATCTGGATATCAAATGGACCCTGCCAATTCAAAAGAGGCTTTAATTGAATCTGCATTGGATCAGTATGAAGGAGCTGATATTTTGATGGTAAAACCAGGAATTTCATACTTGGATATTGTTTATAGATTAAGCACTTTTTCAAATAAACCTATAGCTGCATACAACGTTAGTGGGGAGTATTCCATGGTAAAGTCCGCTGCTATGAAGAACTGGATTAATGAAAAAGATATTGTATTAGAAACATTGCTTAGTTTTAAAAGAGCAGGAGCAAAATTAATACTCACTTATCATGCTTGTGATGCATCTCAATGGTTGCAGGATACTTAAAAACTCATTATTAACTAAAATTTGGTTTATTCTTAGATAAGTAATAAATTAACTGCTTTGTTTTGAAGTTTTCACAAGGAGTAAATAGGATTGGTCACATTGCACTTAGAGTAGAGAATCTCGAAAGGGCGAAATCTTTTTATATTAAGCTTGGAATGAAGTTGGTTTGGGATGATAAAGATTGGTCTTATTTAGAAGCTGGTAAAGGGAGGGATGGCCTTGCGTTGTTAGGCCCTAGTTACAAAGCTGCAGGACCTCACTTTGCTTTTCATTTTGAAAATAAAAAAGAAGTGGAAAATATTCAAAATGATTTAAAAAATTCTGGTGTAAAAGTTGGTCCTTTACATGAGCATAGAGATGGAACAGCATCTTTTTATATGAAGGATACTGAAGGAAACTGGCTTGAGATGCTTTATGTTCCTCCTGAAGGGATTCAATCGAATGTTTGATTCTTTTTTTTTGTATGCAAGAGAAAAGTTTTTCTAAAAAATTATATTCAGATAACACCTTAGAAGAAGAATCTATAAACCTTTTAGAGTGGGATTCATTAAAAACGCATTTATCTTCATTTGCCTCAACGAAAATGGGTAAAAGATCGATTTTAGGTTTTGGCATTCCTTCAGAATATGAATCATCTAAAAGACTTTTGAAGGAAACTGTTGAAATAAATGAGCTAGAAAATAATTTAGATAAATCAATTAGTTTTTCTGGTGTTTTTGATATTAGTAGAAATATTGAAATTTGTTCCAAGGGAGGTGTAATTTCATCTTCTGAATTGTTAGAAATAGCGAAAACAATTGCTGCAGCAAGAATTTTAAAAAAAATCTTATTAGATTTTGAACAAAGGCCTTATATTTCATCATTTACAAAAAATTTAATTGACCATCAGAATATCGAAAGGATTTTTAAAAAAGGCATTGAATCCAATGGAAGGATTTCAGACAATGCTAGTAATGAGCTATCTATTCTGAGAAAAGAATTATTATCTAAGAAACTCGAAAGAAAAATATTAGTTGAGAAATTTATTCAAAAGAATTTAGCTTATTTACAAGATACTACTATTGGAGATAGATATGGTAGACCAGTTTTAGCAGTAAAAGTTAATTATGTAGATAGATTCAAAGGCATCATTCATGACTCTTCCTCTTCAGGAAATACAGTATATTTTGAACCCGATAGTGTAGTCACAAAAGGGAATAAGATTGCTTCTTTAGAGGCTAGGATCACAGCAGAAGAATTTAAATTACTTAAGAAATGGTCTCAAGTTGTTAGTGATAATTCAGAAAATCTTATCGAAATGGCATCCATTTTATTGAGATTAGAAAATGCTCAAACTCGTTCAAGATATTCGAAATGGATTGGAGGTAAAACTCCTACATTTGAGAAAAATCCTATTATTTCTTTAATTGGTTTTTCTCATCCGTTATTGATTTGGGAACATAAGAAAAAAGGAGCTCCTCCCCCGGTGGCTGTCGATTTTCATATAAATAGAAATGTTAAGGTTGTAGCTATTACGGGTCCAAATACTGGAGGTAAAACGGCAGCTTTAAAAGGTTTGGGTTTGTCTTTACTTATGGCTAGAGCAGGATTATTGATACCCTCAACTAATAATCCTATTATCCCTTTTTGTCCAAATATATATGTGGATATAGGAGATAATCAATCATTAGAAGAAAATTTATCTACCTTCAGTGGGCATATATCCCGCATAAAAGAGATATTAGATTCACTTGATAATAAGAAAGGATTATCAGTTGTTTTGTTAGATGAAATTGGATCTGGTACAGACCCTCTTGAAGGAAGTGCTCTTGCGATGGCTTTATTAAAAGAATTTGCAAATAAATCTGATATCACTTTAGCAACTACACATTATGGAGATATTAAGGCTTTAAAATATAATGACTCGAGATTTGAAAACGTATCGGTTGCCTTTGATGAGGATTCTTTGAAGCCTAAATATATACTCAACTGGGGTATTCCTGGGAGAAGTAATGCTTTATCAATTTCAAAGAGAATTGGTCTCGATGAAAAAATACTCAATGAAGCTGCAAATTATCTAAAGCCAAAAGAAGTTGATAATATTAACAGTATTATTAAAGGACTTGAGGAAGAGAGGATTAAACAACAAAATTCTGCAGAAGCTGCTGCAGAACTGATTGCAAGGACTGAAATATTACATGATGAACTGAAGAAAAATTATGAATTTCAAAAAATAAATGCTGAAAAAATCCAGGAAATTGAAAGGTCAAAATTATCAAAACATATTGTATCGGCTAAAAAAGAGGTAATAGATTTGATTAAAAAATTAAGAGATAAAAATGTTAATGGAGAGGATACAAGAATTATTGGAGAAAGATTAAAGGAAATTGAGACAGAACATTTAACCCAAAAAAAATTTGAAAAGTCAATATCATGGAATCCTCAGGTAGGCGATTTTGTAAAAATTAAAAGCCTAAATAGTACTGGACAAATTGTAGATTTAGATAAAAAGGGTGGTTTTTACGAAGTTAAGTGTGGTTCATTCAGAAGCATATTATCTGTAAATGACTTTGAAGGTATCAATGGAGAAAAGCCTAATTTTCAAAGGTCAAAAATTGAGATTAAGTCTACAAGAGAAGACTTTTCTTTTTCTAAAATTAGAACGAGTAAAAATACAATTGACGTAAGAGGGTTAAGAGTTCATGAAGCCGAAATAATTATTGAGGAGAAAATTAGAAAATTTCATGGACCGCTATGGATTGTTCATGGAATTGGAACAGGGAAATTAAAAAAAGGACTAAGAAATTGGTTATCAGGTTTAAATTATGTTGATAAGATTGAAGATGCAGCCAACAACGAGGGTGGACCTGGTTGCAGTATTGCGTGGATAAAATAAAATTTAAAATATCTAGAAAACAATTTAATAAGCGTATTAAGTGCAATTTATTGATCAAGCAAACATTATTCTTAAAGCTGGAAAAGGTGGAAATGGAATAGTTTCATTTAGAAGAGAAAAGTTCGTTCCTGCTGGAGGACCTTCGGGGGGGAATGGTGGCAGAGGGGGTTCAGTTATTTTGATGGCTGATAATAATCTTCAAACATTATTAGATTTCAAATTCAAACGTGAAATAATTGCTGAAGATGGATTCAAAGGAGGTCCTAATAAGAGATCAGGTGCTTCAGGTGAGGATAGAATCCTTAAAGTTCCCTGCGGTACTGAAATAAAGGATATTAAAACCGGCATTATTTTAGGAGACTTAACTAAAGATAAACAAAGTTTAACTATTGCCATTGGAGGAAGAGGTGGTCATGGTAATGCTTACTATTTAAGTAATCAAAATAGAGCCCCAGAATCATTCACTGAAGGAAAAGATGGTGAGATATGGGAGGTTCAATTAGAGCTAAAACTTCTTGCAGAGGTTGGGATTATAGGCCTTCCAAATGCGGGGAAAAGCACTTTGATTTCCGTTGTGTCATCTGCTCGTCCAAAAATCGCAAATTATCCTTTCACGACTCTAATACCCAACTTAGGTGTAGTAAGAAAAAGTGATGGAAATGGTTGCCTTTTTGCGGATATTCCTGGATTAATATCAGGTGCAGCTGATGGAGTAGGTTTAGGTCATGATTTTTTAAGACACATCCAAAGAACGAAGATACTTGTTCACTTAATTGATGTAATTGCAGAAAATCCTTTACATGATTTTGAGATTATTGAGCAGGAATTAAAAAAATATGGGAAAGGTCTTTTAGATAAAGAGAGGATAATAGTGTTAAATAAGATGGAGCTGGTAGGTGATGATTATTTGAAAACAATTACAAAAAAGTTAGAAGATTTATCAAAAAAGAAAGTTTTAGTTATTTCTTCATCTTTAAAAAAAGGTTTATCCTCACTGCTTTCTGAAGTTTGGAAGAGGATCTAACTTAAATTAAAAATTTTTTTGTAAATAAATACACTTGATTTAATAATGAAAATTAGCCATAAATAAGATAATTCTTTAAAGTAAATATGAATTTCTACAGTTGTTTTGATAAACAAGGAAAAATAATAGCTAGATGTCAAACCATGCAAGATATTGAGGTTCTTAAGAAAATGGGAAGACCGATTGTAGAAGTTAAGGAAATGAAAAACGAAGAGTCTGTGGTATGTTCTCTCACAGGTAGCCCATCAGATTTTAATATGGATTACTAAAAGAATTCAAAAACTAAAAAAAGGGCTCAAAAAGCCCTTTTTTTATGCTTTATCTAATAATTAAGAAAATTTAATCATCATAAACAAGGCATTCTGGTTCGTCTGGGTTGGCGTCACAAAATAATTCCAAAGCATTAGGGTCATGTTTATCTTCTGGATGATGATCCTTATATTCTTCGAGTTCTTTTAGCTCTTCAGTTAAATGTCTGACCTTTGGAAGATTGCCCTCTGCTTTTGCAGATTCGATTTCCGATTGATCTTTTTGGATGTGTTCGTCAATGGATTTCATTTTAAGCTTTTCGTACTTTAGTAGACATACATAACATAGTTAATTTCTTATGGAATTGCATTATCTATGAACTAAATAAGTGTTCATTACAACATCATTTTTTTTTTTGGGAAATTGGTTTTATATTTTTTTGGACTCTAATCTCATTATTTCCTCTAGCGATGGTAAAACTGGGATTAGTTGATTTGGGTTTAAAGGGAATAAAGCTTTGTAGTAATCTTTTTTCCATTCATTGTCGAAACATGTCCTATTAACGTTAGATAATTTAAAGAATCTCAATCTCCATTCAATAATCTTTTCAAAACTTGATAGTTCTTGTTCAGTACATTTGAAAAGTTTGCTATATATCAATTCCCATCTTATAAGCGTTGGAAAAAGGTAAATATCTGCGTAGGTTAACTCTTCTCCAAAAATCCAATCTCCTTTATTTTTCTGTAGTAAATTTTCAATTTCATTTATAGCTGCGAAAAGATTTTGACTTGCTTTTTCATAAGCTGACTGGTTTCTGGCGAAACCACATTTATATACGCCATCATTAATGCTGTTATTAACTAAATCTAAAAATTTTTGATTACAGTCTTTAATAGTTAATATCTGATATTTTGATTGAATTTTTATTGAATTGAGTAGTCTTATAATCTGTGAACTTTCATTAGACAGAATATTTACTTCATCTTTTGCAAAGCTAATTAAAAGAGGTAATGTCGCTCTAAAAATAATCTTTTTATTAGCTTTTTTGTAAAGATCTGAAAGTCTAATGCATCCCTTAATCTTTGTATTTAAAATCCATTCGCCATGCTCAACATCTGCTTTTAAAAAAATAACTTTAACTTTTTTAGACAGATGTTTTATTTCGTGGACGAGTAAAGTTCTTTGACACCATGGACAAGAATTCCCTACCAATAAATAAATTTGTCCACTCTCATTATTAATATCGTATTCACTATCAATTGTTATACCTCTAGGCCTTTTATAATTACCATGTAAATCTGATGGAGCGAAGCCATTCATTAATTGGGTCCAAAACCAAAACCAGAATTTTCTGGAGGCCTTTATAAGGTATTTATTTTGCATTAAATTTTATTTTTAAAGAAAAAATGACTGTTCAAAGAATACTTATCGTTTCAGGCACCCATGGGAATGAAATTAATCCTGTGTGGGCGGTTAAGCAATTTAATAGAAGGGAAAATAGGCTAAATTATGGTATTGAGTATGAGTACATCATAGGTAATCCTGTTGCCTATGAAAAAGGTTGCAGATATATAGATGTAGATTTAAATAGATCTTTTAAAGAAAGTGAAAATTTTGATCAAAATAAGAATAGCTTTTATGAGACTAATAGAGCTAATTTTTTAGTAGATGAATTTGGAATTAACGGATCTAAACCCTGTCAAATTGCAATCGATTTGCACACTACTACTGCAAATATGGGAACAAGCATTGTTTTGTATGGGAGGAGATTCAAAGATTTTTGTTTAGCTGCATTACTGCAGAACAAATTTGGATTGCCTATTTATTTGCATGAAAAAGATAAAGTCCAAACAGGCTTTCTTGTAGAAGCTTGGCCATGTGGTTTAGTTATTGAAATAGGAGCTGTCGCACAAAATTTTTATGATCCAAACATCGTGAATAGATTCTCTCTAATAATTAGCTCCTTAAGGGAAGAGATAGATAAATTAAAAAATAACCTTATAGAACTTCCAAAGGAATTGGTTGTTCACGTTCATCAAGGGAGTATAGATTATCCAAGAGATGCAAAAGGAGATATTGATGGCCTAATTCATCCTGAGAGAATAAACCAAGATTGGAAAATGATTAAAAAAGGAGATCCATTATTTATTGATAGCCAAGGAATAATTCGCAAGTATGACCGAGACCAATTGATTTGGCCTGTTTTTATTGGAGAAGCCGCTTATAAGGAAAAAAAAATTGCGATGAGCTACACAAAAAAAGAATTGATTTGTTCTAGAAAACAATGGGTTCAAGAGTTTGAAAGTCTTTAAATTAAGAAACCAGAACAATAAACTACTGTTAATAAATAAGGATTTATTATTTATTAGATAAGTTTATTTAATATTTAGTACTTTATATTTTTTTTATCAACTTTAATCTTGTTAAACCTAAATCCTTTCGCTCCAATAAATAACAGCTCCAAAACCCTCTAATTGCAGTCTTCTAAACCTAGCCTCTTTCAAGGAAACTACTTCTTTCGATCTTTTTCCATTAAGAAGCCATTCGATTATTACCAAGTTAAATCACCAATAACAAAGAAAATATTAAGACAATAAGTCTCTTTTTCTTATATTTCTCAAAAATAACTTTACCTACAGAAAAATAATTTACACATTTTTAGCGATTTTGGTCTAAAATCATCGAAGCGGAAATTTTTTTCCGTTTATATTTACACGTCTCAATTAAGAGACATACTTTACGAACTCATGACAACTATTCAGCAGCAGCGTTCTTCGCTGTTAAAAGGTTGGCCACAGTTTTGTGAGTGGGTAACATCAACTAACAACAGAATCTATGTTGGTTGGTTCGGCGTCTTAATGATCCCATGCCTACTTACAGCAGCGGCTTGCTTCATCGTTGCATTCATCGCAGCACCACCAGTAGACATCGACGGAATTAGAGAGCCAGTTGCTGGTTCATTCCTATACGGAAACAACATCATCTCAGGTGCAGTTGTTCCTTCATCTAACGCTATTGGTCTACACTTCTACCCAATTTGGGAAGCAGCTACTGTAGATGAGTGGTTATACAACGGTGGTCCTTACCAGCTTGTAATTTTCCACTTCCTAATTGGTATCTCAGCATACATGGGAAGACAGTGGGAGCTTTCATACCGTTTAGGTATGCGTCCTTGGATCTGTGTTGCATATTCTGCACCAGTTTCAGCAGCTTTCGCAGTATTTCTTGTATACCCATTCGGTCAAGGTTCATTCTCTGACGGAATGCCTCTAGGTATCTCTGGAACATTCAACTTCATGTTTGTATTCCAGGCAGAGCACAACATTCTTATGCACCCATTCCACATGGCTGGTGTTGCTGGTATGTTCGGAGGATCTTTATTCTCAGCTATGCACGGTTCACTTGTTACTTCATCTCTAATCAGAGAAACAACTGAGACAGAATCTCAGAACTATGGTTACAAGTTCGGACAAGAAGAAGAAACATATAACATCGTTGCAGCTCATGGCTACTTCGGTCGTTTGATCTTCCAATATGCAAGTTTCAACAACAGCAGAAGTCTTCACTTCTTCCTAGCTGTATTCCCAGTTGTTTGTGTATGGTTAACTTCAATGGGTATCTGCACAATGGCATTCAACCTTAACGGTTTCAACTTCAACCAGTCAGTTGTTGATGCAAACGGTAAGATTGTTCCTACATGGGGCGATGTTCTCAACAGAGCAAACCTAGGTATGGAAGTAATGCACGAGCGTAATGCTCACAACTTCCCACTTGATCTAGCAGCAGCTGAGTCTACAACAGTAGCTCTTTCAGCTCCAGCTATCGGTTAAGCTTAAAGTTCTTAAATTTACAAGCCCCCTTTAGGGGGCTTTTTTTTTGTTTAATTTTCAATTGGTTTCATATAATGTTTATATATAGATAAAACATTTGATATTTCTATGAGTAGTAGTTTTGGAAAAATTTTTCGTGTTAGTACTTTTGGAGAATCACATGGTGGTGCAGTAGGAGTTATCCTTGATGGATGTCCCCCTAAGTTAAAAGTAGATATAGATGTTATACAAAATGAATTAGATAGGCGCAGACCTGGCCAAAGTGACATTACAACACCCAGAAATGAAGAAGATAAAATTGAAATATTAAGTGGGATAAAGGAAGGGTTAACACTTGGAACCCCAATAGCGATGTTGGTAAGAAACAATGATCAAAGACCAAGAGATTATGATAATTTGGAGCAAGTATTTAGACCTTCTCATGCAGATGGTACATACCATCTGAAATATGGAATTCAAGCAAGTTCTGGCGGTGGAAGAGCTTCTGCAAGAGAAACGATTGGGCGAGTAGCTGCTGGTGCTGTGGCAAAACAATTATTAAAAAACTTCTGTAACACTGAAATACTATCTTGGGTAAAGCGTATACATGATATTGATTCTGATATAAATAAAGAAAAGATTTCTCTTAATAAAATAGATTCTAATATTGTTAGATGTCCCGATGAACAGGTATCAGCAGAAATGATAGAGAGAATTAAGCAATTAAAGCGTCAAGGAGACTCTTGTGGGGGTGTTATTGAATGTCTAGTAAGAAATGTCCCCTCAGGTCTTGGAATGCCTGTTTTTGATAAATTAGAAGCTGATTTAGCGAAGGCTTTGATGTCTTTGCCTGCTACGAAAGGCTTTGAAATAGGTTCAGGTTTCTCTGGAACTTATTTAAAAGGAAGCGAACATAATGATGCCTTTATTAAATCTGATGATTTTAGGAAGTTAAGAACAATATCTAATAATTCAGGCGGTATACAGGGAGGAATAAGTAATGGCGAAAATATTGAGATGAAGATAGCTTTTAAACCTACAGCAACTATTGGGAAAGAACAGAAAACAGTGAATGCTGAAGGGAAAGAAGTTTTGATGAAAGCAAAAGGGAGACATGATCCATGCGTTCTACCAAGAGCTGTTCCTATGGTTGATGCTATGGTGGCTTTAGTACTTGCTGATCATTTACTACTCAATCAAGCTCAATGTGGCTTAATCAATAATTAGTATTTTTGTTAAATAATTATATTTATCTTTGATTTAATTATTTTTGAGCCATTCAAATATTTTTGGGTCAAATTTTTTTTTAATAATACCTTTATCTCCAATCACGATTGCTTTATATCCTAAAGATTTATAAGTTTTTACATCATTGATTGATAGGCCTCCAGCAGCAATGAAATCAATACTTTTAAAGTTGAGTATATCTATAGAACTAGATTTACTTCTTATTGGATAAATTTTGATTATGTTGCAATTTAAATTTATCGCTTCCTCAAGATCTTTAAAATTTTTAATTCCTGGAATTAATAAATAATTTTTTGACTTCGAATAATTGAAAAGATCTTTATCCCAAAATTTCATCATAGAAAAATTTAATCCAATTTTTAACGAATCTTCTATTGATTGCTTATTAACTATGGAGGCAGAGCCTAAATTAATTCTTGGAAAATTGAGTTTGATTTCGGATACAAAATCCGACCACTTTTCGTTATTTGACCAACTTATTTCTATGTTCTTTAATCCTAATTTTACTAAGCTTCCTAATTCTTCAAAAAATGAATTTCTTATAGAAATATTTGAGTAAATATTATCTTCTGGTTTTATGAGTAAAAAAAAAGATTCTTTTAGTAGCAAATCAGAAAAAGAATCTTCTTTAAAATTCATAGAATATTTATTTTTTAACTAGATATAATTCGCCACTTTAACTTCTGATCGGTTTAGCAAATCTTGGATATCTTCAGTGTCTATAGTTTCTCTTTCAATTAGCATTTGAGCCATTTCGTCAAGAACAGTTCTATTATCTGACAAAACTTTTGTAGCTCTTTTATAGGCAACGTCAACAAGTTCTGAAACCTCTACATCAATTGTTGCGGCTGTGTCTTCAGAGAAGTCTCTTGTAGAACTCATATCTCTTCCGAGAAACATTCCACCTTGAGATTGACCTAAAGCAACTGGACCTATTTTGTCACTCATACCAAATTTAGTGATCATTTGTCTTGCTACATTGGCAACTTGCTGTAAATCATTTGAAGCTCCGGTTGTTACCTCTTCTTCGCCATAGACTATTTCTTCAGCGACTCTTCCACCAAGAGCCACAGCCATTTGGTTTTGAAGGTAAGAACGAGAGTAAAGTCCAGATTCCATTCTTTCTTCACTTGGAGTAAAGAAGGTTAAACCTCCAGCTTGACCTCTAGGAATTATTGAAACTTTTGCTACAGGATCATAATCAGGCATTAATGCTCCAACGAGTGCATGACCAGCTTCGTGATAAGCAACTAATTCTTTTTTCTTATCACTTATGACTCTATCTTTCTTTTCAGGACCCGCCATAACTCTTTCAATGGCATCACCAACTTCATCATTACTTACTTTATCTAAATCTTTTCTAGCTGCTAATATTGCTGCTTCATTCAAAAGATTAGCTAAATCTGCACCAGTAAATCCTGGTGTTCTTCTAGCAACTTTATCTAAATCAACATCTTTTGAAAGAGTTTTATCTTTCGCATGAACATTTAATATTTGTAATCTTCCAGCGTAATCAGGTCTGTCTACTGTCACCTGTCTATCGAATCTTCCGGGACGCATTAAAGCTGAATCTAAGACATCAGGTCTGTTGGTGGCAGCAACTATTATTATTCCTGAATTACCTTCGAAACCATCCATTTCGGTAAGAAGTTGATTTAATGTTTGTTCTCTTTCATCATTTCCACCGCCCATACCAGCACCTCTTTGTCTTCCAACTGCATCAATTTCGTCTATGAAAACAATACAAGGAGCATTCTTTTTAGCTTGTTCAAAAAGATCTCTAACTCTGCTAGCTCCAACTCCTACAAACATCTCTACAAATTCTGAACCAGATATTGAGAAAAAAGGTACACCTGCTTCACCAGCTACTGCTTTTGCTAACAATGTTTTTCCTGTACCAGGAGGGCCAACTAGAAGCACTCCTTTTGGAATTTTTGCTCCCACTGCGGTAAATCTATCTGGGCTCTTGAGAAAATCTACAACTTCTGTGAGTTCTAATTTTGCACCTTCAACACCTGCAACATCTGAAAAGGTTACTTGTGTAGATGGTTCCATTTGAAGTCTAGCTTTGCTTTTGCCAAAACTCATGGCAGGGTTACCACCTCCAGCATTCCCACTTTGGGATCTTCTGAAAAGAAAAAATAAGCCTCCAATCAAAAGTACTGGGAATATCAAGCTACTTACAGCCTGTTGCCAAGGATTGGCTAATTTTGTGGGAGTTACAGCTATATCTACATTATTCTCAGTCAGTATTTTTAATAAATCTTTGTCAGGGGCTAAATTGACCTCAGATCTGCTTCCATCATTTTCAACAACTTGAGCTGTGGCATTATCTGGAGATATTAGTACTCTACTGATTTCTTTATCTTGGACTGCCTCTATAAAATCACTATATCTCAAGGTCTTTGTAGAACTTTCAGTACTAGGTTTATCAAAAACTGAAGTACCAATGAAAATTACAGTAATCACGGCTAGAACATAAAGTCCTACGTTTCTCCAACGTTTGTTCACGATAAAAAATCTTTAATAAATATATAATACTAATAATAAAACAATATTAAGAGCGTCTTAGAACATCTACTACACTTTTAAATGCAAACCATTCAGGAATTTGTTCGCCATTCCTCAATTTCTTTCTGAATTCAGTTCCACTAAGTTTCATAATTTCATAATTAAATTCTTTAGCTTCTTCAGCTGTTATATATCCTTTTTCCTTCGTATAAACTAAATTTTTTGAAGGAACAGTTTGCATCATCAATTCATCTGCACACTTATTCGCAAAATTCTGGGCGTCATATGGGCCATAAAAATCTTCACCAGTTGATGATGACTTACAACCAGCCATATCTCTACCAATAATAAAATGAGTGCAGCCATAATTTCTTCTGATTATCATATGTTGAAGAGCTTCTCTTGGCCCTGCCATATGCATTGAATAAGGTAAAAAAGCCCATTTTATTCTTTCATCAGATATTTCCTCTTCTAATTCTTTATAGGTTAAATATCTAACTTTTCCAGGGATATCATCTTGTTGAGTTGGCCCACAAGTTGGGTGAACTAAAACAACTGAGTTAGAGGAGACATTATCTGAGCGTAAGGCATTAGTAAATAATTCATAATGTGCTCTATGAATTGGATTTCTGCATTGAAATGCAACTACATCATGATTTGATGGCAATGTAGATCTAACTTCTTCTGGGGTTTTGCAGGGGAATTCTCTAATTGGCAGTTCGAAACCATAAACCCTTCCTCCTATATAAAATCTCCCTCTCTCGTTAAAAATCATCTTAACAGCAGGGTGATCTAAAGAATTAGTGCCATAACAAAGTTCAGCTTCGAGGGATTTATCAGGCTCCCATTTAGAGCTAACTTCTAAAACTGCTATTTTTTGTTTTTTATAAGTAAGTAATATTGTATCTCCTGCTTTTACTTTTTCATTATTTGAATCAAATACGATAGGCAAGCCAAAAAGCAACCCGTTTGTATCTCTATTATTTTTAATTACCGAATTGTAGTTATGTTCATCCATAAAACCTTCTAATGGAGAAAAAGCTCCAACCATCAAAAGTTCTACATCGCATGCATTTCTCTCGCTACATTCAAACTCATAAGTAGCTTTAGAGATAAAATCAATTTTAAGGTTTTTATCTTTGATAATTAAATTTTTTAGTTCCCCTCCATAAGGCGGTATTAGTCCATTAGTATCTTTCTTAGTTTTTTGTTGTAATTCCATTTTTTAAATTGTTAAAGAAAAATTTTGAAAAAAAAAGAGGGGTTTAACCCCCTTTTTTTCTTAGGTAGGATTTATGCCTTTCTTCCGTAAAGCTCCCCAATTATTTTTACATCAAGTGGATCTTTTGAACCCATATCTGTATCTGAAGGTTGGATAGCTTCAAAAGTACCAGCAAATTCGTCTGTGTCAGAATCTACGCTGTTGATTGAAAGAGTAATAACGCCAGTACCGTTTACATCAACTTTAATATTTTCTTTTGCAAGTTCTTCGTCATCTCCTCCTAATGCAACTAAACCTTGAGCATATTCAACACCAGTATTTTTAGCTCTTGCCTTAGGATCTAGAAAATCACCAGTTCTGTAGTTAGGTGTAAATGTTGAACCACTAACCTCAGTGCCTGGCTCAATAGATGAAGGTAAATCAGCTGTAAGATCTTTCGCTGAGAATGCAAATGGCACTTCCAAACCACCAGGAGTTAATACAGTAATAAGTTGAAAATCAATACCACCTTTTTCGGTGAAAGTTCCTGAATCTATATCTCCATAAACTTCTGTCACTGTTGTGTTATTTCTAGGGCTAATAATTTTTGTAGAAACAAATTCTGCAGCTTTGCGTTTAGTTCCTGGCACTTTCACATAAACTTCTGTTGGATGCATACATATTCCTTTAAGGCTATCTCCATTCCCTAGAGATATTGATCCCACAAGAGATGAGTCTAATGTAGGGCAATCATTGGCTTTACCTGTGTTAACAACATCTGTGAATTGTGCATTTCCTCTTTCAGAAAAAGCAAATGTTTTAACAGGTACGAAAGCAAAAGTTATACAAATTGAAATAACAAAAGCTAAGAAAGAACGAATTCTCATAATTAAAGTTGCTGTAAAGTTCTGTGACGGTAGATTAAAGGTCATTTAAATAGTTCAGTAGGGATATTACAAGGGAAAGGACCATAAAAGATAGGACTTTTAAATCATCGAAACAACCCGTAGCTTTTTAGAATTTAAAAAAACTGAAATAATTTTAAGCTATCACATTATTTTTAATGATTAAGATTACAAAAAAATACAAATTAAAAATTTTTTTTTATTTTCTTTATGAAATAATTTGGGTTATTAATTTATTTGCTAGATCAATTTTTGATGTTTTGTTAATGTAGTGTTCCCTATTGTTCGTATCGAACAGCCAACCTTCATTTTGTGCCAAAAAGCCAAATCCTTGGCCTTCAAGATCAATTGGATTTGCGAATAGATAGTCGCAACCCTTCTGGAAAATCTTTTCTTTAATTGTTATTCGTGCTTCTTCAATAGATCCTGTAAAAGCACAAAAGCCCACAAAAACTTGGTTATCTTTTTTTGATTTACTAATTGTTTTTAAAATATCTGGTACTAGCTCAAAGTTTTTATTCAAATGATCATTAATTTTATTTTTTGGAATTTTAGCTGAAGTATCAGAGGTTATCTTGAAATCAGATACTGCTGCATTCATGAAAAAATAATCACAATTTGATATTTCCTTATTAAGTGCCCTAATTAAATCAATACTAGTTTCGATTTCATATCTTTTTATTCCATCAGTGAGATTCTTATCGAATTCTAGAGGACCATGGACATATTTTACTTTTGCTCCTCTGAACCTTGCTACTTGAGAAAGAAGAAGGCCCATAGCTCCTGAACTTTTGTTAGTAATGTGTCTTGCCGCATCAATTTTCTCCGAGGTAGACCCTCCAGTTATTAAAATTTGTTTATTAAGTAAATCTTTGCGATATTTATTTTCTTTGTGTGAAGCTATAAATTCAAGAGCTAATTGAATTAGATCATTTGGAGGTATTTTACCGATTCCAACAGCATCACACGCTAAGAGGCCTTCACTTGGTTGCAAAGACAAAACATTTTCGTAATTCTGTAAATTCTCATAATTTTTTTGGACAGCTTTATTTAGCCACATTTGTGTATTCATTGCTGGTGCAACAATAATTGGCTTTATATTTGCTATTAATATGCTTGGAATCAATCCCTCTGCATTACCAGTTACCCATTTTGCTAATGTTGTTGCTGTTAAAGGGGCAATGATTAAAATATCAGCCCAATTGCTTAGTTCTATATGAAGAGGTGTTGATTGACTATTTGACCATTGATCATTTTCTAAAATGCAAGGGTTTCTACTTAAGATAGAAAGAGGAAGCGGCTTTATTAATTTTTCTGCATTTTTGGATAAAACGCATCTTATTTCATAATTTTCTTTCGCTAATTGGCTAACTAATAATGGAATTCTTACTGCCGCAATACTCCCTGTTATTAATAAAAGAACCCTTATTTTGGAGTCCTTATTTTTAGTTTTCATCGAAAGGTTCCTGATCGAGGAGATGGATATAATTAGTAGTTAATTCAGGTCTATTGATTGCAAGAGCTCTCAGTAAGTGCCAGTCTTTTAAACCATCAAATGGAGTATTGTAGTTATCTTCTTCTAACCTTTTAGCGAGTTCAAGGGTCATTTCTTCATCAAAAGAATTAACTAGTTCCTCACTTATTTTATTTTCAGAAATAAATTTCATATTGAGTAGAGTCAATATATTTTAATAATAAAGCCTTAAGTAATTATTTAAGATTGATATAAGTATTAAGTATATAATTTCAAGGAAATGACAATTTTCAATATCCACAAACTTTTCAAATTGTTGTTAGTTCATTTATGTTCATTCTCAGTCATAAATAGGCAAACTCTCCTTTTCAAAAATATTCTTTCATAAAATGTTAATGTCAAAATTCACATTATGTCTCAAACCAAAAGAGAACAAGTCATTAGTCACATACGCTATTTAAGACAAGAGTTCAGAGAAATGCATTTAGGAATAAAAGAAGATGACCTTTTCCCTGACCCAGGCGAATTAAGAGGATTAATGGCTCAGTTGGAAGCATTACTTGAATTAATAGAAGGAAATACTAAAATTCAATCAAATTCTGAAGCAGCTTAGTTGAATGCAAAATGGTTGTTAAAGCTCAAAAGACAAAATTTCAGCTAAAAATTGTGGAAAATATTAAGACATTAAGTTTTTGGGCTAATAATCCATGGCGAAGATATTCATTATCATTGATTACAATTTTAATTGGATACTTTTTTGGGAGTTCTCTTGGCATGGTAAGTGCCGTTGTAGAAATTATGGATCCGGTGGCTGCTTTCTTGTCAGTAGTTTTTATCGAGACTTTAATAGTTCTAAGAAGAAATTTTAGATTTGAAAGGAAAAAGAAATTTTTAGTACTTTTATTAGATTCTCTAAGATTAGGATTATTTTATGGTTTCTTTACTGAAAGTCTTAAGTTGCTATAAATTGATTTTGTATTTCTGTAATAGATAAAGCAAAGCCATTCTTATAGGGATACCATTTGTAACTTGATTGTTTATTAAACAATTAGGATAATGGTCTACCACTTTGCTACTTATTTCAATATCTCTGTTAATGGGGCCAGGATGGAGAATTGGAATTTCTTTATTATTCAAAGATAATTTCTCTGGGGTTAAGCCATAATCCAAACTATATGAATCAATGCTACTGAGTAAATTCTCCATCATTCTCTCTTTCTGTAGTCTTAAAACAATAATCGCATCTGCAATTTTTATTGATTCTTCTAAAGATCTAGAAATTGTTATGGAACCTCTTGATTTCACAGGATCTTCTATTTGATTTGGCGCGGATGTTTTTAGAAAATTGATAAATTCATCAGGTATTAATGTCTCAGGACCACATAAGATTATGTCTGCGCCGAATGCACTCAAAGCCCAAAGATTTGATCTGGCAACCCGTGAATGATTAACATCTCCAATTATTAAAATTTTTCTGGAATTTAAAACCTCTGGATTAAGTGTTTTTTTGGAAAAGAATTTTATCAATGTATAGATGTCAAGCAATCCTTGGCTAGGGTGACTATGTAATCCATCTCCCGCATTAAGAACCGAAGTCTTGGAATTTATTGCATCAAGTTTTTTAGCAATCTCAAAGGTTATGTAACTTGATGAGTGCCTTATAACTAAGGTATCCGCTCCCATAGCAGAATAAGTTATAGCTGTATCAATTATTGTTTCGCCTTTTGTTAAAGAACTAGAGGATGGCGCAAAAGTTTGGACATCAGCAGAAAGCCTTTTTGCTGCAAGCTCAAAACTATTTTTTGTTCTTGTACTAGCTTCAAAAAATAAAGACGTTACCAAAGTTCCTTGTAGGGCAGGTATCTTTTTCGTCCCTGCATTCTTTAGTGCATCAAATCTATTAGCTAATTCAAATACTGACTCATAATCCTTAATTGAAAAATTAGCTAGTGTGTGGATATGTTTATGAGGCCAAATTTGCATTACGCTTAAAAAGATGAATGATTATTGAAATTTAGGTGTTTTGTCACCTTTTAATCTTTTACTTACACTCCTACTATTTTTGAGATACCAACGCCATTTTATATTTTTTGCCTTTGATATGCCAATTCTCGTAGTTTGAATAAGATCTTTATCTTCTAGTGTGGAGTCTCTTGGAGCAATCCATAAAGATATTTTATTAAGAACTTCCAGTGAGTTAAATGAAATATCTACATTAAATGCTTTAGTAACTAGGCCAGGTCCAGAAGCTAATCTTTCATTCTGTTTGGAGATAAAAACTGATCTTATTAATACACCACTAGCAAAATCTTCTTTATCAGTAACTATATTTAAACAATGATGAATGCCATAAGATTTGTAAATATAAAATGTTCCAGGTTTGCCAAATAATGATTTATTTGATTTAGTCATGTTGCGGTAGCCATTACAGGCTTCCTCTTCCTGTGAATAGGCTTCAGTTTCAACAATTACCCCCTTAACTTGATTTATCTCACTATTTTTTTTTATGAGGTAACAGCCAATTAAATCAGGTGCAACAAGTTTAGAGTGCCGATAAAAAAAATTTTTTGGAAATAATTCTTCTTCTATTTTTCAATAGTCATCTAGTAACATATTAAGCTTATAAAAATGATTAAAGCTATTAATTGATATTGATTTTCAAAAAGATGTGATTATTTTTTTTATTTATTTGAAATTCAAAGGATATATAAATTAAAATGTTCTTAATGAACTATTATTTAATAATAAAGATATTAAAGGTATGACAAAAATAACTAAAGAGGAAGTAAAAAAAGTTGCTCATTTAGCGAGATTAGAGCTTAATGAGAATGAAATTAATAATCATGCAGCACAATTAGAAAAGATATTGGATTATGTAAGACAACTTGAAAAAATTGATACAGATGATGTCACTTGTACAACTAGAGCTATAGAGGTTATTAATGTATTTAGAAAAGACGAACAGAAAAATTCAGATTGCAATGAAGAGATTTTAGAATTGAGTCCATCAAGAGAAGAAAAATACTTTAAAGTCCCAAAAATTATTAATGAATGAGTTAGTTGCTTCCTATAAATGTTTTATTGACTATCTTTAACAAAATTTTTTTTATTTTATAACTTGGGTATAGATTTATGATTTTTCTTATTTTCCCTCTCTTTTTGCTATGACTCCTTATACCTATTAATAAGTCATAAATGAAGTTGAAAATGTCATCTTTACTTTCAAAAATCCCAACCCTTTGAGGGGAACCTTTTTTATCCAATAACGGCTTAGTTTTTTCATAAGCTATTTTGTATTCAAACCAAGGAATCGAAGGCCAAAGATGATGAATGAGATGGTAATTTTGACCCATTATTAATAAATTCATAAATCTGCTTGGATAAACTCGAGAATTTATCCATTTATTTCTTGATCGAAAAGGTCTATGAGGTAAATAATCAAAAAATATTCCCAAAGTGACTCCCACCATAAGTGCTGGACCGAACCATAGATTATAAATTAAATTCATGAAGTCAAATTTCAGACCTGCCAAGATAATTGTAATGAATATGGATCTTTCAATTCCCCATTGGAGTAATTCATATTTTCGCCAAAGTTTTCTTTGAAAGAAAAATACCTCATGATAAAAAAATCTTGGTGCAATTAGCCATATTGGACCAAAAGTACTGACTATATGATCTGGATCATTTTTGGGGTGATTTACGTGTATATGATGTTGTAAATGAACTCTTGTAAAAACTGGGAAGCTAAACCCTAATAGAATTGCTGAGCCATGCCCCATAGCTTGATTTATCCAAGGAACTGGATGAGCAGCTTTATGACAAGCATCATGAATTACAGTACCTTCAATGTGTAAAGCTAAAAAAGCGGTGGCTATAAGTAAAGGTAAAGGCCAAACACCTCTATACCATTGCCATATACTAAGAAAAGCGAGAAAATAACCGCCAAAAAATAAACCTAATGTTGGATTCCAAAAACTTGGCGGATCTACGTAATTTTTAATCACTTTTTGCCAATTAAATGTTTTTGAGGAATTAGTATGGTTTGTTGTATTTTTACTGGTTAAGTTTGTAATTGTTCCTTATATTCTTTAAATAATATAACTAATATTTTAATATGATTGCATCCTCAAAAATAAAAAATTTCTTTTAAGAGAAATTTAATTTAATTTAATGTGTCAAAATAATCATCTTAAGAAAAAAAATTTTTAAAACAAACCTCTTTCAATTATTATTTTATTTGAGCGGTCGTGGCGGAATTGGTAGACGCGCGAGTTTTAGGTACTCGTATCTTCGGGTGTGGGAGTTCAAGTCTCCCCGACCGCACTTAAGGGAATTCTGATAGATAGTTTGTTTATCTATATCAACTTCTTATAATTTAATTATGTAGTTAATTTGATGAATACTTTTATATTTTATTTGGGAATTTTTTATTTCGTTGTTGGGATCATTTTTTTATTTGTACCGATAATTTATCTTGAGCTAGGCAAGCCAAAAGACTTAATTAAAGCTTTTTTAAATTTGTTAGTAGGTTTGATATTAATAATTAAAAATAAAATAATAGATGAATCATTTTTTGTAATTTTCCTCTTATTAACACTACTAGTTATTTTTTATCTAGTAGAGCTTTTTTTATCTAGATGGTATATATTGACAGAAAACGAAAAGAAAAAATTAACTACCTTTGTTGAATTTAAAAATAAATTTTCGAAAATATTAGAAGCTATTAAGCTGGGATTTGGTCATTTTAAGAAACCTTTAAATTTTTTTAATTTTGGGAGAAATAATAAAAATACAATCCAAAAAAAGTGGGTAAGAAATGATAAAAATGATAATATAAAAGTCTGAAATCTAATTAATTGTTTATTTGAAACACCCCAAAAAAACTACAGGTCAATAAAGAAAGAATATAATGAATTAGATTTATTTAAATAATTCTTTTGATCACAATATTTCTTATGTCGTATGAAATCTCAAAATAGCAAAGAACAAAAATCAGACTTTTCTTATAAAGAAACTTTAAATTTACTTAAAACTGATTTCTCAATGCGTGCTAACTCAGTTGTAAGAGAACCTGAGATTCAGGATTTTTGGTCTAAAAATAATATTGATTTCGAATTAGGTTCAAAGAACTCAGGCAAAACATTTACATTACATGATGGGCCTCCCTATGCAAATGGAGCTCTTCATATGGGTCATGCTCTGAATAAAGTTTTAAAAGACATAATAAATAAGTACAAAACATTGAAAGGATTTAAAGTTCACTATGTTCCTGGCTGGGACTGTCATGGATTACCGATTGAATTGAAAGTACTTCAGAATTTAAAATCTGATGAAAGAAAGAATTTAGACACTCTAAGTCTTAGAAAAAAAGCGACAGATTATGCTCATATACAAATTGATAATCAAATGGAGGGTTTTAAAAGGTGGGGCATATGGGGAGATTGGGATAACCCTTACTTAACTCTTAGGAAAAGTTATGAATCTGCTCAGATTGGAGTATTTGGGAAAATGTTTTTAAATGGTTATATATATAGAGGTCTTAAACCTGTTCATTGGAGTCCAAGTTCGAGGACTGCACTCGCAGAAGCAGAATTAGAATATCCTGACGAACATTATTCAAAAAGTATTTATGTTTCCTTAAAAATCACTAAAGTACCTGAAAAGAACCTATTGAAATTTTGTCAAGAAAATCCCAATATCAAAAAGGATTCTTTTCTCGGCGATTCTTTTATAACGATTTGGACGACAACACCCTGGACTATACCGGCGAATGAAGCAGTCGCAGTAAATCCAAAAATAAACTACGTTTTTGCGATTGATGAAGATAAACGAATATATCTTTATGCAAAAAATTTATTTTCTGAAATTAGCAAGAAATTTAATAAAATTTTCAAGATACTTCTAGAGGTTAAAGGCTCTTCGTTAGAAAATATCGAATATCAACATCCTACTAAAAATAAAAATTGCAGAATCGTGATTGGCGGAGATTACATTACAACAGAATCAGGTACTGGAATTGTTCATACTGCACCCGGTCATGGGATAGATGACTTTAATGTGGGGCAAAAATACGATTTACCTATTACATGTGTTGTTGACGAAAAAGGTAACTTAAATGAATATTCTGGTCAATTTAAAGGATCGAATGTCCTTAAAGATGCAAATGATTTAATTATTGAACATTTAAAGGAAAATAATTTGCTCCTATTACAAGAAAACTATAAGCATAGATATCCTTATGATTGGAGAACTAAAAAACCAACTATTTTTAGAGCAACAGAACAATGGTTTGCTTCTGTTAATGGCTTTAGATCATCTGCATTAAAGGCAATCGAAGATGTTGAATGGATGCCAGCTACTGGTAAGAAAAGAATCTACTCTATGGTTGTTGGTAGAGGGGATTGGTGTATTTCGAGGCAAAGGTCTTGGGGAGTCCCAATCCCAGTTTTCTATAAGAAAACTGGTACTGAAATTCTCCTAAATAGCGAGACAATTAATCATATTCAAGAACTTTTTAGTGAACACGGAGCAGATATTTGGTGGGATTGGGACGTTAAGAATCTATTGCCAAAAAATTATTTAAAAGAAGCTGATCTTTGGAAAAAAGGAACGGATACAATGGATGTTTGGTTTGATTCAGGATCTAGCTGGGCAGCAGTTTGTGAACAGAGAAGTGAATTAAAGTACCCTGCCGATCTTTATTTAGAGGGTTCAGATCAGCATCGAGGTTGGTTCCAGTCGTCTTTGCTTACATCTGTTGCAGTTAACAATAAACCTCCATATAAGAAAGTTTTAACTCATGGTTTTGCACTTGATGAAAACGGAAGAAAAATGAGCAAATCATTAGGCAACGTAGTTGATCCAAATATAATTATTAATGGAGGTAATAATAAAAAAGCTGAACCTGCTTATGGTGCTGATGTTCTAAGGCTATGGGTAAGCTCTGTAGATTATTCAGTAGATGTTCCCATTGGTTCAAATATACTCAAACAACTATCAGACGTCTATAGAAAAGTTCGTAATACTGCAAGATATCTTCTAGGAAATATTCATGATTATGATCCTAATGTTGATGGTTTTGAACTTGATCAGTTGCCGCTCTTAGATCAATGGATGTTAGGTAGATTAGTTGAGGTTACAGATCAAATATCAAATGCTTATGAAAGTTATGAATTCTCAAAATTTTTTCAAATCTTACAAAGTTTTTGCGTTGTAGATCTATCAAATTTCTATTTGGATATTGCGAAGGATAGGTTATATGTAAGTTCCAAATCACAATTTAGGAGAAGATCATGTCAGTTCGTAATGTCAAAAGTTGTTGAAAATTTAGCTGTTCTTATTTCTCCAGTGCTTTGTCATATGGCTGAAGATATTTGGCAAAATATTCCATATCCAACTGAAGAAAAATCAGTTTTTCAAAGAGGATGGCCAATTTTTGCGCAGTCATGGAAAAACGAAAGTCTTAATCAGCACATTGCAAATTTAAGAAATTTGAGAGTGGAGATTAATAAAGCTATAGAAGGATGTAGAAACAAACAAATAATTGGAGCCGCTTTAGAAACAGAAGTTAATTATTTACCTGAAGATAAATTTGTTAAAGATTCTCTAACTTGGCTTAAAAAATTTGGGAATCATGATGTTGATTTATTTAGGGATTGGCTTATAGTTTCAGATTTTCAAGTCGTATCTGATTTGGCAGAGAATTCCTTGATTCTTGAAAATAATGAACTTGGGAAAATTCAAATTCTTAAAGCACATGGTCAAAAATGTGATAGATGTTGGCACTACCAAAAAGAAATTTTTAGTGGAATCCAAAATACAAAATTATGCAAAAGATGTTCGAATATTATTAATCTTCACTTTACTTAAATCCAGTTTTTTTGATTTAAAAAGAAAACTATGTTTTGATTTTCTCTAATGAATTTATCCTTGGTTTCTCTTAAAGGTGCTTTATAAAGTTTAAAATTTGTAAGTTCATATCGAAATTCTATAACTTTCTTTTCTAAATCTATCTCAATTGGATGCGTAGTAGAGCTACTAAAACCTTTGAAAATAAGTATTTCTAATTGTTCTTTGTGACCTCCTTTTAGAATGAAACCTTCTAGTTTAAGTATCCTATTAGGTATGTCGGAACTTATTTTCTCAAGATTTTTTATTAAATCAATTTCTGCCATTTTCGGAGAAAAAAGAGTTTCTTCCATTTTTTGGTAATTTGATTATTGACCATTGAATAAGCCCTAAAGTGTAAATTAGTAATGCAAATAATCCTGTAAATTTTGCTATCGGTTCAGTAAAGTTTGCCCCGAATAAAAAATTAAATAAATTTTTTATAGAAATATATAAATTTGAAGAAGGCTGAAGCCATATTGCACATGCATCCGAATTAATAATAGAAAAACAGTTAAAGCTTTGTATACTCTGAATTAAAAAATTGAGAGATATAAAAGTTACCGCCCATCTCCATATCTTTGTCGTAGTGGTAAGGGAGTAAGAAAAATCATATTCTCTCAATTCATCATTAATATCGTTCCAAAACCAAACTGAGACTGTCATTAATAATGTTGAAATATTTGTTATGACAAGAGCATAGTTGAACTTACCTATTAAAAGCAGAAGGCTTATAAAAAATAAAAGGGATATTTTCCAATAAATTGATAGAAGTTTATTTACTGCTTTATTTCTTTTTTGAATTGACCAGAAGAATAGAGTAACAGGAATTCCAATAAGGAAAATTATTGATAGCTGAAAGGATAGCCAAATAGAAAGTTGATTAAAAACGTTCAAAACTTTTTTTGAAATACATAATAATTAAACATTAAACTGTTACTTTTGGAATTACTATTGTCATAGTTATGAATATTATGCATCCTTATATTATTGCCTAGAAATAAATTAATATTTTATGAGACAGCATGTTAATCCGCTTAGTATTAATTTCAATCAAATTGAGAAAATACCTTCTTTGAGTGAAATGTTTGGTGATCCTAAATTGAATTTTCATTTGGATATAGGTTCTGCTGCTGGTGAGTTTCTATTTGATTTAGCATTAGTTAATACCAGTTGGAATTATTTGGGAATTGAAATCCGAGAGAAATTAGTAAAAAATGCCCAATTAAAAGTTTTGAAAAGGGAAATCAAAAATCTATATTTTTTGTTTGGTAATGCTAATAATATTTTTAATGATGTTCAAAATAAATTTATTTTCAAAAATCTAAAAAGTATTTCTTTTAATTTTCCTGATCCTTGGTTTAAAAAGAGACATTATAAAAGGCGTGTAATTCAGCCAGAATTTATTAATATGCTCTCAAATAAATTGCAAAAAGGGACTCTAATTTTTATAAAAACAGATGTTAAGGATTTATTCGATTATATGGACTGCACTATATTAAGTAATTTTCGTTTTAAAAGAATAGATAAAAAAGATTTTAATTATTCCGAAAGTTTTAATCCCATTAAAGTTAAAACTAATCGGGAAAAGTATGTGATTGTTAATCAACTTGATATTTATGAAATGATCTATATAAAAATTTGATTTGTCGTTAATTTATTATTTTATTAATTTCTAAAGAGAGTTTGTTTGTGATTTCGCTTGATAGAGAATGAACTTTTTTATGATTTTTAGCCTCAACAAGAACTCTTAATACCGGTTCTGTGCCGCTAGGCCTTATATAAACTCTACAATTATCTGAATAAATTGCATGAAATTTTTCTATAGACTGATCAATTAAAAGTTTGTTTTTTGGGTTTAATTTATTAATATTAAAATCTAAATTAATATTAGTTAGTATTTGAGGAAAAGGATCGAAACTACTTTTAAGCCAATCATTTAAATTAATATTTTTCTTTTTACAATATTTAGAAATTTGAAGTGCAGTCAATATCCCATCTCCAGAAAAGTTATTAATTTTTGAAAGTATATGACCTGACTGCTCACCTCCTAGAATAGCTCTTTTTTGTTTAATTGCCTCATGAACATATTTATCTCCTACATCAGTTCTATAAAAGATTCCTCCTATTTTCTTCCAGGCCTTTTCAAAACCTAAGTTTGCCATTTGCGTTGATATTAGCAAATTATTTGTGAGGGTTTTTTGTTCCATAAGTTCTCTACCCCAAAGAAAAAGAATATGATCTCCATCTAACACATTTCCTTTTGAATCTATTCCAATTACTCTATCGGCATCTCCATCGAAGCTAAATCCCATATCTGCAGGACACTCTCTTAATGCTTTTTTTAATGCTTCGAGGTTAGTAGAACCACAATTCATATTAATCTTCAAACCATTTTTAGAGTTATTGATAACTCTTACATCAGCACCAAGAGACTGAAAAATTTTTTCTGCGCAAGTTGTTGCTGATCCATAGCATGTGTCTAAAATAATTCTCAACCCGCTTAAATTTTCTCCATCCATTGTTTGGATTAGGCTTTTAAAATAAATCTCCATAAGATCTTTATTTATTTTTTGGGGGGCCACTTTTCTAGGTACTGATATATATTGTTTTGACTCTTCAATTAATTTTTGAATTTTATTTTCAAAACTTTTATTAATTTTTTGACCATTATGATCAAAAATCTTTATGCCATTATATTCTGGCGGATTATGACTTGCAGATATCATGATTCCACTGCTGAGGTTTTGTTGTTTGATTAAAAAAGGTATAGCTGGGGTTGGACAAATTCCAAGATTGATAAATTTTTTGCCACTTTCACTAATACCTTGTGTTACGGCCTGAAGTAGAATATTTCCACTAATTCTCGTATCTCTTCCAATTAATATTGGATTTTTCTTTTTTAAAGTCGAGCCTAGAGCATAACCTACTTTGTAGGCTAGAGAATAAGTTATCTCTTCATTAAATCTTCCTCTTATTCCATCAGTTCCAAAGATTGATTGCATAATTAAATATAAGGAATCAAAGAAATTTTTGATAACTATTCATTGTTATTTTATCAGTTGATTAAAAGCTTATAGATTTCAATTCTCTTTATTTGTTTAATTTATTTAAGATGCTCTTAGTTACACCATAATAGTGCAATCTGAAAGCCGAGAGCCAATCTTAAAGACAAATTTAAAAACTATACTTATTTTAATTATATCTATTGTTTTTATTTCACTGCTTTTGTTTAGAAGTCTATTTTTTAAATCAACTTATCTTCTAAAGAGTTTTGGCGAATTATCTATTGACCCTGAAATAGCTTTTACAAATAATAAGCCTACATTTCTTGAATTTTATGCAGAGTGGTGTGAAGTTTGCAAAGAAATGGCTCCACAAGTTTCTGCTTTTAAAGATGAATACGAAAAAGATATTAATTTTGTTTTTTTAAATGTTGATAATCAAAAATGGGGAAATTACATCCAAAAGTTTGCTGTAAATGGGATTCCTCAGGTTAATCTTTTTGATAAAAAGGGTAATCTAATATCTACTTTTATTGGTAAACAAGATGAAATAAAAATAAGAGAATCTATTAATAATTTAGAAAAAGAAGAGAAACCCTATGAGGAAATTATTAATGCTGAATTTTCAACAATTCAAGAAAATAAAAATAATAAAGTTAGTCCACGTAGTCATGGATAATTTTTACCACTCTAAAGATTTTGATACAATAGGAAAGCATTGTTTAAAAATAGACTTGCAATTTTTGGCGATAGACTTGTGTTCTTTTTGGGTACCATGAGCTGATCTTAAATGAATGTAATGTATCCAAGACCTGCATGATCCAGACATATAGATTCGTGTTGGAGTTGCTAATGGTAAAACAAATCTTGCACATTCTTTGGCTACCCCTTCAGCAAGTAAATCTTCATATAATTTTGAAGCAGCCTGAAAATGTAAATCAATTTTTTCATTGAATCTTTTTTTTAACTCATCAGGAAGGTCGGGGATTGAATTTTGCCTATTTTTAGAATCTTGACGCCTCAACTCTGGTAAGGGAATATTGCCCAATTGAGAACTATCTGCATATCTCTGTGAAAATTCCTGAAAAGTAAAAGATCTATGTCTTAAAATTTGAGCAGCGATTCCTCTGTTAGTTTCTATTTGTAAGGTCATAAATGACTGTTCAAAAACACTCCAATGTTCATTTTTTATGCAATAACTTAGTAATTTTGAATAATCCTCATTTTCCTGATTTTTTGGATTACTTACTCTTGCAATGTAAGCCATTGTTTTTTCTGCATCGGGAGTTAGCGAAATTAGCTCAACTTTACTCATTTTAGATTTTTGCTAGAGTCACTTTTTCTGGTTGGTTTTGATATTTTCCTTTTCTATCTTCATAGGTTGTAGAACATGGATCACCTTCAAAAAATAGTAGTTGGCAAATACCCTCTTCAGCATAAATTCTGCAATCTGCACCTGAACTATTACTAAATTCTAAGGTTAGATGACCTTCCCACCCTGCTTCGGCGGGTGTTGTATTAACAATTATTCCTAGTCGTGCATAAGTACTTTTGCCTATACAGATTACAGTTATATTTTCTGGTACTTTCATCTTTTCTAAAGCCACTCCTAAACCATAGGAGTGAGCAGGGAGAATAAAGAAGTCTCCATCATTATCATGGTGAAGTTCAGTTTTTTCTAAATTATTAGGATTAAACTTTTTGGGATTCATAACGGTACCAGGGACATGTCTGAAAATTAGGAATTCTTTTGATGAAAGTCTTAAATCATAGCCATAAGATGAGCATCCGTAACTCAAAACTGGCTTTTGTTTATTATCAGGCTCAAGATGCCTCACTAAATTTGACTGAAAGGGCTTTATCATTCCTTCCGAGGCCTGTTGATTTATCCAGAGATCATTTTTTAGCATTGTTTTATGAGCGAAGTTCGGTAATTTGGTTGGCCATTAATAATAGATCTTTAGGAATATCTGTACCAGTAAGAATTACATCTCCTGATATAAATCGGTTTTCAAGTGTTGAAATCAAATCATCTTTATCGATAATTTTCATCTCAATAGCTAAAAAAATTTCATCAAGTATGATTTGGTCGTTCTCGTCAGATTGTAGTTCTTTTTTACAAAAGTTCCATAATTCAACAGTAGATTCATGAATAGATTTTTTTAAATTATTATTATTTTCAATTTCTTCTGAATTATATTGATCAAATGAATGTGATGATCTTATCCAGGTTAAGTTACCGCAAAGCTTTACTGCATTATCAACTCCTTGTTTTACGCCTCCCTTCATAAATTGTATTAAGAGCACTTTTCTACCAAGAGCAGCATTTCTTAGAGAATCTCTAATAATAGATGGGTAGCTTCCTCGATATGAAGAATGATAGATTTGAATTTGCCCGTTTTGTGTAAATCTTTTTACGTTAACTTTGTTAGCAGTATTTATGTTTACAACATCAAGATTATTTCTGGAACAAATATGGGATGAACTATTTACCATTATTAAATTCTTTCTACATGCAGTATAATTAGAATCTACCGACACTGCATATAGTGTAATTTTACTTAAAAAAGTCTTAATCAAGTGGAAACTGGCAGAAAAAGCCTTATTTGTAAATTAATAAGAATTGAAAATTGTTACTGTTGATACAAGATATTTTAGGACGTCTCCTTAAATTTTTTAATAGTTAAGATATTTATGATACCTGCTTCACGAGGATTCAACCGCTTTAGTTCGCAACATTCCGGACAAAGTAAAATTAACTCTATTGGAGAACGTTTTCCAATCAATAGAACTTTAATGGAAGTTATTAAAGGTCTTGATGGTGCAAGCACAGAAATGGTTGAGAGATCTAAAACTATATTTTTCCCTGGGGATCCTGCAGAAAGGGTTTATCTTATAAGAAGAGGAGCAGTAAGATTATCAAGGGTTTATGAGTCAGGTGAAGAAATAACAGTTGCTCTTTTAAGAGAGAATAGTCTCTTTGGTGTTTTATCTCTTCTAACAGGACATAGATCTGATCGTTTTTACCATGCTATAGCATTTACAAGGGTTGAGATGATAACAGCACCTGCCAATTCTGTTTTAAGAGCTATAGAGGAAGATGCATCAGTAGGACTATTACTTTTGCAAGGGCTTTCAAGTAGGATCCTGCAAACTGAAACCATGATAGAAACTCTTACACACAGGGATATGTCTTCTCGTTTAGTAAGTTTCTTAATGGTTCTTTGTAGAGACTTTGGAGTTGCAGGTGAAAAAGGTATCACAATAGATCTAAGGCTTTCACATCAAGCAATTGCTGAAGCTATTGGTTCTACAAGAGTAACCATTACAAGATTATTGGGAGATTTAAAGGATTCAGGGCTTCTTAATATTGAAAGAAAAAAGATCACAGTGTTCGATCCAATTGCTCTTGCAAAAAGATTTAATTGATTCATCATAAATTATGATGTATTGAGGGTATGCAAACGTGTGGCTTGGATTTTAATTGTTTTTTTAATATTCCTGGGAGGATTAATTGCACCATTTGGGGATATTCTTGGAACAAAGATTGGTAAAGCAAGATTTAGTATCTTAAAATTAAGACCGAAAAAAACAGCAACTATAATAACAATAATTACTGGTGGTTTTATTAGTTCAATATCAATAGGATTGTTGATTTTAGTAAGTGAAGAATTCAGACAAAGGCTTTTTGTTGATATTCCTTTTTTGCAAAAAACTTTAGATGAAAGTAAAAAGGCTTTAATCCCTTTACAGGAAGAACGAAAGGAACTTGAAGGTAAAATTATGCAAAAAGAAAAGGAGTTAAATCAATTAAAAAATAATATTAAAGAATTTAGGAGAGGAAATATTGTTATTAAAAGGGGGCAAACTTTATTTATTGCTGAGATCAATTCCAGCTCAAATATAAAACTAGACTTAACAAAAATCTTTAATGAAGCTGATAAATTTGTCAGGAAAATTGTTATCCCAATTAATAAAGAAGCAAAAAATATTCTTTTATGGAGACCTAATGATATTTCAAGAATTGAGAAAATAGCAGCTAGAGGTGGTAATAAGATTTTATTAATCAAATCAGCCACAAATGTTTTAAAAGGGGATAATTATGTTTTTGTATCTCCTGATTTATTAGAGAATAAATTTATAGTCAAAAAAGGGGATGTTATTACAAGTTCAATTCTTAAAGAAACTGATTTAAATCTTAAATCAATAAATACTAAAATTAAAGCATTGCTTAGAGAAACAAGGGATGAAATTAAGTCAAAAGGATCACAAGTTAGTGAAATTAATACAAATGGAAATTTTGTAAAAAAAATTAGAGACTTTCTTCAAGAAAATCAAAATATTAAATTTAAGTTAGAAGTAGTATCTTTAAGAGATAGTAAAACTTTAGAACCCATAGTCGTTGAAATAAATATTTTAAAAATTGCATCTTAAATGCCTAGAGTAATAACTATAGATCCTGGAAAAAGTAAATGCGGCTTAGTCTTAGCTGAAATTAGTGAAAAAAAAGTTTATCAAGCCATCATTGTTAAAAGTGAATTAATTGAGAATTATGTCAGCAATTTAATTGCCGCTGAGGATATATCACAAATTATTATTGGCAATGGTACAACCAGTAAAGCAATCAAAGAAAAGCTGTATTTTTTTAAAAAAGAAATAATAACTTTTGAGGAAAAAAATACTACTTACAGGGCTAAAGCAAGATATTTCGAACTTTTTCCAATTAGTGGTCTGAAGTTTTTAATGCCTCGAGAGGTTTTTATTTTTAATAAAAATCTTGATGCCATATCAGCTTTAATAATTTTAGAAGACTATTGCAAAATGAAGTTTACTTTGAATCAAAATGTAGATTTTAAAACTTGGCTGAAATAGTGAATTTATATTCATTCCCTGCTTCTAATTCATAATCTTTTTTTAATAAAAATCTCAACAAGGCATTCTCAATTAATGCTCTTCCCAAAGGTGGATTTACTGTTAATAAACCTTTATGAAAAGACCATGTAAAAGTCCATTTAAATTGACTAGCTTCCACAACTCCCTGAATTTGCTTTTTTGAGAAGCAATATTCCTTAACACTTAACTTGGCAATCGTTTCAGGTTTTGAACGCATTTCTTAAGGTTGGTCTTTGCCAAAAGAATTTAGTTCATTAATTATATATTCTTCTTTTTTTGTATTTAGTTGTTCGAGGGATTCTATTACTCTCTTGTAAACTTTATCCAATATCAATTTTTCTTCTAGAGAAATATTTCCTAATACATGTGAAATGGTATTGAAATTATTTTTTCCTTCTATTAGAGGAGGTGACCCAATACCAATTCTTATTCTCTTAAAGTTTTGTGTGTGCAATTGTTCAATGATGCTTTTAAGCCCGTTGTGTCCCCCTGAACTTCCTTTTCTTCTAAATCTTATTTTTCCAAGCGGAAGATCTTTATCATCGACTATTATAAAAATCTGATCTAAATTGATTTTGTACCAATCAACTATTGCTCTGACCGCATCACCACTCTTATTCATAAATGTGTTTGGTAAAAATAATCTGAAAGTAGAATCATTGATTTGAAATTCTGAGCAGGAACTTTTGAGCTTATCTTTAAATAAAAAATTTGAATTATATTTTTTTGAGAGATTTTCTAGCAGTGAAAAACCTATATTATGTCTACTTTTTGAGTATTTTTTCCCAGGATTTCCTAACCCAATTAAAAATATTTCTTTCATGGTTTTATTTCTCAATCTTTTTTCATTGAGAATAATTATATATATGCAAACTATAACCCAGTAAATTAAAACAAAAGTTCTAAAAAGAGATTATTTAGTAATTTAAATTATTGGTATAACTTCTTGATAGTTTTTTTGAAATCTAGTTTCCGTTCCAATCTACTGAGAAACCTTGTAATAAAAGTGATTGGTTATAAATTTGTAGAAGAATAACTAAAAAAACTAAAAGAAGTAGGCCAATTACTGTCATGACAGGAACTGCTCCCCAACCAGGTACAACTTTTCCTTGACCTGAATTACCAATTGCTTTTAAAAGGCTTCCTAAGGCTGTTTTTTGACCCATGTTAAAATCACTAAATCGAATATTATTTCGCTATTGTATAAGAACTTATACATAAATTGTTTACAAACTTAGCAAAATTGATGCAAACTTTATCATCTGCACCAGATCCAGCAGTTTCCATAGCTGTAACAATTCTGGCATTACTTCTAGCTTTAACTGGTTTTGGTCTTTGGACTGCCTTTGGACCTAAAGCCGCAAAGCTTACAGATCCATGGGATGATCATGATGATTAATCACTTTTAAAGTATTTCAAAATTTTCCAAAAATACAAAAAGTAAACTTTTGATCATAGTTTAATTATAAATTTAATAAAATATAAATCTGTCAGCTAACCTAACCTCATGCTTGCCTTAAAAATTTCTGTATACACTATTGTTTTTTTCTTCGTAGGAATTTTTCTTTTTGGATTTTTAGCAAGTGATCCAACAAGAACACCAAATAGAAAAGACTTAGAAAGTCCTCAAGATTAATCTATTAAATAAATTTTTCAATTGATTTCAGGTATTTCAAAAAAAGTTATATTTTCTTCTTTTTTATTTATTAATTGTATACAACCATCAATTTCCGCTTATCTTCTAGAAGATAATGGAAACAGTGATAACTCTATATCGCAAATTAATTTTTCAAAAATAACAAACAGGAAAATCCTATCAAACACATCAAGATTATCTTTTAATAATTCTGATCAATTATCAGTTAATAAAACATTTTTAAAGAAAAATTCAAAAACTCTTTTGGCCTACATTAGTGGAAATCAAAATGAGTTAGTAATCCAATCTGATAAACAGTCAGAAATCGATGATGTTATTTATGCGGAAGGCAATGTAGAGGTGAAGTATAAAGGCAAAATCCTTAAAGCTGATAATTTAATATACGATAAGTTCAATAAAAAAATTAGTGCTAAAGGCAATATAGTTTTAATATTAGGTGAACAACTTTTTAAAGTTTCTCAACTAGAGTACAGTTTCATATCCAAAAAAGGATATCTATTAGATGTTAAGGGATCTATAAATACGGATACTTTGATGAATGATTTATCCTCAAATTTCAGCTTATCAGATATAAATAAGCTAGAAAATTTGCTTGAATTAAAAAACAAGGAAGTCGTACATACTCCAAGTAAGCTTGAGAGTTGGTTACTTTTTACAAAGAAAATGACTATAGATGGTAAAAATTGGAAAAGTACGAAGGCAGTGTTGAGTAATGATTTACTTGAATCGAAACAATCTAAGTTAGTAATTAATTTATTAGAAGTTTATCCTAGTAATGAAAAATTAAGATTCAAGTCTGCATTAAATTACATAATATTTGAAGAGAAAATTTCAATACCTTTTTGGTTAGGTGATAGGGCGTTTGATTTGGATAATTCTCAAATTGATAATAGATGGAATATTGGATATGAAAATTTAGATAAGGATGGGTATTTTATTGGTAGGAAATTTAATTCCGTAAAAATTTCTGATGATTTTGTTCTTGATTTAGAGCCTCAATTTTTAATTCAGAGGTTATTCAAAGGGTATTCTAAAAGTTTTGTAAAGAAGGACGAATCAATCACTTCAGATAGGGTTAAGAGAAATTCAATTATTGAGGATTATTTTGCTCTAAATGCCCAGATAAGGGGCACAATAAAAAATTGGGATTTAGAAATAGACAAGAATTTAAATTCTCTTGATTTTAATAAATTTTCAGATGCATTTAGATTTAAAACTGAATTGAGTAAAGAAGTTAATTTATTAGACTCAAAATGGGAAAAAAGTTTTTATGGAATTTATAGAGAGAGGGTCTGGAATGGTTCATTGGGTGAAGCAGAAATTTTCTCAGGTTATGGTTCAAAATTACAAAAAGAAAATACTTGGATTGTTGATGGTATTAAAAAGTCAGAATTTTTATCTTTAGGTTTGGCCAACATAACAGCAGAGGCTTTAAATAATAAAAAATTATTAACTAACTTAAAAGGTAATTTGTTTTATTCTCTTGATCAGAAATTTCCAATTAGCATTGTAGAACCTAAAAAGAAATCTATTGATATTTCATATAAGTACATTCCTGAACCAATCAATAAAGGCTTAAGTCTTAATACAAAATTTGAAGCCTCATATTCTTTCTATGAAAATGGAAATCATCAAGGATATTTAGGGTTAGGATTAGGTCCAGAATTAATATTTGGTAATTTTAAAAATAAAACTTTTGACTATACTCGTATAAGTTTTTTACCTTTTTATAAATTTGATAGTGGCGAAAGTGTTTTTAAGTTTGATCAGAATTATGAGGACTTCACTTTAGATATTTCTCTTGATCAGCAATTATATGGACCAATAATCCTTAAAAGTATCGGGACTTTGAACTTAACAAATAATTCAAATGATTATGGTGAATTTATAGATTCTAAAATTTCTTTAAATTGGAAAAAAAGATCGTATGAAGTTGGTATTTTTTATCAACCTCATAATCAAGGAGGAGGTATTTCTTTTAGTCTTTATGGATTTCAATAGCTATAACAAGTTATTGTTTAATTGTATATAAGGTAATTGATTAAATTTATTTTCTATTAAATTTTCATTCTTAAGTAGTGTTGAAGTGGCATCCCATTCTCCTGATAAAAACATTTTTCTTGAGCTTTCCTTAATCTCAAGATTGAGATTTAAATCTTTTGATTTTGCTAGGGAGTTTTTCAGATCAATTTCTAAAAATAAAAATTGATTATCGCAATATTTTTGCATTTCTTCTATGGATTTTTTAGATAGCGTAAAACATGGAATTCCTATCGCAATACAATTACTATAAAAAATGTCGGCGAAACTCTCTCCTATTATTGCTTTTATACCCCATCTCATAAGCGCTTGGGGGGCATGTTCTCTGCTGGAACCACAGCCAAAATTGCTATTAACAATTAGTATCGAGGAATTTTTGTTTTCCTCTAGATCAAATGGATGCCTTCCTTTTAAAGTTTTTCTATCATCTTCAAACACTGATTCACCCAATGAATCAAAGTTAACACACTTCAAAAAACGCGCTGGAATTATTCGATCTGTATCAATGTCGTTACCAATCAAGGAGAAACACTGCCCGATTATTTGTGTAATTTTTCCCATTGGTGGGGTAAACTCTGATTTCATCAGTTGATAAATTCTCTAACATCACTGACTTTGCCATTAATTGCAGCAGCAGCAACCATTGCTGGACTCATAAGGAGTGTTCTTCCACTGGGAGATCCTTGCCTGCCCTTAAAATTTCTATTACTTGAGCTAGCACTAACCTGATTACCTATTAGCTTATCTGAATTCATTGCTAAACACATTGAGCAGCCAGGCTCTCTCCATTGAAATCCAGAATCCTTAAAAATCTGATCTATACCTTCTCGTTTCGCTTCACTGGCTACTTTTTCTGAACCTGGAACAGCAAATGCTTTGACATTCTTGGATACTTTTTTGCCTTTTAATACTTTAGCTGCAACCCTTAAGTCACTGATTCTGCCATTAGTGCAACTACCTATGAAACAAACGTCAATAGGAGTATCTTTTATTAATTGTCCTGGCTTGAAACTCATATATTCATAAGCCTCTTTTGCAACTAATTTATCATTTGGGGATAAGTCATCTAAAAGAGGGATTTGTTGATTAATGCTTATACTTTGGCCGGGAGTGATACCCCAAGTTACGGTTGGCTCTACTTTAGAAGCATCTAATTTAATTACATCATCATAAATTGAATTTTCATCGCTTTTTAACGTTTTCCACCATCCGAGCGCTTCATCCCAATGCTCATTTTTTGGAGCACATAATTTATTTTTAATGTAACTAAAGGTTTTTTCATCAGGGTTTATGTAGCCGCATCTTGCTCCTCCTTCAATAGACATATTGCATATCGTCATCCTTTCTTCCATTGATAATTCATGTATCGCAGGCCCTGCGAATTCATATGCGAAACCTACTCCAGCCTTTACACCAAGTTTATTAATGATATGAAGGACTAAATCCTTAGCATAAACACCCTTGGATAATTTATTGTCACACCAAATCTGCCTCACTTTTAATTTGTTCATGGCTAAGGTTTGGGTAGCAAGAACATCTCTTACTTGACTTGTACCTATCCCAAAAGCAATTGACCCAAAAGCTCCATGAGTTGAAGTATGAGAATCTCCGCAAGCGATTGTCATTCCTGGCTGAGTTAGGCCTAATTCCGGGGCTACTACATGAACTATTCCTTGATTACCACTACCAATATTAAAAAACCTTATTTTATGTTCTAAGCAATTCTTCTCAAGTGTTTCGATCATCTGCTCAGCTAGATTATCTTTGAAAGGCCTGCTCTGATTATCTGTTGGCACAATATGATCAACAGTAGCAAAAGTTCTTTCAGGGAATTTTACTTTTAATTTTTTGTCCTTTAAAGCACCAAATGCTTGAGGACTCGTCACTTCATGGATAAGATGAAGACCAATAAATATTTGATCAGATCCTCCAGGAAGACTTGAAACTTTATGTAAATCCCAAACCTTATCAAACAGGGTATCTTGACTCAATTTGTAAAAATAGTTACTTACTATTCGATAATAGGATTAATCGGAGGCTGTTCAAACACACATTTACACTTAGTCTTTGAATTTCTATTCGATTTCGTGTTGAGTTAAATAGTTTTTTAATATTAGTTATATGATTATTGGGTCCTGAAATTGAGATATAGACTAATCCAACTGGTTTTTCTTGACTGCCTCCGTTAGGACCAGCTATTCCACTAATTGCTATTGCCCAATCTGCGCCTAACTTCTCCTTTACATTAATTGCCATGGCCTCACAAACTTCTTTAGAAACAGCTCCATATTTTGTAAGCTTATCTTCCGAAATATTTAATAATGAATTTTTTAGCGCATTACTATAGGAAACAATACTACCCTGAAAAACTTGAGATGAGCCTGATATTGATGTCAGTGATGAAGATAGAAGGCCTCCTGTGCAGGATTCAGCAAAAACAATAGTTTGGTTCCTCTTAGTTAACTCTTTTATTAAAATGCTTGGCAAAGTATCATTATCTTCTCCAAAAATAAACTTTGAAAAATCTTTTTTTAATTTGTCTTTTACTGGCTTAATTATTTTTTTTGCTTCTAGGTCATTCTTTGCTCGCGCGGTGATTCTGAGTTTAAACTCTCCTAAGTTTGCATATGGAGCAACCGTTGGATTTTTAAGATTTAATAGATCATTAATTTTTTCTGCAACGCTAGATTCTCCAATTCCTGCAAATTTAAGAGTATTTGAAAAAAAGGAATAACTATCTGAGAATTTGGTTTTAATGAAATCATACGCAGTCTCTTCCCACATACTTTTCATTTCACTAGGTACTCCTGGGAAAGTAAGAATAGTAAATCCTTTTATTGGTTCCCATATCATTCCTGGAGCAGTGCCCCTAGGGTTATTAATTATTTGAGCATTTTTTGGGAAGAAACATTGCTTCCTTAAGCTTGAGGAATGGTCTTTGAGCTTTGAGTTTGGAAGTTTTTGTTTAATTTCATCCCATATATGCTGTCTTTCAAAAAGAGAAACATTAAAAGATTTGGCTATTGCTTCAGTGGTTAAGTCATCTGGGGTGGGTCCCAATCCACCCGTTGTAATTAGAAGATTACTTCTTTTCGATATTTCTTGAATTACTTTAATAATTCGATCACAATTATCACCTACAGTTGATTGCCTAAAGTGATTTAAGCCTAATAGAGACAACTGTTCAGAAATCCATTGTGCATTTGTGTTTATGATATTTCCTAAAAGTAGCTCTGTTCCAATAGAAAGAATTTCAACCCCCTTGGAATTAGGACTCATTTAATTGATGCTTCAAGTTTGCCTTCATAAAGAGGAAAACGATTACATAAGGTTAATACTCTTTCTTTACATTGACTTTCAATCAGTGAATCGTTTGGGTTAAGTAATCTATCAGCAATAATTTCGCCAACTTCAGCAAAAGCATTCTCATTGAATCCCCTAGTAGTTAGAGCAGCAGTACCCAACCTTAGCCCGCTGGTTACAAAAGGTGATTCGGGGTCAAATGGAACAGTATTTTTATTTGCAGTGATGTTGACTTCACTTACGAGCAAGTCAGCAATTTTACCAGTCATATTGATACTTCTTAGATCGAGTAAAACAATATGATTATCAGTGCCTCCACTAACGATATCAATACCTCTATTAATTAAAGTTGAAGCTAGAACTTTGGAATTTTTTATTACTTGTTGGGAATAATTAACAAAATCTGGCTGTAAGGCTTCTCCAAATGCAACTGCTTTAGCTGCAATAATGTGTTCTAGGGGCCCCCCCTGAGTTCCTGGGAAAACAGATTTATCAAATTTCTTTCCAAATTCTGCATCTTTACACAAGATAAGTCCTCCTCTAGGACCTCTTAATGTTTTATGAGTAGTTGTAGTTACTACATCACAATAGGGAATTGGATTTGGATGAAGTTTACTTGCTACAAGACCTGCGATGTGTGCAATATCAGCCATTAAGAATGCACCAACTTCATCTGCAATTTTTCTAAACGATTCAAAATCGATTGTTCTTGGATAAGCTGAATATCCGCATATGATCAATTTTGGTTTTGTTTCAAGTGCTATCTCTCTTATTTCATCAAAATTTAATTCACTAGTTTCTTTGTTTACACCATAGTGAACTGCATTAAACCACTTACCACTCATATTTACTGGAGATCCATGAGTTAGGTGTCCACCATGAGATAAATCCATCCCCAGGATTGTGTCACCAGGTTTTAGTAAACTTAAGAAAACAGCAGCATTTGCCTGTGCTCCACTATGGGGTTGCACATTAGCCCAATTTGCATTAAATAATTTTTTTGCTCTTTGAATAGCTAATTCTTCGATTTCATCAACAAATTCACATCCCCCGTAATATCTTTTTTGAGGTAATCCCTCTGCGTATTTATTTGTAAGGACTGATCCTTGAGCCTGCATGACGGCAATTGATGCAAAATTTTCACTTGCTATTAACTCAAGATGAGTTTCCTGTCTATTTTTTTCAGAGTTGATAAAATTTGATATTACTGGATCACTTTCTTTAAGATTTTGAAGAATATTCATTGAATTTGATAAGTAATACCCATAATATAGACGATATTTTTTAGAAAAATATAAAAAGAATATTTCATAATTTTAAACGCGCCTGGAGAGATTCGAACTCCCGACACCCTGATCCGTAGTCAGGTGCTCTAATCCACTGAGCTACAGGCGCATAATTATGTAATATCTCTGTTTCAGGGTCTCTTAGTCAACTAGATTTCAGGTAAAATATCTATTATTAACAATCTAATTATTAATATGCCTATAAAGTGGTACGGAAATGGTGATTTAGAAGATCCCATCTATAAACATTTTTCTCGAATAGTAAATTTTGTTATTCACTGCATGATATTTACTGCGATAGTAAGTGGCACTTGGCTTTTAAAAGAAATTAAATATGAAATCGCTTTTTTTAATAATTTTGCAATTTTCTGGTCAATTCTTTTAGCCTCCCATTTACTATTCGTAATTATGAAAAAACCTAAAGATACTTCAAAACAATCAACTTAATTAATTTTGAATTTATGGACTCTCAGGTACAAATAAGTGATCTAGAAAATATTATTTCAGAAAAGATTTTTATAAAAATAGAAAAGTGGAATTTATATCTTGGAGACGCTGGCCTAGCTAGAAATCTTGCTATTGAATGTATAAGCAATAAAAATCAAGGCCCATTGGATGCTGCGAAAATAAGTTTGAAAGCAATAAATGTAAAAGTAGGGGATGGTATTAAAAGTATGCCACTGATTAATTTAATAACTAACTCACAAATTCTAGAATTAGAGGAGATTTTGGAAAGTTTTTTTGAAAACTAAACCTTTTTTTTATAAACTTTAAATTTATTTACTTTCAGGCATTTTGTAAGAAAAAAATAGATTACAAAAAAAGTTAAAGATCCAAATATTAATATTAAAAATTCTCCGAGATTTGAATTGAAGTTATTTGTAGTTTTAAGAATAGTAAAACAAAGGGTGCTATCTATAAATGCCGCTAATGACATGAGAATAATTTTCCTTAATAAATCGAAGTTAGGCAAGTGGATATTTTCATTTCTCAGATTAAAAGAAAGCAAAACACAAACTACAAAGTTGACTATTACTGAAGATAAAATTATCCCTACTACTCCAAAATTATATGGAGAAAGATTCCCAAAATTATTAATTGGGGCACCAATTAACAACCAATCAAAAAAAATATTTAATATTATCCCTGCAAATGATGCCTTGAAAGGGAAGGTTGTTTTTTCTATTGAATAGTAAGTTCTTACTAATAAATCTCTATAAAGATAAAAAGGTATGCCAACTCCATAAGCAATTAATATATTCTTCACTTTTAAAGCCGCTGAATAATCAAAAGATCCTCTCTGAAAAACTAACTGCACTATTTGATTATTAAATGTTGTGAAAAATGCAGCTAAAAAAATAGTTGTCAAGAAACAGTACTCTATTCCAGAGATCAATTTTTTTTGGAGGCCTATATAGTCTTTATCACTTCTAAATTTAGAGAATTTTGGAAGTAATGGCAAAATCAAAGAGTTAGATAATATGCCTAATGGAGCTTGTATCAGAAAGTTTCCGTAAGCTAGTCCCGATGCTGCTCCTTGAAAACTTGAAGCGAAAAACATATCGATAAAAACATTAATTTGACTGAGACCTGATGAGATAGATGCTGGAATAATTAGTTTGAAAATCCTCCTCTCTTCATCATTAAATAATTGGAAGTTTGATTTTAATCTCAAGAGACCGATTTTATTTATTTCCAAAATTTGAACAACAAACTGAATTAAAGTTCCGGTCAAAGTTGCAAAAGCTAGTAATCCCGTATAAGTAAAGAAATGAGAATATGCATTTTCTTGGTTGATGATCCAACTTAATAAAATAAAAAAAATAGTAGTTAGGCTTGTTATGGCTGGACTTATACTTGATAAAAAAAATTTTCTTTGGGAATTTAAGGCCCCAAAGCTTAAGCCTATGAATCCGGATAAAGGGATACAAGGTGTAAGTATTTTTAATTGGTAAGTGGCGATTGATTTAGCTTCGTAACTTAAATTGGGGGCTAATAATTGAATTAATAAACTGGAATTAAAGTATATCAATATAGCTAAACCAATTAATAGTATTGAAAGTTTTATGCTGACTTGAGTAAAAACAATTCCTCCATTTTTTTTGTTAAGGGGAGTTAGAACTGCAACGACTGCGTTATGTAAGGGACCATTAATCCCTCCAATGATTATTATCAAAAAACCTGGAATTATATAGGCATAATTAAATGCGTCGTATGTTACCCCAACTCCAAAAGCAGCAGCTATAAATATTTGTCTTATACATCCAGCTAATTTACTAAGACTAGTACCAAATGAAATTGAAAAAACATTATTTTTTAAAAATGAATGCATTTGGATTTGTCTAAATTTTTCAAGAAGTTTAAGTTTCAATTATATTTGATTTTTAACTAACGACATATTTATGAATGATCGGATAATTGAATTTGATCCATTAATTGAAGGTGTTTTAATCAAGAGGTATAAAAGGTTTCTTGCAGATATCAAATTAGAGAGCGGTGAGGTAGTAACAGCTCATTGTGCCAACACTGGACCAATGAAGGGACTTTTGAGTGAGGGAGCAAAGGTAAGAATAAGTGTTTCCCCATCTCCAAAAAGAAAATTACCTTTTACTTGGGAACAGATATGTGTTTTAGATGCAAAAAATGAGGAAGTTTGGGTTGGTATTAATACTCTATTTGCAAATAAGTTAATCAAAAAGGTTATCGAGAAAAATTTGCTTGACGAAATAATAGGAGAAATAGAGACAATCAAATCTGAAGTCCCTTATGGAAAAGATAAAAAAAGCAGAATTGACTTTTTATTAACTCCAAAATCTTCAAATCCTGATAAACGTAACATTTACATAGAGGTTAAAAATACGACTTGGATTAGAGAAAATGTTGCTCTATTCCCTGATACAGTAACGAAAAGAGGCCAAAAACACCTCATAGAATTAAAGAAATTAATTCCTGGAAGTAAAAGTGTATTAGTACTATGTATTACAAGAAAAGACGCTTGTTTTTTTGCCCCCGGAGATGACGCAGATCCCTTGTACGGCAATCTTTTTAGAGAATCTTTAAGTGCAGGAATGATAACGATTCCTTGTTCCTTTGAATTTCATAAAGACCACGTATCATGGAGAGGAATTAAACCTTTGAAATAAATAAAATCTTGATATTTTGAAACTTCTAAAAATCAAATTTTTAAACTTAACAAATAATTTTTTAAGGTGCAACTATAAAAATGGTATCAACAACTACTAGACACTGATAAGTTTTTTGAATAAATTTAAATTTGAAAGGAAACAGTAAAACTGTTTTTTTGCAGATCTAATTTTTTTTTATGACCACTGCTTTGCAAACGCCCCAAAGGCGCTCTAGGTCCAAATTACAAGATGCAAGTCTTGTTAATGGACCTATGCTCCTTTTGAGGAGTATTCGAGGATTTAGTTCAAACCGCTCTATGTTGTGGCTTGCAACAGTTCCTTTAGCTTTGTTTGGTTTAGGTATTTTTAATCTTTCAGCTCACGCAGCTGATTTACCTGAGTTGAATGCAGCTTTTCTTGCTAACAATTTATGGCTTTTGATCGCTACTATTCTAGTGATCTTTATGAACGCCGGTTTCGCTATGGTTGAGGCAGGTATGTGCCGTTCTAAGAACGCAGTTAACATTCTTGCTAAAAACCTCTTTGTATTTGCTCTAGCTGTAACTTCTTATTGGTTTATCGGCTATTCATTAATGTACGGAGGAAGTGTAGCCGACGGTTGGCTTTATTTTGGCGGCTTATTTTTTGATCCTACAGTTACTGCAGATATGGTAACTGATGCTGGATTAGTCCCAACTGTTGATTTCTTGTTCCAGTCTGCTTTTGCAGGAACTGCGGCAACTATCGTTTCCGGTCTTGTTGCTGAAAGAGTTAAATTTGGAGAATTTGTTGTTTTTGCTGTTGTATTAACTGCATTTATATATCCAATTGCTGGTAGCTGGAAATGGAATGGTGGTTGGCTTGATTCTTTGGGTTTTGTTGATTTTGCTGGTTCTTCAATTGTTCACTCAGTTGGGGCATGGGCCGGTCTTGTAGGAGCTATGCTCCTTGGGCCAAGAATTGGCAAATACTCTGATGGTAAGCCACAGGCTATGCCAGGACACAATATGGCTATAGCTACTCTAGGTGCATTAGTCCTATGGATAGGTTGGTACGGATTTAACCCCGGTTCTCAACTTGCTATGGATCAATGGGTTCCATATGTTGCTGTAACAACTACTTTAGCAGCAGCAGCTGGAGCTATTGGTGCAACTATTGTTTCAACATTAACTTCTGGTAAGCCTGACCTTACAATGATAATTAACGGTATCCTTGCTGGTTTGGTTAGTATCACTGCTGGTTGTGGTGATATGACTCTTGCTGGAGCCTGGTTCGCAGGACTAGTAGGCGGAATTATCGTTGTATTTTCTGTTGCAGCACTTGATGCCGCTGAGATTGATGATCCTGTAGGTGCATTCTCTGTTCACGGAGTTTGTGGTGTATGGGGTACTGTAGTTATCGGTCTTTGGGGTACAGCTGTACAAGGTGATGGAGCAGGTATGGGATTGTTCAATGGCGGAGGTATTACCCTCCTTCTAGTTCAAGCTCTTGGTGCCGCAGCTTATGCTATTTGGACACTAGTTACTTGCTGGATTGCTTGGTCTGTAATTGGAGGATTATTCGGAGGAATCCGAGTTTCTGAAGAGGAAGAGACCCAAGGCTTAGATATAGGAGAGCATGGAATGGAAGCATATCCAGACTTTGCCTCTGCTAAATAATCTAACTGAAAATTGATTTAAGAAACCTGACTTATGTCAGGTTTCTTTTTTTTTACGAAAAATTATTTAAAACGTTGTAATATAAAAAGATGGATACTCAAGCTTTTAGAAGATCTCTTCATCATTCTGATAGATACAATAGAAGGGGTTTCGATTCTCCAACAAAAAGAGCTCAAGCTTTAGAAGAAGCTTACCAAAGTGATTTGATAAGTTCTATTAGGGATAATGGTTTTACTTATACCAAAGGTAGACTAAATATTAAGTTGGCCCAAGCCTTCGGTTTCTGTTGGGGAGTTGAAAGAGCTGTAGCAATGGCTTATGAAACTAGAAGACATTACCCAAATGAGAATATTTGGATAACAAACGAAATAATTCATAATCCCTCGGTTAATGATCATTTAAGAAAAATGAATGTAAAATTCATTTCAGCTAAAAATGGAATTAAAGATTTTTCTTTAGTTTCTAATGGAGATGTTGTTATACTCCCTGCTTTCGGAGCTACTGTTCAAGAAATGAAACTATTACATGAGAAAGGTTGTCATATCATTGATACGACTTGTCCATGGGTTTCTAAGGTTTGGCATACAGTTGAAAAACATAAAAAACATGTTTTTACATCTATTATTCATGGGAAATTTAAGCATGAAGAGACTCTCGCTACAAGTTCATTCGCAGGCAAATATTTAGTTGTACTTGATCTAGAAGAAGCAAACTACGTATCTGAATATATTCTGGGGAGAGGTAATAGAAATGAGTTTATGAACAAATTTGCTAAAGCTTTTTCAAATGGATTTGATCCTGATAAAGATTTAGATAGAGTGGGAGTTGCAAATCAGACAACTATGCTCAAAAGCGAGACTGAAGAAATTGGAAAGGTTTTTGAACGGACGATGTTAAAAAAATTTGGACCAGAAAACTTAAATAGTCACTTTTTAGCTTTTAATACTATTTGTGATGCAACTGAAGAAAGACAAGATGCAATGTTCTCTTTGGTTGATGAAGACCTTGATATTCTTGTAGTTATTGGAGGCTTCAATTCTTCTAATACTACTCACCTACAAGAAATAGCAATTACTAAAAATATTTCCTCTTTTCACATTGATACGCCAGAGAGGATATCAGTTAAAGGAAATTCAATATTACATAAGCCACTTGGATCAGAATTAGAACTTAAAAATAATTTTCTACCTAGTGGAAAAATTAATGTTGGAATTACCTCAGGTGCATCCACTCCTGATAAGGTCGTTGCAGATGTTATTGAAAAGTTGATAGATATAGCTTCTTGAATTTGAAATATCATTTATAACTTTGCTTAGTTTTTTTAATTTATTAGTCAGATAATGCCAAAATATCTACTTTATTAACTAGAATAATGAAAAATTAAAGAAGTATGGAAGACAAAGCACAAACTAATCAGGTTCAAACTGCAAGTATGAATAGAACTAAAGCGCCCCAAAAAGTTGAAGTTGTTGTTGCTAATTCATCTTCAGGGTCAGAAGTAAATATCCTTGGAGAATTATCAATTTTTGTTTTAAGAATAGGTTTTTGTGCTTTAATGATTCATCATGGGCTTGAAAAACTTCAGGATCCCCAGGGTTTTGCTGAGTTTGTAGTTGGAAAGTACTTTCCATTTTTACCAGGTGATCCTGTTATTTGGACTTTTGGTGCAGCAATTACTCAATTGGTATGCCCATTAGGATTGGCTTTAGGGATTTTTGCGAGACTTTCTTCTCTTGGTCTATTCTCCACGATGGCATTTGCAGTTTATTTTCATCTCCTTGATACTGGACTAGAAGGTTTTCCTCTGGCAGTGGTTGAAGGTCATAATTATGCTTTCGAATTGTCTTTTATATATGGTGCTATTTCTCTATACTTTCTATGTGCAGGCCCAGGCAGGCTTTCTTTATTCAGAAAAACTAATAAGATTACATATTATCCAAAATCATCATAATTTAATGTAAAAAGTGCCTTTGTTTTGTAAATACCATTGAGATTCCTTTCAAATTACACATATCAATACTTTCTTGGTCTCTTAGACTACCACCAGGTTGAATAATAGCTTTTATTCCATATTCATTTGCTAGTTTTACAGTATCTGCAAATGGTAAAAAACCATCGCTGGCCAAGACAGCATCAGAACATAATTTTCCAGCTGATTCCAATGCAATTTTTGCTGCTCCAACTCTGTTCATTTGTCCAGCTCCAATACCAATAGTTTTTTGGTCTTTTGCAATAACAATGGCATTAGATTTAACGTGTTTACAAATTTTCCATGCAAAATTTAGATCTAAGTTTATTTGATTACTCGGATTTTCATTAGTTACTGAAATCCAATTTTCAGCTTTTTCTTCGTTATCATCAGTATCTTGAACTAGTAATCCGCCCATTATTGATTTTGTAGAAATTTGATTCTTTTTTGGAAGTTGATCTTTTGAAAACTTTAAAATTCTTAAATTCTTTTTAACTTTTAAAATTTCTAAAGCTTCATTATCAAAAGATGGAGCGATGACACACTCTAAGAAAATATCTTTGAGGTGAATTGCAGTCTTACTATCAACATTTGAATTAAAAGCAACTATTCCTCCAAATGCACTAACAGAGTCGCATTCCAAAGCATTCAAAAATGCTTGAGAAGCTGAATTACTTACAGAGGCACCACAAGGATTATTATGTTTTAGGATAACGGAAGCAAAAATGTCGGTTGTAATTTCATCTTTTTCTGCGTAGCCAAATTCTAAAACTGTTGAAAGTGCTGACTCTAGATCCAACAGATTATTATAACTTAAGTCTTTACCTTGTAATTGTTCTGCTGAGTTCCATCCAATGTTACTTAAACCATACCAAAAAGCTTTTTGATGAGGATTCTCCCCATATCTTAAGGTTTTGATTAGTGGATAAGATTCAATATATTTGGAAGATTGTAAACCTCTTTCTTTTTTTATCCAATTAGATATTGCGGTGTCATAGTCTGCTGTATGTTGAAAAGCTTCAAGGGCTAATTTTGCTTTATATGAGTCTTTTAATTCACCTTTTTTACTTTCTTCAAGAAAATTTTCATACTGATTAGGATCCACTAAAACGGAAACGTCTTTATGATTTTTAGCTGCAGAACGAATCATTGATGGCCCTCCGATATCGATATTTTCAATAGTATCTTCCCATTTGGCTCCCTGTTCTACAGTTGTTTTAAAAGGATATAAATTGACAACTACCAAGTCAATTAACTCAAGATTGTTAGCTTCTATATCTTTTTCATGTTCTTCGTCAGACCTTTTAGCTAATATTCCCCCGTGTATTTTTGGATGTAAAGTTTTAACTCTTCCTCCAAGAATTTCTGGAGAATTAGTAAAATCTGCAACTTTAATAACTGGTATTTTTGCTTCTATAAGATGTTTGGCAGTTCCTCCACTTGATAGAATTTTATAATTGAATTGCTCGACCAATTCCTTACAAAATGGGATTATATTTTTTTTATCAGAAACACTTACTAAAGCTAATGGTGACATTATGGGAAAGTTTACTTACTTAAGAATATAAACATGAAATATGCTATCAATCATGAATTTGTCTCGATTAGCTCTCAAACTGCAACTCATAGAATTATTTTGATGCATGGATGGGGAGCTGATTCAGATGACCTTTTAACATTTGGAAAGGAGATGAATGAAAAAATAAATCTTGATTTTGAGGTGATTTCTTTGAGTGCCCCTGGATTGCATCCAAGTGGTCAGGGAAGACAGTGGTATGGATTATATCCACATGATTGGAATGGAGCTGAGGTTGAAGTAAATAAACTTTTAGTTACATTAAAAAAATTTGATACTGATCAGATTCCACTAAAAAAAACAATTTTGTTGGGGTTCTCTCAGGGGGCGGCAATGGCAATTGATGCAGGATTACAATTAGATTTTGGATTAATTGTTGCTTGTAGTGGTTATCCTCACCCCAACTGGACACCGGGAGAGAAATGCTCGCCATTGATTATTAGTCATGGTTTATTTGATGATGTCGTGCCTATAGATGCTTCTAGGACTATTTATGAAAAGGTAAAGAGTATATCTTCTAAATTTTGTGAATTATTAGAATTCGATGGATTTCATCAAATTGATTCAAATTTAATTGATTTTATAAGTTCAAATATAAGTAATATTTTTTAAACAAAAGCATATTCGTATTCTTCAATCTCTTCCCAATCATCTGCAGTAAGTTCTAGACCCTCAAATATTTTTTCTTCACCAATTCCTTCAACTACAACTTTTAGTGATGGAAATAGAAAATGATTTTCTTCAGCATATTGGGCACTAAATAACCCTTTTTCACCCCAAAAAAACCTATCAGTGGTATGTTCATTTCTTCTGACATTGAAAACTGAAGGCGCAGAGAGACCATTTTCAGCTATGAATCTTCTTGCTGCTGTAACTGGTTTATGTTTGCCAGTTTCGATATGATAAATAGGTACATGAGCCATTACTCTTTGGCCAGCCAATCTTCTTCTGCTGATTCTTTTTCTTTTTTTTGACATTGATTGGTACTCCTGAAATTATTAATGAGATTAGTCTTATTTATTTTTACTAATCTTATCTATGTGTTTTTAAATTCACTTCAAATTACATAGAGGACCCATCAACCCCGATGTAGCTTAAAATATGATTAAATATTCATATTTAAGGCTGGCTAAAGTCAGACCTCTTTATATATCTTAATACTTTTTTCATATTTTACAAGCCTTTTTTCAAGTTTTTTTTAAAAAAAAATTCTCAAAATTTCATTAATTATGAATCTTTCAAAAAAATTTGAAGAACTAATTTCAAAACAGCTAGAGGGTTTTGGTTGCTCAATGGGCGTGACTAATTTAGTTATGTATCTTGCTTCAGCTAAGCAAGGCACTAAAGCATCTTTTGAAATGATTGGTCAATGGCCACAAATTGATAGGCTACTTACATCAATAGAAGATGATCCTTCACTAAAAGTTTCATCTCCTAATAGAAGATGGTACCCGCTTCAAGAAAATGACATTCTTCTTGGTGTCCTTAGGGTAGAAACTGATTTGAAAGACGGAAATTGGCCAGTATCTCTTGATTCCAGATTAAAAGCGCTTTCAATATCATTAGCTAAATGCGTCTCAATCGAATTAGAACGTCAAAATAAAAATGAAGAAATTAATTATTTAAAAAATCAGGTCAATATCATAATCCATCAATTAAGGAATCCATTGGCTGCTATAAGGACATATGCAAAGTTGCTAATAAAAAGACTTGGTTCAGATGATGACTCTATTGAAATAGTCGAACGCATGATAATTGAGCAAAAACAAATTAATCAATATATGGATTCTTTTGCGCAATTAAATTCACCTATTCAACTTCCCCTAGAAATTGGAGAGGAAAGATTATTATTACCACCAAATTTAGACAATAAAAAGGTAATAACTGTTCAGAGTTTATTGAGGCCAATATTAGAAAGGGGTAAAGCTAATGCATACTTAGAGAATAGAGATTGGAATGAACCTTCTTTTTGGCCAGATTGGTCTTTATCGCCGTTAAAGGCAAAATATGCTGTAATCGCTGAAATTGTGGCCAATTTATTAGAAAATGCTTTTAAATATGCCCAAAAAGATGCTGAAATTGGACTCGCAATTACGAGTAATGGACTTTGTATATTTGATGATGGTAAAAAAATAACCAAAAATGAAAACGAGAAAATTTTTGAAAAAGGTTTTAGAGGATCTGCTGCTAAGAAGAAAGAGGGCACTGGTGTGGGACTTTTTTTGGCGAGGAAATTAGCAAAACAAATTGGAGGAGATTTGAGATTGCTGGAAAATAACTCGATTGATAATACTGAGAAATTAAAAAATCTTAAGAAGAAAAATATTTTCTATCTAGAACTACCTATAAAAGAATTGCATGCATAAACAACATTGCAGTTTCAACTAATACAACACTTGCACCGCAGGCATCTCCATTGAAGCCTCCAATTTTATTACCCAGTATGTTTGGTATAAAATAGCTTAGAAAAATACCAATTAAAATAAGAACTAAAAATTTGATTAATATTGCTTGGGATGTAATTGAAACTAATTGGTATACGATGAAAATTAAAAGAAAAATAATGGAGATTAAAGATTCTTTTTTAAATCCATTCCAAAACTTTTTGTGACTAATAGATTTTTTCTTATAACTCATATATTTAAACTTTTCTATAAAAAATAAATTTGAAAATCTTCCCCAAAATAAGCAAATAGGTAAAACAAAAATTATTAGGTTTTGAATTTTCAGTATGCACGCAATTTGAATTAAAGTTATAAAAACTAAAGCTTGAACGCCAAAGGACCCAACTTTACTATCTTTCATTGCTTTTAAACGTTTCTTTTTACCCGCAAAAATACCATCAAAAGTATCCATTAAACCATCAATGTGTAGACCACCAGTAATTAAATATCCTGAAGCCAAACAAATTAATGTAGAAGCATAAATTGACCAAGAGTTTGTTCTCAAAAAAAGAAAAATACAACCCTGTATTGTTCCAATAAAGAGTCCTAAAGGCGGCGCAAATTGTGCAATATTTTTAAATTCGGGATGAATTAAAGGTATCTTTGGAAATGTCGTATAGAAAATCCAAGATCCTGCCAAATTTTTTATTAAATATTTTTTGATGAGATAAAAATAGATTCAATATTAAATATAAATAATAGGCTAAATTAATAAAAAAGGATCAAAAAATTTTATAAATTATCGTGTTTGAATTTGAAATTACATCGAATTGCAGTAATACAAAGGCAAGAACTGGTATATTTCATACACCAAATGGTCAAGTAAACACGCCAAAATTTATGCCTGTGGGTACTTTGGCAACTGTTAAAGGAATTTCATCAAAGCAGTTAACCTCTACTGGTTCAGAAATGATTCTCTCAAATACCTTTCATCTTCATTTACAACCCGGAGAAAAACTAATTAAAGAATCTGGCGGAATACATAATTTCATGAATTGGCCTAAGCCTATCCTTACTGATTCAGGCGGATATCAAGTTTTTAGTTTGGCCAAATTAAATAATATTTCTGATAAAGGTGTGGAATTTAAAAATCCAAGAGATGGTAGTCATGTATTTTTATCACCTGAAAAAGTAATGCAGATTCAAATGGATCTTGGATCGGATGTTGCGATGGCTTTTGATCATTGTCCTCCGCATACAGCTAATGAAAATGATATTGAGGACTCTTTACAAAGAACGCATTCATGGTTGCAAAAATGTGTTGAGACTCATCAGAAATCCAATCAAGCATTATTCGGCATAGTTCAAGGTGGTAAGTATCCTAGATTGAGAGAATATAGTGCAAGATATACAAGTTCTTTTGATCTACCTGGAATAGCAGTGGGAGGTGTAAGTGTTGGCGAGGCAGTTGAAGAAATACATAGTGTAATTAATTACGTCCCGAAATTCTTACCAATAAATAAACCAAGATATTTAATGGGAATTGGCTCATTAAGAGAAATTTCTTTAGCTGTAGCTAAAGGATTCGACATATTTGACTGTGTTTTACCCACAAGACTAGGAAGACATGGGACTGCATTTTTTAATGATGAAAGATTGAATTTGCGAAATGCACGATTTAAAAATGACTTTTCTCCAATTGACAAAACTTGTAAATGCGAGACATGTAAATCCTATTCTCGAGCATATTTGCATCATTTAATTAGAAATGACGAAATATTAGGCCTAACCCTTATAAGTTTGCATAATATTGCTCACTTAATAAGATTTACTAATGCAATTTCTACGGCAATTAAAGATAATTGTTTTACAAATGATTTCGCTCCTTGGAAAACATCCTCTATTGCTCACCATACGTGGTAACGTCTTATCATAATTAATTAAATTATCAAAAAGGTGCTCATTCTATTTAATACATTCGCTGAATTGCCCGAGGCTTATAAGGCCTTTGCTCCAACTGTTGATGTTCTTCCACTGATTCCTTTATTTTTCTTTTTATTAGTGTTTGTTTGGCAAGCTGCAGTTGGATTTAAATAAAATTCTTTTAGTTTAGATTGTCTTTATCAGAAGGGATTTTCAAGTAAAATCGCATCTCCAGAATTTTCTACAGCACTTTCTATAAAATCAGCAATTTTTAATGCTCTTGAGGCTTGCTCACCATCTACCTCGGGTATTTCTTTGCCCTGAACGCACTTAAGAAAATGCTCCAGTTCTGCATAGAGAGGTTCAATGGAGGTTGTGCTAACTTCTTCGACATATCCATCATTTCTATAAACTAATTCTCCATGCTCTGCTGTGTATGATTCATTAGATTTTCGATGGATTTGTAAAGAGTGATTTAAAAAATCAGTTTCTACTAGTCCATTTTGGCAGTGAGCACTTAAACTTCTAATTTTTTTGTGACTCATTTTGCTTGCAGTTAGACTTGCAATAACATTATTTTTAAAAACCAAAGTAGCATTGACATAATCTATTAAGCCTTCGCTATTTCTTCCTCCAACTGCTGCTAATTTTTGTATTTTTGAGTTTACAAGCTCCAAAATAAGATCAATGTCATGAATCATTAAATCCATTACTACAGATACATCATTTGCTCTGTCTGCATGAGGACTGTGCCTCCTTGCTTCTAAAACAACAATTTCTTCATTATTTACTATTTTATTTAATTCTCTAAAAGCAGGATTAAATCTTTCAATATGCCCTACTTGTAATAGAGAGTTACTTGCATTAGCAGCCTCGATTAGAGATTTTGCTTCCAACTCGTTAGCTGCAATTGGTTTTTCAATGAGAACGTTAGCACCTCCATTAAGACAATCTAGTCCTACTTTTTGATGAAGTAGTGTAGGGACAGCAATACAGATAGCATCAACTTTTGGAATTAGGTCTTTATAATCCTTGAACCATTCACATTGAAATTGCTCAATAGCTAATTTACCTCTTTCCTCATTTGGATCTGCGACTCCAATGAGATTTGCATCTTTGAGTAAACTTAGTACTCGAGCATGATGCCAGCCCATATTTCCTATACCTATGACTCCAACCTTTACGGGTGATGAGGTTGGTTGCATAATTTCAAATTCATATATTAATTATCATTATCCTCTATGGGGAGTCACATTTAGCTTTTTGGAAGAATTATTTTAACACGATCAATTTTTGGCCCTGACATAGAAATAACTTCAAATTTAATATTATTAAAATCTAAAACGTCGCCAATTTTTGGAACCATTTGAAATTTTTCTAACATAAATCCAGCAAGAGTATGATAATCAGTACCTTCTGGAATAGAACATCCTATTTTTTTATTGATTTCAACAATTTCTGATTTTCCAGCTATTGACCATTTTTTAGAGAAATTATCTAACATTCTCATATCTGAATAAATTCTATTATTGAGCATTTCCTCTCCAACTATTTCGCCATTTAGATCAGCTGCAGTTATAAGTCCTTCTGTTCCACCGTGTTCATCAACTACTAGTAAGAACGGATTATAGTCTCTTACTATTGGAAATATTTCTGCTAGTGAACATGTTTCTATTATTTTTGTTACTGGTAAAAGGAATGGCTCTAATAATGTATCGGCTTCCATTTCACCTTTTGATATTGGCTTAGCTAGATAACGTAAATCTAATACACCTAATACATCATCTAAAGACTCACCAATCACAAAGAAGCGAGCATGTCGAGTTTTATCTACTTGTTTCATTAGTTCTGAAAAGGTTATATTTTTTGGCAAAGTTACCATTTCAGATCTTGGAATCATCACTTCTTTAACCTGTGTATCTTTTAAAGCAAAAACTCCTTCAAGAATATTCTTCTCATCTGGTTTTAAACCTGTTACGTTATCTGTTTCTATAAGAGTTTCTAATTCTCCAGCAGATAAACCCGAGTTTAAAGAATCCCATTTGTTATTTAAATTGAACAAGCCTAAACAAGCGCTAGCAAAAAATTCTATTGTTTTCACTATAGGATTCATAGCTTTTCTAACGGCATCGAATATTGTGGTCAACCTTAAAGCAGCGGATTCTGGATTGTTAATTACTAAAGCTTTTGGAATTAGTCCAGAAACAAGAGTAACAACTAAAACAATAAATAAAAATAATAGAAGATCATAAAATCTATTTGATAAAATATTGCTTTTCCAATAATCATTAGCCAAGTTATTGCTGAGCCATCCAATTGCAATTAATGAAATTGTTACACCAAATTGAGAAGCAATTAGTGAAGATCTAAAGCGTTTTTGAATTTTTAAAATTGAAAATGCTCCTTTCTTTTTTTCTTCTATTAACCTTAAAACTTTACTTGGCCTTATTAATAAAAAAGAGAGTTCACTTGCTGCGAAAAAAGCTGGTAGAAATAAAAGAAATAAAAGTAGAGTTATTTTCATTCAATGACAAATGAATAATGGGGGTGGCGAGGATCGAACTCGCCTTAGCCAAATTATGAGTTTGGTGCATTCACCAGATTGCTACACCCCCAAGGGAATTAATGTAATTTTAATTACATTAAATTTCAATATACAATATAAAAATAATATTTCAAAAAACACCTCATTAGGAAGTTTTTGTGAGATTTCTTTTTTTTCTTCTAATCTTTAAATATAAATCAAACTTTTACTAATGGGCAAATTTTCGGATAAATATAATTTAAATAAAGAAAAATTGTTAAAACAGTTAATTGAAAAATCTTACAAGAAAGGAAACTTCACTTTATCTTCAGGAAAAAAAAGCAGTCATTACTTGAACTGTAAACCAGTATCATTAAATGGCGAAGGCTTAAACTTAATAAGTGAATTATTTTTAGATTTAAAGGACTCAAGGTCAAAAGCTGTAGCAGGATTGACATTAGGTGCAGACCCTATAGTAAGTGGATTAATTGTTAAAGCAGCTTTGAATGGACTAGACCTTGATGGTTTAATAATTAGGAAAGAAATCAAAAAATACGGTACCAAAGCTGGAATAGAGGGCCCTATATTAGAAGAAGGAACTTTGGTAACTGTCTTAGAGGATGTGGTTACAACTGCTGGTTCAGTAATAAAAGCTATAAAAAAATTACGAGAAAATAATTATGTTGTTGAGGAAGTTTTGTCTATAGTTGATAGGCAAGAAGGGGGATTAAAAGCCCTTGAAGATGAAAATGTTAAATTAAAGAGTCTTTTTACAATAAAAGACTTTTTATGATTATTTCAAAATGCAAGATATAAAAAAAAAGTTTTGGCTTGAAAAATTTGATTGTTTTTCAATTACTGGAAAAGATGCCAGAAAATTTTTAAATGGAATAACAACTGGTAATATTCTTAATTCAGAAAATAAAGTTATCAAAACTTGTTGGTTAACTCCAAATGGAGTTCTAAGGTCATTAATTGAAATTATTTTTTTAGAAAGAAGATTAGAAGTAATTATCTTGGCCGGTAATACAAATGAAATAATTGATTACTTTAATCAAATTATATTCCCAGCGGACGATGTACTTCTGAGTGAACCTTCCTTGATAAATAGAATTCAGGAAATTGATGAATCTAGTTCATGGAGAAATCACCAGCCTGTTTTCTTCAAAACAGAAGATAAAGAATTTGAAATATATAAAAATAAAATAAATTTACTAAATCCCAATGATTTAAAACTTTGGAAGATTAATCAGGCAATACCCTCATTAGAAATGGAAATAAACGGAAAAAATAATCCTCTTGAGCTTGGATTACAAGATCTTATAGATTTTAATAAAGGTTGTTATTTAGGACAAGAAACAATGTCAAAAATAAAAAATGTTTCTTCTTTAAAACAGGAAATAAGAATTTGGAAATCAATTGAATCTAATTTCAATTTAGACTTAGAAGATAAAAATTTATATACAAATTCTGCCAAGGATATTTCTGTAGGTAAAATCACTAGTTTTTTTAAATCAGATTGTCAAATAAAAGGTTTAGCTATGATAAAAAGAAAATATTTAGAGGAAGAAAGTTATTTTTTTTCAGAAATTTTTGGAAAAATTAGTATAAATAAATCTGTAGGATCAATTTTTCTTTAATCGATCTTTGATTAAATATTCTGCAATTTGTAGAGTAGCAAAACAATCATCTTTATTATATTGGATAATTTTCTTTAAAAATATTTGGTTTTCTGTAATTTGATATTGAATCCACCAATAAAGTGCTTTAGAGCCACTTACATTTTTCTGCGCCCATTCAAATCCAAGCCAATTAGAAACATTTTTTAAGCCATATTTTTTTAGTGGTAATATCCAAGACTTTCTTATTAAGGTATGTAAGTCAATAAATCTGGAGGAAAGTGAATCAATTTCTTCAAAACTAAAATTTAGTTCTTTAGCAATATTAATTATTGATATTCTTTCAGTTTCTCCGTAATGCAAAACTGGCCATTCCTTGTTTGAAAAAAGTACTTCAATAATTTGCCTGTAAGATTCTCCTTTATTGTTTTTAAGATTTAAGATTGGTTCATAAATAAGATCTTCTTTTTTTATAGACAAATTATTTACTTTTAAAAACCCATATAAAAAATCATGCTTTTCATCTGGATTTGACTCAATATCAAATATATAAAATCCCGAACATATTTTTTCTAATAGATCTTCCGTATTATTTTTATTAGAAATGAAATATGGTTCTCCAGAGATATATGCTTGCGCTTGCTTTACAAATATGGATGCTTTTTCATATTTCTGATCTTTGAATTTATATAATTTCTCTCCAAGTTGTTTTTCGCTGTAAGAAGCTAATGTTTGGGTATTAGTTATTCCATTTGCTTTGAGTAACGAGGCCGTTTTGGAACCTATTCCATCTATATCTGTTAGATATCCTTTTTCTTTTGCTTCTTTATCACAAAATTTTTGCCAAGAACAAATAGTACATTTTTTTCTATCTTGAGTTATTTCTGGTATAGATCCCTCCAAGCATTCATTCAAATTTAATAAAACATTTAAAACTTTTTTTCTTAATTTTTTATTTAAATAAATTTCTTCAACTTTAACTTTTTTATAAAAACTTGAAAGTACTAATCCTTTCTCAATTTTAGATTCTTGAAAAGATTCCAAAAACATAGAACAAAAAGCTAAGTCGAATAAATGTTCCTTAGTTGTTTTGTGGCCTAACTTATAAACAGCAGGTAAATATTTATATTGTCCCCATTTACTTTTACCTTTAGTCTTTAAAAGTAATTGTGGAAGTATCTCTACGTTTATATTTTGGAAAAGATTTCCTTTGATTTTTAATCCAATTACCCCTTGATAACCATTTTCACAGGCTTTTAATCCTGTATATATTTCACCATTACAAAATTCAGAGAAAATTTGAAACTGATTAATTTTATCTATTGCTTTATGGGGAGACCAAACTTCATAAGATTTTTTACCCTTAAAATCGAGCCATGCTTTTCTTTTGCATCTTGTAAAACTTTTTAAATGAAGTGAATTCAAATTATTTTTTAAGGGCGGTTTTAAAATTTACTCATATAAATTAGTATAGATAATTAGAAGAAATCAAGGAAATTTGAAATTTGACACCTGATAAATTAGATAAGATAAAATTTGGAACTGATGGTTGGAGAGGCATTATTGGTTTTGATTTTAACCTTTCCAATCTTTCAAGGGTTGTTGTCGCTGCATGTCAGGAGTTGCATTATCAATACTATAAAGAAGTTAATTCAAAGAAAATTATTATTGGATATGATCGTAGATTTATGGCTTGTGAATTCGCAAAGCAAATAGTGCCTTTTGTAAGAGGATGCGGTTTCGAACCGATCTTATCTGATAGCTTTGTTACAACACCCTCTTGTAGTTTCTATGCCAAAGAAGTCGGTTGTCTTGGAGCGTTAGTAATTACAGCAAGTCATAATCCATATAATTGGCTAGGTCTGAAAATAAAGAGCTTTAATGGATGTTCTGTTGACGAATCTTTTACAAGTGAAGTTGAAAAAAGATTAATGCTTGGAAATTCAATTGAAAAAATAGATGGTATTAATCAATTGGTAGATATTAAGAAATTTCATTTAGATAGAATTAAATCCCTTTTTGATATTGACTTTATTTCTAAGAGATTAAAAAAAATGAAATTGCGAATTTTTGTAGATTCTATGCATGGTTCAGCTGCAAATTGTATGGCTGAGATTTTTGCTGCTAATGATTTAGAAGTTATTTCAGAAATCAGGAAAGATGCTGATCCTTTTTTTGGAGGAAAACCTCCTGAACCTCTTTTGAATTATGCAGATGATCTAAAACAAATACTAATGAAAAATTCAACAAATGAAGTGAAAACTTTAGGAATTATATTTGATGGTGATGGTGATAGAATTGCGGCAATTGATGAAAAAGGAAGATACTCTAGTACTCAAGATTTACTCCCATATTTTATTTGCTATTTGGGCGAAATTAAAAATAATTCTTATCCAGTTTTAAAGACTGTTAGTGGTTCAGATATTATTAAAAATATATCAGAGAGTCAAAATAGAGATGTTTTTGAACTTCCAGTTGGCTTTAAATATATTGCTGAAAAAATGATTAAAGAAAAAATATTTATTGGAGGAGAGGAATCTGGGGGCGTTGGTTTTGGTGACTTTATGCCTGAAAGAGATGCTCTATATGCAGCGATGGTTTTATTAAATGGAATTGCTGAAAAATCTCAATATTTATATGAAACTTTAGATGAAATACAAGAAGATTTTGGGCCAAGTTTTTATAAAAGAATTGATATTAAATTTCCAAATCAGTCAGAAAAAAATAACGTAAAAGAATTTATCATAGATAATATTCCAGAGAATATTAATAATCACAAGTTAAAAAGTATCTCAAAGATCGATGGAATAAAGTTGAGAATTGATAAAAATTTTTGGCTTCTGTTTAGGTTTTCAGGAACGGAACCTCTTTTAAGGTTATATTGTGAAGCACCAAAAGAATCTTATCTAATTGAGGTATTAGAGTGGGGTCAAGAATTTATAAATTTGACAGGAAAATAAGGATGAAAAATTTATTTTTGGCGAGTAAGAATAAAGGTAAAATTGAAGAATATAAGAAATTGCTTGCTGGAGTTAATTGTAAATTGTTACTCCAGCCAGAATCATTAGAAGTTGAAGAGGATGGACTGACATTTAGAGATAATGCAATTAAAAAAGCGAGTGAAGTTTCGAGAATAACGAATAATTTTTCAATAGCAGATGATTCAGGAATTTGTATTGAATCACTAGGTGGTAAGCCTGGCATTTACTCATCTAGATATGCAGAAAATGATCAGAAGAGAATTGAACGAGTTTTAAGAGAACTTGATGGAGTTCAAAATAGAAGTGCTTTCTTTATTGCTAATATTTGTGTTTGTTCCCCAAATGGTGAAGTGATTATTGAATCTGAGGCTAAATGTCATGGCAAAATTATTTTAAACCCCAGAGGAAAAAGTGGTTTTGGGTATGACCCAATTTTTGAGGAGAGTTCTACCAGATTAACTTTCGCAGAAATGAATAATGATATTAAAGAATCTTGTAGTCATAGAGGTAAAGCATTAAAAAAAATTATTCCAGATTTAATTGAAATTTTTTCTTAAATTCAATTAACCCAAGATCCATGAAGGCCATGAGGAATTGAAATGGGTAATTCATAAACAGCTAATTCTTTTAAGTCTTTTGCGTCTAGTATCACTAAATCGCTTCCTCTTCTTTCTCCGTTCCATAGAAGTATAAATAAAAATCCCTCATCTTCTTTTAAAGAGTTTTCTGATGGAACCATAATTGGTTCACTAACAAATCCACTTGGACCTGCTGACCAGAAAATCTCTTCCTTAGAAGTTAAATTTATTTTTTTTATTGCTTGAAGTGGAGCGTTCCCCAGCTTTTGAGATGTGCTTGCCATCCAACTAAAAGTTGCTTTTAATCCTAAGTTTTTAGGATTAACAACAGCAAATTCACAACATTGTTCACTGAAAGTTTCAAGTTCACAAGTTTTTTTCTTTAGATCGATAATTGATCTTTTCAGTTTTCCTTCTGGATATTTATCAAAGTCAATATCCCTGAAATTCTCGTCTGGACCAACTGATGGGAAATCATCATAAAAAATACTATCTAATACGATTTTGGAATCTTTTTCAAATGCGTTTATATGATGAAAAACGAATCCTTCTGGAGCATCTATTGTTAAAGGAGCCTGTCCTCTAAATAATCCACTTTCTCTGGGGATGATAAAAAACTTTGACTTTTTATTTGGGTTTGACTTTAGACATTGTGCTGCTCCTCTTTGGCCCATTACAAATGGAAGAGGATTGAAATCAATAGCATTCTGTAAAAATATTGCCCAATTAGTTGTAATGGCGAAGTCATGAAGGAATGCAAAGCCATTAAAGGTATCTTTCCTATCAAAAATGAGCTCTCCAGAATTTGTACCAGCATTATTAAACTCCATTAATCTAATGGTACTTTTTGGCCCTGTTTGTACTCCAAAAGTGACTAAAAGTTCTGAAGATGCATTTGAGTTTAGGTCTGTTTTGGGATGAGCACTGAATGCTTCGTTAGGCTTGAGTACTCCTTTTAATGTTGTTAAACCAATAGTTTCAAGACTATCAGGATCCATTGCATGTGGACCCGCTGCTTCCCATAATGCGAGAATTTCATCTCCTAATTTAATGACATGTGTATTAGCGATATTCTTGAAATTTAGATCTAACACATTGTTTAAGATTCCTCCATTTTTTTGTGTTCCAAAAACACCTCTATAAATAAATTTATCTATTTTTTCTTCTTCCAAATAGCCTTTAGTCTTAACAAATCTATTTGTTAAGAATGGCTGACCATTTTCGAATTTTATGGATGTTATCATCCCATCACCATCAAATGGATGATGAACCCATTGTCCACCTCTCTCTAATATTCCTGGTCCATTTCTTAATAGTGTTCCATTTAAATTTTTAATATTATTACCTTTGCTAATTTTTAGAGGCTCTTTAGTTAGCTCCTTTTCTACATTTTGATAAGCACTTGACCAATCTTCTTTTTTAAAAATATTAAATTTATCAATTTTTTTATCTTGTAAATTAGTCACAACAAAATAATTACTTTATCTATTTTCGCCAAAAATCAACTGAATTGTGGATGATTAGAAAAAATTCCTATTTTATTGTTTTTCTAACATTCCTTTACTGCTTGGAATTGAATCAGATCTTCTTGGATCTCTCTCAGTAGCCATTCTCATTGCTCTTGAAAAAGCTTTAAAGCATGCCTCAACTATGTGATGTGAATTACTTCCTCGTATTTGATTAATATGCAGAGTAATACCGCTGTTATTTACAAAGGCAATAAAAAACTCTCTTACTAGTTCAGTATCATAATTTCCTATTCTAGGGGCTTTTAATTGAAGATCATAAGATAGATGCGGTCTACCAGAGCAGTCTAAAGTGACTTGAACTAATGCTTCATCTAATGGGGCAAAGAAATGTCCAAATCTGCTTATTCCTTTTCTTTCTCCCAAGGCTTTTGAAAATGCTTTGCCTAATGCAATTCCTACATCTTCATTTGTATGATGATCATCAATATGGGTATCTCCAATTGCTTTTATTTTTAAATCGAACAAACCATGACTGGATATTTGATGAAGCATATGATCTAAGAATGGTATCCCGGTATCAATCTCACAAATTCCATTTCCGTCTAAGTTTATAAATACAGAAATATCTGTTTCATTCGTTTTTCTTTTTATTTTAGATTGCCTTAGAGCTGACATTTTTATGCAAAAAACTTAGTTTACATTCCATTAATGCAGTAACCCGCATCAACATAAATTGTTTGGCCTGAAATGCCGCTAGAGAGATCACTTAATAAAAAAGCAGCTGTATTTCCTACTTCTGTTTGAGTGACTGTTCTGCGTAAAGGTGCCTTTTCTTCAACATTGTGAATCATATCTAAAATGCCACCTATAGCAGAACTCGCAAGTGTTCTTATCGGCCCAGCACTTATTGCGTTAACTCTGACTTGTTTTTCGGGACCAAGTTCTGCAGAAAGATATCTTACTGAAGCTTCTAAAGCTGCTTTAGCAACTCCCATCACGTTATAGTTAGGAATCGCCCTTTCTGAACCTAAATAAGTTAATGAGACAACTCCAGCACCATCACTAAAAAGTGGTTTTGCTGCTTTACATAAAGGTGCTAACGAATACGCACTTATATTAAGAGCCCTATCAAAACCCTCTGAAGTGGTAGCACTATAATCTCCAATCAATTCATCGCGTCCTGCAAATGCTAGGCAGTGAACTAATCCGTCAATTTTTCCCCAATTGTCTTTTATATTTTTAAAGATTTCTTCAATTTGAGCTGGATTTTGAACATCAAGAGGCAAAAATAAAGATGGGTTTAAAGGTTTAGTTAGTTCTCTAACTTTAGACTCGAATCTTCCCTTATCATCAGGCAAATATGTGATTCCAAGTTCTGCGCCAGCTTTTGAAAGTTGTTGAGCGATACCCCATGCTATTGAACGATTGTTAGCAATTCCTGTAACAAGAATTTTTTTGCCAGTTAGATTTAGAAGCATTTTGTTTATTATTTCTATTATTCTCCTATATAAAAGTACCTATCTTTGCGGATTACTGCAAAATATACAATAATTTTCAAATATCAAAGAATTTTTAAATTGAACATGGTAAGAACAAATTCTATGGTTTTGGAATTAGGTTTTCAATTACCGAATTTCGAAATGTTAAATGCTAATTCTTTAAAAAATGAATATTTTAATTCTCATAATCTAGATAATCGGCATTTACTTTTAATGTTTATTTGTGCCCATTGTCCATTTGTTAAATATATTGAGAATCAAATTTTCACCTTAAGTAAAGAAATTGAAAATACAGTTCAAACAGTTGCAATTTCTAGTAATGATATTGTTACTCATCCTTCAGATTCTCCTAAAAATTTGAGATTACAAGCACAAACACAGGGATGGAGTTTTCCTTATCTATATGATGAAAATCAAAGTTTTGCTAAGAAATTAAAAGCGGCTTGCACCCCAGATTTTTATCTTTTTTCAAATGAAGGAGATGGTGATTTTTTCTTGTATTATCATGGCCAATTAGACGATAGTAGACCAGGTAATAATATCCCTCTATCTGGAAAAGATTTGGGCTCTGCCGTAGAAGATTTGAATCAAGATAATTCTTATCCTTCAAATCAAATGCCTTCTTTAGGTTGCAATATAAAATGGACTCCTGGTAAAGAACCAAGTTGGTTTAAATGAATTAAAAATTTTTTTTACCCATAGAAATATGGTTTAGGGTTAATATACTTATTATGCAGATACCTCCATTTACTTTAGAAAGGCAGTTCCAAGAAATTGGCTCTGAAATTGAGAGTGAGGTTTTTAAAGTTTTAAAAGGGGGCCAGTATATTGGTGGACAAGAAATTGCCAAATTTGAGGAGAGTTTTTCAAATCTGATTGGTGTTGAAAATACTATTGGATGTAATAGTGGAACTGATGCTTTAGTCTTAGCTTTGCGCGCATTAGATATTGGTGTTGGTGATGAAGTTATTACCTCATCTTTTAGCTTTTTTGCAACTGCAGAGGCTATTAGTGCAGTTGGTGCTAATCCTGTTTTGGTAGATATAGATCCAGAAACTTATCTTATTAATACTGAACTAATAGAACAAGAAATAAATTCTAATACCAAAGCAATTATGCCAGTTCATCTATTTGGTAATGCAGTGAATATGACATTAATAAAATCTTTGGCCAAGAAATATGACTTAAAAGTAATCGAAGATTGTGCTCAGGCAACATGCACAATGTGGGAAACTTCCAAAGTTGGTAGTATCGGTGATATAGGCTGTTTTAGCTTTTTCCCTACTAAAAATTTAGGAGCTGCTGGAGATGGTGGAGCAGTAACAACTTCAGATCAGAAGATTGCAAAAAAAATTAGAGAACTGGCTGTTCATGGCAGCCCAATAAGATATCATCATACCCAAATTGGATACAACAGCAGACTTGATACCATTCAAGCTGCCATATTAAATATTAAAATTAAATATATTTCTGAGTGGATTAGTAATCGCCAAAAAATTGCTAAAAATTACCTTGATTTATTAGAAAAAAATCCCTTTATTAGTTTTCCAAAAATTAACTCTGATTCAATTTCCCATTCTTGGAATCAATTTGTAATCAAATTAAGAAACGATAAATATTTTTTAAATGAAGATTTTTCAAATTTATTTGATACTGATTGCAAAAAATACTATTCCTTAAGAAATTTAGTAAAACAACAACTTTTTGAAAAAGGTATTAATTCAATTATTTATTATCCAATTCCAATACACGCACAAATAGCTTACAAAAATAAAAATTTTTCTAGAACAAAACTCATTAATACAGAGAGAATTTGTACAGAAGTTCTTAGTCTTCCAATGTTTCCTGAAATTTCTTATGAAGAGCAAGTTTATGTAGCAGAAAATTTAAATAAAGTTTTAAAAAATTGTATAGAGGAAATTCAAATTTCAGCATAAAGTGATTTAAATAATCTTTGTTGTATGTTGTGATTGACAATAGGGCTTGAATAATTATTTTTTTCTAAATTAGATATCTCCCCATTTAATAATTCTGAATTTGACACTTTAGATAATTCAGGAATCCAATATTTTATATATTCGCAAATAGGATCAAATTTTTTTGCTTGGGTATACGGATTAAATATTCTAAGTGGTTTTGGATCCATACCGCTACTGGCGCTCCACTGCCATCCCCCATTATTTGCAGCTAAGTCTCCATCAACCAAAGTTTCCATAAATTTTTTCTCGCCCATTTGCCAATTGCATATAAGATCTTTTACCAGAAATGAAGCGACTATCATCCTACATCTGTTATGCATCCAGCCAGTACTATTTAGTTGACGCATTGCAGCATCAACTATAGGTACTCCGGTCTCTCCGTGGCTCCAATGCTGAAACCATTCATTATTATTTTGCCATGGAAAGTGATCCCATTTTTTTCTATATGGACCTTTCTCTAGCTCTGGGAAATGAAATAAGCAATGTTGATAAAATTCACGCCAAACAATTTCTTTTTGCCAAGTTTCAATTGATAGGTAATTTCCTTGATTTGTAAAATCTGAATTTAAATTTAATGTGGCGTTCCAAATTTTTCTAATGCTAATGGTGCCGAATCTGAGAGATGCACTTAGAAAAGATGTCCCATTATGGGAAGGAAAATCTCGTGCAGAATTATAAGAATATATTTTTTTTTCGTTAATGAAGTTTTCTAATAATGTTTCTGCAGCATTCTCTCCAGGTCTACATGGACAAATATTCGAACCAGGAAATTTGATATTTTTGATAAATTTCTCTAGAACCGAATCAGATGAATTTATTGTCTTATTTTCTTTGAGTTTATTATCTATATCTTTAAACTCAAAAAAAACTTTATCTTGTTCATATGGACCTAATAAATCCATTTTTGATTTAAGGTTTTTATAAAAAGGCCCATAAACAGAATAAGGTTTATTATTTCCGGAAAATATTTTTAAAGGTTCTACTAATAAGTGATCCCAAGTTTCAATAACTTGAATATTTTGTTCTTCTAAATTTTTTTTTATTTTTAAATCGCGATTAATCTCATAAGGTTCCATTGATCTATTCCAAAAAACAAATTTAGCATCTATTTTCTTTGCTAATTGAGGAATTATTAATACAGGATCTCCTTCTTCCATGATTAATCTACTACCCATTTTTTTCCAATTATTTCCTAATTCTTGAAGCGAATTTCCTAGAAACCAAGCTCTTGAACTTGCATTGAAATCGTGTGGGTAATTTTTATCAAAAATGTAAGTTGAAGTAATAGCATTTGATAATGAAAATGCTTTGATTAAAGCTTGATTGTCAAATATTCTTAAATCCCTTCTATGCCAAAAAAGTATTCTAGGTTTGTTCATAATTTATCTAAAAATTGTTTAGCTCTAAACCAAGCTGTCACAGTTTTTGCGTCAAGAATCTCATCCCCACTAGAAATAAGATTATCTAGTTCGTTCGGATCTAAAATTAATACTTCTATATCTTCATCTAAATCTCCTTTAACCTCGGAATTTGGTTTGCTCAAATCACGAGCTAAAAATAAATAGATTTCTTCATCTGCATAACCAGGAGCAGGGACAAGAGTTCCTAGTTCATCCCATTTGTTTGCACTGAATCCAGTCTCTTCTTGTATTTCTCTTTGAATTGAATTAATAGGTGTTTCACCTATTTCTAATGTACCCGCTGGAAATTCTAATAAATACCTTGAAACAGCAAATCTATATTGCCGAAGAATGATAACTTTATTGTCTTTTGTAATAGGTACGGCTAATGCTGCCCCAGGATGCTTAATGTATCCATATTCACCTTCATGTCCATTTGGAAGCTCAATTCTATTTATTTCGAAACTAAATTTTTTTGACTTTAACTCAGATATTTTTTCTTTAAAAATGGATCTTTTTACAAAATTTTTGTTGCCCATAATTTTTAAATAAAATCAGCTTAACAATTATTTTTTGGTTTTGTAGATTATTTAATAGACCATTTTGCGTCATCAAACTTTGTGATTTTTTGGCTTCTACTTAAGATTTCAGATAGTGGTGTAATAACGAAATTCCGATTCATGAATCTAGGGTGAGGTAATGTTAATTCCTCGTCAAACGTATGCAAATCTTCCCACCAAAGAATATCTAAATCTAGGCATCTTGATAGCCATTTCTTACCCTTTGGCGTTTCTTCTCGTCCAAAAAATCTCTCTAATTTTTTTAGCTCTCTTAAAAGTAATTTCGCGTGTTTACTCGATGGTTTAGGGAAAGAATTACTTTTTATAAGTAATAGAGTATTTAAATAATTTGGCTGCTCATTTTCAACACCATAGGGTAATGTCTCATAAATTGAAGACCAAAAAAAGTTTGCATGAAATTTGATTTTCTCTTCTTTTTCTTTGTTGGAACTATCTCCCCACTCATTTATTATTTCCTCTATTTTTGGTTTGCAAATTAATAGTGACTCAAGAGGGCTTCCGAATTTACTATCAATATTTGCTCCGAGGGATATACATAGTCCATTTTTGATATTAAGATTTGATAATTCCACTACAAAAAACAAAGTTATTGGATAAATTCTATATCAGGCATTTTTAAATTGATTTTGAACCCCGAGTTAAAAGAAAAAGGAGAAATCAAAGATTTAATGAATTCAAAGGATTCTTTTAGAGCTTTCCCTTTGGCAGCAATTACAGGTCATAGCTTATTGAAATTATCTTTACTTTTGGCAGCAGTTGATCCTAGTTTAGGGGGAGTGATTATTGCTGGCGGGAGAGGTACTGGTAAGTCAGTATTAGCAAGGGGTTTACATACTTTACTTCCTCCTATAGAGGTATTAGATAATGAAATAATACTGGAAAAGCAAACTGAGAAAAATAGTGGAACTTCATTAAGACCTATTGGTAGGAACCTAGATCCAGATAAACCAGAGGAATGGGATATTAGTACTAATAAATTGTTGGAGGAAGTAATTGGAAGTGATTATTTGAATCAAATTGAAGAAATTCCGAAAAAAGTAAGAGAGGCTCCATTTATTCAAGTTCCCATTGGCATAACTGAAGACAGGCTTGTTGGATCAATTGACGTCGCTGCATCATTAAGTACTGGGGAACAAGTTTTTCAACCTGGAATTTTAGCAGAGGCTCATAGAGGTGTTCTTTATGTAGACGATATAAATTTATTGGATGATGGCATTGTAAATTTAATTCTTGAAGCCACTGGAAGAGAGAAAAATAATATTGAAAGAGATGGTTTAAGTCTTTCTCATCCTTGTAAGTCACTTTTAATAGCAACTTATAATCCTGAAGAAGGTGCTCTAAGAGATCATGTTTTAGATCGTTTTGCCATTGTGCTTTCCGCAGATCAATCTATTGATAATGCTCAAAGAGTTGAGATTACAAAATCTGTTTTATCGCACGCAAAAAATAATATTAAATTTGCAGAAAAATGGTCTGAAGAATCTGATAATTTATCCACTCAATTAATCTTAGCAAGGCAATGGTTAAAGGATGTCAAGATAACAAAAGAGCAAATAACCTATTTAGTGAATGAAGCTCTTAGAGGAGGAGTAGAAGGGCATAGGTCAGAATTATTTGCAGTAAAAGTAGCAAAAGCTAATGCAGCTCTTCGCGGCGATGAGAATGTAAATTCTGAAGACCTAAAAGTCGCAGTTAGGTTAGTTATTCTCCCACGATCAATGCAAATTCCTCCAGAAGATGATGATATTCAACCCCCCCCTCCAGAGGATCAGAGTCCCCCCCCTCCACCTCAATCAAACAATGACGAGTCTGAACCTGAGGCTAATGAAAATGATAATGAGCAAGACCAAGAACAAGATAATTCTGATGGAGAAGAAGACTCTACCCCCGAAATACCTGAAGAATTTATTTTAGATCCTGAGGCATGTATGGTTGATCCTGATTTATTACTTTTTTCATCAGCTAAAGCAAAAGCCGGAAATAGTGGAAGTAGATCAGTAATATTCAGTGATAGTAGAGGAAGGTATGTGAAACCTATAATTCCAAGAGGTAAAGTAAAAAGAATTGCGGTAGATGCGACTTTGCGAGCTGCAGCTCCTTATCAAAAATCACGAAGATTGAGGAATCCTAATAAATCAATAGTTATTGAAGAGAATGATTTTAGGGCAAAGCTTCTTCAAAAAAAGGCGGGTGCTTTAGTCATTTTTCTTGTTGATGCTAGTGGGTCTATGGCTCTTAATAGAATGCAAAGTGCTAAGGGTGCAGTTATCAGGCTTTTAACAGAGGCATATGAGAATAGAGATGAAGTTGCCTTAATACCCTTTAGAGGTAATCAGGCAGAAGTTCTTTTACCTCCAACAAGATCAATAACTGCAGCGAAGAGAAGGCTAGAAACAATGCCTTGCGGAGGTGGTTCGCCTTTAGCTCATGGACTAACGCAATCAGCAAAAGTTGCAAAAAATGCTCTTTCTACTGGAGATATAGGTCAAGTTATTGTTGTTGGAATTACCGATGGGAGAGGAAATGTTCCATTAGGATTATCTTTAGGACAAAATGAGGTTGAGGGAAAAGATAATGAAAATGTCAATTTAAAACAGGAGGTTTTGGATATCGCTGCAAAATATCCCATGCTCGGGATAAAACTCTTGGTAATTGATACAGAGAGAAAATTTATAGCAAGTGGATTTGGTAAAGAGTTAGCAGAGGCTGCTCAAGGGAAATACGTCCAATTGCCAAAAGCTACGGATAAAGCAATCGCTGCTATGGCTTTAAATGCTATCAATGAATTCTAAATATTTCTTATGGATAAATTTCGTTAAGGAATTTTGAAAGTCCAATCGTTAAATCTCTTATAGATTTAGTTAATTCTTTATCTTGTGTTAATTTTTCAAAATCATCGCTCATATCATCTATTTTGGTTGCAATAGACCTAGCAGCATTAATAGTCAATTTAATATCTTTAAGGGTTTCTTGATCATCAATAGTAGATAAAATGTTATTTAAATGATTAGCAGCGATTGTAATTTCTTTTATTAGGGGTTCAACTCTTTGTAGTTCTTGTTTCGATAAAAAAATTAATTCATCAAGATTTTCTTGTGTCCTGTCAAATTGGTCAATTGAGTTAACAATGTTTTCAATTAAGTTTTCTTGATTTGTGTCTTTTAAAAGTTGACTGATTTTATTAGTTATATTTGAGAGACTTGATAGTTGTTTACCTGTGATAGTGTCTCCCTGGCAAATAATTAATTTGGTATCGCATTTTTCGGAAATAGGCTTTGCAATGTTTTTAGGAATTGTCTTGTCACTAGTTTCTAAAGCAACTTGTACATCTCCTCCAAGGAAAGAATTTGTAACTACCCTTGCAAATGCTGGCCTTGGAAGAATAATTTCAGGATTATTTAAAACTATTTTTGCTTTAATTGATTCATTCGTGAACAAGATATCTTCTATCGATCCAACTAAGATTCCTCTGTAAGTAACTGGAGATTTTTTTGATAAACCACTTGCGTTATTGAATTCAGCAAAGAGGTACCAATTTTTTGAAGATAATCTCATTCCTCTTAGCCAAAAAGAAAAAAATGTGAATATTAAAATTCCTCCTAATAAGGAAAAACCAACTATTGAATCTCGTAAGCTTCTACGCATAGTTTCTAAATGTCTTTCGGTTGCATTGGACCATCAAGTTTCCCATTCCTAAATTGAAATACATAGGGATCTTTACTTTTTTTAAATTCATCAATCGAGCCTGCCCATCTGAATTTACCTCCATAAAGCATTAAAACTTTATCTGAAGTTCTTTCTATAGTACTAAGAACATGGCTAACTACAATAGATGATCCGCGAGCTTTATGATTTGTCTTATTAATTAAATCTTCAATTCTTGATGAGGCAATGGGATCAAGGCCGGCAGTTGGTTCATCAAAAAGTAATAAAGGTTTAGACTTCGCATTAAGAGTTTGATCAGTAATTAATGCCCTCGCAAAACTTACTCTTTTTTGCATGCCTCCACTTAATTCATTTGGAAGTTTATTCTCAACATTAAATAATCCTACCTCAGCTAAGCATTCACATACTATTTCATGAATTGACTTTTTCGATAGATTTTTATTTCTCTTGAGGAGAAAACCTACATTTTCTTCAATAGTTAGAGATCCTAATAAAGCCGGGTTCTGAAAAACTAGTCTTACATCAGGAGGATTATTTTGATCTAATCTCAAATATGTTTGTTTCTCACCAAATATTCTTAGTTCTCCTTTGGTAGGTAAAATTAGTCCTGCTAAGATTTTTAATATGGTTGATTTACCAGAACCTGAAGGGCCAACTATAGCTAATTTCTCTCCATCATTAAGTTCAAAATTTATTTGATTAAGCACATTAACTTCCCCCCAGCTTATTGAGAGGTTTTTTGTTTCAACTGCATGCTTTGTTTTTTTCAAAACTTATATAAAAAACATCTATTTATTTCATTTTGCCTATTTTTAGAAATAAAAAAAGGATGTATGAATTTGATTTATAATGATTTTATATAGTTTTTAAATTTGAGAAAAATAATTAAAGAGGTTTTTAATGAATAAGCGTAAAAAAAGGGTAAGGAGATATTATAAAAATTTTAAAAAGTCTAATTTTGACTTATTGAAAAAAATCTTAAGAATTTTGAGTTGGCTTTTGCCAGGATTGTTAATAAAAAGGTGGATGCTTACATCTGCGATAGGTTTTTTGACTACATTACTAGGCGTGGCAATTTGGACAAATTTAAGACCGCTCTATTGGCTTATTGAAATCTTTTTTTCGGTAATGACAGGTTTAACTAGTATTTTGCCTGTTTCATTTATGGGTCCATTGATTTTTGTTTTTGGAATATTATTAATTGGGATTGGGCAAAATAGAAGCATTAACTCTATTCAAAAAGCGCTTGTTCCAGAAAAAGATACATTTTTAGTTGATGCATTAAGAGTCAAAAGTAAATTAAACAGAGGCCCAAATATTGTTGCAATTGGCGGCGGTACAGGCTTATCTACTTTATTGAAAGGCTTAAAAAATTACAGTGGTAATATTACAGCAATCGTAACTGTATCCGATGATGGTGGAAGTAGTGGAATTCTCAGAAAACAATTAGGTGTGCAACCTCCAGGAGATATTAGAAATTGTTTAGCAGCCTTATCAAACGAAGAACCTACCTTAACAAGATTATTTCAGTACAGATTTTCAGGGGGAAGTGGTCTGGAAGGTCATAGTTTTGGAAATCTATTCTTGTCAGCTTTAACAACAATTACTGGCAGTTTAGAAAAAGCAGTTCAAGCGTCTAGTAAGGTTTTGGCGGTACAAGGACAAGTTTTACCTGCAACAAACATTGATGTTATGTTATGGGCCGAATTAGAAGATGGTGAAAAAATTTTTGGAGAAAGCAAAATTAGTAAATCTAAGAAATTAATTTCGAGGATTGGTTACCTACCAGAAAATCCTTCAGCTCTTCCGAGTGCTCTTGAATCTATAAAAGAAGCTGATTTAATTGTTCTTGGCCCAGGTAGTCTATACACTTCTTTATTGCCTAATCTGTTAGTACCAGAGATAGTAGATGCCTTATTGCAAAGTAATGCTCCTAAAATTTATATAAGTAATTTGATGACTCAGCCTGGAGAAACAGATGGACTTGATGTCTATCAACATATCAAAGCAATAGAAAAACAATTATCAAATTTTGGAGTTAATACTAGAATTTTTAACTCAATCTTATCTCAGATTCAATTTGAAAAGTCTCCATTAGTAGACTATTACGAAAGTAGAGGGGCAGAGCCTGTTCGATGTAATAAAGAAAAACTATTATCTGAGGGTTATTATGTTTTGCAAGCACCATTGTATTCAAAGAGAATAACTCCAACTCTTAGACATGATCCAAGAAGACTGGCAAGAGCAGTTATGTTTATTTACCGCAAATTAAAAAAATTAAACTAATATGCATCTTGAAGTTCATAGAAATCTGGCTGAATATAATCTTTTCTCAATGGCCATCCTCTCCAATCTTCAGGCATTAATAGTCTTTTAGGATTAGGATGATCAATAAAATTTATTCCATACATATCAAAAGTTTCTCTTTCTTGCCAATCACTTCCTTTAAAAATTTTATACAAACTAGGGATTGATAAATCAGAATCTCTTTTTAAGAAAACTTTTAATCGGACTTCTTTAATTTTTTTGATTTTTTGTAAATCATCAACAGTTATAAAATGGTAGAAACTAACAAGATTTTTGCCTGGTCCCTCATCATATCCTCCTTGACATTGGAGATAGTTGAAACCGTAATTTTTCAAGGCAGATACTGCTTCATATAATTTGTTAGGTTCAACAGAAATGTTTTCTATTCCTATGTGATCATCAGATAAAGATTGATTTGGTATTCCATCTTTAGACAAAGATTGGCTTATAAACCCTTCTTTTTCTATTGAACTATCTGAGGATTTGGCTAAACCGTCTTTTTCCATTAATCTTCTGCAGTATCAATAATTTGAGTTTTTTCGTAGTTTTCAGGCAGTTCAGTTATTTTTTCTTTATTAGAGGAGGGAATGGCATTAGCTGAAGTTTTGTTTAGATATTCACCTGTATTTTCTGAGAAAACAAGATTCATCTCGTGGTTAGATGTTATGTATCTGTGAGTTTGCTCTGTTTTTGTGCGCTCTAAAATTGATTCATTACCAACTTTTTTTCTTAATTTAATAACTGCATCAAAAATTGCCTCTGGTCTTGGTGGACATCCTGGAAGGTATAAATCAACAGGTATCAATTTATCAACTCCTCTTACAGCGGTTGTAGAATCTGCGCTGAACATTCCTCCTGTAATTGTACAAGCACCCATGGCAATCACATATTTTGGCTCAGGCATTTGTTCATAAAGTCTTACTAGGGCTGGAGCCATCTTCATCGTTACTGTTCCTGCAACTATTAATAAATCTGCTTGTCTTGGCGAGCTTCTAGGTACTAATCCAAATCTATCAAAATCAAATCTAGATCCTATTAAGGCAGCAAATTCTATAAAACAACAAGCTGTTCCATACAAAAGAGGCCAAAGACTGCTTAATCTAGCCCAATTATGAAGGTCGTCTAAGCTAGTCAATATAATATTTTCGCTTAAGTCTGTAGTGACTTGGGGTGCACCTAGAGGATTACAAGTTCCTTCTCGGATTTCTCTTATTGCTTTTGGGGATAATTGTGGATTCAATTTTTTAACTCCATTCTAAAGCTCCTTTTCTCCAAGCGTATGCCAGAGCGATAACAAGTATTGCAATGAAAATTAAAGCCTCAATAAAAGCTAGTAAACCTAATCTATTGAAGGCAACCGCCCAAGGATAAAGGAAAACAGTCTCAACATCAAATATAACGAAAACCAAGGCAAACATGTAATAACGAATATTAAATTGAATCCATGCTCCCCCTATGGGCTCCATTCCAGATTCATATGTAAGTTTTCTTTCCCCTGTTCTGCCCTTTGGGGCAACGATGAGATTAGTAACAAGAGCTAATATTGGTACAGCAGCTGCAATTAGAAGGAAACCTAAAAAATATTCATAGCCAGTTAATAAAAACATCTTAAAAATTAATTTTGAATAAAAGTCGCTTAATTAAGCAAAATCTTTTAAAGTTCTTAAAGAACAATAATAAACCGTGAGTGAAAACATTCAACCAGCCTCTGAGGAAAACAAAATAGTCGAAGATTTTGAGAAAGAAAAACTTTCTGAAAACTCCTCAGGAGTAAATGTTGAACAACCTGTACCTAATTTAGAACAAAATAGATTCGAATGTAGAAGTTGTGGATACATTTATGATCCATCTGAAGGAAATAAAAAATTAAATATACCTAAAAATACTCCTTTTTCAGAGTTAGATGGGAATACCTTCGCTTGCCCTGTTTGTCGAGCTGGTAAAAATTTTTATAAGGATATAGGTCCTAAATCTAAACCTAGTGGTTTTGAAGAAAATTTAGTTTATGGATTTGGATTTAATAGTTTACCTCCTGGACAAAAAAACATATTGATTTTTGGAGGTCTAGCTTTTGCTGCTGCTATGTTCCTTTCTTTGTACTCTTTGCATTAATATATACAAATGAAAAAAATTATTACTAGTATTCCCAATCTTCTTTTATCAGTTCTTCTTTGTTTTGTATTGAGCAGTTGTTCATCTACAGGAGTAAAGATGAATGATAGCAGCCCTTGGAAAACAATTCAGTTTGAGGACCAGGCTAATGCTTTAGATGTTGATTTTATAAATGATAAAAATGGATTTTTAGTAGGTTCTAATAGACTTATTATGGAATCCAATGATGGGGGAGAAACTTGGGAAAAAAGAAATTTAGATTTACCAAGTGAAGAGAACTTTCGTCTCCTAGATATAGATTTTAAAGGGGAAGAGGGATGGTTAATAGGTCAGCCTTCATTAGTTATGCATACACTTGATGCAGGAAAGAATTGGACACGTTTATCTCTAGGTAAATTACCAGGCCAGCCATTTCTAATAACAACTGTCGATGCTGGTGTTGCAGAATTGGCTACCACTGCAGGTGCTATTTATGAAACATCAGATAGTGGTGAATCATGGAATGCAAAAGTTGTAGATGCATCTGGTTCTGGAGGCGTAAGAGACTTAAGAAGAACTAATAAAGGAGATTATGTCAGTGTAAGTAGTCTAGGTAATTTCTTTTCTACTTTGGAAAAGGATAGTGATGCATGGATAGCTCATCAAAGAGCCAGTAGTAAAAGAGTTCAAAGTATTGGTTTTAATCCAGAAGGAAGTTTATGGATGCTTTCTAGAGGAGCAGAAATTAGATTTAATGAAGATACTAATGACCTAGAAAATTGGTCAAAGCCTGTTATACCAATTCTAAATGGATACAATTATCTAGACATGGGATGGGATCCAAATGGTGATATATGGGCTGGCGGGGGGAATGGAACTTTAATAGTAAGTAAAGATCAAGGTAAAACTTGGAATAAAGATCCTATTGCTTCTGAATTGCCAACAAACTACATTAAAATAGTTTTTCTTGATAAAGAGGCTTTAGATAATCAAAAAGGATTTGTACTTGGCGAGCGTGGTTATATCCTTAAATGGAATAGCTAACTTTAAATAACTCGAGTTAATAGTAAAAAAAAAATTAATTTTTGAAAGATTTAGCAACTGTCTGTAACCAACCTGTTAATTTCTTCGCGAACTTATGATTTTACACTGTAAGATCATAGGGTAAACATTTGTGATTATGGCCGCAGGTTCAACGGGTGAACGCCCATTCTTTGAAATAATCACCAGTATTAGATACTGGATTATTCATGCAGTAACATTACCAGCTATCTTTATAGCAGGCTTCTTATTTGTATATACAGGTTTAGCTTACGATGCTTTCGGAACTCCTCGTCCAGATAGTTATTTCCAATCATCTGAATCTAAAGCACCTGTCGTGACACAAAGATATGAAGCTAAATCTCAACTAGATTTAAGAACAAAATAACAATGACTAATTCTCAAGCTCCAATGCAGGCTGCGGAAGTCCGCGTTTATCCTATATTTACTGTCCGTTGGCTAGCAGTTCACGCTCTAGCTATCCCTTCAGTATTCTTTTTAGGTTCAATTGCTGCTATGCAATTCGTAGCCCGATAAATTTAACTATCATGCAAGTAAACGAAAATCCTAACAAAGTTCCAGTTGAACTTAATCGTACAAGCCTTTATTTAGGCTTATTATCAGTCTTTGTATTGGGAATTTTATTTTCCAGTTACTTTTTCAACTAAATTAAAATCATGAGTAAATTAAAAGGACCTGATGGAAGAATTCCAGATAGACTTCCCGACGGTAGACCAGCAGTTGCATGGGAAAGAAGATGGACTGAAGGAACTCTTCCTTTATGGCTTGTTGCTACAGCAGGTGGAATTGCAGTTATCTTCGTTTTAGGAATATTCTTCTATGGTTCATACCAAGGAGTAGGAGCTGGAGGCTAACAAATCCTCACCCTGTCCTGATAATCACTAATATCAAAAAAGTCTAATAAGAATCAGTAAATATCCTTAGTTTCTCTTTTGTAGAGCTTGGGATATTTTCTTTTTGGGTTATCAATCCATCTTTTAATGAAAAATGAGATTTACTTTTTGGTCTTTCTTTTTCAATTAATTTAGCTACTTCAAATATTATTTTATTGGCCACTTCAGTATTTGATCTAAGATTATCTAAAACCATCTCTACAGAAACTTCTTGATGAGTTTGATGCCAGCAATCATAATCAGTAACCATAGATAATGAGGCGTAAGCTATTTCAGCTTCTTTCGCTAATCTTGCTTCTGTGTGGTTCGTCATTCCAATTATTGAACATCCCCAACTCCTATATAAATTAGATTCTGCTCTAGTTGAGAAAGCGGGCCCCTCCATGGCTAGATAGGTACCCCCTCTATGCAATTGTCTACCGCCAGGAATATTTTTTTCTCCGATTTCACTTAATATACGTGATAAATTTGTGCAGAAGGGATCTCCCATAGTTACGTGAGCAACAGCTCCCTCTTTAAAAAAGGTTGCAGGTCTATTTTTTGTCCGGTCTATAAATTGATCTGGAACCACTATATCAAGTGGCCTTATCTGTTCTTGTAATGAACCAACCGCTGATGGAGCAATAATCCATCTTACTCCTATTGATCTTAGAGCCCAAATATTAGCTTTGTAAGGAATTTCAGAAGGATTTAAACTATGTGTTCTGCCATGTCTAGGAATGAATGCTATCTCTAGGTTTCCAAGTTTATATACTTTAATTGAATCAGAGGGTTTACCATAGGGGGTATTGATTTCAAGTTCTCTTGAGTACTCTATTTGATCCATTGAATAAAATCCACTTCCACCAATCACTCCTAATCTTGATTTTTCAATTGGTAATAAATGTTCTTTATTCATAATGAAGTAAATGACTTTTAATCATCTGGTACTAATTGGAGGAGGACACTCAAATGTTTCTTTACTGAAGAAATGGTTGATGTTTCCGAAATTAATGCCAGAAATTCCTGTTTCAATTATATCTAGAGATTCTCATTTGGTTTATTCGGCGATATTCCCATCGGTGATTTCAAAATCAATCACTTTAGAAGAGAGTTTAATTGATATAAAATCTTTAGCAAAAAATGCAAAGGTATCTTTTATAGAAGAAGAAGTAAAGGATATTGATTTCAATTTAAAGAAAATTGTTTTAAGTAATAGACCTTCAGTTAATTATTCGAAGTTGGTGCTTAATTATGGAAGTCAAACAATAATTCCAAAAGAATTTGAATTATTAGTTAAAAATCGAAATGCTTTTACAATTAAACCTTTTTTGAGGGCTTATGAATTAATAAAAAAAGAGGACATTTTTGATTCAATTAATGAACTTCCATTTGTAATAGTTGGGAGTGGTCTTGCTGCAATTGAATTATCATATGCTTTGAGAAAAAGATGGAGAAATAGATCTTTAAAATTATTATGTGATTCTAGAAAAATTAATAATACAATTCTTAAAAGTTTACGGAATTTCAATATTGATTTAGTTGAAAAACTTAATTTTGATTATGGCAAGATTCTTTTGTGTACTGGAAATACATCTCCGTTATGGGCACAAAAAAAATTATTAGATTCGGATTCTGATGGCAGAATAATCACTAATCAGAATTTGCAGATAAAAAGTTTCTCTGGAATCTTTGCTGTCGGTGATTGCGCAGTTGTATGCTCATCAAAAAGACCAGCATCGGGAGTTTTTGCAGTAAAAGTTGTAAATACATTAGTCCAAAATCTAAAAAAAGATATAGAAGGGAGATCATTACAAAAGTGGTTTCCTCAAAAGATTGGATTGCAAATAGTAAATATATTTCCAAGTCATCATTCAAAGGCTTTTGCTATTTATCGCAATTTTGTTTTTGGCCCTTCTTTTCTTTTTTGGATTTTAAAGTATAAGATTGATCTCAACTTTATTAATAAGTTCAGATCAAAAAGGCTAGTTATGAAAAGTAGTGAAAAAAATATTTCATTGAATGATTGCAGAGGATGTGCAGCTAAAATTCCTCAGTTTGTTTTGAATAAATCATTAATAAATTCTAATTTAAATTCTTTTGCCTCATCACCTGAAGATTCAGTTGAGATATATCAAAATGGTCAAGATATTATCTTGCAAAGTGTAGATGGATTTCCTGCTTTGGTAAGTGATCCTTGGCTTAATGCAAAAATTACTACTTTGCATGCTTGCTCAGATTTATGGGCATGCGGAGCGAAACTTTCATCCGCGCAGGCTTTAATTTCATTACCAAAAGTTGAAAGGGAATTTCAGAGTTACCTCTTTTCTCAATCACTTCAAGGTATAAAATCAACAGTTAAGGATCATGAAGGTGAATTACTTGGAGGCCATACTTTCGAGGCAAGAAGTTTAGTAAATAAACCTTATTCATTAGGAATAGATATTTCTTTAACAGTTCAAGGTATCTTAAAAAATGGAGCAAAACCATGGCTTAAATCTAGAATGAATATTGGAGATATTCTCATGATGTCTAGACCTCTGGGCATTGGGATTTACTTTGCCGGTCAAATGCAAAATATTAATATGCTAGGTAGTTCTTCTGAAATAATTAATAATTTAGTAAAGAGTCAGCAATATTTGATTGATGAAATTTATCTTTTTCAAAATCAATTTAAAGAATCATTAGTCAATGCTGCCACTGATATTACTGGGTATGGATTTATTGGACATCTTAAAGAAATGATTGAATCATCTAATTTATATAGACAAAGAAATAATCTTGAGCCACTAAAAGTTTTATTAGATTTATTTGCATTTAAAGCTTATCCTGGAGTATTTGATTTAATAAGAAAAGATGTTAAGAGCACTTTGTTTGAATCTAATAAAGAAATTTTTGACAAAATTTATAAAGTAAATAAGCAAAAAAGAATTATTAATTTTTTAAACGAAAATTCATTAGATCAAGAGACTTTTAACGAGAGAATATCATTACTATTAGATCCTCAAACATGTGGACCCTTGTTGATTAGTTGCAATCGTAAATATGAAAATGTTCTAAAGGATAAATGGTACAAAGTTGGAGAAGTTGTAGAAATGTAATTATTTTCTATTTAATTTGTCAATTTCCAAATATCTTAATCTTTTGATTTCCTTTCCCATCTCCTTCCCTGGATCCCATCCTTCTTTTTTTAATGTTTCCCCATCTTTTTTTGATTTTATGAATTTGTAAATAAATAACCACTTAAACAATTTATGCCAGTAAGGTCCTCCATCACAAATAAGTAATTTGACTGTCTCATCATTAAGGTTTCTGTCCTCAATAAATTCTGTCCAACTTGATGGAGAAAAATGATTGAAATTTTTTTGATTTGTATTTAATATCTTTTTGATATTTAAATAATCTTCTAATATTTTTATCTCACTATTATTTACCAAAAATCTTTGACATGCTTTTTCTAAATCTTCTGAATCTTTTAATAAGTAAAGCATATGATTTCCCTTTAACTTCTTAATCCAATTTAGTCCTCTTAAAAAACTTTTATCGACTTTAATATTTTCATCTAAGATTGAGATGATTTCCCATTTATGAATTATCGAAATTACATTAGTCAAATTATCGTGTTTGCATATTTCAGCTAGTTCCATCCTTATTCGTATGCCTAGTGCAGGAGGGTAAATCATTTTCTGATGAGTTTCTGAACTTTTCCATGGCCATTGTCTAACTGTTTCTTGAGATTGTTTAAGGGAATTATTTGAAATATTGAAATCTAACCTTGAAGCATATTTTGCACATCTAATTAATCTACTTGGATCATCTGAAATACTATTACTGTGAAGTAAGGTTAATCTTTTACTTTTTATATCAGAAATTCCACCATAAAGATCATAGATTTTCCTTGTCGAGACCTCGAAAGCTATTGAATTTATCGTGAAATCTCTCCTCTTAAGATCCTCTTCAATAGTACTTTTATTTACTGTGGGATTTAAGCCAGGAGCAGAATAAATTTCTTTTCTTGCAGAAGCAATATCAATTTTATAGTCATTAATATTTATTTCTACTGTGTTGTATAGATTAAATTCCTTGATTAAACATAAATCAACATTTAGGATATTTTTTTTGATAAATTTTGCCAGAGAAAGAGAGGATCCTTCAATAACAAGATCAATATCTACAGGTTTAGAAAACGATTTTTTGTGGAATTTACTAATTAATAAATCTCTTAAATAACCGCCAACAAAAGCTACTTTAGTATTGTTATTAGATTCTATGTATTTAACAATTAGGTTATATAGATTAAATGGAGTTTTGATTAATTCCCCTTGAATGTAATCAGAGATATCGTTCATGAGTTTTAACTTACATAACGAATTGGAGCTAATCTGGGATCTAGAATTTTACTTCCTTTATCACCAAATTTTACTGCTAAAGATATTTTTTCCCCACTCCCAAAAATATGTATGATTTCACCTTTCCCAAACTTTGAGTGAATTAGCTTATCTCCAACTATCCAGCTTTTTCCTTTACTAGGACCTGAATATAATTTCCTTACTGCATTTATTGGTTTGTTAACAAATTCATTTGGATTGTTTCGATCAACTCTGGTTAAACGATCAAGATGCCAATCTCTTCTAATTGAAGCACCACCAGTTTGTGGTAATTCGCCATCCATTAAATCTTCAGGTATTTCTGAAAGAAATATTGAAGGAATTGTTGCTTCACGCATTCCACCCCATAATCTTCTTTCTCTGGCATGACTTAAGAAAACTCTATCTTTAGCTCTAGTAATACCTACATAGCATAATCTTCTTTCCTCTTCAAGAAGTGAGGGAGTATCTATTGATCTATGGCTAGGGAAGAGACCTTGTTCTAGACCTGTGATAAAAACATTTTGAAATTCTAAACCTTTACTATTATGCAGAGTCATGAGAGTTACAGAGTTAGGATTATTTTTCTTCGTATCATTATCAGTTGTTAAGGCTGCTGTAGAAAGAAATCCCTCTACATCTCCACTTTCTGTTTCTTCTTCATATTGAGTAGCTGCATTAATTAGTTCTTGTAAGTTATTTCTTCTATCTTCAGATTCTTCAGTCCCACTGGATAGCAAGTCACTTAAATAACCACTTTTTTCTAATATAAGTTGTAGTAGTTGAGCGGGACCAGAATTTTCTAGGTAACACAGTAGATCATTCATAATTTCAGTAAATTTATTAATTCCTTTTGATGATCGGCCTATTGTTTCTTCAAGACTTTGCTTATCATTAAGAACCTCCCATAATGGGATATTTAACCTATTAGATAGTTCATTCAGTTTTTGAATAGTAGTCTTACCAATCCCTCTTCTAGGAACATTTATGATGCGTAAAAGACTAACGTTATCTGAAGAATTAACCAAGACTTTCAAATATGCTATTGCATCTTTAATTTCTCTTCTATCATAAAAACGCAATCCTCCAAAAATTGTATAAGGAATGCGCCACCTTACAAGAGATTCTTCTAATACTCTCGACTGAGCTCTGGTTCGATATAAAATTGCAAAATTTTTCCAAATTGGGTTTTGATTATAGTTATTGAGTGATTTTATTTTATTGGTAATTGCTTCTGCCTCGGAAATTTCATCATCACAGCTGAGTAACGTTAAAAGTTCCCCTTTTTCTTTTGTAGCCTTTAAAACTTTGTCAATTCTTTCAGAGTTGTTTTCAATTAATGAGTTTGCAGCATCAAGGATATTGGAAGATGACCTATAATTTTCTTCTAATTTAATTAAAGATGATTTTCTATCGTCGTTGATTGATGTTTTAAAATCTTCTTGAAAACCAATTAAAATTCTGAAGTCAGCTGCTCTGAAACTATAAATACTTTGATCAGCATCCCCAACTACAAAAATTGACCGATCTTCCCAATTGAAGAATTTTTTTGGTTCAGTATTCCCAGCCGTAATTAATTTTATAAGTTCATATTGTGTTCTATTTGTATCCTGATATTCGTCAACTAAAATATGTTTAAATCTTTTGTGCCAGTAATCTCTGACTATATCATTTTGTCTCAATAAGAAAACGGGCAAAAGCAGAAGATCATCAAAGTCTAAAGAATTATTTTTTGAGAGCGAAATCCTATATCTCTTGTAGGCTTCTGCAACTGTTTTATCAAAATTATTTTCTGCTTTTTCTAAAAGATCATTAGAAGTTAAGCATTGATTTTTAGCATTACTTATTAATCTTTTAATCTTTTTGGGATCATATCTTTTTGGGTCAAGATTCATATCTTGACTGATAATTTCTTTTACTAATGTTTGAGAATCTGTTTCATCATAAATTGAAAATTGTCTTGTCCATTTTAGGCCTTCCGGATCAGTATATTTTTCAATATCATATCTCAGAAGTCTTGAAAATAAGGAATGGAAAGTACCGATCCAAAGGTTCTGAAGCCTCTCTTGGTGAACGTTTGCTCTTAATTGATTTTGATCAATTTCTTTGAGAGTTGTCCAAGGCTGACCAAATTGATTAGAAGCTAATTCTTGGGCTAAAAGAACCTCTAATCTTGCTTTCATTTCTTTAGCAGCTTTGTTAGTGAAAGTGACAGCGAGAATGTTGTACGGATCTATAGAGTTATTTTCAATAAGGTTTGCAATTCTGTGAGTAAGAGCCTTAGTTTTTCCGCTACCTGCACCTGCTACAACTAATAGTGGTCCATAAACATGTTTTACTGCTTGAAGTTGTTGATTGTTTAGGGACTTAAAAAGGAAATTGTTGGTTTGAGGCACTTTTGGAAGGGTTTTTCAAAAATCAGACTTTACTATGAGATTCAGATTCCGTTTCTAGATCTTCTAACGCTTTTTTTAAATTTATAAGTTCATTATTGTTATTAATTATTTCTTCAAATTTATTTTGAGGCATCTTTAATTTCATACTTCTGTCTAGGATTTCTTTTTCCAATCTCTTTTTATATGAGGAAATAAGTTTCTTTGATAATTTTAAATCCTGTTGATCCAAAACTTTTTTTAAAAATGTAGTTACATATTAGCGGAAAAAAATTTTTTATTTGAATTATTTCAACTATCACTTTGGAATGAAGTTATTAATTAAAAAGCGTTGCGTTAAGTTTGAAAATGTATTGTTTTTACTAGCTTTGTATTATTCTTAAGGTCTGTCTTTAAATTTTTACTTCAGGAATGTCAGTTTCAAAGAATAATCAACTATTGTCAGCCGATAAGAAATTAAATGATTTAAGCAATATAAAAGAATTTATTAATATTGCAAACTCAAGATTAGATGCAATAACCTCAATAACCAATAATTCACATGCAATTGCAGCAGATGCTGTAACAGCAATGATTTGCGAAAATCAAGATTCACTTAATTCAAAAATATCTTTAAATACAACTAACAAGATGTCCGTTTGTTTAAGAGATGGAGAAATAATCCTAAGGATTGTTGCTTATCTTTTAATTTCTAATGACGAATCAGTTTTAGAAAAAAGTTGTTTGAAAGATCTTAAAAATACTTATCTTGCTCTTGGGGTACCTTTAAGAAATGCAAGAAGGGTTTTTCAATTAATGCGAGATGCAACAATCTCTGATTTGAATTCAACAGTACATAATATGCCTGGAAATAAAGGCTTTCTTCCTAAATTAATATCTGAAACAGAGTTTCAATTTGAAAGGATAATTAATCTTTTAAACTAGCTAAATTCCTTATCTCTGAAGTATGAGAAGTCTGTATAACTGAGTTATTTTCCAGATTTCTTATAGTAGAAAATCTGGATCTTACATGAGTGGATAAAAAGGAAATTCTTTCTTCGGAAACTGTTGATTTATAAATAGTTTTAATGTGTAAATTATTTTGTTCATCAACAAAATAATTTGATGATGAAATAAAGGATTCTGTATAACCTTTATTTCTTAAAACAATTCCTGAATTTTCATCTTTGGGTAAAAAAATCAGAATAGTTTCATCTCCCTCACTGATATCATCATTGTCCCAATCACTAATAGCTTGCCAGTTTATAGAAATGGCTATGCTCTCAAGGTTTAAACTAAATTTATAATTTTTAAAAACTTCAACGACTTTTTTATTTTTTTTCTTGATGTGTTTTATGTATATTTTACTAGTTGAGTTTTCAAATTCCTGAAAAGCTAAAGTGTGAGTACTTCTAATAGATTTCCACTCTCCTATACTTTTATCAATGAATTGATTAATTATTGTTAGATTCTTCGTCAAGTTTATCTTCTACGGAATGATTTTCTGCTTTTTGTATCATTCTTACCATTGAATCCACCATTAATCTCTTTGCAGAAGTTACTTTTATTCCAGAAGGAGTAGTTGATATTTGTTCTCCAGGGCGATCATATGAAGTTGGTCTAAATGGAGTCATCTAATAACTTTAAAAATTAATCGATTTCTATTCTTGCATGAATCATTATTTATATAGTTATTGTTTGCGAAAATGTCATATCTTTCTTCTTTGATAACAGAATTATCAACTGTTTTGTTATTTAGGCATTTTATTTTTTGCTAATCCTGAAATAGTCGCTAAAGCAAACATTCCCAATAGAGCAATCCCTAGAAATAATCCTGCTCCCTGGCTCACTCCAGCTCCTACTGCTACTAGAATAGAGTCACTGATTAGAAGACTTATTAATAATGCAGGAGTAAATATTTTCCAGCGAGTTCCTCCAATACCAATTGCGTAGCTTAGAAAATCAAAAAGGCCAGTCATTAGTAGACCTGTCATAAGAAAGAAATTTTCTTCTAGCTGGTTTTGATTGAAACTTTCAATTTTTTGCATTGCTTTCGGGCCTACTAAATTACGTACAGGAACCCGACCATAATTTCTTGCGATAAAGAAAGCAGCTTGGCAAAAAACGATATCAGAAAAGATTATTGTCATGTAACCTTTTTGAAATCCTAGTAATGAACCAGCTAGCAGAGAATAAGCTGAACTTGGAAGGGCAGGTAAAATAATACTTACTCCTCTGAGTATGAATATTCCAAAAGGAGCCCAAATCCCCATACTTTCTATTTTGTTCCTTAGAGGTTCAATCCCATAATTTTGGATTAAATAAATCAATACTACAAATATTGCTATAAAAAAAACTACTGAGAGAAATTTCTGTATTTTATTCATTATTTTTCTAATAAATTTATTGGAAGTAAATTCTTAATTTAATATTTGATTCTATCTATAATAGAAATACTAATCAATAAAAATTTTTACAAATTTTTAATCTTATATTTCCTACTAATAAAAAAATTTGTATTCCATAAGTAGTCATGATTAATTCTAAGAAAAAAGTTAATTCAATATTTTTTAGAAATATCATTAATTTAGTCCTTTCTACTATCGTTTTCTTTTGTGTTTCAATAAAAAAATCAGAAGCTTTGCCTCATGAATGGGTTGGAGTCCCTAAAAGTGAATACGGAGAGCAGTTATGGGATAGGCAAAGTATAAAAAGGAATGAGGATGGTTCTGTAAGAGTATTGAGTAAATTTATTCCCAAAACAAAAAGTGAAATTACTAAAGATATTCTCTATACAATGGATATAAATTGTTTTGAAAAATCATTTAGAGATGTTGATGTCGCAATAGATGAAGCAAATAGTAATTTCAATGATTTAGCTAATTGGCAAGATCCTAATGGAGATAAACTGATTTTGGGTGTTATTGGTCAAGTCTGCAGAGTCGAAAACTAAAAATTTTAAGTTATAAAAAAAATACAAAAAAATAACGAGTTCTCAATGATTTGAAAGTATAAAACCCCTTCATAGAAGGGGTTTTAAAGGTGCCAGGACCCAGATTTGAACTGGGGACACGGCGATTTTCAGTCGCCTGCTCTACCAACTGAGCTATCCCGGCTCTAACCTATATACTCTAAATTACGATGTGTAGTTTGTGAAACCCTTTTCATTAAAAATTTTATATCTTCATCAAATATCCCAAAAAATATTATTTTGCATTAATCGCTAATAAGGCAGTGCCAAATGAAGTAGTTTTTTTACATGAAACTATTGGTATATTGATAATTTTTTCTCTTATTTGCCTCCATTGTGGGTTTTTTGAACCTCCACCAATAGTAATAATTTTTTTTGGAAGCGAACCTGTTAGTTCACCTAGTTTTTCCCATCCTTTCAGTTCGATCTTGGCTAGCCCCTCGAATAATGCATGTAAATAAAGTGAGTCGCTTACTGGCCTTGGATCAAGTATCGGCTTTAAATTAGCATTGTTAACAGGAAATCTCTCTCCTTTACTATTAAGAGGTAAAAGATTTAAAGAAGTATTTTTTGATGGATTAATTTGCCGACTGAGCTCCTTTATTTCTAAATCAGAAAAGAACTGAGACAAGATACCGCATCCTGAATTTGATGCTCCTCCACATATCCAATCGCCGTTTACTCTATGAATTGTAATTCCTTGTTTTTTTATAGGGTTATCAATAATTTTTTTAACTACAATAGTCGTTCCTAAAACAGTGAGACCATCTTTTTTGCCTAAACCTGCAGCTATTAAACCTGCATTAGAGTCAGTGGTTCCTGAGATTAATATTAATTTTTTATTCAAGTTTAATCTCTCTGCTAAATCAAAATTCACTTGCCCAAGAATTTTTCCACTTTTTATTATTTGCGGTAAGCATTTTTGCCATGAAGTATTGAGATAGCTTTTTGGCCATGATTCTTTTTTTAGATCCCAACCAAGTTTTAGATTATTTCCTTCTTCTCCATGAGTCCAATCTTTTAAAAACCAACCAGTGATCCAATCAGATTGATGACGTAAAAGTATATTTGCCCCATATTTATCTATTAGTTTTAATGCTTTAGCAAGACTACTGTATGGAGTTCGTAGATGATCTTCTCCAGAAGTTAAGGATTCAAGAAGGATCTTATTGTCGCTACATGCTTGGTCATAAGGTATTGCTTCTCCTAAAGGATCTCCTTGAAAATTTGATGCTGTCAAAGTCCCTGACGTGCCTGAGATAGCCAATTTATGAAGGTTAATTTTCACTTCAATAGGTAAACTAGCTAAGAGATTCTCACAAGAATTGATCCAAGAATTTGGATTTTTAAAGCTGTTTGAATAAGGAACTGAATTTGAATATACTAATTTCTTATGAAAGTTAATTATTGATATTCTTGCACCACTGGTTCCAAAATCTAACCCTCCATAAAAATTTTCAGGCATAGAAAAATATTTTGTTAAAAGATCTTGGAAGCCTTTGCTAATTGGGCTGATTTGGCTTCTACATTTTCCCATGGAAGATCAAGATCTCTTCTGCCAAAATGTCCATAGGATGCAGTCTTTCTAAAAAAATTGCCTCCCATTTTTTTTGGTAGATTTCTTAAGTTAAATTCTTTTATTATTGCTGCGGGTCTTAAATCAAAGTGCTCTTTAATTAGCTCAGTCAAATTAGCTTGTGAAATAACACCTGTATCAAAAGTTTCCACGAGAATGGAAATTGGTTTTGCTACTCCAATTGCATAACTTAATTGTACTTCTGCTTTTTTTGCCAATTTCGCCTTAACTATGCTTTTAGCTACATAACGTGCTGCATAAGCGGCTGATCTATCTACTTTTGTGGGATCTTTGCCAGAAAATGCCCCTCCTCCGTGTCTTGCGTATCCACCATAAGTATCTACAATAATTTTTCTGCCAGTGAGCCCCGCATCTCCTTGTGGACCGCCTACGACAAATTTTCCCGTGGGGTTTACTAGAAACCTTGTTTTGCTAATGTTTGGTTTGATTTGTAAATCTTCAGTAGCAGGAATTACAACATGCGTCCATAAATCTTCTTTTATTCTTTGACGAATTTCTTCTTCATTCGTTATTCCATCAATCTCAGGATTATGTTGAGTTGAAATTAAAATCGTATTAATTGAGACTGGTAACCCTTTTTCGTAATCAATGCTTACTTGAGTTTTTCCATCAGGGAGAAGGTAATTAATAACATTTTCATGCCTCACTTTGGCAAGTTGAATGGCTAATCTATGAGCTAGGCTAATCGGTAAGGGCATTAATTCAGGCGTCTCATCGCACGCATAGCCGAACATTATGCCTTGGTCACCAGCTCCGGTATTATTTTCCAAATCATCGTTAACATCATCTGCTTCGTTTACTCCTTGTGAAATATCTGGCGATTGCTCGTCAAGGGCTACTAAAACAGCACAACTATTGGCATCAAACCCACCCGCTCTATAACCTTCATATCCGATTTCTTTAATTACATTTCTAACAAGTTTTATATAATCAACTTTTGCTTTGGAAGTGATTTCTCCAGTAAGTAAACAAAGACCTGTATTAACTACAGTTTCGCATGCAACTCTGCTTTCTGGATCTTCTGTCAACAAAGCATCTAAAACAGCGTCACTAATTTGATCACATATTTTGTCGGGATGACCTTCAGTTACGGATTCAGAAGTGAAAATGAAATCACTCATTAATAAAAATTCAAATTAGACTTTATCCTAAATTAAAATATCGTTACAAATCAATCATTGTAAATTAAAAAATATCCGTAAAAAATAGTTAGGCTTAGGTTCCGCTTATTCTTGCACCAAATAAATAAGCGAATTTATAATTTTTCAGATGAAGATGTCGAGCTCTCTTCGTTATCGTCAGTCTGTTCAAATAACATTTGTTTGTATTTGGCAGCCATTTCTTCAGCTTTATTAAAAACTTTTTGAGGGTCGGTTAGCATATCGCCTGGTTCAGGTTCAAGTGCTTTAGTAGATAATGAAATTCGTCCTCTTTCTGAATCAAGGTCAATTATCATGACTTTCATTTGGTCACTCACATTTAAAACATTATGAGGAGTCTCGATATGTTCATGACTAATCTCAGAAATGTGCAATAGACCACTAACTCCACCAATATCAATAAAGGCTCCATAAGGTTTAATACCTTTTACCGAGCCAACAACAACTTCGCCTACCTCGAGTCGGTTCATTTTTTTCTCTACCAAGGCTCTCCTATGACTTAGTACTAATCTATTTCTCTCTTCATCAACTTCAAGAAATTTTAAAGGTAAATATTCACCTTCTAAGTCATCTTTAATTTTTCGAGCACTTATATGAGAGCCTGGGATAAAACCTCTCAATCCTTCTACTCTGACAAGAGCTCCGCCTCTGTTAGTTGCAAAAACTTCAGAATATATAGTTGCATCTTCTTTTTGAAGTTGTCTAACCCTTTCCCATGCTCTTTGATATTCAATTCTTCTGATGGAGAGGGCTAATTGGCCATCTTCATTTTCTTCACTCATTATAAAAAATTCTCTACTTTCTGAAGGTTGTAAAACTTCAGAAAGTCCCTCAACTCTATTAATTGAAACCTCCTGAACAGGCATAAAAGCAGCGGTTTTTGCCCCTATATCTATCATGGCTCCTTTAGGCTCTAGAGCAAAAACGGTACCCTTAACAAGATCGCCAGGCTTAAAGTTATAGTCATATTTTCCTAAAAGTGATGCAAATTCTTCTTGTGTGAATCCTGCGTTGTCAAAATCCGTATTTGTTCTGCTAGAGGAAGAATCTGCTGAGGGAATTTCGCTCTTCTCGAATGATAAATCTTCCTCATTTTGGGATGCTGAATCATTATTTAATTCAGATGAATTTTTAATTTCCTGTTCTTCAGAAAGTTCTTTAATGGTTTGGGAAGAATTTTCGTTCATTTGTTATGTCGCAGACTACCTAAGGTAGTTAGAAAGGAATGCTATTAGCCTGCAAACCAATAGCAAAAAACATTTGTGTTATGTATTCTACACTTTAAGATGCTGAATTTTATGAAATTGAAGCTAATTGGTTTTTTGAACTTCCTTTTAGAGATTCAAGAGTAGAAATAAAATCTTTTACACCATTAAATTTTCTATAAACTGAGGCATATCTTATATAGGCGACTTCGTTTTCTTTCCTAAGATTTTTAAGGATTAATTCTCCGATTTGTGAAGATTTAATATCTTTATTAGAGTCTTGAACGATTTGTGATTCAATTCCATCTACGAAATTAATAATTGCTTCACTACTGAAGTTAGTTTTTTCGCATGCCCTTGATATGCCAGTAAATAATTTTTGTTTATCAAATAATTCTCTGCCACCGTCTTTCTTTATAACTGAAACTGGCATTGTTTCGACTCTTTCATAAGTTGTAAATCTAAAGCTGCAATTTAAGCACTCTCTTCTTCTTCTAACACTTTTACCACTATCAGCAGATCTTGATTCCAAAACTCTGCTATCTGTGTTTTGACAGGTTGGACACTGCATGTGGTGAAATAAGGTGAACTGTAACTCTAATAGTAGAGTAACATCCTGATTATGAAAAGTAAAAAACCTCTTGTTAAAGAGGTTTTTTTAATAACATCATTTTTTATCGAATTTAGGGGGATCTCTAAAGGCGACAGCAAAGAATAAGGTAACAACTGCGAGAGTTAAAATAAGAACGTAAGCGAAAGCTTCCATAAGATTAAGTAATAAAGTTTAGTTTAAACCCTTCCTGGGATTCTTCTTGTGGATTCGTCACCAAGCTTCTTGAATAAACCAAATTCAACTTGGTCACCAATCTCAGCGTCAATTCCAGCGAAGGAATTTCTGTAAAGAGTTCTTGAAGCGTGCCACCAGTGGCCAAACAAGAATAGCAATCCGAAACATAGATGTGCATATGTAAACCATGCTCTTGGGGAGCTTCGGAATACACCATCAGATTTATAAGTTTCTCTGTCGAACTTGAATGCTTCTCCAAGCTGCGCCTTTCTAGCTAACCTTTTAACTACCGCAGGATCAGTAAATGTTTGTCCATTTAAATCTCCTCCATAGATAGTTGCAGTTATGCCAGTTTGTTCAAATGAATACTTTGCTTCAGCTCTTCTAAATGGAATATCTGCTCTAACGTTACCTTCTTTATCTTCAAGTATAACTGGGAAGTTTTCAAAGAAATTAGGTATTCTTCTAACTTCTAATTCATTACCTTCTTTGTCTTGGAAAGAAATGTGACCTTGCCAACCAGTTGGTAAACCATCACCATTAACAAGAGCTCCAACTCTGAATAATCCCCCTTTAGCAGGACTATTTCCTACGTAATCGTAGAAGGCTAACTTCTCTGGAATTGATGCATATGCCTCAGCTTTGGTGGCACCATCATCAATAGCAGCTTGAACCCTTCTGTTAATTTCAGTTTTGAAATAGCCTGAGTCCCATTGATATCGGGTAGGTCCAAATAACTCAACTGGAGTTGTCGCTGAACCGTACCACATTGTTCCAGAAACAACGAAAGATACAAATAGTACAGCAGCTAGAGCACTAGCAAGAACTCCTTCAAGACTTCCAAGTTTTAATGCTCTATACAGTCTTTCTCCAGGTCTATTGGTTATGTGAAAAATACCTCCAATAATACCCATTAGTCCAGCAGCAATATGATTAGCAACTATTCCTCCAGGATTAAAAGGATTAAATCCTTCTACTCCCCAGGAAGGGGCCACAGGCTCTACATGACCAGTTAAACCATAAGGATCTGAAACCCAAATCCCGACGTTTGCGCAATGAAAAGCTCCAAAACCAAAGCATGTTAGTCCAGCTAGAAGAAGGTGTATTCCGAATATTCTTGGCAAATCAAGAGCAGGCTCGCCAGTTCTTGAATCTTCCCATAGATCCAAATCCCAGTATGTCCAGTGCCAAATAGAGGCGAGCATCAATAGTCCACTAAATACTATGTGTGCCGCTGCAACCCCTTCAAAACTCCAGAATCCAGGATCAACGCCTGTAGCACCCGTAATATCCCATCCGTTCCAACTACTTGTGATGCCTAGTCTTGCCATGAAAGGCATAACGTACATTCCCTGTCTCCACATTGGATTAAGAACAGCATCAGAAGGATCAAAAATGGCTAATTCGTAAAGAGCCATAGAACCGGCCCAGCCGGCTAATAATGCAGTATGCATAAGATGCACAGCAAGTAGTCGACCTGGGTCATTGATGACTACTGTGTGAACTCGATACCAAGGCAATCCCATCGGTTAATTTCTAGTAACTATGCTGAATAAACAGCTAAACATCACGATAGTAAGGGTTTTTTAGTCTTTGAGGGATTTTTGTAAATAAATTTATTTTCTTGCAAAAAATGGGCAAATCGCTTTGCTGAAATGAATTTACAAGGAATTTTATGCTAAAAATTGTTAATATTTTGGTCACAATTCTCAAAGTAAAACGCCAAAATAAGAAAAATAACTAAAAAAATGGCAACTATCAGATTTATCCGTGAGGATTTAGAGGTTCAATGTAATCCTGGTGAGAATTTAAGAGAATTAGTAATGAAAGAGAACTTACAACTTTATGGATTAAAAGGAATTTTAGGAAATTGTGGAGGCGCAGGGCAATGCAGTACTTGTTTTATTTCAGTTGAAGGAGGAAGCAAAAATTCTTTAAGCCCTCTTACATCAGTTGAAGAAGAAAAACTCAAAAATAGACCTGAGAATTGGCGACTTGCATGCCAAACATTAATAAAATCATCTACAGTCATTTTAACGAAACCACAATCTCCACCTTCAAATTTGGAAGAACTTAAAAAAAATAGCGAAAATAAAAAATTACCTCGCTAATTGTTTAAGACTGTTAATTAGTTGATAAAAATTTGTTTATTTTTCCACTTTATTTCAAGTTATATGTCTATAGTCTTAATACCTAATAGAACTGTCATCTAAATGGAAACAACTAATTTCGGATTCGTAGCTAGCCTTTTATTTGTAGGGGTGCCAACAATATTCCTTATAGGTTTATTTATTTCTACTCAAGATGGAGAAAAATCAAGCTTCTACTCAGAATCTGGTAAAGGAAAGCTTGGCCCAAAACGCTAAAGCTTTTATAAATGCTTAGCATTTCTGTAAAAGAATTTTTATTTTGGAAAAAAAAGCAACTTTCTAAGGGGGGAGATCATCAATCTCTATCTCTTTTACTAGATTCTTTAGGCGGTATATCAACTAGTGATCTAAACTCGTTTAATATAAATCCTGAAGGAAACTTATATTTAAAAAAAAACCTAGAATTTTTAGAATCTGTTTGGGATGATCATTTACTAAAATCTTGCCCAATTCAATATCTCTGCGGAATAACTTTTTGGAGAAATTTAAAATTAAAAGTTACAAATAAAGTACTTATTCCCAGACCAGAGACAGAGCTCATAGTAGATATTGTCTTCAATATATTTCGAAGGAAGTCAGAGAAATTATTTTTTGCTGAATTAGGAACTGGATCTGGCGCTATAAGTATTGCGTTGGCATTGGCTTATCCATTGAGCGAAGGAGTGGCAACTGACATAGATCAAGACGCATTAGAAATAGCCATTAAAAATTATATAAATTCTTCTAAACAATCAAATTTGAAATTTTATTGTGGAAATTGGTGGTCACCTCTTGAAACTTTTAAAAGAAAAATAGACCTTGCTATTTCAAACCCGCCATATATTCCTAAAGATACTTATGAAAAATTACCCAAAGAAGTTAAAAATTTCGAACCTAAAGTTGCTTTATTAGGCGGCGAAGATGGTTTAAAACATATTAGGGAAATAATACAAAAAGCACCATTATATTTAAAAGACAAGGGCTGGCTAATTTTGGAGAATCATTTTGATCAAGGTGAAAAAGTAAAACAACTACTTATTAAAAATAAATTTACATCAATAGAAATTGTGAAAGATCTTTCAGGTATTGGTAGGTTTACCATTGGAAGATATAAATAAATTATTATTGGTAATATTCTTAATGAATTTAATAAACTGTAAATCAGCTTTAAATACTCTTCAAAGTGGGTTACCTATAATTTTCCCTACCGACACCTTACCAGCAATTGGATGCTTACCAAAATTTTCAAATATTATTTATGAGTTTAAAAAAAGAGATAGAAACAAACCCTTAATTCTTATGGGATCAGAACATGAACATTTAATTGATTATGTTCATGAATCAGCTAAAGAAGATTATGAAAATATAGCTTCAAAATATTGGCCTGGAGCTCTTACAATTGTTATTCCTGCTTCAGAAAAGCAGACTGTAAACCTAACTAGCAATGATCTTACTATTGGGTTGAGGATTCCAAATTCATATATGGCACAATCTCTTTTAAGAGTTACAGGCCCATTGTTAACTTCAAGTGCAAATATTTCAGGTTTCAAAGGATCAATTACAGCTGAAGGTGTTGGATTAGACTTCCCTTCTGTAGACATTCTGGGGCCTATTCCATGGGAAAAAAGTAGTGAAAAAGCAAGTACTATAATATTCTGGAAGAAACGTGGAGATTGGAGACTGATTAGAGAAGGAGAAGTATTAGTTGGGGAATTGTATTAATGTTTTTATTATTATTTTTTGTTTTATTAATCCAATTTTTAACTTATTGGATATTTGAACCTTTTGCATTTTTTTTAGAGTATGTTCTCGAAATAAAATTGTTTCCTATCATTGCTCTTATGGGTTTAATCTTTTTATTCTCAGCAAATAATATCGAACAGAATTAATTAAATCAAAATGCCGGCTAACAGATTTGAACTGATGACCTTCGCTTTACAAAAGCGCTGCTCTACCGCTGAGCTAAGCCGGCAATCACTTCATCTTACAATTAGGGAGGGTCAATTATCAGTATTTTTTTAGCATTTTTTAAATTTATTACTTTTTGATATCTTTATTAGCTTTATCAGATTTATCAGTTTTTTTGAATTTTATTTCTCCTGAAATGGTTCTTTTTATTGGTAAATTGGCAACTAATGCGGTCATTCTATCCTCAGTCTCTAAACTTACTGCAACCTCTTCAAAATCAATTTCAACATATTTAGCAACAACATCAAGAATCTCTTTCCTCATTTTATCTAAAAGATCAGTTGTTAAGGAACTCATATCAACCCTGTCATGAGCAAGTACAAGTTGTAATCTTTCTCTTGCTGTATTTGCACTAGAAGTTTCTCTGCCTAGTAATTTATTTATAAGATCTCTGAGAGTCATCATTTTAAAAAACCTTTGTTTGCATTAATCTGATGAATTTATCTTTAAGACTTTTGCCTTCTTTTTTGGGATCGATAATTGGTACATCTTTATTTGTAAGTCTTTGAGAAACATTCAAATAACATTTTTTTGCAGGAGATCTTCCATCTGTTAGTGTCAGTGGCTCTCCTCTATTTGTACTTATTATTACCTGTTCATCTTCTAAAACAATACCTAACAAAGGCAAAGAAAGGATTCCTTGAACATCTTCGATAGATAACATTTCTTGACTAGCCATCATGTTTGGGCGAACTCTATTGATTACGAGTTGGATAGGCTCTATATCTGATGTATTAAGAATCCCTATTACTCTATCCGCATCCCGCACTGCGGATAATTCTGGGTTAGTAACAACAATAGCTTCTTTACAGGCTGCAAGAGCATTTTTAAAGCCATCTTCTACACCTGCGGGACAATCTACTAACACAAAATCAAAGTTCTCACTTAGTAGCTCACTAATTTTTTTCATATCCTCGGGCTTCATCCAATCCAACATCCTTGGATCTCCAGCAGGTAGAAGAGCAAGATTAGGTTCTTTTTTATGTCTAACCAATGCTTGGTCAAGACGACAATTCTTATCTAGAACATCTTGAGCCGTATAAATAATGCGATTTTCTAATCCTAGAAGGAGATCTAAATTTCTTAAGCCAAAATCAGCATCTAAAACAGCAGTTGTTGCTCCGCTATTGGCAAGTGCTATCCCTAGGTTTGCAGTTAAAGTTGTTTTACCAACCCCTCCTTTGCCTGAACAAATTAAGATTGTGCGAGTATTTTTCCCCACGATTTTATGGATTTTCCAAATAATAAAGCCACTTGTAGAAAGTTAAATATTTTAAATATTAAGTAATTCTTAAATTTATCTAGTTTGAATTAATTTATTGCAAATGATTGATTAATTTTTACTTTCGATTAGATGTGGTTTGATAATTATCGTTTGTTTATATATGACAGCAATTTCTGGATAACAATTTTTAGGCTTATCCTTTGGCCCAATAGCTATCACATCAGCAATTCTTAACTGTAAAGGGTTTAGATAAAGTGATGCAATAGAGGCATTTTTATTGCCACTTTTCCCTGCGAATGCGATCCCTAGTAATTTGCCCCAAACGTAAATATTTTTATTAGCTGAAACTATTGCTCCTGGATTAACATCTCCAATAATGCATAGGTTTCCATTTGAAGATATTCTTTCACCCGATCGTACTGTTCCTTTGTGAAGAATATCGTCTTTCTTTTGTGAATTGAATAATAGTAACTTATTTTTAATCTCTTGCTCTTTTTTAAAGACTGAATCTATTTTTAAGTACTTTCCACTTAGTATCGTATCTCTATTATTTGAGTAAATGCATAAGGAACAAATATTTATTTTGTCAAAATGATTTTTTAATTTTGATAATTGATGAGAACTTATTGATTCATTGATTGCAATAATTTTTGCTTCTAAAGGCCCCTTGATGGAAGAAAATCTTTTGAAAGTTTCATTGATATTATCTTTATCTAACAAAGAAAAAATTTCTAAATATTTACTTTTAGTGTTTTCTAAAACGATTTCCATTGAATTAAATCTAGGAATTGTTTTTTATTAATGAAATTTCATTTTTTATTTCATTTTTGATCATACCTGGATAAATAATAAAGGAGCTTTCCTCAGATCTCATTAAAGTTTTTATCAATGCAGAACTATTTTCTAATGAGCTTTGATAAGTGCCGTCCCATATTTTTAGTGCATTGTTAGATTCAAAACCTTTAAAAGACCTTTCCTTAATCCCGCAAAATATTTCTGAATCATAACCATTCTTTTCACATAATTTTGTGGCAAATGCAAGGATTTTTAATCTATTTATCTTGCTTAAAAAACTTATATCTGATGCCTTTAATAAGTCTCTATCAATAAACATTTTACATAGTGTAGAAAGTGGCTCAAAAGGTTCATCTTTCCATCTCATCAAATGATAATAAAAGGTTATATCATCATTCCTTATGAAATCATTAAAATCAATCTTTGAAGGTGAAAAAATCCATTTATTTAGAGAATTATCTAACCAAATTTTTTTGTCGTAATTATGTTTTATTGTGTATAAAATTTTCTCCAGAATCCATGTTGATATTTCGTTTATCCTGTGATTGTAGATTGTTCTATACATCAAGTTTCTAAGTACAAGGAAATGCTCAATAGCAATAACTCCTTTTGGTTTGATTCCGATATTCCCATCAGGTGAAAAGGTAAGAGCTGAAATTATTCTCTCTAAATCTACTAAGCCATAATTAGTACCTGTATTGTAACTATCGCGTAAAAGATAATCGAGGCGATCGCAATCTATCTCACTACTTATCAATGTTTTTAGAGGTTTTGAAAATAGTTGTTTTGATTGAAATAATTCACTAATTTTTCTGGGTAATTCGTTGTCATATTTTTTGAGGATTGAATTTATTGGAGAATAATTTTTAACTAAGTTTTCAGACCATTGTTCGTGATCATGCTTGAATATTGTTTCACTGGTATGGCTTAAAGGTCCATGACCTAGATCATGTAGTAGAGCTGCTCCATAAAGAACAAATTTATTTTCACAAAATGAAGATTTACTTTCAATTAATCTCTTATAAATTTTTCTTGCTATACAAAAAACACCAATTGAGTGAGTAAATCTACTCGATTCTGCACCATGAAAAAGTAATGATGCCGCTCCCAGTTGTTTTATTCTTCTCAGTCTTTGAAAAGCAACTGTATCAATTAATTCCATAATCATTAATTCTTCTGGCTTTCCTCCATCAAAAACTATCTCTTTATGAATCGGGTCATGAAAAATTCTTTTAATACTCATATTTTTAGGATTTTTTATTTTCAATCTTTAGCCATTTAAAGATTTGATTTCTTCATTGTTTAATTCAATTGTTTGAACTGAAACTTCTCCTTTTTCTAAAAGCGAACCCAGAAATAATTCTGCATTCCTCACCCATTTATCTTCAGTACTTCCATAATCACTTGCATCCGGCAGATCAAGTAATTTGTCAGGAGTAATACCTTGGCCTTGAATATTATTACCTTTGGGAGTTAAGTAACTAGCCACTGTTATGGCAATACCACTATCTTCTCCCAAGCTTTTTAGGGATTGAATTAAGCCTTTCCCATAAGTTTGTTCGCCCATAAGAATTGATCTCTCATTATCTTTTAAAGAACCAGCAAGTATTTCACTGGCACTTGCAGTACCTTTATTTACTAAAGTCACCATTGGTCCATCAAATGATGTCTCTTTTTGAGAGATAATTGCATCTTTGATTCCATTTCTATCTTTTGTCTCGACTACAGGTTTCTCACTCAATAATGAGTCTGCAACTGCTATACCTGAGCTTACTAGTCCCCCTGAATTATTTCTAAGATCCAGGATTAAGCCCTCAACCTCTTTCTCTTTTAATTCTTGAAGTGCCTCTTCAACTTTTTTGGGTACGCTTTCGCTGAATTGAGTTATCCTTAGGTATCCTATTGTGTGAGAATCGTCTCTTAATCTTTTTGTTCTAACAGGTCTGAGATCGACTGATCTCCTCTCTAGATCGACTTCTCTAATTTCTCCTGATTCCGAAGATACTTCAATTAAAACTTTTGTCCCTGATTCACCTCTTAACTTAGAGGCTGTACTTGCAAGCCCTAATTTTTCTGATGAGATTCCGTCCACTGTCTCTATCAAGTCCCCGCTTACTATTCCAGCTTCTTCAGCTGGTGAACCCCCTAGTGTAGAAATAACTTTAACTTTATTGTCATCATCTTCACCTAATTGAAGCCCAACACCATTAATTTCACTCCCGAAATTACTTGATTTAAGTAGTTCATAATCTTTTGGACGTAAAACTCTCGTGTAGGGATCTTCTAGAGGTCTTAACATGTCTTCAATTGCGGAATAAGCCTCTTCACTTGTTTCAATTTGTTTCTGTAATGTTTTTTGTCTAATTCTTTTCCATTGGATTTCATCAAACTTTTCTGGATCATAAAAACCTTCGTTGACCAAGGTCCAAGCGTCAAGTACTAATTGCCTGCTATCACTGAGAGCATCCACTCTTTCTATCAACAAAATATTTATAGAAATAATGATGATCATTGATGCAGTGATCACAGTTTTGAATGTTAAAAGTTTGTTAAAAGATGAATTCATTGGGTTAAGTGTTAACACCAAGTATAAGAATTTTAAGTAAGCTCTTTATATCAAAGCTAATTTTTTTTTGGATGGCGAATTCTTCATCTGTTTATGACTGGTTTCAAGAAAGGCTTGAAATTCAAGACATAACTGACGACGTAACTTCCAAGTACGTACCCCCTCACGTAAATATTTTCTATTGTTTAGGAGGCATAACTTTAGTATGCTTCCTAATTCAATTTGCAACAGGTTTTGCAATGACTTTTTACTATAAGCCAACAGTTACACAAGCTTATAGTTCAGTCAGTTATCTAATGACCGATGTAAGTTTTGGATGGTTAATTAGATCTGTGCATAGGTGGAGTGCATCAATGATGGTTTTGATGTTAATTCTTCATGTCTTTAGGGTTTACCTTACCGGAGGTTTTAAGAGGCCAAGAGAATTAACTTGGGTTACAGGTGTTGTAATGGCAGTTATAACTGTTGCTTTTGGAGTAACGGGATACTCCCTGCCTTGGGATCAGGTAGGTTATTGGGCAGTTAAGATTGTTTCAGGCGTCCCAGCTGCAATACCAATAATTGGTGACTTTATGGTTGAACTACTTAGAGGTGGAGAAAGTGTTGGACAATCCACTTTAACCAGATTTTACAGTCTCCATACTTTTGTATTGCCATGGTCATTAGCAGTTTTCATGTTGATGCACTTTTTAATGATTCGTAAACAGGGTATTTCAGGTCCTTTATAAACTCTTATACTTAAATTATTATTAGTTTTCCATATGTCTACGTTAAAAAAGCCAGATCTATCTGATCCAAAATTAAGAGCAAAATTAGCTAAAGGTATGGGCCATAATTATTATGGTGAACCAGCTTGGCCAAATGATCTATTATATATCTTCCCGGTAGTTATCTTAGGAACTATTGCCTGTGTAGTTGGTTTAGCAGTTCTTGATCCTGCAATGTTGGGAGACAAAGCTAATCCCTTCGCAACACCCTTGGAAATACTTCCTGAATGGTACCTCTATCCAGTTTTCCAAATACTTAGGGTTGTTCCTAATAAACTTTTGGGTATTGCACTTCAAACATTAATCCCACTCGGATTAATGATTTTACCTTTTATCGAAAACGTTAATAAATTTTCTAATCCATTTAGAAGACCAATAGCAATGTCCGTCTTCTTATTCGGAACTTTTCTAACAATATATCTTGGTATTGGGGCATGTTTACCAATTGATAAATCACTAACCTTAGGCCTATTTTAGACTCAAATTTTAAACATATCTAGATCGTTATATTCATTTCTTAAGAAATGATTCATTAATAAAAATCCAACAATTGTCCAAGTTTGATATGTTCTTGATTGTTGCCCAACCCAAGTACCTGTAGGTCCATCAAAATATTCTGCCCATTCTTGCTTAGGTAATTGATTAAGTTGACACCAGTATGATTCCTCTATTAAAGATTTCATTTCTTCCATAAGAATCACATCGTCAGAACCATAATGTTTTTGATGTAATAAGACAGCTGTACCAAAAAACCAAAGTAAGCTGGGCCAATGACCACCGTTATGGTAACTCCAAGGCCAATTCTTTGGATCAGATCCAGTTTTATTTTGCCATTCTTCAACGTCCATATGAGGATGACAAATTCTCATAGGCATTTGAGCCATCAAATGCTGTCTGTTATGTAAAACTAATCTAAATAAAGCTCTTTGTTCTTCAGGAGGCAGTACTCCGAACATACATGCTAAAGAATTGCCTAAACTGTAAAATCGAAAGTCAGGCCTTCCTGTCCTTATATTTCCAATTAAGTAACCACCTCTATTCTCTAACCAATCTTGTAGCCATGAGGGAACCACTTGAGGTTGAACATTAAATTCATTGAAGTGTTGATCATCTCCATACTGCTCAGTTGGCCTTCTTCTTAAAATTTGCATTGTTTGGCTAGTAACCCAATAATGTTTTAAAAGAAAACTTCCTAAATCCTTAACCCATTGATTTGTAAGAATAAGTCTTTGATCTAGAAGTCTACTAACATGATCCGCTCTACTTAATTCCATTAAGTTAATACAACTTTTTAAACATCCATGAAGTAAAACTTCAACTTCTAGAGGTGCTCCCCATACATCCATAGGTCTATCAATCATAAATGCGCAATCTGGAACAAAAAGTACTGGAGTACCCTCAAATGTTGGATGTAGAACTAGATCTAGTAGAAGTTGAATACCTCTTTGAACGCTTTGACTTTTTCCGAAGGCATAATCACCACTTTTGTTGACATAATACCAACATAAAATGGGCCACCATAAACTTGCATCAGCTGAAGTAATCCTCCCTATTGATCTCTGACCATAGTCTCCAATAAGCTGTCCATTTTCTTCAACGAAACTAGTAGGAAATACGCCACGTGTTTGGTAATTAGAGCTTTGTAACTCAAGGCATACACTTAGGAACTTTTTGACAATTTCGTAACGTTTTTGGGTAATGAGATAAATCATTACGGGAACATTGTCTCTTAAAAATATTTCTCCATAATTTAATTTTTTATTTTTTGTTGGGTGTTCTAGTGCAGCAACGCTTCCCACTAATTCGCCTGATATTTCAACCAAAGTCTTTTCGAAGTGTTTTTTTGCATTTGTTACAATTTTCTCTTCATCAGAACTTGGTCTTACTCTTAAATTTTTTTGACTAAATCTTTCTGCCATTTCATTTATAACCCTTTATTTAAGCCTAGTTGTTTAATGAGACTTTGAACAAATAAAAAATTAATAAAAAAATTTTGTATAAAAGGTTGCACAATTACAGTCGGATGGTTTAGTATTTTCTTCTGGGCAGAAATATAATTTTTGCACTATTCAAGAAATTACCTTAAATCTGATTTTTGGTAAATGAATGAATTTTTTGGAGATTTGATTTCGATCATTATTTTCAGCCAGAAGAAGGGTTTTACCTTCGAAATGAGTTACTCACTTGTTGTTTAACTCTGCACCTAGAAAATTTAAAAACTTAGGAACTGATGCTTTTATTGCGTCAAGAATAACTAAATTTTTTTGGTTATTTCAAGATGTACATGCAATAAAGGTGTGAGGTCCCGTCAAGAGTATATAAAAATGTCATCAATTGCTAACTTATGGCTTTGATGCAAACGGATCTGAGATCTTGGAAAGTCACTTTATAAATATTTAATGTGCACTCAATGTAATCCTTAAAATTTAAGGAGGCTGAAACTAAATACAAATACTGAAGTTTTTATTTGGATAAAGCAATTCAAATTGAGTAGATTTATCTACAAAAGGATTTGAACACAACGGAGAGTTTGATCCTGGCTCAGGATGAACGCTGGCGGCGTGCTTAACACATGCAAGTCGAACGAACCTTCGGGTTAGTGGCGGACGGGTGAGTAACGCGTGAGAATCTGCCCTCAGGAGGGGGATAACGGTTGGAAACGACCGCTAATACCCCATATGCCTACTGGTGAAATGAATTTCGCCTGAGGATGAGCTCGCGTCTGATTAGCTAGTTGGTGAGGTAATGGCTCACCAAGGCTTCGATCAGTAGCTGGTCTGAGAGGATGATCAGCCACACTGGGACTGAGACACGGCCCAGACTCCTACGGGAGGCAGCAGTGGGGAATTTTCCGCAATGGGCGAAAGCCTGACGGAGCAACGCCGCGTGAGGGACGAAGGCCTCTGGGCTGTAAACCTCTTTTCTCAAGGAAGAAGATATGACGGTACTTGAGGAATAAGCCACGGCTAATTCCGTGCCAGCAGCCGCGGTAATACGGGAGTGGCAAGCGTTATCCGGAATTATTGGGCGTAAAGCGTCCGCAGGCGGCTTTTCAAGTCTGCTGTTAAAGCGTGGAGCTTAACTCCATCATGGCAGTGGAAACTGAAAGGCTTGAGTATGGTAGGGGCAGAGGGAATTCCCGGTGTAGCGGTGAAATGCGTAGATATCGGGAAGAACACCAGTGGCGAAGGCGCTCTGCTGGGCCATTACTGACGCTCATGGACGAAAGCCAGGGGAGCGAAAGGGATTAGATACCCCTGTAGTCCTGGCCGTAAACGATGAACACTAGGTGTCGGGGGAATCGACCCCTTCGGTGTCGTAGCTAACGCGTTAAGTGTTCCGCCTGGGGAGTACGCACGCAAGTGTGAAACTCAAAGGAATTGACGGGGGCCCGCACAAGCGGTGGAGTATGTGGTTTAATTCGATGCAACGCGAAGAACCTTACCAGGGTTTGACATCCTGCGAACCTCTTAGAAATTTGAGGGTGCCTTCGGGAATGCAGTGACAGGTGGTGCATGGCTGTCGTCAGCTCGTGTCGTGAGATGTTGGGTTAAGTCCCGCAACGAGCGCAACCCACGTTTTTAGTTGCCAGCATTTAGTTGGGCACTCTAGAAAGACCGCCGGTGATAAACCGGAGGAAGGTGTGGATGACGTCAAGTCATCATGCCTCTTACACCCTGGGCTACACACGTACTACAATGCTACGGACAAAGGGCAGCAAACTCGCGAGAGCTAGCAAATCCCATAAACCGTGGCTCAGTTCAGATCGTAGGCTGCAACTCGCCTACGTGAAGTAGGAATCGCTAGTAATCGCAGGTCAGCATACTGCGGTGAATACGTTCCCGGGCCTTGTACACACCGCCCGTCACACCATGGAAGTTGGCCATGCCCGAAGTCGTTACTCCAACCCTTGTGGAGGAGGACGCCGAAGGTGGGGCTAATGACTGGGGTGAAGTCGTAACAAGGTAGCCGTACCGGAAGGTGCGGCTGGATCACCTCCTAACAGGGAGACAACAAAATGTTTAAAATTATTATTTTGTCACCTTAGGTCGATCGGTATCTCACATTCTTAATTTATTAAGATTTTCATTTCCTAAGTTTTTCTAGGTCACACCCATTATTTTTCCTGGGCCATTAGCTCAGGTGGTTAGAGCGCACCCCTGATAAGGGTGAGGTCCCTGGTTCAAGTCCAGGATGGCCCATATCTCTATGTTGGGGGTATAGCTCAGTTGGTAGAGCGCCTGCTTTGCAAGCAGGATGTCAGCGGTTCGAGTCCGCTTACCTCCACTGATTACCACCTCTGCCATAATTTGTAATAGGAAACATTTTGAGTTGTGATCAAATTCTGAACGAATCTAGCTTCCTAATGAAATCATTAAGATGCTGGACTCATTGAATTTATTTCATTGTTTTCAGAGAACCTTGACAACTGCATAGATTATTTTAAAGACAATAAGCATCTTTAATGATGCAGATTTTTTATTTGTGCGAATGCATTAATAACAATTCTATTAAGCTGATGCTTCAATTTTGAAGTTATTGGTCAAGCTACAAAGGGCTCACGGAGGATACCTAGGCACACAGAGGCGATGAAGGACGTGGTTACCTGCGATAAGTCTCGGGGAGTTGGAAGCACACTTTGATCCGGGAATTTCCGAATGGGGCAACCCCATGTACGGCCAACTGAATATATAGGTTGGTGCGAGCTAACCCAGCGAACTGAAACATCTTAGTAGCTGGAGGAAGAGAAAGTAAATAACGACTCCCTCAGTAGCGGCGAGCGAACGGGGAACAGCCCAAACCGATAGTCTTGACTATCGGGGTTGTGGGACAGCAATATGGATCAATAAGTCTAGAAGAAACGTTTGAATGGCGTGCCACAGAGGGTGAAAGCCCCGTAATCGAAAGATGAGTTGACCTAGCTGTATCCCGAGTAGCACGGAGCACGTGGAATTCCGTGTGAATCTGCGAGGACCACCTCGTAAGGCTAAGTACTACTGTGTGACCGATAGTGAAACAGTACCGCGAGGGAAAGGTGAAAAGAACCCCGGGAGGGGAGTGAAATAGAACATGAAACCGTGAGCTTACAAGCAATGGGAGCCCGACTAATCGGGTGACCGTGTGCCTGTTGAAGAATGAGCCGGCGACTTATAGGCACTGGCGGGTTAAACCGGAAATGGTGGAGCCACAGCGAAAGCGAGTCTTAATAGGGCGTTTGTCAGTGTTTATAGACCCGAACCCTGGTGATCTAACCATGGCCAGGATGAAGCTTGGGTGATACCAAGTGGAGGTCCGAACCGACTGAAGTTGAAAATTCAGCGGATGAGCTGTGGTTAGGGGTGAAATGCCAATCGAACCAGGAGCTAGCTGGTTCTCCCCGAAATACGTTGAGGCGTAGCGTCTAGTGCTCCAGCAGGGGGGTAAAGCAACCATTTCGGTGCGGGCTGCGAAAGCGGTACCAAATCGATATGAACTCTGAATACCCTGTGTGTAACTAGGCAGTCAGACTGTGGGGGATAAGCTCCATAGTCAAGAGGGAAACAGCCCAGACCGCCAGCTAAGGTCCCAAAATTAACGCTAAGTGATAAAGGAGGTGGGATTGCCCAGACAACCAGGAGGTTTGCCTAGAAGCAGCCATCCTCAAAGGAGTGCGTAATAGCTCACTGGTCGAGCGATCCTGCGCCGAAAATGAACGGGGCTAAGCGTTATACCGAAGCTGCGGATAAATTTATTTATGGTAGGGGAGCGTTCTATGTAGGGTGAAGCGTTAGCGTAAGCGGACGTGGACAGCATAGAAGTGAGAATGTCGGCTTGAGTAGCGAAAACATGGGTGAGAATCCCATGCCCCGAAACCCTAAGGGTTCCTCCGGCAGGCTCGTCCGCGGAGGGTTAGTCTGGACCTAAGGCGAGGCCGAAAGGCGTAGTCGATGGATAACAGGTCAATATTCCTGTACCAGATGTGTTTTGAGAAGGGGGACGGAGAAGGCTAACCAGGCCAGATGTTGGTTACTGGTTCAAGCGTTCGAGGCTTTGAGAGATGGAGAAAACATCTTGAGCTAAGGCGTGAGTACGAGCTGCTACGGCAGCGAAGTTGGTGATGTCATGCTTCCAAGAAAAGCCCTACACTCGTTAAGACACAAATGCCAGTACCCGAAACCGACACAGGTGGGGTGGTAGAGAATACCGAGGGGCGCGAGATAACTCTCTCTAAGGAACTCGGCAAAATGGCCCCGTAACTTCGGGAGAAGGGGTGCCAGCGAGAGCTGGTCGCAGTGAAGAGGCGCAAGCGACTGTTTACCAAAAACACAGGTCTCCGCTAAGTCGCAAGACGATGTATGGGGGCTGACACCTGCCCAGTGCCGGAAGGTTAAGGAAGCTGGTTAGCTTTTAGTGAAGCTGGCGACTGAAGCCCCGGTGAACGGCGGCCGTAACTATAACGGTCCTAAGGTAGCGAAATTCCTTGTCGGGTAAGTTCCGACCCGCACGAAAGGTGTAACGATTTGCGCGCTGTCTCGGAGAGAGGCTCGGCGAAATAGAATTGTCTGTGAAGATGCGGACTACATACACCCGGACAGAAAGACCCTATGAAGCTTTACTGTAGTTTGATATTGTGCTCGGGCTCTGAATGCGCAGAATAGGTGGGAGACGTTGAAATAGTGCTTGTGGGTACTATTGAGTCATCGGTGAGATACCACTCTTTTAGAGCTAGGGTTCTAACGCTTGCCCGTTATCCGGGAAGCGGACAGTATCTGATGGGCAGTTTGACTGGGGCGGTCGCCTCCTAAAAGGTAACGGAGGCGCACAAAGGTTCCCTCAGGCTGGTTGGAAATCAGTCGTTGAGTGCAAAAGCAGAAGGGAGCTTGACTGTGAGACCTACAAGTCGAACAGGGACGAAAGTCGGTTTTAGTGATCCGACGGTTCTGCGTGGAAGGGCCGTCGCTCAACGGATAAAAGTTACTCTAGGGATAACAGGCTGATCTCCCCCAAGAGTTCACATCGACGGGGAGGTTTGGCACCTCGATGTCGGCTCATCGCAACCTGGGGCTGAAGTCGGTCCCAAGGGTTGGGCTGTTCGCCCATTAAAGCGGTACGCGAGCTGGGTTCAGAACGTCGTGAGACAGTTCGGTCCATATCCGGTGTATGCGCAGGAATATTGAGAGGATTTCTCCCTAGTACGAGAGGACCGGGAGGAACGCACCTCTGGTGTGCCAGTTATCGTGCCAACGGTAAACGCTGGGTAGCCATGTGCGGAGTGGATAACCGCTGAAAGCATCTAAGTGGGAAGCCCACCTCAAGATGAGTATTGCCATGGCTTAAGCCAGTAAGGTCACGGGAAGAACACCCGTTGATAGGCTCTACGTGGAAGCTTGGTAACAAGTGCAGCGGAGGAGTACTAATAGACCGAGGGCTTGACCAAATAAACTTAATTTATTGTTTTTAATTTATATAATTTTCTATGCAGTTCTCAAGGTTCACACTATCCTGGTGTTCATGGCGATGTGGAACCACTCCGATCCATCTCGAACTCGGTTGTGAAACGCATCAGCGGCGAAAATATTTAGGGGGTAGCCCCTTGAGAAAATAGCTCAATGCCAGGTAAAAATATTTAAAAGGGTTTACTCCACTTGAGTAAGCCCTTTTTTATTTTTGGCATTTAGGACACCAATGAGTACTTCTTCCAGCAATTTTTTGCCTTTTTATTAAATTTCCACATTTATGACATTCTTTACCAGTTCTTCTATAGACATTTGTCTGTAAACCAAAATTCCCATTCTCTCCCTCCAAGTCTCTGAAGTCACTAAATGTTGTCCCACCAGAACCTATACTTTTTTTTAATACAGTTACAATTGATTCTTTGAGCTTTATTAACTCATTCTTCTTTATTGTTTGAGCTTCCCTAAAAGGTGAGATGCCAGCCGAGTATAAACTTTCATCAGCATAAATATTGCCTATACCAGCCACTATTGTTTGATCTAATAAAATAGCTTTTATAGATTTTGTTCTTTTTGAAATAACTTTCCTAAGGTATTTTGCATCAAAGTTTTCAGAAAATGGTTCTGGTCCTAATGAGCCTAATCCTCTGATTATTTTATTGGGCGATAACCCTTGCTTAATCCACCACATTTGGCCAAAACTTCTTACATCAATGTATCTAAGCTCTTTATTATTTTTATCTAAAAATCTTATTCTTGTATGTTTACAGGGCGGGGTAGGTTTATTAATATACTTGAAATATCCAGTCATTCTTAAATGAACGACAAGAAATCCATTATGTTTTAATGATACTTTTTCATTAATTTGAATTTTCTCATTTTCAATTTTTTTTAGTTCAGCTATTAAATATTTTCCTCTCCTGTTCCATTTGTATAAAAGCGAGCTCTTAAGCCCCTTAATAAATACTTCTTTGTTGGCAGGGAATGCTACAGTTGAATCCCTACAAACTTCTACTTTTTTAATAATAAAGTTATTAAGTTTTTGCTCTAAACCTCTTCGAACAGTTTCTACTTCAGGTAACTCAGGCAATTATTTAGGCTTTTTCTAATTCACTTTCAGCAAAATTGTTTGTATTAGCTCCACCATCAGTACCGCTTATTCCTGCATAGTTTACCTTATCAAATCTTACTACACAATTATATTTAATACCTGAAGTATCAACTGAGGCAACTTTACCGATTTCATTATACCAATATGATTCTGGTCTTTTTACGCGTACTAGATCTCCTCTTGAAATTGCCATTAGTTTTAAGTTGACTTCTTAAAGAATAACCTATGATTAATAATCTTAAACAAATTATTCACACATATTAATTAAAACTCTAACAAAAATCTTTTATTAAATTCTCTTCGAACTCTTCTTTGGCAGGCTTACTACCCCTCCATTTTCTGCCTGGGATTCTTACATTTAATTCATTTGTATTGCAATTTATTGAAAGGATCAGTTTTTTGTTTTCTTGATTTAGTACATTTAAAACTTTTCTATTTTTACTTGTTTTATTAGATTTGCTTTGAATAATTATTGGACCATAAATTTGTTTATCAAATTCAATTAATTGATTACTTTTTTCACTGTTAGTTATTTGATAATTATCCGAACTTGTCGGATCTTTTTTGCTCAATAAAAGCTTTTGCCCAATTTTTATTGAATCCGGATTATTGAGATTATTAATTTCTACAAGATCGATCACTTTTAAGTCATATTTGTTTGATATTTCAGTAAGATTTTCACCTATTTGAACAATATGGTAATTATTTATTAAATCTGTTTGTTTTGTAAATTTTTCGGTAGATTCTGAGATGATAAGATTTTGGCCAACATAGATATAATTTTCATCTTTTAAGTTATTTAATTTGATAATTAAATCTTTGTTAATTGAATAAAATTTTGAAATACTTGAAATTGTATCCCCACTTTTTACTATATGAAATTTTTTTATTTCAGTTTTTTCTTCATTAATTGGTTCTTTTTTCGCAATATTCTCAATTTTATTTTTTGCTGAATCTATCTTTTCTTCGGATTTTATAAATGAGTGATTAAAAAAATTAATAAATATGGCAATTACTAAAAATACAAATTTCATTAACTTCGCTGTTTATTTAAAGATAGTCCTTTAATAGAAATTCGCTAGGGTTTTGAAAATAAATTAAGTAATTTAAAGCTGAAAAATAAACTTTAAAAATTTCTTTACTCTTTCGTACGGAGGATAACGCAGATTTGAATCAAATAAAAAACCTTTAAAAGTAATAGATTTTTGATTTGAAAAATTTCGAAATCCTTCTTCGCCATGAAATTTACCAATACCACTTTGCCCAACGCCTCCAAACGGTAAATTTGGAATCAGGACTGGTAACATCACATCATTTATACAAATTGTTCCTGAGCTGGTTACTTTTGAAATATGATTATGGATTTTTTTATTGCCTCCGAATAAGTAGATTGCTAATGGTTTTGATGTTTGATTAATCTGTTTTAAAGCTGATTCTTTATCATTGATTCTTATTACTGGAAGCAGTGAACTGAATAGTTCTTGCTGCAAAATATCTGTTTCATTTAAATTAGTTCTCAAAATCGTAGGAGATATTTTCAACTTTTTTTTACTAAAAGTGCCCCCAAATAAAATTCTTTTTTCTTTTTTATATTGTTTGAGAATTTCTAATGTTGATGTAAATTGCTTTTCCTCTAATTTTGATAAGTTTTCGGAAATAATTGGATTATCTCCGTAAAAACTTACTATGCATTTCTTTAATTTTTCTATAAAAATATTTTCAATTTCTTTATCTACAAAGATATGATTCGGAGCCATGCAGGATTGACCAGAATTAAAAAATTTGCCCCAAACAATCCTTTTTGCAGCCACTTCTAAATTTGCATTCTTGAAAATAATTACAGGATTTGTTCCGCTTAACTCAAGAGTTAATGGAGTTAAGTTTTTAGAAGCTAATTTCATTATAGATTTTCCAGTTTCAGTACTCCCCGTAAAAAATATGTGATCAAAATTTTGCTCAATCAATTTTATGGATTGTTTATAATTACCCTCTACTGTCATTAGGACATCTTTATGGAAATATTTGGAAGTAAGTTTTTTAATAAGTTTTGAGGTCGCAGGACATTTCTCTGATGGTTTTATAACTGCTGTATTGCCTGCTGAGAAAATATTTACCAAGGGCTTTAAAACATAAAGTAATGGATAATTATAAGGACCAAGAATTAAGACACACCCAAGAGGTTCATAAATAACTTTGGAGGTTGATGGAAATAGATAAAAAGGTGTATCAATAATTTTTGGTCGCATCCAAGAATTGAGTTTCTTTTTTATGAGTGAAATTTCTTCTTTCACTAAAAGGATTTCTGAAAGCCCTTCAATTTCAGATTTACCTAAATCAACAAAAAGTGATTTTATTATCTCTTTTTTATTTTCATCCAAAAGTTTAGAAACTATATTGATATGTTGGATCCGCCATTTTATATCTTCCGTTTTACCAGTGAGAACTGTATTTTTTAATCTATTAATGTCATCTAAATGAAATTTATCAGAAATTTTCATTTTATTACTATGAATAGTATTAAATATATCAGAGGATAAATTGTAAAAACTAAGGTTTTTAGCCACTTAAATTAAAGTGAATGATTTATGAGAAATAATCAAATTTATTAATATTACCTTTAAAAATTCAAATTTTTCTTGGTTAATATATTTCTATGAGGGCAAAATTTTCAATTAGATTGATATCAATAAATGAAATACCAGAAGTCACAAACTGGGCAAGGTTAGAAGGATTTTCTCCTGGAATGGATGACGTATCAATTTATAGAAATACAGATAAACAAGGGGTATGGTTAGCTTGTCTCGATAATAAGCCTATAGGTTCTATTGCTTGTATTAAATATAATTCCTCTTATGGTTTTATAGGTTTATTTATCGTTAAAAAAGAATTCCGAAATAATGGATACGGAGTGAGATTATGGAAACATGCCCTCGATTATTTAAAAAATGTTGATTGTATTGGTCTTGAGGCTGCCCCAGACAGATTGAATGATTATGCAAAGTGGGGGTTTAGAAAATCTTCCATTACAAATCGATGGAAATTAAATGGTTCTCAAGATTTGCCATTGAGTAATTTCTATAAAGATCAATTTCATTCTTTTAAAGTTGTCCCAGGTAATAAAATTTCCTCTGAAGCGGTTTTGATTTATGATGATCAGAGAGAACCGAGTCCCAGACCTCATTTTCTAAATGACTGGTTGAAAAATTCTCATGGTAATGTAAGTGCAATTGTCGATAATAATGGGATGTGTCATGGATTTGGCAGGATAAGACCTTGTGTATTGGAGGATAATGAGCAAGGCTGGAGAATCGGACCTCTTTTAGCGGATACTCCACCACTTGCTGAATTATTAATAAGGGAGTTAGTTGGTGATTTAGATGCCCAAATCTTATTGGATTGCTCTAATCTGAATCCTTATGCAAATTATCTTTTATCAAGTTTGGGATTTGAGGAAACATCAAGAACTTACAGAATGTATAAAGGCATTAAACCTACCTGCCCAATGAATCAAGTATACGGACTTGCCTGCTTGGAACTGGGGTGAATTCTTTTAAAGCGTACATTTTATTTTTTGTTTCTGTAATACTGAAAGAAGTTTTTTAAATTATCCATAAGCTTAACCTTCAGAAGGTTTCAAAATTTTTTCTACAATATCGGCGTTGATTATAGTGATCTCTCCATTGTCAATATTGGCAACTTGAAACAAGGTCCATGAATTTGGATTTCTAGCTCCCCCAATACAGTCGATAACTTGACCGACCCAATAATTTTTATTCTTTTCCTTAGTATCTTCGCAATTCTCTTTTTTAATTGCGACATAATCACCAGACCTAACGAAAAGAAACTCAGGAGTTACCGAGCTCACAATAAATAGTTAATAGTATATGTGTACTATAGTAAGTTATTTGCTTTGTTGCCGAGCTTTGAATTATTTCGCAAACTAGAGGTAATTCAAAAAATAAAATGGAAACAACTGAAATTGCTATATTTTCAACATTATTGGGGTTAATTTTAGCTTTAACTGACGCTTATATAGAAAGAAATATTCCTGGATAATGTTTCCAATTTAATTTTTAAATTAAATAAGATTTAAGTTGGTCTAATATATCGGAACGGCTAGAAACTAATTTTGTAAAAACTAAATATATCAACCCTCCCATTGCTAGTCTTCCGTTAATTTTCTCTAACTGCTTAAGTTTCCTCAACACATTTAATTGGCGGTTAAGTAAAATTTAAAGGGTATAGGAAATAAAAAAGTATTGATTACTTCAAAATTAAAAAAAATTTTAAAAGTTTATAGAAAAATTATTTCTAACACAAATTAAATTTAAAGCCAAGCTTCTTTCATCTCAAGATAAAGCCTTTCGCTCTCAGCAGAATTAATTTTGCTTTCTGAATAAGATTGCTGCTGCTGCTGCTGCTGCTGCTGAGTTGAGTTAGTATTAGAATTTTGGACTTCGCTCATTATTGGGAATTAAAATTTGTGTTTATTCTCTCATATTTAGAGCTTTTTTTGTCAACTTAAATTCTTAAATTTTATTTAAATTTTCTACGTTTTTAATTTTCCTGTTTTGATTTAATTTATTTCGCTACAGTAGTTTTGGTATATAGGAATTTAACTTCCCAATATACAATTCCTAGGAAGATTGCACTTGCAATAATAATTTCAGAAATGGCTAGCATTTTATTTTCAATACTAATTTAATTTTGGTATCAATTTACACAGAATGCAATAGGTACTAATTACATTTAAGATTTTAAAAAATCTTATTTAATAAAATAACGCGTCGAAATAATATAAAATTTTAAGGTAGATACATATTATTTCCGTGGGAAATTTCATAAATTCAACAACTCTTATACCTTTAATACCTTTAGTAACCTCTTTATTTATTCTTATTTTATTGGCAAGTTTTAACAGAACACTTAACAGGTTAACAAAACCAGTTACTGTACTGGTTGCATTATCTTTATTAAGTTCTGCTTTTATAAGCTCATATGACTATTTTAAGAAAATAGAAGAAAAATTAGTTTTATCTGAATTTCTCGAATTTTTTGAAGAAAAAAATTTAGTTATACATCTCAATTTGGTAAATGAAAAAATTATAATATTTTTCTCATTAATAATGATATTAATTATTGGAATATCTTTCTATAAATTGCCTAGAAAAAAAGGTTATGTCTCATTAATGATTAGCCTAGGATTAATTTCTTCTTCTGTGATTCTCTCAATATTGCTAATAGATTTCTCATCACTAATCTAAACTGTTGTAAGCATTGACAAAGCTTGGTTAAGTTCTTGGACATGATTTAATTCATCTTGAGCAATTTCTTTTATTTTTTGATCATTTGGATTATCTATTAAATATTTGGAATAAGTTTCAAATGCATGTTCTTCGATTTTTATGTTGACGTCATAAGCATTAGCTGGAGAGAAAAAATAATAAAAAACCATAATCCAGTAATAGACAAGCACAAGGTGTCTTGCAAAAAATCTATCAATCCAGAACCTATCTCCTCCTCTTTTTTCCATTTCTTTAAGATGCTCAGTTTCGTTTATAGCTTGATAAAAATGTTCTTTCATTAAAATCATTGTTTTTTCATTTTTAATTCCTAAGGATTCTTTAAAATGAAGAACCGAAAGAAATGCAAAATAAGGAGATCTAGCTATTACTTCTAAAACCCAAAATCTTTGTAAAGATCTACCAGAGTATATGAAGTCTAAGAAGTTAACAGTACTATTCAAAATCAAAGAATTTAATTTCTTCATAAATACCTTTTTCTTTAAGTATAATTACTCATCCACTTTAGGTCTATAATATATTGAAGTAATTAACCAAAAATTAATATTTATATTCTAAAAATTGTTACTTCCATTGAAATATTTTTTTTTCATGCATTAATTGGATAGATAAAAATTTTATATGACAACTACTGAAAAAATTGCAAATGCCAAAAAGAGGATTGATGAATTAGAAAAACTTATAAAATATTGGAATGATTCAGAACGTGATGAGGCAAAAATAGTAAATTTCAATATCAACAGTGTAAACAAAGTTGCTTAGATTTTGATTATTAAGGCTGATTAACTTATCTACTTAAAATGATTTAATATCTTTCTGGTTTCGAATATTGTTTAATTTATAAATAGAGCAATTAAACCTATTCTCAAAAACGGTAAGGAAGAAATAGTCTAAAAGAAAAATCTATATGAAAACCTTTTCAAAAAAATATTTAGTTCCGATTAAATTTATACCATGGGTTTTTTGGGTATTTATATCTTTTATGAGTATATATTTGTGTAAGATAGCCTGGGTAAAATGAATAATTAATGAAACTAGCTTCTTCTTAGCCAACCAGGAGCACCTCCAAACCAATCTGATATATCATCTTCATTTGGGTTGAAATGATTTTCTTTATCTAGTCCATCTATCCCAAATGATTGCAAGAGGTTATCAATCCCACCATCATTTTTTGTACCATTCCTTCTAAAGCTGTTAGCTTTTTTCAGCCAAAGAGAAATTGTAGAGTTATGGTGTGCAAATTTCTCAACATATATCCTTTCTTCTAATGTAATTGATTTATCTTGAGCAATTCTTTTAATTATTCCTTGGATCTTTAGTCTTTTTGAATTACTAAGAAGCATTTTTTAATAAATTCATTATTCTTTTTATAGGAGGGATCACTAAATATATCTTGTCAATGTTAATTTCAACAAATTAACCCTCTTAAAAGGTTTTTAAGCAAGAAAAGTTTTAAGACACTAAAAAAAGGGATCAATTAGTTACGCAGGATACGTTTATTCATTTATCAAACTTATAATTCCTGCAAATTAGATAATAAAAATCAATCCATTTTTGAAGATACTTTAAACTTAAGATAAGTGGATGCAGGTGTTGCAATATAGTAAAAATGTACTAATATTAGTACAGATGTATTATTAAGATATGAAATTGATTTCATCTTCTCCTTATGCCCCTTTTAATTCAAAAGAGTGGAATTCTCTAATAAGCAAAAATTCAAAGTTTGAAAATGCTCCAATAAAGATTCAAAAAAAATTTTATAGAACTTTTACTCTAAAAAAAAATGAAAAAGATGAACTTTTGCAAGAGAAGTATGAATTGCATAAACAAATGCAACTTGTATTCGGATAGAAAATATTAACTAACAATCTTTTTATTGAATATTATTTTACTAAATCCAATTTTTTGTTAGATTAGTAGAAATACAAGAAGGTTTTAATTTGGCTGTAGATCGAGAACTTTTAAAAGAAGTTACCCAAGAACTTTGGAATACCGTAAAAAAACTAAGACCTGAAATTGATCGGCAAACTCGACTTCAATTAGTTTTAAAGGCCTTATTAACTATTGGAGATTTGCCAGATCAAATGCAAGCTGCCATGGTAGTAGGTGTTTGCGCAGAAATGGATAAGAGTGATGTTGATAATGTTGGAACTAATTCGCAAACTCAAGATTCAAGCGGAGTTGATACTTCTACAGGTAGAAAAGTAGTCAGAAGAAGTTCAGCTAAATAAACCTTAAACTATCATCCTTTAATTTTCTTTGATTCGTTTTTATTAAGTCTATTGAATAGGTAATATGAAATTACAAGTAAGAGAGGAACGAATATTGAATGTAAAGTCATCATTAATTCTGTTTGGCCCATTCCTATAAGATTTGACTCGCTTGGAAGTTGTTCTGACCAAGTGCCAACTAAATGCCATGCTTGAGGAATTGATAAGAAAAACATATAAGAGCTATAAGTTAAGTTTATGTTCAGATAAAGATTATCATTATTGAACGTTTTTGCTTTCTTTATTCTTATTTCTTAACTAAGTATTTGTAGAGTTATAAAAAAGAACTTGATTCATAAATTTATTTTCTTAAGAAGAGTTTTAAATTCTTTTTTACCAATAATTTTTTCAGCTGCGTAAGCGCCACTTGCTGAAACAGCAGGAATTCCAATACCTGGAAATGTACTTGCACCGCAAGTAAATAAATTTTTCACTGGAGTTTTGCAGCCTGGGAAAAGACCTTTTGCTGCAGATAATGCAGGGCCATAACTACCGCAATAGGTATTTGTGAATTTTTTATGAGTGATTGGGGTTCCTAGCATCTTTAAATCAATCCTTTCATCAATATCAGGGATGAATTTTCGCACTGCATTAAGGAATATTGAACATCTTTCTTCTTTCAAATTTCTATATTCTAATTCCCTTGGATTGAGGTTTTCCCAAATTTCCCAAGGTTCATTTGCGGGAGTATATCCATGAAGAACATGTTTTCCTTCTGGGGCCATATTTTTATCTAAAACAGATGGGATTGAAAATACAGCTATATTTCTTTCTGCGGTTATACCTTTTTCCCACTCATCAACATGTATCGCATGTATTGGCAAATTTTCAAGACCATCAGAATCAAAACCTAGATGTATATGAAGGAAAGAATCACATTTATTAGGGTTCAAAACTTTTGTATTCCATTTTTTTGAAATTTCATTTGGAATTAACTTTTTTAAATTCCAAATATCAGTATTCGTGACAACAGATTCACAACTATAGCTAGAACCATTACTTAGAGTTATTCCTGTTGCTAAATTTTTATTGAAGTTAATTGTCTTTACTCTCGAAGAGAGAATTAATTCTCCCCCATTTTTTTTAAATCCATTAATTAAGGCTTTTACTATAGATTCACTACCTCCTCTAGGGTATTCAAGGTATGAATTTGGTTCAAACCATTCGTTAAATAAAGTAGCCATCGCAGCTGTATTTGTATCATGCATTGACATACCACTTATCAAAAAGCTCAATAAATCAACCCAATTTCTGAGAAAAGGATCCTCTAGATGATTATTTACTAAATCCCCAAAGCCTTTATTAATTTTTGGTATTTGATTGATATTAGGTAAAAATTTTGAGGTTAAATTTATTAGATCTAAGAGATTTATTGATTCGGGAGAAAATGAGAGTAAAGGGATTTCATTTATTATTTGGCTAATAGGTTTTATTCCGGAAATAAATGATTCCCATTCTTTAACAGATTTCTCACCTCTTAAAGTTTTAATTGTTTGTTTAAAAGGTTCTTCCCCAACATCAAGATTAAAATTGCCTTCTGGGACAATTACTTGCCAACCTTTGTATTGAAATAGTTCAACTTCTTCATCAAGTAATTTAAGAATTTGCCCAAGGGGATTAGTTGTCGGCCATTTACCTATTCCACTCCACAATGAAGGACCTGATTCGAAAGTGTAACCTTTTCTTTTGAAGCTGTGAGCAACACCTCCTGGCTGGGTATGTGCTTCACATATCAGTACTTTTTTGCCTGATAAAGCGAGAATCGAACCACAGCATAATCCACCTATTCCACTACCAACTATTACTACATCGTACTTTTCCATTAAATATTTACTTCACTCTTCTCGTAAAACTAATGCGTTTTAGACAAATGTATTTGTTGAAGTTGTAATACTTAGAACAACTGCAAGAAAAAATATATAAGGGACTGCTTTTAGAGGAATGTATCCTTGGCTTTTAGAAATAAAATCCATTGACTTAGTTACTTTATGTAAACATACTAACGAGTTCTTGTTCCTTATGTGTGCCAAAAAATTATTTTTTTGGAAATATATTGAAATAAAGAAATCTTTTTGGAGAGATTTTTTAACTTAGAACATTTTTTATGAAGTTATCTTAGTATTTGATTCTTAGATTAAAATCTATTATGAAACACTTTCCTGATATTAATGAGATAAAGCTATTAGAAAAAAATTCCCAAAAAAATGGTAGCGGAATTGTATATGAGGAATTGTTAGGAATATGGAAGTTTAAGTATGTATGGGGTAAGGAGTCAGATGAAATCAAAAATATACCCAGTTCGATTCTTCAAGTATTGTCGGCAAGACTCGAATTGAAAAGTAAAAATAAAGAGGATCAAATAAATTATGAAATAAACAATTCAATTAATTTCGGATTATTAAATATTACTTTTACAGGCAGCGCAGAATTAAAAGGGATTAGACCTTTATTGGCTTTCTATTTTGAAGAATTGAAAATTAATATTAGTAGTTTTCCTGTATTTAATAAGGAATTAAAAAAACCAGAAGATAAAAAAATGCCTTTTTTCTCACTTGTAGGAATTAGCACTAAAGATAATTGGTTATGTGCTCGAGGCAGGGGCGGAGGGCTTGCAATATGGGTTAAGTCTTAATTTAGTGGTATTCTCCTGGATGATCTACCTTTCTTACGGTAACTTTATCAACTTTTTGTCCATTAAATCTTAAGAGATCATCTCCTGAAAAGTCATAACCTAAGCTTTGGCCTATTAGTGCTACATCATCTGCTGTAGAGGATGTCGTAACCTGCTTTTTTAATTCTTCATCAGATTGCATCTTAATTAAAAATTTTCTTATTTCAGAAAAACTCATTACTAGAATTTGATTGATTGATGTTAAAGAAATTAATAAAATCTTTTTCTTAGCAAGAACAAGATAAATAGATAATTATTATACTATTTTTATGACTTACTTATTCCTCTATGTAGTTGGCATAATTTTAATATGGTGGATATATCGTGTCGGTTGGCTTGAGGCGCTCAAAACAGTAGTTAAAGTTATAGTTCCCTCAGCGCTTATTATTTTATTTAACATAAAAGCCGGGAGATTACTTTTTAAAAGTCCTGTAGTAGGTTTATTAAGCGCTTTGCCTACCTCTATTTTTATTTTTAGAGGTTCATTGCCTTTAGTTAGTTATATAAATAACTGGATTGAAAATAAAATAAATAAGTATGATGATTCGGAAGTTATAGATACTGATTCTGTGCCTTTAGATGATTAATTCAATCAAATCCAAGAAATAATTCTTTGTGTACAACAAGAACATCAAATAAAGTTGTTCCATGAATAGGACTTAATGGGATTTTGTCTATGTTCAATGCTTCTGCGCAAATTAAATGAGCATCCCATTTTGTATTGTGATCACTTATTTCAATTGACCACTCAATTACTTTTTTGAAATGATCTGGCATCTCCGAACCAATTTTTCTGCAAATTTGACATAGAACTGACAAAAGAGGAGGTTTTGATGGCCTTTTTAAATCTTTAATAAGACTAGGTTGTGTAAACACACTTGTATAGCGGATGTAGTCTATCAATTCATATTCTTCTTTAGTTAGAGCTGCTTTATCTAATGCTCTTTCAAATTCGTCTATGGGGGTTATGGGTCTATCCAAGATATTATTTTTTGCTGTTTTCTGTATCTATTTTTTCTTGATTAATTTCATTGGTTTGATTGCTTTCTATAGATTTAGGAGATTCATCTTTATCTTTTTCGTTCATAACTTGATCGATTTCATTTTGAAATTCATTCGACGCTTTTTTAAGACTTTTCAAAGTTTTACCAAGCTGTTTTCCTAATTCTGGAAGCTTTTTTGGACCAAAAATTAAAAGAGCTAAGATAAGTATTACAGTAACTTCAGGCAAACCTACACCAAAAATATTCATAACTGATAACTATTTAACTAATTAGGAAATCTACTATTAAATATAGTCAAATCATGTGAAAATTTCATTCTCGGAAAAGGTTTTTTAATATTAAAAAATATTGAAAAATATTATTGTTATTAATACTCCTTTAAAGAAAACTAACCAAAGTAATTGATAATCACTCAATTTGAATTTTTTTTGGTACCAATTTATAAGAGTTTTATGTTTATCTATTAATTTTCTCATTTTCACTGAGATTATTTATTACTATCACTTATTTTATCTTAATTTCTTTTATTATTATTTTATAGAAATCCTAGATTCTACTCAAATTAGATTATTCTATTAAATTTAAATCTCTTTCTAAATTAGTTTTTTTCTAAATTATTGAAACTATTCGCTAAATATTTACTATTTTAAAAAAAATGAAGTACTTATTTGTTGTTTTTTACCTTTTTTCTCTAATTTATCCAGTTGAAGCTGTTACGACAAAAATGTTTAAAGTATTGGATACGTGTGCAAGATATCGACTCGGAGAGATTAATGCTAATGAGGCTATAGAAAAACTAAAATTAAAATTAACGAATTCTTACACTAATCAGCCAAAGGACCTAGTTAAAAAATATTGCTCAGTATTTACTCCAAATGAAAAAATTGAATTTTAATCTTTACAATACATATTTAATTATTCTTTTTTGAATAATCTTTAGCTTTGTTTCGTATTTCTTTAACTTTTTTAAAATTAGTTATTTTTAAGTTAAAAATAACTCCAAAAAAAAGAATAAGAAATAAAGAAATATAAATTATTAATTCCATATTATTGAATTAATAAATTCACCTTAGTTTATTTCAATAATTTTTTAGTATCTTTTAAAACAAAAAAACTGACTTTGATATCAGTTATTTACTTTAAGGCCACAAAAAAAACATATTAACCTCTAATATGGAGCTTTATAAGAATCATTGTGCAGATTGGAGATAAAATTCCAGAATTCTCTCTACTGGATCAAAATGGAGTTAAAAGATCAAATAAGGGATTAAAAAATCCCCTTGTTTTGTTCTTTTATCCAAAAGATGATACGCCGGGTTGCACTATAGAAGTTTGCGGATTTAGAGATAAATATGACTTATTTAAAGTATTAGGTGCACAGGTTTGGGGAGTAAGTAATGGAAGTACCTCAAGTCATTTGGCATTTGCTAATAAAAATAAATTACAATATCCATTACTTTGTGATAAGAATGACTCTCTTAGGAAAACTTTTAAAGTTCCTAAAGTATTAGGTTTTATGGATGGTAGGGTAACTTACGTTATTGATCGCAAAGGGACAGTTAGGCATATTTTTAGAGATTTATTGAATGGTCCTGAACACATTAAAGAGGCTATTAGAGTGCTTAAGGAAATTCAAAATCAATAAATTATTATTCAAAGAATTTTAGATTAATAAGTTTTGTTTTATTATAGTTCCAGCTTTTTTTTAATATATGAAGAAAATGGGAATGCAGGCTGTTGATCTTGCTATTCAAAATGGAGTGGATCTTGATGGTACTCCAATCCCTCAAAAAATGCTAGATCTATACAACAGAATTATGGATGAAGAGAATAAAAGACAAAGGAGTGGTGTTAAAAAATCAATGAGAAATAGATGCGTCAAAACGGGTTCTAAGCATTTTGATAAGGAAACATTGAATCAATTATTAATAGACTCGGGATGGGAAGGTCTCAAAGAAAAGGAAATTTTATTTTTTTATAACTAAAAAAAATTTTAAATTATCTTAAAATTTAATTATGGTAACTTTACTTAAATTTAAAACTGAGAACTAAAAAAAATTTTTTTTAGATCTAATTTATTTGAATTATTTAAACCATCCTTTTTTGTTAGAAGATATTATTTTCTCTTTTTCAGCTTTTGTTTTATTACTTGCTTTTTTGAAAGCCAAGTTGGCTTCTATTACTGTGACTACTGATATGAAAAAAAGACCAGAAATTCCAATTATTTGTTCATTTTGAGAAGGTTCTGAATCACCTTGTAACAAAATACCTAAAGCGAACCATGCAGTACTAGCAGTGATGGTAAAAAAATAGGGTTTCCATCTTCTTTGATATAAGTAGCCCGATCCTAAACCAGGAAGAAAATTTAAAAAAGATGCTACCCACCCTTTTGAAGATGAAAGTATTTCGTCTCTTGAGGGATAAGACATTTATGTTAGGTATTTATTAAATGTGAATTTATATAAGCAAAAGATATTGCTGCACAAATTACCCAACTAAAAGGTAAAAACATTCTTATTTTTTCTTTATTATTGTTCATTTTTTAATTATGGAAAATATTTTTAAAATCTGTGGATTTAATAGATACCTTAAAACTATTAAGAATTAAAAAAGACGGTTTTTAACCGTCTTTGAAAAAAGTAATTTCTCTAAAAATAAATTATTTATCTTTTGAGGCTGAGAGTACTTTAAGTTCTTTTTTTACTTCTTTTTCTCTCTCTTCAAGATGTTTTAGTTGAGCTTTAAAAGCATCTTCAAGTCTTACTTTTTGTTTTGTTATTTCATCAAGCTCTTCTTGATGTTGATTTTTCTTCAACTCCTTCATTTCACTATCGGAAATAACATATACTTGGCGATATGAAGGTGTTTGAAAAAGAAGATCAAACATTGAATACATAAGTGACCTTTGAATTAGTACAAATTTAATATCTGATAATTCTTTGAAATATGAAAGGATAAATACCGAAGATATTGATACGGCAATTACACCGAATTTCGGTTTACCTAACTTAACCGCCCAGTATTTACCGATCGAATTTTAAGGTATGTTTTAAAGTATTAAGGAGATGATTCTAAAGATCTAAATCAAAAAGGAACTAAAAATGGATTTAAAAATTACTAAAACATTAGTAATCCCATCCAACGAAATTAAATGGCGCTTTTCCAGATCCTCCGGTCCTGGAGGACAAAATGTAAATAAAATTGAAAGCAGAGTAGAGATTATTTTTAATTTAGAAGATTCCAAAGTATTAAATGATTATCAGAAAGAAATTCTTAAGAAAAACTTGAAAAAAAAATTAGTGAATAATAGCTTACGTTTAGCGGTTCAAGAACACAGAAATCAATTATTAAATAGGCAGCTAGCTTTAATGAAATTTAGTTCAATCATAAAAAATGCTTTAAATAAGCCATTTAAATTAAGAAAATCTACACAACCTACTAAAGCATCACAAAAGAAAAGAGTTGAGGTTAAGAAAAAACGTGGCGAATTGAAAAAAAGTAGACAAAAAGAAAAAACATATCAAATATGAATAAACTAAATAAATATTTCCATCGCAAATTGTTAGGAAAGCATATTATTAATGTAATTTCATTTTGGTTTATTGAATACAACTAATGATTTCTGGTTAATTGACTCCAATTTTGTAGGGGTGATGCGTTTCTACAAAGATAGAGATAATTCTGATAAATCTATTGATTATATGTTTATTGAAGAAGGAATTATTATGGGAATTCATGGAGAAAATCCTCCATTAATGAAAACTAGAAAAAAAATTGTTATTGAAGAAGCAAGATTATTATGGCAAAAATTGTTAAATGAAGGTTGGCAAAAAACTAATAAAAAATGGTGAGGAATTATTTTAAAAAAAATTTTACTTAAAAATTGATATTGTCTTTTTAAAGTCTTTTAAATAAAAAAAACAAAAAATAATCAATAAGGATATACCAAATATTCCTCCAAGAGGATTTGTATTTAAATTCCCTGGTCCTATTAACCAATTTGGAGCATCTTCTGAGATTTCTAATAATCCATTATTTGTTAGGAACCATAATCCTACCAGTCCTCCATGTAATCCAATACATCCCCACAAACAAGACCTATCTTTTAATCTAATTAGAGCTAATAAAATACCAAGTAAAAATAATCCTGTAAGTATGCTTAAAATTTGCCAAAAGGGTAAATCAAATCCAATATGGACAATACTAAAAACTGATGCTTGTGCAATAATTGCATTTTTTAAGCCAAATTGTTTTTTTAATTCTTCCAGAAGCCATCCCCTAAAAATCAGTTCTTCTGCCAATCCGACCCCTATCATAAGAAGTATTCCATTAAAAAAAATATCAGGATATATTTCCCCAATCCAATATCCAGATTTTGTCCCAATTATTGTAATTAAAATTAGAAATATCAAAATTGATGACATTATGAGACCTCTTAGAAAATATAAAATCAATTTTCTATTTTTATCTACGGTATTAATACCAAGTAATGTCCATGTATTTTTAATATTCCAACGAATATAAAACCATTTAGGCAATGAAATAACAAATATTAGGAAAGTAAAAATTGTTCCAAGTAAAGAAAGACTTTCTTTGTCTAATCCTATTAAAAGTGTTGGAAAAGCAAGAATCCAACCAAATATATATAAAAATGGTATAAACGTGATTGTGGATAATAATTTCGGACCAGAAAAAAATAATTTCAGATATATATTTTTAATGTTTTTAGAAATAATTTTCATATTTAGATATTTTTTTATATTAAAAATAACTTATTGCAAATACACAAACTATTCTAGGGAAAAATATTTTTTATAACCAGATAAATTTAATTAAGAAAAATTTTTTTTATAGCTTTTATCTTTTGATTAATAATATAATTTTTTTCTGGTACATAATTTTATTAATTGCAAAAAGAACTCGATTATAAAGAAAATCAACAATTTCATTTTAATATTATTGTCCCAGTTTTTAATTCCGAAAAATATTTAGAAAAGTGTATTAATTCAATAATTAAGCAATCATATAAAAATTTTACAGTAAAAATAGTTGATGATTGCTCTACTGATTCCACTTTTGAAATAGCGTCTAAGATATGTGCAAATTATAAAAATTTTGATGTTTTCACGAACTCAAGGAGACTAGGAGCATTAAATAATATTTCTAAATTGCTTGGATTTAGTGTTAAAGATCCTTCTAATACTATTGATATATTGATTGATGGAGATGACTATCTATATAGCGGTGATGTTCTAAGTATTATTTGTGAAAAGTATTTAAAAACTAATTGCTTAATAACTTATGGGTCACATTTGTCATCAAAAGGTGTTCAAGGGAAAAAATATCCATGGCTTATAAGAAACTTTAATTTATATAGAAAATATTTCTGGTATGCATCTCATCTAAGAACATTTAGGCATGATTTATGGTTGTCTTTAAATCCAAATGATTTATTAGATAAAAACGGAAAATATTTCAGTGTTGCATGGGATTTAGCAATAATGTTCCCAATGCTAGAAATGGCAGGAAATCGGCAAGAGTTCATGCAGGATTTATTGTATGTTTATAATGATCAAAATCCTATAAGCGATCATAAGATTAGAAGAAAAGAGCAATTATTAGCAGCAAAAGAAATAAGAAGAAAAAAGAGATACAAGGAGAAAACTTTTCTTAAAGTTTGTTATTTATAAAAAAGAACATTTTTTAACTATATTTTCCAATTAATTAATGAAAAGATTAGTTCAAAAAAACTTAATTTTTTGATTTTATTTTTAGAGTTTTTGCATTGAGTTGGGCGAGTTAAATCTCTATAAAATTTACGAGTTATTTTATCTTCTTTCTCATTAGGCCAAAGTAAGTCTGAGCACTCTCCATATTCTTTTTTATATCTTTCTTTATTCAAGTGTTTTTTTATATCGTAATAATTTAAATTTTACTTATTGCAAATGCTTGAAAGTGATGTTTATTGAATTTGTGTATTTATTTTAAATTTATGCTTATTAATCTTTCAACTTTAATTTTTACATTATTATCTCCTTTACTTATTGTTGCAGTAATAGTATCTGTTTACTTATTTCATTAGGAATTATTTATCAAATAAACTTAATTGATTTAAGGGTGTATGATGCCTACTTTTTCTAATGCAAATGATAAAACTGCAATTAAAGCCATTAGTGTTAAGATCTTGTTCTTTTTGATGAAATCCATAATGCATATTAATAATCTATTTATTAAATTCTTATATAAAATAATGAATAATTAAAATTATTATAACAATTAAGATGGAACCCATATATTTAGGAGATTTAATTCCCTCAATAGCTTCTTATAAAAAGATTATTGAAAAATATAATAAAGGTATAAAAGAAGGGGAATTTCATTAAGAACCTATTGGCGGAGATTTTAATTACCCTGATTGGTAAATATGCTTAATACAAAAATAACTTTTGCCTTGGCAGATTGTATTAGAGAGTAGCGCAAGTGCCGTTATAAGAATCCTTAAATTGATAAGTGTGTAAAATTTGTTAAGTGGAAAATGGAAGATTATAAACTTTTCATAGTGAAAAAGAATAATTGAATCTATTTTTTGCTCTATGAATCTGAATAACTAAGAATTATAGACTTTAATTTTTATATTTATCTTTAAAAAACAAGGGATCATTAAAATCCTCTTACAAATCAAGAAAAAAGTAAATCAGCATATTTACGGATTTACTGAAAATATAAAAAGGAGTAATTTATAAATGTTGAGTTCGGAGGCAATCTAAATGATTGATAGTCCGCCTGAAATTTAGCAAATTCCAAAATATAGGAAGCGTATTCCTGAGAATGGGATTATTCGAAAATTAAAGTTCAATCAATTAGTCTGATAAGACTTCGCTTTATAATTACTAGCGACAATAGGGACTTAAATTATCGAGAGAAATCCCCGAATTCACGTATTATAGGTTTATGAGTAAATAAACTTTAAAATATGTAATTTTATATCCTGTAAGAAGGAAATCAAATATTAAAAAGGACTGTACAAGCAGTCCTTTTTTTGTTTAACAAATTTCTTCTAAACTAGACTTCTTTTTGGATAATATGGGTTAATAAAGTGATAAAAAATATTTCAAAATGAAAGATCAAGTCTTGTTTCCAAAAATTGAAGTACGTGAAAAGGGTTTTTTACAAGTAAGTGATATTCATACTATTTATTGGGAAAGATCTGGTAATCCAAAAGGCAAAAAAATTCTTGTTATTCATGGAGGTCCAGGAGGAGGAAGTCAAACAAGATATAGAAGATACTTTGACCCGGATAAATTCGATATCATTCAATTTGACCAAAGAGGTTGCGGTTCTTCAACTCCTTTCTCCGAATTAAAAGAAAATACGACCAATCATTTAGTTGATGATATTGAGAAATTAAGGGTCCTTTTAAAAATAGATAGTTGGCATTTGTTTGGAGGATCTTGGGGCTCAACACTTTCACTGATATATGCGATTAAAAATCCCTCAAGAGTTATCAGCTTAACTTTGCGAGGAATATTTTTATGTAGAAAGTTTGAATTATTGTGGTTCTATCAATATGGTGCAAGTGAAATATTCCCCGATGAATTTGAAGAATATATTTCTGTAATACCAAAAGAAGAAAGAAATGATTTAATAAGTTCTTTTTATAAATATCTAACATCTTCAGATCCGAATCTTAGATCAAAAGCAGCAGCAGCTTGGACAAAATGGGAACTCTCAACAAGTCATTTAATAAATAAAAAATTTGATTTTGATAAGTCTGAAGTTAATTCTTTTTCAGATGCCTTTGCAAGGATCGAGTGTCATTATTTTATTAATAATATTTTCTTAGAAGATGATTTTATTTTGAACAATATAAAAACAATAGAGTCGATTCCAACAAAAATAATTCAGGGTAGGTATGACGTTGTATGTCCTGTTAGGAGTGCTTGGGATCTAAATAAGAAATTAAAGAATTCTGAATTAATTATTGTTGATGATGCTGGTCATTCAATGAGTGAAAAAGGTATTACTATCGAACTAATAAAAGCTGTAAAAGGAATTCAAAATCTCTAAAAGAGAGAATATCCTTTAAAAATTAAAGGCCATTATCTTCAATATTTTGTGCAATACTCCTAAGAAGTTCGACGATATCAGAATCTTCGCATTTAGTATCTTCTTTGAGCAAAATGCACTCGTCTCTAATACTTACATTAGTACTCCACCATATACCTGAACTATTGGTATCGTCCCATTCAAATCTTCCAGACATAATTAATAAAATCTAATAAATACATTAAAGCTTGCATTAGCTCATCGTGGATTTATATATTTAATTTCAAAATTTAAAAAAATTTCCTAGGCGCAAAAAAGGAATCTAGAAATTTCTGACAATAAAATTTAGAAATCTAATTTCAATTCGTATTGTTTTTCCTTTTCCTCAGAAAAAGTTTTTTTATTATTTATATTTTTTCTAAGCCTTTTTCTAGAGCCATGCTTTAAATAAATTTCTTTTGAGATATCCCAATATCCATCCTTTTTTGTGATTTCCTGGATTTTCTTCTTTGCAGTTTTAGTGCTATTTGGGATGTCAATTATTGGTCTTATGTAATTAATTTGTTCATATTCTTCTTTATTAAATCTAGATAATAGCCATGGTTCATGAATGAAATTAAGTGTTATATTCTTTAATTCTGGTATCCATTTTTTTATAAATTTTCCTTGAGGATCATGATCTTTTCCCTGCTTAATAGGATTATAAATTCTATTGGTATTTATAGAAGTAGTTCCAGATTGCATTTGGCATTGGTTCCAATGTATTCCAGGCTCATAATCTACAAATTTATTTGCTAATTCAGAACCTGAATCTTGCCATGGTAGCCATAAATTATAGCTAGCAAAAGACATTAACATCGCTCTCATCCTGAAGTTAATCCATCCATTGAAATTTAATGAACGCATACATGCATCTATAAAAGGAAAGCCCGTATTACCTGAACTCCATGAATAAAGTAATTCATTATTTTTTTCTCTAATATTTTTAAAAAAAGGATGGTATTCCCTAAACTCAAGTTCTGGTTCACTTTCAAGTTTCTGAATAAAATGACAATGCCAAGTTAATCTGCTTTTTAACATCCTGGAATTATTGTTTTTTGATATATTTGTCTTTTTAAATATTTCTTTTAATGAAATGCATCCCCAACTAATGTATGGGGATAGTCTTGTACAACTATCAAATGATTTTTCTGGGCTAGATATATCTTTTGAATAAGAATCTAATTTATTACTAAAGAAGTATTGTATTCTCTCTAAACCTTTCTTTCTTCCACCTTGCATTCTCCCTGGACAAGTTTCTTTTTTAAAGGTAAAAATTTCGTCTGAGGGTATTTCTCCAATATTAAAGTTAATAGAATTAATTCTTAATGGAGCTTTAAGTAAGTTTTTTTCGGAATTTTCTTGCCATTTTTTAGACCAATTATTCCTATCTAAATTTCCTCTAAAAACTGAAAATTGTAGAAATTCCCTCCAAATAATATTTTTGCTTAAAGCCCATTCTCTTACTTTTTGATCTCTTTTATAAGTAAGCCAATCTCCGGTTTCTTGATGGCTAAAGATACCTTTGATTTTAAATTTTGTACTAATTTCATCAAAAATATTAATAACATTGCCAGTCCTAATAATTAATGGTTGTCCAATCTCAGCAAGTGCATTTCTTAAATCTATTAAACTTTCTTTGCAAAATTGCCATTGTCTATCTGAATGAGTATTTTGGCTCCAAATATCTAACTCAATAATATAAATAGGTAAAATATCATTATCTTTTATAGCCTCACAGAGAGCTTCGTTATCAAAGATTCTTAAATCTTTCTTAAACCATAAGATATTTATTTCTTTCATAAATTTTTTGTTTTAATCCTAGAAAACTAAGATTAAGTTTGTAGGTAAAAAATATAAAAAATTTTAGAATAACTAAAAATCAAAAAAATGAAAATAACAAAAAAACTTTGGGAGGATAATTATGAGATTGCTTTACTAAGTTTAAATACAAAATTTGTTCAAGGTCTAAAGAATGGAAGTCTCCCTAAAAATATATTTCAAGAATATTTAGCTCAAGATTATTTCTTTTTAGAGACTTTTGCTAAGGCTTATGGTCTTGCTGTTTCCAAATCAAAAGATAAGTACTCAATAAGGAAGTTAAGTGAACTTTTAATGGGTGTTTCAGAGGAGTTAATACTTCATGAAACGTATGCAAAAGAATGGGATATTGATTTGTCTAATAACTATATAAAAAAAGCTACTAAAAATTATACAGATTTTCTTGATAATACTTCCAAAAAACTTAGCTCCGTTGAAATAATGTTTGCAATGACTCCATGTATGCGACTTTATTCTTGGATAGGAAAAAGGTTGTATAAGGAGGATTTTGACATTAAATATAAAGAATGGATAATTACTTATTCTGATGAGAGCTTTGAAAAGCTAGCAGATTCACTTGAAAATCTTATTGAGACTAATAAAGAAACATATGATATTAATCAGGCTAAATATTTATACAGGAGAGCTATGGAATTGGAGTTAGATTTTTTTAATGCATATTCAGATTTCTAATTTAAATTTAGAATATTTTTATGATATTGATAAATCTTTGTTTGTTAAACTATGTATTCTAAAATTGCACTTTCAATAGGTGGTAGTGACTCCGGGGGTGGAGCAGGCATACAGGCTGACTTGAGAACTTTTATGGCCCTTAAAGTACATGGATGTTCTGTTATTACATGTATTACTGCGCAAAATAGTATAGAGGTGAAATGCGTTGAGCCGGTAGATAAGAATACTTTATTAAGTCAGTTCGATACTTTATTTGCTGATTTTGGTATTGATGCCTTAAAAACTGGAATGTTATTAAATGAAAGGATAATTAATGATACTGTTTCAAAATTAAATAAATATAAAATAACCAAAATTATTGACCCAGTAATGGTTTCAAGAACTGGTTCAAAATTACTAGAAGATTCTGCGATTAATGCTTATAAAAAACTCTTATTACCAATTGCGGATTTGGTAACTCCAAATATTTATGAAGCAAATCTACTTTCTGGTTTAGAAATAAAGAGTAAAGAAGATATCGAAAATTCCGCAAGAAATATTATTGGTCTTGGAGCTAAAGCTGTACTTATAAAAGGTGGCGGTTTGAAAGATATGAAAGGGCAGGATTTTTTTCTTGACTTAAATGGTAGAAAAGAGTGGCTCTTTAATAATTTTATAAATACAAAAAATACCCACGGTAGCGGCTGTACTTTGAGTGCTGCTATTTGTGGTTACAAGGCTTTAGGTTTTGGTCTACTTGATTCCATACAAAAAGCAAAATTATTTGTTGAGAAATCTTTAGAAAATTCTTATAAAATAGGATCTGGTCCTGGTCCCTTAGGCCATCATTAATTATTTATAAAAGTGGAGTTAGAACCACCATTTTCTATAGGGCTTTTTTAAAAATAAGATTTCTTCAGTCTCCCATCCTCCCTCCAACCACTCAAGATGCTCAAGTAATAAAGACTCACTTTCCCTTTTGCTTAATTGCCCAATTCTATTAGCAATACCATCGAACCTTACTTTCATCAATTCCTCAATCTTGATGTTATTCATAGGTTAAATAATAAATTTTTTCTACTCTTACTTGTATACATTTTCTTGTCAACGATTTAATTTTATTTGTTTACTAGCAGTTCTTTAATATGTATTAAATACAACTTTTTAAAATAGATAGTAATTAAGACTTATTCACATAGATTTAATTAAAGACTAATTTATATAAAAATACTTTAACTATGAATAAAGAAGAAACTGCAAAGCAAAAAACCATTTTAAATGTAGGCTATTGTGAAACGACCTCTGAATGGCTCAATAGAATCATTACTGATCTGGCAGATGAAAATAAAAATTTTGTAGATTTGTCAGTTATTTGTGCTTAATTTTTTAGAAAATATAGTTTATTTTGAGTTTTTTTCAGTTGCTTTTAAGTGTAAGAGAAATTTAAAAGATATTTTGTGATGTGAATCCTAATAAAAAAAACATAGAAATAATTAAACAATTCAATTTATCTCCTCATCCTGAGGGTGGATGGTTTAGAGAGATAGTGAGGAGTGAGAATTCTCTAATAAGGGAAGATGGTCAAAGTAGAAACTTTATTACGGGAATTTATTATCTTTTGGAGAGAGACGCAAAAAGTGCTTGGCACAGAGTAAAAAATGCTGATGAAATTTGGATTTATTTAAGGGGCGATCCTCTGAATTTATGGTGCCTAGATAATGATAATAAGTTAATAAGAAATTTAATTTTAGATTCCAATAATCCAGTAGAAATGATCCCATCCGGATATTGGTAAGCTGCAAAAAGTAAAGGCGAATTTACTTTAGTGAGTTGTTGTGTTGGCCCGGGCTTTGATTTTAAGGATTTTGAATTACTCAGAAATACAAATCATACTTCTAGATTGGATAAAGCAATTAATGATCTTATTTGAGACATTTTTTTGTTTATATTTTTTAAATTATCCTCTAGATTTATAAGGCTACTCAATCAATCTATATTTAATGAATCAAAATTCTGTCAAAACAATTGGTATTAATGATGAACCAAGAAAAGATTCATACTTAGTATATGTAAATCAGGCTGATGGATTAAAAGGCATCCTTAAAAGGGATTTTGATGAATGGTCGAATTTTGATGGTTGGGAAAGTATTTCAGTTCAGCAATGGATTTTTTCTAAAGCTTTAGAGGTTTTCAAAGGTAAGAAAATTGATATTAAATGCGACTGTTGTGAACATAATGATTTAATCCCAAATGATTTTGAGAGTATTAAAAAAGAAAAATGTTTTGGTAAAAAAAGTGCTTACATGATTGAAAAAGTTGTAGATGAAATTGTATTAGCAAAGGCAAGAAGAGAAAGTGATGGAACATATTCTGCGTAAGATTCATAAATATCTATGGAGTGAAAAATCTATTATTTACCAGTGAAAATTATCAGAAGAACCAATCGTTAAATTTCTAGTGGAAATCTTATGGAATTTAAAGTGTACCGAATCACTGAACTCCTTTTCATCCGAGTAATTCACAAGATCTACTGGATCGATGTTTTCATCGAACCATGCATCATATTCAATATGGTTTGGTTCAGCAAAATAGCCCATATCCAATTAATAGCTTCCAAAAAACGTATAAACGGTACATGCGATACCAAATTAAAATTCTTAATTTTTAGATAATCTATATTTTTAACTTTTTCATCAAGATTAGTTGCTAAAAAGATAAGAGAAATATCTATAAATTCATGTCTCTCGATACATCCATGGTTTCTATCCATCCCCACTTCACAATCAAGGATGGGAAGATGGACCAGTGCATAGCTCTTTTAGAAGAAATTTTGGTACTGACAAAATCTAATGAACCTGACTGCCTTTTTTTTAATATCACTACATGCGGCCCAAATAAGGCTTATGTAAGAGAGGCATATAAAGATGGTGCCGCTGCTTTATTTCATCTCAAAAATATGGGACATGTGATTCCCCAGCTTTTTGAAGTGTCAGATATTACTGTGCAGGTCCATGGCCCAGCTAAGGAGATTGAACCCTTGAAGGAAATACTCCCTGAAGCTGATTTCTATGAAGCAATATCTGGATTCTGATAAAGGTTATTTTATTGACAGTCGATCGATTGGGGCTTTTAGCTCCTTTTTTTTATTTAGGAATTCAAAATAAATTAATCTTCCCTTTACTTATACCAAGTAGCTTTATTATCAGCACGAAAATTATTTTTATGGCATCAACTTTTTATATTGTTCAACATGAATTTAAGGCAGGAAAAGCTGAAAAATGGTGGGAAACAGCTTATGCGGCAATGTCACCAGGTGGTGGATGGGATGATGCGGTAGCAGCTAATAAAGAAAAAGGATTTTTTAACCATTCTGCAAATGCGGTAACTAAAACTGGTCCTGTATATTGTTTTTGGGAAGTAAAGGAGGGTATTTCTGCTGAAGATTTTCAGGAGTTTATAGATGGACCCTCTGGTCCAGGGTTCGGACAGGATGCATTGATGAATATCTGTAAACCAATTGACACATCATTAATGAATGGACAAACTCCTTATCCACCAGTTTTTTCTTAATTATTGACAGTCGATTTAAAATAAATAGCAATTAGCTTTTTTTTTATGACTATTGAAACTACTGTTTTCACCTTTAAACTTTCAAATACATTTGAGGAATGGGTAAAAATGTTTGATAGTCCAGAGATAGATGCATTTCATAAAACGGTAGGACTTACTCCTCTATATCGTGGCAAAAGTTTAATTGATCCCAAAGAAGTTATTGTTATTCATCAAGCTGAAGAAGGTGTAGCTAAGCATGTTTTTTCAGATCCTGAAACCATTAAGAATATAGAATCTGGAGGACATATTTATAGCACAACGAAAATCACAAGTTGGGTTTCTGATTAGTTGAAAAACTAACTATACAAACTTATAGAAGTTTAATGCGAACAGGAGTTCCATATAAGATCTTTAAAACAAAATTACGACATGGCAGAGTTTAAGGATAAGAGTATTAACTAATTAATCTGACTAAATTATTAATAAGAATCTGAGTGCTAGAGGTAACCATAGACATATAAGAAGCATTATTAAAAGAGTAATGGCATGGATATTTGGAATGTATTGCTCTTTAAAAATTTGTGTTTTCATGGTTTATCTCGCCTTCTTAAGTTTGATTTCTCTCCTGATTAGCAAAGCAATAACTACAACACACATGTTTATTAGAAATAAGTCTAATGGCATTTAATAAAAAAAGTCTCTAATCAATTAATAGCAAGATTATTGATCTACGAATCAATAAATGATTTTTAATGTTTATTGGCTTAATAAAACGAATTTAAAAATTATATTTATGCTTAAATATCTCAGTTCTCTAAACTATTAAATGGCTTATTCAGAAACAAGAATAGTAATAGGCGGTTTAGCTCATGTGCCTGTTCTTATTTTTATGGCCAATTTTATTAAAGGTAAGTTTGGAATTAAAACTGAAGTGACAAAAGATTCTGTAGTTAAAGGAGAGCCAGTTAAAATTATTAAGGTAAGTGATACTGTAGTTAAAGAAGGAAAAGCAGAAGCTATTAAAGAAATCTCTAACAAGCTTGACAGTATTGAACAGAAGGCTGATGAGGTTTATGAAAAGGTAAAGAAGAAAAAGAAAGATAAGAAGAAGAAGAAAAAAAATAACTAAATTGAGATCCTATCAAGCATCAATACATCTTGAACTTGGATTGTATCTCTCTTATCTTCGTCTTCGGGATCTTTATAAGATTCAATTTCGGCTTGAATTTTTCTTTTGTAAACTCCTTTTATATAGTCCATTCCTCTTTTATCTTTGTCCATAATTGAGAATGGTGATCTTTTAAAGTTCATAACTTTCTCCTAAATAAATAAAATTTAATCAGCTCCAATTTTTATCAGATTCAACAAAACTATCCAATGTTTGCTGATTCCTGATTTCTTCCTCAAGAAGTTCTTCTTCTGACCTTTCATCAATCTCAGATTTATGATCTTCTTTTAGTGTGGATTTCGTAGACATTTGCCCATGACGACTACATCTATGTTCTAACTAGTTAGAGAGGCCATTCGACTAATAAATATGTACGGTTTGAGGTACTCCCATATACGGATAAAGGATCAACAAATGAATTTAAATATGGGTAAAATGGAATGAATTCTAATTTAAAAGTTTATTAGGATAATCTAATTTTTTATAACTTCATTCGTAGCAATGCTTTTGGCCATGCCCTCATCGGGACTTGAACCCGAGACCTCTCCCTTACCAAGGGAGTGCTCTACCGCTGAGCTACAAGGGCAATTTTAAAGTGGGCCGGGTTGGATTTGAACCAACGTAGGCAGAGCCAGCGGATTTACAGTCCGCCCCCTTTAACCACTCGGGCACCGACCCCCACTATTTGAACTTATCAGTTAATGGTCACTTTGTGTGAAAATGTTTTGGTTTTTTTGTTTCTTTCTAGATAGCATTTAATAGGAAAGACTTTATTGCAAATGAATATTTTATTGATAAATGGCCCAAACTTAAATTTATTGGGAACTAGAGAACCTGAAATATATGGTAATAAAACATTGAGTGATATAGAACAAGATCTAACAAAAGTTGCCCAAGAAAAGAGTATTTATCTTGAATGTTTTCAAAGTAATCACGAAGGAGAAATAGTAGATAAAATTCAGGAGTCTGTAAAAAGTATCCAAGGAATTCTTATAAATGCTGGCGCTTTTACTCATACCTCGATTTCTATTCGTGATGCTTTAATTGGATCAAAAATTCCGTTTGTAGAGCTACATATTTCAAATATTTTTAGTAGAGAAGATTTTCGTAAAGAATCTTTTCTTACAGATAAAGCTATAGGAATTATTAGTGGATTCGGCATATCAAGTTATTCTTTAGCTCTTGAGGGAATCATTGGATATTTAAGTAGTAAAGATTAAATGCTAGTCGATTTTAAAAGGCCAACTTCTCACATTAAATATTTATCGTCATTCACCTCAGATGATTGGATCAAACTCGCATTATCTAATCCAATAGATATTCTTATTGACCATGCTCATTGTGAAAGAAAAGCAGCAGGAGTAGCTATTCAATTGATGTTTAGATATCCATCAGAACCAAATCTAGCAGAAGTTCTAAGTCCAATAGCGAGAGAGGAATTAGAGCATTTTGAAAAAATACTTTATTTTTTAAAAGACCTTGGACATTCTCTTGAGTCCTTAAAGCCGCCTCCATATGGAGCTGAATTGTCCAAGAATATAAGAAAGGAAGAGCCCAATAGAATGCTTGATAGTTTCTTAATAGCAGGACTCATTGAAGCTAGAAGTCATGAAAGATTAAGCTTGCTTGCGCTGAATTCTGAAGATAAATCGTTTCAAGCCCTTTATAAGTCTCTGCTAGAGAGTGAGGCAAGACATTTTGGATTTTATTGGAAACTAGCGCAAACTAAATTCTCTAAAAATCAAACTTTCAAAAGGTTAGAAGAATTGTCTGAAATTGAGTCTGCAATACTTGCTGAAACTTTTATGATGCCAAGGGTCCATAGCTAGAAATAACTAAATTAAAAATGATAAAAAATAAGTTTTTAAGTTTACTTAATCGATATAAAACCAATTTACCAACATTGACCATCGTTGGTGTTGGGCCCGGAGATCCATCGCTTTTAACAATTGCTGCTGTAGATGCAATCAAAAAGGCGAAAGTTATAGTTTTTCCAATTTCAGATGATAATAAAAAGAGTTTCGCTGCAGAAATAGTCAAGAAATACACCAAATTTAAAAAAAATATACCTATCATCTTTCCAATGGCTAGGAAGGATTTTGATCCAGATGAAATATGGTCTAATGCTGTAGAAAAAATTGTGAAATATATACAAAATGGAGAATCAGTTGTTTTACTTTGTCTTGGAGATACTTCCCTATTTGCAAGTTCTTCGAATATTTTGAGGTTAATAAAAAATAATCATGCTGAAATTATTACCAAAACCATACCTGGTATTTCCTCTATTTCAGCAGCAGCAGCCTTGAATGATTTTGACCTGGTAAAAAAAGGCGAGACATTGATCATCAAAGAATGCCCTTCTTCAGAATCTGAATTAACAACCCTAATTAGGGAAAGTAAAGCAAATAAAACGGTATTGGCAATTATGAAAGTTGGCAAAAGATGGAATTTAGTCAGAGAAATTTTAAAAAAAGAGGATATCATCAATACATCATTATTAGCTTTAAGTGTTGGGATGCCTGATCAAATTATTCAATATGCATCACAATATAAAAAGGAATTTATGCCTTATTTCTCTTTGATTTTGATAAGGTTGGATTAATGTATAAAAAAGAAAAATTAGTTGAAAATCAATTTACATGGCCAATATGTAAGGATCTATTATTTCTTGTTCTCGAAGATAAGGTTAGTGACGTATTTGTTTGTGAATTAGTTTGGGAAAGACTTTTTTATACTAAAGAAATATCTATGAATGATTGGTCCTTTAGTGCATTAACTCCTTCTTATTGGTCCAAAAAATTTGAAAAAGCTCCCCAAATTATTTCAGAGCGACCAGCCTCAGTACATTTGACTAGATCAATTCCAAAAGACTATAAAGGAGGGTTAAAAAATTTTCTTAATTTTAAAGGTTATAAGATTAATGAACTCTATCCAAGAAGAACTAGAAGAGCGACGGCAGTAAATTGGTTGATTTATTGGGCGATTGAAAATGATTGTTTTTCAAAAGATAGTGGATTATTGCCAAGTCTTAGTTCACCACCTGTAAATCCAGTTAAAGGACATTTTGGTGATCCAGAAATCAAATAAGTTTTTTGAAAAAGGTAAATGATTCTATTAAAGGTATAGTTGTAATGGATACTACTTTCTTTGGAGAGAAGAATTGATTCTTCCCACAATAGCAATTATCGGAAGACCTAACGTTGGGAAATCTACCTTAGTTAATCGTCTTTGCCAAAGTAATGATGCAATAGTATTTGATAAGCCTGGTGTTACAAGAGATAGAACTTATCAAAATGCTTCATGGGGAGGTAAGGAATTTCAAATAGTTGATACTGGAGGTTTAGTTTTTGATGATGATAGTGAATTTCTCCCAGAGATAAGGACACAAGTCTTCTTGGCTCTAGAAGAGGCTTCACTCGCGTTACTGGTGGTAGATGGGAATCAAGGCGTTACTGATGGTGATTTATCAATAGCAAAATGGTTAAGAAACTCAAGCTGTAAAACAATTGTTGCTGTTAATAAATGCGAATCGACTAATCTAGGAATATCCCTAGCTTCGGAGTTCTGGAAATTAGGATTGGGCGAACCTAACCCTGTTTCGGCTATTCATGGTTCAGGTACTGGAGATCTTTTAGATCTCGTTATTGGAGAACTTCCTGAAAATAATATCCAGGATGATGAAGAAAAGATAATGATGTCAATTATAGGTAGGCCTAATGTTGGTAAATCTAGTTTGTTAAATTCAATCTGCGGAGAAAAAAGAGCAATAGTTAGTGATATTAGTGGCACGACAACTGATTCAATAGATACGCTTATTAAAAAAGGTGATAATCATTGGAAAATTATTGATACAGCAGGAATTAGAAGAAAGAAAAATGTTAAATATGGTACTGAATTCTTTGGTATTAATAGGGCTTTTAAATCTATAGATAGAAGTGATGTTTGTGTTTTAGTTATAGACGCTATAGATGGAGTAACTGATCAAGACCAGAAGCTGGCTGGGCGCATAGAAGAACAAGGCAGAGCTTGCATAATTGTTGTTAATAAATGGGATCTTGTAGAAAAAAATAGTTCAACAATTTATCAAGTAGAAAAAGAACTTAGATCTAAACTTTATTTTTTACACTGGTCAAAAATGATTTTTATATCTGCTCTAACTGGTCAAAGAGTTGATAATATTTTTGAGCATGCTCTTAATGCTGTAAATCAACATAGAAGAAGAGTTACAACATCTGTAGTTAATGAAGTACTTAAAGAATCAATCAGTTGGAAAAGTCCTCCAACGAAGAGAAGCGGCAAACAAGGTAGGCTTTATTACGGTACTCAAGTAAAGAACAAACCTCCCACTTTTACTCTTTTTGTAAATGACCCTAAATTATTCGGAATAACTTATAGAAGATATATTGAAAAACAAATTAGGGTGAATTTAGGCTTTGAAGGCACACCCCTCATTTTACTTTGGAGAGGAAAACAGCAAAGAGCTTTAAATAAAGAAGTCGAAAGAGAAAATATTGAGTTAATTCAAAAAGATTAATGAATTTGCTAACCAAATTTTCTCTTGGTCAATACGTTCATGGTAATAGAAGTTGGCTAAGAATTATAGATAGTAGATTAAAAATAATTATCGTAATGATATTTTTAATCACTCCAATTTGGGCAGGTCCAATATGGAGATTGAGTTTAGTTGGTTTTTTACTATTAATTACTTTTTTAAGTTTATTGCCATCTAGGGTATGGTGGCGATCATTATTTTTTCTCTCATTTTTATCACTATTAATTGGATGTATATCAATACTTGCCTCGTCTGATATTCAATCTCTTGATGGCTACTTAAGAAATCCCAATGAGTTGCAAGTAGTACTGGAAAGCCAAAAAGAATGGAATATTTTGCAAATTCCTTCACAGAAGATATGGTTTATTAATTTTGGTCCCTACAACTTATCAAGAAAAGCATTTGAACTAGGAATAAAAACCTCTACTTTGATATTTACCGTTATTCATAGTGTGAATTTGATGCTTTTAACCACATTACAGGAAGACATTGTATGGGGATTAAGTTGGTTTATGTATCCATTAAGAAAGATTGGATTGCCAATTAGTAAATGGCTTTTTCAGTTGTTAATTGCATTACGTTTTATTCCTCTAGTGCAGGAGGAATTTCAAAATATCATTAAATCAGTGTCAGTTAGATCAATAAATTTTCGAAATTTAGGATTAAAGAAATCCTTTAATTTTTTATTAATCTTAGTAGAAAGGTTATTTAAAAATATATTTCTGAGAATTGATCATGGAGCAGAATCATTACTCTCAAAGAAAAAAATTATTATAAAAACTAACAGATTTAGAACTCTTTATCCTTCAAAAACTCTCAATGTAATTGTTAATACATTATCGATTTGTTTTATTTGCATAGCAATTTTTCTTAGAAAACTGTATGGTGCATTATAAATAACACAATATTTTAGGTTTGAGTTCTGAGCGTTATTTAAACCATCCAACATTTGGCATGTTATACCAAGTTTCTCTTGGAAATGATGGGAGAGATATTTATGCGACTTTATACGCTCAAAAAATGTTTTTTTTGGTAGAAGTTCGACAGAGAGAAGTTTTTTTTGAAGTTATACCTTATTTAGATGCCCGTAATCAGGCCGAATTAAACCTTCAAAAAGCTAGAAGAAAAGGATCTGAAGAACTATCTAAATGGGAGAATTTATTTACGCAAACTTTCTTATAAAAGGTGAACCCTGAAAATTATTTAAAAATAAAAAATAAAATACCATCAAATGTAAATATTCTTGCCGTAAGTAAAGGATTTAAAAGTCAAGAAATCAAGACTATTCAAAATATAGGTCAAAACGATTTTGGTGAAAGTAAGGTTCAAGAGGCGTTTGAAAAACAATTAACTCTAAAAGATCTTAAAGAAATAAATTGGCACTTTATTGGAAGAATACAAAGTAATAAAATAAGAAAAATAGTTCAAAATTTTAAATACATTCATTCAGTAGATTCATTTGAAAAGTTGCAAAAGATTTCTAATATTTCACGTGAAGAGAAGAAAAATCCATTAATAATGTTGCAGGTTAAGTTGAGTGATGACCCAACTAAAGGAGGTTTTAATCCTGAATTTTTGATTTTGAAATGGAGAGAAATTCAAGAGTTGAAAAATATTTCATTAACCGGTTTGATGACTATCAATCCTAGAGGACTTAGCTCTAAAGAAAATTCAGGGTTGTTCAAAAAATGTCGTGCTCTTGCGGATTCTCTACAACTACCAGATTGTTCCATGGGGATGTCAGGTGATTGGGAGGAAGCTATTGATGCTGGATCAACTTGGTTAAGAATAGGATCATTGATTTTTGGAGGCAGACCCTGATTAGTTATTTTTTTATAAAAATCTTGTCTATAAACTTGCAGTAAAGTTCAACTAACGTTATTTAAGTATAGGTAGTTTATTCATTTAAAAAATGAATCTATTACTCAAGGTTCTTAAACCTTAGTAATCAATTTCAAGAGGATTTAAAAGGTGTCACTTATTTCTAGATTAAAGGCAGTTGTTGCAGGGGATGAGTATCTCGATGATGATTTTGATGAGTTGGATTATGCTTCAGAGGATGAATTAAATGATATTAATAATTTCAAACAAAATCCAAAGAATGCAAATGCACTTGCAAATTCAAATCCATTCGATTTTATGAATAACAACAGATCATCAAAAGTAGTTGGTATGCCTGGAATCTCAAATTCATCCTCAGAAGTAAGCCTAATGGAACCAAGAAGTTTTGATGAGATGCCTCAAGCTATACAAGCATTAAGAGAGAGAAAAACTGTAATTCTCAATTTAACTATGATGGATCCTGATCAAGCTCAAAGAGCAGTTGATTTTATTGCTGGGGGCACATATGCAATTGATGGACATCAAGAGAGAGTAGGTGAAAGTATTTTTCTTTTTGCTCCAAGTTGTGTAAATGTAACTAGTTCTTCCCCAGAAGAAGCTTCTCCTTCTTCTGTGTCTACAGAAACCACACCACAATATAGTTTGGGCAAAAATACTACTCCTGAACCAGCATGGGGTAATTCTAAATTAAGTGCTTATTCATGATTAATCTGTGACAGATAAAATTGCGATTATTGGTTTTGGAAATATTGCGAGTGCTATAGTTACCCCTTTATTAGATAACAAATTAATTCAGCCAGAGAATGTTTTTTGTGTTGTAAATACAGAAAAAAGTTTAGAAAACATAAAAAAAAATTATAGACATAATATAAATGTTTATAAATCAGGTTCTGAAGAGTCAAAAATAATTTGGGATTGTCAATATAAGCTTCTTTCGATAAAACCCCAACAATTAAATGATATAAGTGAGGCCCAACATATAAAAAATAAGGACAATTTAATAGTTTCAATTCTTGCCGGGGTTTCAATAAAAAGACTTACTCAAAAGTTTCCTAATCACAAATGCGTAAGGGTGGTTACAAATATTCCAATAACTATTGGAAAAGGTTTAACGGGGATTTCTTGGGGAGAAGAAATTAAAGAAGATCAGAAACAATTTACAAAGAAATTATTTAAAAATACTAGTAAAGTTTATGAATTTCCTGAAGATTACCTTGATATATTTTTAGCTTTAACTTCATCAGGTCCTGCAATTATTGCTTTAATTATAGAAGCATTAAGTGATGGAGGATTAAGCGGGGGATTACCAAAAATAATTTCAGAGGAACTTGTTATGGAAATGATACTAGGGACTATTTGTCTAATAAAGGAAAATAAACTTACTACCTCTGAGCTTAAAAATTTAGTAACCTCTCCAGGTGGAACAACTATTTCTGCTTTAAGGGTTTTAGAAAAAAAGAGTGTAAGGTCAGCATTAATGGAATCAATAGTTTCAGCTAGTAATAGAAGTAAAGAGTTTCGTTAGTTTTTCAATTATCTTTTAAGTTCATATAAACTTTTTCAAGTGAATTTATATTTTTAGCAATTGTGTACTTCTCAAGTATACGTTCTCTAGCCTTTTCTCCAAGATCTTTTGTAAATGAAGGGTGTTCTACAAGAATTGGGATTATAGTTTTTAATTGTGCAGCCACATTATCAGTTGAAATTACTATTCCTGCTCCGTTATCTAAAACTTCACCATCAGCTCCCGCATCTGTAGCTACACAAGCAGTACCAGCAGACATTGCCTCTAAAAGTGATAACGACAAACCCTCTACTAAGCTTGGTAAGAAAAATACCTCTGCTATTTGCATTATCGCTACCCTAGTTTCTAAATCTAATTCGGCACCCCACCAAATTAATTTCTCATTACCAAGGTTAGAAAAACTATTTTCAAGTGTTGGCTTTATTGGTCCATCTCCAACAATAACTAATTTGCAATTTTTAGTTTTTGTTTGGCGCCAAGAACGTAAAAGTGCCTCGATATTTTTCTCATTGGCAATCCTACCCATATATAAAAAGATTCTTTCGTTTCCAAGTTTGTTTTTTACCTGGTCATATTTTTTATTTTTTTCGCAAAAAGGTTTCCAAATATTTTGATCAACACCGTTTGGAATAATTATTTGTTTTTCTTTAGGCACTCCTAATTTATAAAGAACATTTTTTTGAAGTTCGGAAAAGATGATTATTTTATCGAACTTTGATAAAGAGGGAGCATAAAGTTGATATGTTAACTGTTGAGTGCTAGCAGTTAAATTTCTATTTTTTGCATCAAATGGTGGGTGAAATGTTCCTATGAGTGGAAGATTAATTTCATCACAAATCTCTGGAAGTCTAAAGTCCAAAGGAGATAAAGTTAAGCTTGCATGTACTAAATCAGGCTTTAATCTTTCCAATGATAGCCTTAGCTCTTTTTCTGCTCTTGGTGACGGTATTGTATAAACTTGGGACTTAATTAAATATGGAAGACTTACATCAGGATCATTCGCCAGAAATAATGGTTTTGATGAATTTGAACTAGAAGGATTGTCGAAATGAATGAAACTAATTTTATGACCTCTGGCCTTTAATTTTTCAGTAGTTGAATTACCATAAGTTACATTTCCACAAAAAGGAGATTTCTTACCCAACCAGGCAACATGCACCACATTGATTGAATTAACTATTTATTAAATTAACAGTCAGAGCACCCTAGATCATAATTTTAAAATTTATTCATAGTTTTTGAAAATGTTAACTATATATTTCTCTCAACATTTTTAGTGAAGATAGATCTTTCTCTAGTTGAGTAGAGATCCAGGTTTCAATAATAAATAATATTTTAAGCCAGACTTTTTTAGGTCCCAATAACTCTCCATTAGATTTTATTGGTAATTCAGGGAAAAGAAGTCTTTGTAATAGAGCAACTTCAGATGCATTAATTTTTAGATTACTTTGAGGATCTTCCCTGGACGAAAACCCTTCACTTGGCAAATAATAACAACCCCATTCCCAATTTCCTAGAGGCGGAATAATAGGTTCTCCAGTTTTACAGCAATGATGAATTGGTAAATTTATACCTCCAATGGCTAATAGATGGATTAAAGATTGAATACTCATTGAGAGCATTTTAATATCTTCTTCTTTAGATTCTTCATACAAATAAATCCTATCTAGATGAGCAAGAACACAAGATAAGTAGTTTTGTTGCTTGTCATTATTACCTACTAACAAAAAAGTTAATTCAGTTATTGCTTGCGCAGCTGCAAGACATTCAATATTTTTCCCTAGACCAGAATAGCTTTTTAATATTTTAATTTGACGTACAGATTTAAGATTTCTTTTTCCAAAAATTTGCAGACTTAAATATGTTAGGGGAGTAGCTGCAGCAAGACTACTTTTAGGACGTCTTGCACCAGGTACTGCTAATCGAACAATCCCTTGCTCATCAGTAAGAATAGTTATTAATCTATCATTCTCGCCTAATGGAGAAGCTTTAATACAGAGACCCTCTAGTCTGCACTCACCAGAACCAGACATTTAAATAACCTTTACTTCTTGAAAAATCTCAGAAAAATTAGAAGTTCCAACGCAACTAATTCCATTATCAAACAAATCAATAACTTGTTTAAGTTTTTTTATACCACCTACAACTTTGATGTGATTTTGGGAACCCGTTATTTTTAATATTTCTGCCACATCATTTAATGTCATAGGAGGTCCAAACCCGTCCCCGAATTGAAAATTTTTAATTCCTAATTCCAAAGATATTTCTATCGCATTGTAAAAAACTTCTTTTTGTAGTTTTGATTTATTTAAGATTATTGAAACTGGTAATCCAGATAACTTCACTTGCTCAATTTCTGCAGCGAAAGTTTCTAAGTTTCTTTTGGATAAATTGATAAAGTTTGGGATATATTCAATTCCGTTTGCACCTTTATCTTTTGCAAAGTTAACTAATTCTTCAATAAATGTAACTGGTAAATCTGCTAAAGGGTAAGAAATGAATGCGTTTATGTTTGCACTGTAATTGTTCAAACAGTTTTTAAAATCAGCTAAATAATTAAGTGAAGTAGAAATATTCTTGATATTATACTTTTTAATTAAATCGCAATTCGCGCAGAAATCTTCCCAAGTTAAATACGGGTTAATAATAATGGCATGAATTATTTCGTTTAATTCATATTCAATATTGGGCATTTATTAAAAGTTATTTGGCTTGAATCAGTCCATATCCTCCGTGATTCCTCTTATATATAACTTGAAGTTCATTATTTTTTTTATTTCGAAAAACATAAAAATCATGATCAATTAGATCTAATTGTTTTCTTGCTTCTTCTGATGAAATTGGATTCATTTCAAAGTATTTGTTTTTTATAGATGGCTCTGGCAGACTTGCTTCTATTCCATTTTTAAGTAAAGCTTCATCTAAAAATCTTGATTCTGTATTTTCAATTTGGAAAGGCTCTTTATTTTTAAATTGATTATTATGGATTGTTTTATTGTTTTTTTCTTTGTATTTACGTAATTTTCTACAAAGTTTATTTGAAACTAAATCAATGCTTGAGTATAGATTTTCAGTTTTTTCTTCGGCTCTAATTACGGTACCATTTGCAAAAATAGTAACTTCTGCAGTCTGGAAGGAGACTCTTGGATTTTTTTCTATTGAAAGATGTATGTCGGCTTCTTTAACGATATCCTTATAGTGAAGTGTTGCTTTTTCTATCTTTGCCTCAGTATATTCTTTTAACGCTCCAGTGAGCTCAAGATTTTTCCCATGGATTAAAATTTTCATAACAAATCTAAAAATATTTACTTACTTTCTAAATCTACTTAAATATGGTTAATAGAACAGCAATAATTAAACAACCTGATAATATTTCTTTTTTCAATGATATTTATAAATTACAAAAAGAATATCAGGAGGCCTTGATTTTAGATAACTCTAAACCTGATTTTATTTGGATAGGTGAGCATCAACTCTGTTATACGTTGGGTAGAGGATCTAATTACGATAATTTATTATTTTCTTTGAATGATGATAATTATGATGTTTTTAAGATTGATAGAGGCGGCGAGGTTACTTGTCATATGCCAGGACAATTAGTAACTTACTTGGTGTTAGATTTGAAAAATTTTAATAAAGATTTAAATTGGTATTTAAGAAAAATTGAAGAAATTATTATAAAAATTCTTGGAACTTTTAATATAGATTGTCATTCAAGAGAGGGGTTCACTGGTGTTTGGATAGGAAATAAGAAAATTGCTTCAATTGGAATTGGTTGTAAAAGATGGATTACGATAAATGGATTTTCAATTAATATTGACTGCGAATTAGAAAACTTTAATAAGATTGTTCCTTGCGGAATAGAAAATTGTCTTATGGCAAATATGATTGATTACAACAAAAATCTAAATATTCAAGAAGTCACGAGAATTGTTAAAAAAATCATTCAGGAAGAATTTAATTTTAATTTTGTATCAAAATAGAAATTAAAATTTCAAAATCAAATTAATATGACTGACTTAGCGTATTGGCCTTCAGCCAAACCTCTTTCTAAAAAAGATACATTTGCTAAAAATAGAGATTTTATTAAAAACCTTCATCATATAGATCAAATTTGGGAAAAATTAAAATTTAAATGCGGTGATACTTTAGCTGTTAGCGATTTAAGAGGGAAATACAAAGAAAAATTTTCTTATTTTGAGTTGGCTGATTTAATAACAAAAGTCTCTTTTTCTTTTAAAAATTATGGTTTAGTAAAGGGAGATGTAGTTACTGTAATATCAGAAAATTCCCCAAGATGGCTAGTAGTAGATCAAGGCTTAATGCGTTTAGGAGCTATAAATGCAGTGAGAGGTATTAATTCTCCTTCAGTAGAATTAGATTATATTATTGAGCACTCTAATTCAGTAGGTCTAGTAGTTCAATCTAAGGAGACTTGGCTAAAGTTAAACAACAAAGAAAAATTAAAAAAAAATCTGAAATTCATCATCAATTTAGAAGATGAACAATTTGAAAGTTTAATAAGTTGGAATCAATTCATAAGTTCAGTAGAAAAAGAAAATTCACAAAATAATAATCTTGAAAAAGATACTCCAGAAATTGATGATGTTGCTACTATCCTTTACACTTCAGGGACAACAGGAAAACCTAAAGGTGTCCCCTTGACTCATGCAAATTTTTTACATCAAATAATCAATTTAGCCTATATTGCTGATCCAGAACCTGGGACTTCTGTATTAAGCGTTTTGCCTATCTGGCATTCTTATGAGAGAAGTGCTGAATACTTCTTTTTTTCATGTGGTTGCTCTCAATACTATACAATTCCAAAATTCTTGAAAGATGATATTACACAAATAAAACCTGTTGTCATGGCTACTGTACCAAGACTATGGGAGGCAATACATGATGGTTTTTTTCAGGCGTTGAAAAAAATGCCTTCCAAAAAACAAAGACTTATTAAGTTTCTGATAAGTAATAGTTCAGTTTTCAAAAGAAATCTAAGAAAGATACGAAATTTAGATATCAACCAAATAACTTTTAAATCAAAAGTTCCCTTACTAGGTTCTCTTATAGGCCGATATCCTTTACATAAATTGTCTAGTGCTTTTTTATGGCCGAATATTCTTAGACAACTATGCGGAGAAAAATTGAAATTTCCCATTAACGGCGGAGGTGCACTGCCAGAACATGTGGATCTTTTTTTTGAATCTTTAGGTGTAGATGTTTTAGTGGGATATGGACTCACAGAAACTAGTCCAGTATTAACTTGTAGGAGAAGAGAATTAAATGTTAGAGGATCATCCGGACAGCCTCTAGCATTTACTGAAATTAAAATAGTGAATGATGATAAAAAAAAGATTCTGAAGTTCAGAGAAGTCGGAAAAATTCTTGTTAAGGGACCACAAGTAATGAAAGGTTATCTTAATAATGAATTAGCTACAAAAGAAGTTTTATCCAAGGATGGTTGGTTTGATACTGGTGATTTAGGTTTTCTCATACCAAATGGTTCTCTATTTATAACAGGAAGAGCCAAGGATACAATAGTGCTATCAAGTGGTGAAAATATAGAACCTAATCCACTAGAGACCGAAATCCTTAGTTCCGAATTTATTAATCAGATTCAACTAGTAGGACAAGATAAGAAATGTTTAACAGCCCTTGTTGTGCCTAATGTCGAATTGGTTAAAAACAAGTTTTTGGAAGAAGACCTTTCAAAATTAAACCTGAATAAGAATATTGGTACATTTTTTAAATCTCAAATTAATAATTTGCTTAAACGTCGATTAGGAGCAAGATCAGAAGAACAAATATTAGATTGTTATTTTGTTGATGCTTTTACTTTAGAAAATGGTTTGTTAACGCAAACTCTTAAACAAAAAAGAAAAGAAATAGAAAAAAAATATTCATTACAAATAGAAAATATGTATGAAAACAAATTTAGTAAGAAAATTTGATTTGTTCTATCTATATTGAAAAGGTAATTTAATTTTTTATGGAAACCAAAAACTCAATATCTATTAAGCGCTCAATAGCTATTAAAGCTGTAGTTACACCAACTTGGAAGGAAGATGCTGAAAAAGAATTAAGTAAAGCAATTTCAAACATTGACAGGCAATTATCTCAACTTGAGCAGGAGGGGCAGCAAATAGTAAATAATATTAGATCCCAATCGGTTAATCCTCTAGATCCAAGAGTTCAAGAACAGGTTAGTCAGGTGCAACAACAAGTCGCAGCAAAACGAAATGAAATTGAAGAACAAAAAAGAAATCTACTTCAACAACAGAGTCAAGTTCGCGAATTAAAAATGGACGAAATTGTTGATCAAGGGCAAGTGGATAGTTTCTGTGATGTCACTGTGGGAGACAATCTTATTGAAAAAATGCAAGTCTCGATTACGGTTAAAGATGGAGTTATACAATCTATAGATAATAATTAAAGAGAAGATTTAGTATTTTTGATAAATATAAGTAAATCTTAATTTCGAAAAGTTTTAAATTCTAATCGATCTAAATTATTACTTTCTTAAGTTTTAAGAGTTCCCACTGTGAACATGATTTCGTATAATTAAAACAAGAGTTTAAAGGGTTCTTAATCATAAAAACTTTAGGAAGTTTGGTAGAAATCCCTTGAAACTTATGCAATAACAATTTTCTTATGTCTCACGAAATATTCATGCCAGCCTTGAGTTCTACTATGACGGAGGGCAAGATTGTGGAATGGTTGAAAAATCCGGGAGATAAAGTTGAAAGAGGTGAATCTGTCTTGGTTGTTGAATCTGACAAGGCAGATATGGATGTTGAATCTTTTCAAGATGGATATCTTGCGGCTGTTTTAATGCCTGCCGGCAGCACTGCACCAGTAGGAGAGACTATCGGTATTATTGTAGAAAATGAGGATGAGATAGCTTCTGTTCAAGAACAAAATAAGGGAAATCAACCCGAAGTTTCTAGTTCGGATCAACTTGAATTGGTAAGCAATAAAATTGAAGAAAAACCTGTAGTTCAAAGTGAAATTGTTGAAAAACAAGAAAAAGAAGTCGTATTAATGAGTGAAAAGGCAGCCCCATCTTTTAAAAGTGATCAAATAAATGCTGCTACGAGTAATGTTTCTTCGAGGATAATTGCATCTCCAAGAGCTAAAAAACTTGCCTCTCAAATGGGTGTTGATTTAGCAAAGGTTCATGGATCTGGCCCTCACGGAAGGATTCAAGCCGATGATATTTTAAAAGCTAATGGCCAACCAGTCTCTATTCCATGGATAGGCGAAGGTGGTTCTCCTGCAAGTATCCCTAGTGCAAATTTGGGAGTCGAAAGTAAATCAGAAACTTCAGGAAATAGTTTTGGCAATCCTGGAGAAACAGTTCAATTTAATACTCTTCAAAAAGCGGTAAATAAAAATATGGAATCTAGTTTAGATGTTCCATGTTTTAGGGTAGGTTACTCTATCAATACAGATAAATTAGATAATTTCTACAAAAAGGTAAAACAGAACGGAGTTACTATGACTGCTTTACTTGTAAAGGCAGTTGCAAAGACACTAAAGAAACATCCTCAAGTTAACTCAAGCTTTTCAGAAAATGGAATTTCTTATCCAGAAAATATAAATATTGCTGTTGCTGTTGCAATGGAAGATGGGGGACTAATAACTCCAGTATTAAAAGAACCATGCAATACTGATTTATTTGAATTATCTAGGGAATGGAAAGATCTCGTAAAAAGATCGAGATTAAAACAATTAGAACCAGATGAATACTCAACGGGAACATTTACCTTATCTAACCTTGGTATGTTTGGTGTTGATAGATTTGACGCAATACTACCCCCAGGGACCGGTGCCATCTTAGCGATAGCATCATCAAAACCAACTGTTGTAGCTAATAGTGATAGTTCAATATCTGTTAAAAAAATAATGCAAGTAAATCTTACAGCTGATCACAGAGTGATCTATGGAGCTGATGGTGCTTCATTCTTAAAAGACTTGGCTAACCTGATTGAAAATGAGCCAGAGACACTTGTATCTTAAATTTAATTGATTTCTCAAATTAATAAAGAAGAAAGAGATTATAGGCTTGAATCTTATGATTATTTACTTGATCCTTCATTAATTGCTAGTAAACCTTCTGCAATTAGGCATGAATCAAGATTGATGATAGTTAGAAATAGTGCTTTAGAAAAAGACTGCTTAACTAATAAATTTACCAAGAATCTTTTAGATGAATTTAGAGAAGGCGATCTTGTAGTTGTTAACAATACTAAGGTAATGAAAGCTAGGTTAAAGGTTGAATTAGAAAATGGGACTTTAGTCGAATTATTAGTCTTAGAAAGATCCCATGATTGTGTTTGGTTATGTTTAGCAAAGCCAGCGAAAAAATTAAAAATAAATAGAAAAATAATATTAAAATCTCCTTCTGCACAAGATATTAATTTGATGGTTGATGGGGTTGAAAAAGAAACTGGAGGGAGATTTATTAAATTTCCTGAAAATATAACTGATCTCAATTCAATGAATGACCTTCTTGATAAATACGGGGGAATCCCTCTCCCGCCTTATATAAAAAATACCGAAGAAGAATCTTTTCATGAGAATAGTTATCAAACTGTGTATGCAACTAATCCAGGGGCCGTTGCTGCGCCAACTGCTGGTTTACACTTAAGCAAAAGTCTTATTTTTAATCTAAAAAAAAAAGGAGTCATAATTTTACCGATAACTTTGCATGTGGGCTATGGAACATTCAAACCAATTGATCAAGAGGATTTAAGTAACTTAAAACTTCATAAAGAATGGGTAAGTGTTAATAAGGAATTAGTGGAGGAAATAAAAAAAATAAAGAAAACAGATAGAAGAATAATTGCTATTGGGACAACTAGCGTGAGGGCTCTTGAAAGTTGTTATTCTCACGAAATTAATGACTATATTCCCATAGCGAAGTACGTGGATTTAGTAATTAAGCCAGGTTATAAATTTAAGGTAGTTGATGGATTATTAACTAATTTTCATCTTCCTAAAAGCTCGTTATTACTTTTAGTAAGTGCAATGATTGGTAGAGAAAGATTATTAGATTTGTATAAAAAAGCCATAAAAGAAAAATTTAGATTTTTCTCTTATGGCGATGCGATGTATATTTCACCAGATTCATTACTGGAGAAAAAATAGATTTAGGCTTTGACTGGTTCTTGAATGATTCCGCTTGGAACTTCAGTAAACATAATTGATGATAAATATCTCTCTGCCAAATCAGGTAGAACAACTACAATAGTTTTTCCCGCATATTCATCTTGTTCAGCTAATCTAACAGCAGCAGCAGCAGCAGCTCCACAAGATATTCCGACTAATAGACCTTCTTCTTTTGCTAATCTAAGAGCCATCTCGATTGACTCGTCATTTGTCACCTGTTCAACCTTATCGACAATTGATAAGTCAAGGTTCTTAGGAATAAATCCTGCTCCAATTCCTTGAATTTTATGTGGTCCAGATTTAACCTCTTCTCCATTCATCGTCTGTGTAATAACAGGACTATGTGATGGTTCTACAGCTACAGAAGTAATATTTTTACCCTTTTCTTGCTTAATGTATCTTGAAACTCCTGTAATTGTGCCGCCAGTTCCAACCCCTGCAACTAAGACATCAATTTCACCATCGCAATCATCCCAGATTTCTGGTCCAGTAGTTTTGAAATGAATTTCAGGGTTTGCTGGATTATCAAATTGACCTGGCATGAAATATTGAGAAGGATTACTTTCTGCAATTTCTTTAGCCTTAGCTATTGCTCCAGGCATACCTTTAGATGCCTCTGTTAAAACAATTTCAGCCCCCAACACTGCCATAACCCTTCTTCTTTCAATTGACATGGATTCTGGCATTGTAAGGATGAGTTTATAACCTCTTGCTGAAGCAGTAAAAGCTAGAGCAATTCCTGTATTTCCAGAAGTTGGCTCAACAATAGTTTTGTCTTTTGTAAGCTTCCCACTTTTTTCTGCATCCCAAATCATGTTGGCGCCAATCCTGCATTTGACACTATAAGCAGGATTTCTACCTTCAATTTTTGCAAGTACTGTAGCTTTCGCGTTTTTAGTAACTGATTTTAATTTTACTAATGGAGTGTTTCCAATAGCAAAACTGTTGTCCTCATAAATTTTTGCCATTTATATATTGAGAAAATATATTTTAATACTAACTATTATTCAGAAAAAGAGTATATAAGTTTCTATACGGTAAATACTAGGAATTTAGAAATTATTTAGTGCTTCAGAAAAGGTTTTCCATAATTGATCTTGGTCTTCTAATCCAACTGATACTCTAATAAGGTGCGAGGGTATACCAAAACTTTCAGCCCAATCCAACTCGTCATAATGAGCTAGTAAAACATAAGGACAAACTAGAGTAAATTTTGTACCTAAACTAGGACCTTTAGATACTTGTAGAGAATCATAAAATTTCTTAGCTTTGTTCAATCCTCCATTTAATTCAAACGATAATAAGCAGCCATATCCTCCATCAGAAGTGAGCAAAGAATTAAAATTTGGACAATTTTCAGGATGGAAAATATTTTTAATCTCGCTATGGGTCTCTAATCTTTTTTTTAATTCTAAACATGCTTTATTTTGTTCAAAAACTCTTTGATATACATCTCTACTAACTTTCTCTAGATAAACTGTATCTCCATCAGAAAGTGTTGGAAGATTAATCTCGTTTAATGCATTTCTAAATTGATCAATCCATTTGCTTTTTGGATTTAGTATTAATGATCCTGCAAGAATATCACCACTTCCTGAAAAAATTTTTGTAAGTGAAGTAAAAACTATATCTGCATGTTCTAGGGAATTTATATTTAAATTTGAACCAATTGTATCGTCAACAATTAACGGAATATTTAGCTTTTTTACAATTTTTGAAATTTTTTTAATGTTTACACATTTGAGCATTGGATTACTTGGAAGTTCAATAATTAATGCTGATGGATTTATTCTTTTGATTTCTAGTTCAATATCCGCGCAATTTTCTTCTGTAATTAACTTTGCTCCGTGAAAGATTTTCGTTGGTAATTTAAGTACATCTACATATGGAAAACCAACTTGGAGTGTTGGTTTAGCTGGAAATAATTTATAAATGATTTCTAATGATGTATGCAATGCAGACATTCCAGATGAAGTTAAGTGAATATCATTAGAGTTAATTTTTGTAGATTTAGAAATTCTATTTTTTATTCTTTGAGAACATTCATTTACGTAAGATTTTGGAGGGCAATCTTCAAGACCAAGTTCTATAGCAGCAGCCCTTGAAGAAAGACCAAGACCAGTATGTTGCCAAAAATATTTTGCATAAATACTTCCTTCTTTTTCAGTTATTAAGAAAGCTAAATTATTTGTTTTTTCTATTAACGAGAATTGTTCAGAAGTATTTCTATCAATGTATTTTTTAGCTTTAAAAGCTATTCTTTCATTCGGATATGGCCAGATACTTTTATTGTTGTAGTAATTTTGTTTTTTTACTTTTTCGCATAATCTTTTCACTATGGGGTTTAGCCCGAATCGCGGGTAAATGGACTTCAATAAATTCATGCATTCTTGATCTTTTTCCTCGTAATTTATTACATCATTCCAAGTTGGTAATGCTACAGAAACAGCATGAATACTATCAGGAATTGCATATCCCAACTCTAAATTTTTCCATATAGGTTTTTTAAGTAAATCTCTCAATTTTCAGAATTTATTTAAAGCAAATAAAATGTCCGAGATTAAATCGTTTGTATCTTCACATCCAATTGATAATCTGACAAGAGCATCATCTATCCCTAGTAAATTTTTTGTTTTGTCATCAACAGAAGCATGAGTCATCGTTGCAGGGTGACAAATTAAACTTTCAACTCCTCCAAGGCTTTCTGCTAGAGAGAAATATTTGAGAGATTTGCAAAATTTAAAAGTATCCTCTTTATTTAAATTTAATTTTAGGGTGATCATTGAACCTCCAGATTTCATTTGCGATTTTGCTAAATTAAATTGCGGATGTTTTTGATTAAAAGGATAAATTACTTTACCAATAATTTTATGATTACCTAATTCTTTAGAAATAAATTCTGCACTTTTAGTTTGTTGTTCGATTCTTAAAGGAAGAGTTTTTACTCCTCTCGTAATGAGCCAACTATCAAAAGGAGATGGTTGAAGCCCGAGAGCTTTTTGAGAGAAAAGCATCTTACTATTCCATTCCTCATTATTTGTAAGTACTGCTCCGCCAAGTGCGTCACTATGTCCATTAATGAATTTTGTCGTGCTTACAACCGATAGTGTTGCGCCAAGGTCCAATGGTTTTTGAATAAGAGCTGTAGAAAATGTGTTGTCCACAACTACTGGTATTTCGAGTCTATTCGCTTCATCACAAATCGCCTTAATATCGATTACCTTCAATAGTGGATTAGTTGGACTTTCTAGCCATATCAAGGTTGGCTCGAAGTTTGAAATCTTTTTGACATTATTTTCTTTTGTAAAATCTGTGTATAAAACTTCTAGTCCAAATTTCTTGAAAACTTTTTCGAACATCCTCACTGTACAACCATAGAGATTTGACTCGCAGAGTATCTTGTCACCTGATTTCAGTGTTGATGAAATTGCAGTTATCGCGCTAATTCCAGATCCAAAAACTGTACAGTATTTAGAATCTTCTATTGATTTAAGGATGTTTTCTAGAATTCTAAAGTTTGGGTTGCCTGATCTGGTGTAGTCGAAATTATCTTTATTTCCATGTTTGAAAGTAGATGTAGAAAAAATAGGAGGCATAACGCATCCAGTTTCTTCAGCAAATGTTTCCCCATGGTGAATAGATAAGGTCTTAAAACCTGGTTTTTTTATATTATTTGCCTTATTTCCCATTATTTTTAAAAATAAGAATGAATTAAATCTCTCTTTTAAAAAATGAGAGATTTAATAATCCAAAGAAAAGTAGTATTAAACTTTTCTTGAATAATATTCAACAACTAGTAGTTCGTTTATTTCAAGAGCCACCCACTCTCTATCGCATTTTCCATTTATTTTTCCCGTTAATTTAGGCTTGTCTAAATCAAGATGAGGTGGGACATTTGCTAAGCCAGGGAATTCTATATTACCTTCTACAAGTTTTTTGCTTGCTTTATTTTCTTTAATTCCGATTACATCGCCTGATTTGCATTGATAACCAGCAATATCAAGAACCTTTCCATTAACGGTTACATGGCCATGATTTACTAATTGTCTTGAGCCTGGAATGGTACCTCCAAAACCCAATCTAAAACAAACATTATCAAGTCTGTTTTCTAAAAGTCTTAGTAGGTTAGTACCTGTAGATCCTTCTTGAGCTCTAGCTTTTTTCACATAACGTACTAGTTGTTTTTCAGAAACTCCATAATTAAACCTAAGTTTCTGCTTTTCTTCTAGACGAATTGCATATTCTGATCGCTTGCGACGGGCTTGGCCGTGCTGACCTGGAGGATTAGACTTCTTTGAAGCTTTCCTGGTGAGACCTGGTAGTTCTCCCAAGCGACGCGTTACCCTTAATCTGGGGCCGCGGTATCTTGACATAATTTTAAATTAAATAGAAAATTGCAATAAATTGGATAATTGATTAAATTCAATTAAACTAATTACTACTGGAAATATTATTTTACATCATTAAAGTGTTCAAAACTATTAATAAATCAATTACTTCTATACTTCTTTTTATGATTTCGTTTTATCAAAAGTGGTTTTCTCCTTTTTTTGGACCAAGATGCAGATTTATTCCAAGTTGCAGCTCTTATGGATATGAGGCAATTACTAGACATGGTCCTTGGAAGGGAGGGTGGTTAACTTTAAAAAGATTAAGCAGATGTCATCCTTTAACTCCCTGTGGATGTGACCCTGTGCCTGACTAAATGAATGAAAATATTTATTTTTGTTAGGCAGGGATGTTGCCTTTGTGATTCATTAAAAAACAAACTGGCAAAAATAAATCTTAATGAGTTATTCCCTAATCTAGAGGAGCTTAAAGAAATTGATATTGATAGGGTCGATTTATATAAAGATAAATATAAAAAATATGATTTTGAAGTACCTGTTATTGCTGTTGAAAGAATTAGGTCCGAGGAGATCATAGAATTGCCTCGCATTTCGCCAAGATTAAAAGATGATCAATTAAAGAATTGGTTTCAAAAAAATATTAGTACCATTCTGGAGAAATAATTTTTTTATATGAGATCTATAAAATTACATAAACTTTTAGATTTGGTAGGAATTATTCCTTCATCAAATCTTATCGATCAAGAAATCAATAATATTTCTTTTAACTCTAAAGAAGTACAAAAAGGAACTTTATTTTTAGGAATGCCTGGTTTAAATGTTGATGGAGGAAGATTTTGTATTGAGGCAATTGAAAATGGCGCAGAGGCTGCCATTATTGGGCCTGCTGCAAAAAAGAAAATTGGATCTATTGATCGAAAAAGGATTTTGGTTATAGAGGATAATTTAGATTATATTTTTGGTCAAATAGTCGCTGAGTTTTGGAATAGGCCTTCAAGAAAACTTAAACTTATTGGTGTTACGGGTACAAATGGAAAAACGACGATTACTTTTTTATTGGAATATCTTTTAAAAAAATTAGGAAAAAAAACTGCATTGTTTGGGACCTTATTCAATAGATGGCCTGGCTTTTCAGAAGTAGCTTCTCATACAACTGATTTCGCTGATAAACTTCAAAATAAATTAAATGCTGCTGTTGAGGCAGAATCTGAATTTGCGATCTTAGAGGTAAGTTCTCATTCTATTGCTCAAAACAGGATATCAGGATGCGAATTTGAGGCGGCTATTTTTACTAATTTAACTCAAGATCATCTTGATTATCACCCAGATATGGAATCATATTTTCAAACAAAAAGAAAATTATTTTTCCCACCTTACTTAAAAGAAAAAGATGGGATTTGTGTATTAAATCATGATGACCATTGGATATCTAAATTATCATCTGATCTTAAAAAAAGATCTTTATTAGTCTCTACAAAGATTACTGAAAGTGAATTTGAAAATGATGATTTTTTTTTCGTAACAGAAAAAAAATTTACTGAAAATGGTTCCACTTGTATTTTTCATACACCTAGGGAAAAAATTCAACTTTTTGTTCCACTTGTTGGTGAATTTAATTTAATGAATGCGATTCAAGCAATAACAATTTTGTATAAACTGAATTTTTCTTTAAAAGATTTATCAAAGTTAATACAATCTTTCCCCGGTGCTCCTGGGAGAATGGAGAAAATACAAATTGATGATAATGACGTTTCAAGATCTCTTCCAACAGTAATTGTTGATTATGCCCACACTCCTGATGGATTAAAAAAAGTTTTGCAATCAATTAAAAAACTTTGTGAAGGGAAACTAATAACTGTTTTTGGCTGTGGCGGAGATCGTGATCGTAGTAAAAGGCCTTTGATGGGATCAATAGCTGAAGAGTTGTCTGATCAACTTTTTATAACCTCAGATAATCCAAGATCAGAAGAACCCCAAAAGATAGTAAATGATATTTTGATGGGTATAAAAAAAAGAGAAAAAATAACAATTGAAATTGATAGATTTAAAGCAATAAATGAATCTATTAAATTTGCCAATAAAAAAGATATTGTTTTAATTGCAGGAAAAGGACATGAAGACTACCAAATTCTCAATGATAAAGTTATTAATTTTGATGATAGAAAAATAGCTTATAAATTATTAAAAGAAAAAAATAAATCTCAATAAAATTTCCTAATTAAATAAGTAAGATTTTTACGCAAATCACAAGAAAAGTTTCTTAGAATCAATGGAGTTATTTTTAATAAAATGAAAGGCTTAGCCTTAGTTGTAGGCGCAGGTGGAATTGGAACACAACTAGCTAAAGATCTGAATGAAAGTGAAAAAGATTTAGATGTCGTTTTGTGTGGAAGAAAAAGTGAATTTAACCCTTTTTGGGAATTAGACATAGAGGATTCTCAATCCCTTTTGCAGTTGAAAAATAAAATATCAAATCATCCTTCAAAATTAAGGCTAGTTGTTAATGCTACAGGTAGACTTCATAGTGATTCTCTTCAACCAGAAAAAAGATTACAACATCTTGATAAAAAAAATATGATGGAAAGTTTTTCAATAAATGCCTTTTCTCCTATTTTATTAGCTAAAGCGATTGAAGAATTTATACCAAAAGATTTTGATTTTAATTTTGCAAGTATAAGTGCAAGAGTTGGTAGCATTGGAGATAATCAAACTGGAGGTTGGTATTCATATAGAGCTGCAAAATCTGCACAAAATCAGTTTTTTAAATCTTTAAGTATTGAATGGGCTAGACGTTTCCCAAAGGCTGCTATCACATTGCTTCATCCGGGAACAGTAGATACTGATTTATCTAGACCTTTTCATAAATTTGTTCCAGAACATAAATTATTTAGTAAAGAAAAATCCTCCCAATTCTTGATCAATATTATTAAAAATCAATTACCAGAATCTACAGGAAAATTTATTGCATGGGACAACTCGGAGATACCTTGGTAAACTAAATTTTTTTTATATCAATAGATCTTTAAGTTAATATTTTTTTTATTTCTCTAGCAAGTAAATCAATCTCAGCTTCTGTAGTCATTTGATGTACGCATGCTCTAAACCATTTTGGATCTTCTAAAACTCTAATCCAAATTTTCTTTTCTCCAAGTTTCTTTACAAATTTATCCTTATCTTTAATATTTTCGATATTAAAACTAACAATCCCATTTAAATATTTTTTTTCTAAAACTAATTCAACACCCTTTGATTGATTTAATTCATCCCAAAGTTTTCCACTTAATTTTTTGATATTTTTGTTTTTTTCTTTTTCATGACAGTCTTTATCCAAAAGATCTAAAGAATTTCGAAGCCCAGCAAGTAAAGGAATACAAGAGGTAGCTATTTCAAATTTCCTTGCATCATCATGAAAAAGATTATCTGAAGGCTCATAAATGCCTTGTTCTTTTTTTAATGATTTCCAACCAATTATTGTTGGATCTGTTTCACGAATAAATCTATCTGAGACATAAATGGCTCCAAGTCCTTCTGGTCCACATGCCCATTTGTGAGAAGTTATTGAATATAAATCAGAATAAAAAACTTCTTTTTCAATATTTATGTGCCCAAAGGTTTGAGCACCATCAACAAGTAAATAAGAGTTTTCTCGATTATTTTTTAATTCGATAGAAATTTCTTTTAAAGGAATTTTATATCCAAAGTTCCATAAGATATGAGAAATAATTAGGATCTTAGTCTTACTATTTAGATTTTTCAAAATCTCTAAAATTATATTTTCGTCGTTTAGATTTTTAATTTTTTGGATTGGCAAAATTTTGAATATTAATTTATTTCTTCTGCAAAATTCTCGACTTGCAGCCACTACTCCAGGATGTTCACAGTCACTTATTAACAACTCTTCTCCCTCTTTTACTTTTATTCCCCAAAAGGGCAAAATCATACCGGAAGAGATATTTTCGGTAAAAGCTACATTCTTTGAATTGACACCTAATTTTTGCGCAATGATTCTTTTTGTGGTCAATATTTCTTTGTAAATAAAAGGCCACATATCATTGGTAAATGGTCCTATCTCTTGGATAATCTCCCAAGTTTTAACTATTGCTTCTAGAGAAGATTTTGGTAATGGTCCTTGGCCGCCGTAGTTGAAATAATACTTATTTTTTAATGCGGGTATTTGATCTCTTAGATTATTTCTCATGGAAATTTATATTATATTTTCAACCCTTAGATTTTTTTAAATATTGCCCACTAAAGTTACTGTTCTAAATTCAATATCCTCGATTACTTTCCAAGGTTCAGCACTCCTTTCTGCAAATTTTAAATTTTTAAATCCTAGTTCTTTAAAATCACTTATAAAGTCTGGCTCATACCATGCTCCACTAATACATTCTGTCCATAAATCATGATCATTTTGCAATCTTAAAGGAACTTTTTTGTTAGAGACGATATCGCTAATTGCAATTCTTCCATTATCGTTTAAAACTCTTTTTATGTTATTTAGAAGGTTATTTCTAGATTCTGGACTTACCAAGTTTAAAACGCAATTACTTAAAATAATATCAACTGATTTATCTGCGATTAATGGATTTAAATCTTTATCTAATTCATCAAGTTTTTCAATTGAACCTTCTAGAAATTCTGTATTGTTGAAACCTATATTTTTTGTAACTTCTTTAGATGCTGATCTTGATAAAGAAAGCATGTCAGGATTCTGATCAACTCCAATAACTTTCCCTTCTTTCCCAACAATTTGGGCACAAATGAAAGCATTTTTGCCGCTACCACTTCCAAGATCTAAGACTATATCATTTTTTTGAACATATTTTGTTGGATCACCACACCCATAGTCTCTTTCTATAACCTCTTGAGGAATTACTTCTAGTAAAACGGGATCAAACCCAACTGGTGTACAAAGACAACTTTCTTTTTCTTGTGCCGCTGAGCCATATCTTTCTTGAATCGCATCTTTATGATCGAATTGATTAGGTGCTTTATTCGATGTGTTTGTATTACAGCAACTTTCAGACATATTTTTTAAAGGACTCTTGATAAATATAGCCAAAAAAAAGCCCCTGAAAAAGGGGCTTTTAATTTGTTTAATTAAATTATTTAGTGTAATTAACACCTCTGTAATTTAATTCTGCTTTTTCATTACTTGAAGAAGCGTCATCCATTCTATTGGTGTATACGTTTCTTCTATAGGTAAGTTCAACAAGTTGCTTTTTAGCAGCTTCTTTGTTTTGAACGTAGTTTTTACCTCTGTAAGTTAAAGTAGTCATGTTTCGATGTGACAACACGGCCATCCCCCGTTCCATGGTATGACTCGAACTGCGCCCTCAAATGAGGGTGAACGAAAAGTAGCGATTGCTACCAAATTATTATAAGCGTATTTTTAGCTGCATGTCTAGCTTTTACAAATAGAAACGAAGTTTTAATGTTTTTTTAATTATTATCTTAGGTAAATTTTTTTATAAATAGTCTCTAAAAAGGTTTATGTTTATATTTGGTTTAATCTTCATGTAACTATTTATTTATGACAGGTTTTTTATATTTCTTGGGAAATACTTTAAGGTGGCCAGTGTTAAAGCCAAAAGAATTTTTTTCACTACATGCTTATTTTTCAATTATTTATTTGATAACTTTTACTTTGAGTAAATATGATGTAAGCCAATCAAATTTAGTTTTTACTTTAGGAATACTAGCACCTCTTTTAATCGCTATTGGTCAAGGACTTCCAATTGATTGCCTTGATATGGAATCATCTTTGTTGAAGGAATTAAAAACTAAATAATATATATTTAAGTTAAAAATTTCTATAAAACTTGGACAACTTCGCTTATTTCAGGAATCATTTCTTTTAACTTTCTTTCAATACCCATTTTGAGAGTCATAGTGCTACTAGGGCAACTACCACATGCTCCCTGAAGTCTGACTTTGACAATTGGACCATCTATTTCTGCAATCTCTACATTACCTCCATCAGAAATTAAAAAAGGTCTTAGCTCGTCAAGGACTTTTTCTACATTTTCATTTGTCAGCGAGAGTGTTTCAGTACTCATAATTTTGGATTAACTTTATAATAAGCCTAGAAAGAAATCTGATTAATTGCAAAAAAGATAATTTTCTGTTGTGACTTCATCTAAAAATCCCACTAATGACAATAGCTACTTTGATGCAGTCTTAGTAGGAGCAGGGATAATGAGTAGTACTTTAGCCCTCCTAATTTCAGAAGTTTTACCAGATATAAAATTTCTTATTATAGAAAAATTAAATGCTCCAGGAAGTGAAAGTACTGGCGCTTTTAACAATGCAGGTACAGGACATGCGGCTAATTGCGAATTAAACTATACCCCTTTAGATGAAAAAGGAAATCTAAAAATAGATAAAGCTCTCTCAATAAATCGTTCTTTTGAAACATCCATGTCTTTATGGGCCTCATTGTATGAAGCAGGGAAAATTGATATTAAGAAGTTTCTAAAATTTATTCCTCATATTAGCTTTGTGTCTGGTCAGGATAATATTTCTTTTTTAAAAAAAAGATTTCAGAAAATGACCGAAAATCCTGAATTTATCGATATGGAATTTTCTACATCTTTTGATGAAATTTCATCATGGGCTCCTCTAATAACAAAAGATAGAAATCCATCTGCTGAAATTGCTGCTACCAGAATAGGTAGAGGAACTGATATTAATTTTGAGGCTTTAACTAAAGAGTATTTGTCATTAGTTTCCTTAAACAAAAATGTTGAAATTAGATACAAAACAGAATTAGTAGATTTAAATAAAATTGATAAAAAACAATGGGAACTAGAAATCAGTTCTGAAGGTAGAAAAACTTCAATTAGAACTGGCTACGTTTTTCTTGGTGCTGGTGGAAAAACAATTAGTTATTTACAAAAATCAAAAATTCCAGAAGCAAAAAGTTATGGTGGATTTCCTGTTAGTGGTAAATGGCTTATTTGCGAGAAAAAAGATCTAACAGAAAAACATAACTCAAAAGTTTATGGTAAAGCTGATATTGGATCGCCACCAATGTCTGTGCCTCATTTAGACACTAGATGGATTGATAATAAAAAACTTCTCTTATATGGACCTTTTGCTGGATTTACAACGAAATTTCTAAAACAAAGTTCATACTTTGACTTATTTAGTTCAATTAAAAAGAATAATATTTTTTCTATGTTAGACGTTGGTTTCAAGAACAACGATTTAATTAATTACCTAATATTACAATCATTAAATAACCATAACTCAAGAGTTGAGAATCTAAAGAATATGATGCCATCAGCTAATCCTTCTGATTGGTATTTAAAGAATGCTGGTCAAAGAGTCCAAATAATTAAAAAAACTGAAGGTGGTGGCTCTTTGAAATTTGGAACTGAGATTGTAAATTCATCTGATGGTTCATTATCTGCTTTGTTGGGAGCCTCTCCTGGAGCAAGTACTGCGGTTTCAATTATGGTTGAGGTTCTAAAAAAATCTGTTTTATTTTTAAGCGATAAGCATAATCTTCAGAAAAAAATAAATGACTTAATTTATCCAGAACTATCAGTCTCTAAAAATTACAGTACCTTCATAAAAGAAATTAAAAAAAGAAATAATTCCATTTTTGGTTTCCATCCATAATTCTAATTAGCTAATATTAATCAAGATGTAATAAGAGGAGAATTTTTCTTTCTATATGACTGATATATCGGTTTCAAAAATTAGAAATTTCTGCATAATCGCTCATATTGACCATGGTAAATCTACCCTTGCAGATAGGTTGCTTCAAGATACTGGTACTGTGCAGCAAAGGGATATGCAAGAACAATTTTTGGATAGTATGGATCTTGAAAGAGAGAGAGGAATTACTATCAAGTTACAGGCCGCTAGGATGAAATATAAGGCTGACGATTCCCAAGAGTATGTTTTGAACTTAATAGATACTCCAGGGCATGTTGATTTCTCTTATGAAGTTAGTAGATCTCTTCAAGCTTGTGAAGGAGCCTTACTTGTTGTTGATGCAAGTCAAGGAGTAGAAGCTCAAACCTTAGCTAATGTTTATCTTGCCTTAGAAAATAATCTTGAAATAATTCCTGTTTTAAATAAAGTTGATTTACCAGGGGCTGATGCTCAAAAAATAAAACAAGAAATAGAGGAAATTATTGGACTTGATACATCTAATGCAATAAATTGTTCAGCAAAAACTGGAGTTGGTATTAAAGATATTTTGGAAGCAATCGTAAGAAGAGTACCTCCTCCTCAAGATGAAATTAAATTACCTACAAAGGCACTGATTTTTGATTCTTATTATGATCCGTACAGGGGAGTTATTGTTTATTTCAGGGTGATATCTGGGTCTCTAAATAAGAGAGAAAAAATATTATTAATGGCAAGTAAGAAAAATTATGAACTAGATGAGATAGGAATAATGGCGCCTGATCAGCAGCAAGTTGATGAATTACATGCAGGAGAAGTTGGTTATTTAGCTGCTTCTATAAAATCAGTTGCTGATGCGAGAGTGGGAGATACGATTACTCTTTTAAATTCACCTGCCAATGATCCTTTGCCTGGATATAAGACAGCAAATCCTATGGTTTTTTGCGGCTTATTCCCGACTGATGCTGATCAATTCCCAGATTTAAGAGTATCACTTGAAAAATTACAATTATCTGATGCAGCTTTAAAATATGAGCCCGAAACCAGTAGCGCAATGGGCTTCGGATTTAGGTGCGGATTCCTAGGACTTCTACATATGGAGATTGTTCAAGAAAGATTAGAAAGAGAATATGACTTGGATCTGATCGTAACGGCACCATCAGTTATTTATAAAGTTAATTTAAATCAGCAGGAATATATTTTTATTGATAATCCTTCTACAATTCCTGATCCACAACTTAGAGAATCAATAGAAGAGCCTTATGTGAAAATGGAAATTTATGCTCCCAATGAATTTAATGGAACATTAATGGGTTTATGTCAGGAAAGAAGGGGAGTATTTATAGATATGAAATACATAACAACAGATCGAGTTACCTTGATTTATGAAATTCCATTAGCAGAAGTTGTTACAGATTTCTTTGATCAAATGAAAAGTAGAACCCAAGGTTATGCATCAATGGAATATCATTTGATTGGTTATAGAAAAAATGACCTTGTTAGATTAGATGTTCTAATAAATTCAGAAAGAGCAGATCCATTAACTTCTATTGTTCATAAAGATAAGGCTTATGGAATCGGCAGAAGTTTAGTTGAGAAATTAAAAGAACTTATTCCAAAACAACAATTTAAAATACCTATTCAAGCATCAATCGGTAGCAGGATTATTGCAAGTGAAAGCATAAGTGCTTTGCGAAAAGATGTTTTATCTAAATGTTATGGAGGGGATATTTCTAGGAAAAAGAAACTTTTAAAGAAACAAGCCAAAGGTAAAAAGAGGATGAAGGCAATGGGTAAAGTTGAAGTCCCTCAAGAAGCTTTTATGGCAGTCTTGAAATTAAACCAGTAATTTCTTTTAATTTAAAATTTACAGCTATTTATTTTTAAAAGAATTGGGTATATTTCATTTATATCTTTAAAAAAAGATTTTGGATATCAACTCATCTAATCGTGTCGGCGCAAATATCAGAAAAGCTGGATTTTTAATTGTACTTTTTTATCTTCTTGTTGTTTTTATAATGAAATTTTTAGAGGCCAATAATTTTTTTGGCTATTCATTTTCAATGTTAAGCAATGATATCTTTGCCCCTCCTTCTCTTAATCATTTTTGTGGCACAGATAGATTAGGAAGAGATGTTTGCTTAAGAACTTTGCAAGGATCATCATTAGCGATAGAAGTTGTGTTCTTAGCTATTCTTTTTTCATTAAGTTTGGGGTTGCCATTGGGATTATTAAGTGGATATTTTGGTGGTTTTTTTGATAAATGCTTATCACTAATAATGGATACTATTTTTTCAATACCTGTAATTTTGCTTTCAGTTGTTGTGGCTTTTGTATTGGGTAAGGGTATCCTTAACGCGGCTTTGGCATTGTGTATTGTTTACTCTCCTCAATATTTTAGATTAATCAGAAATCAGACAATATTGGTTAAATCCGAAACTTATGTGGAGGCAGCTCAAGTCGCAGGAGCTGATGTTAAAAAAATTATTTTTAAATATATTCTCCCAAATGTAATAACACCATTGCCTATTTTGCTTACCCTAAATGCTGCAGATGCTGTTTTGGTATTAGGAAGTTTAGGATTTTTAGGTCTTGGTGTTCCTGCAGATGTCCCAGAGTGGGGAAGTGATTTAAATCTGGCTCTTGCCGCTTTACCTACAGGTATTTGGTGGACGGCTTTGTTCCCAGGTTTGGCAATGTTTTTTTTAGTTTTAGGTCTTTCTTTTATAGGAGAGGACCTTGAAGAAATTTTTGATAGTCAAAATTCTGAATAAATTTAGTTATCTGTAATACGATCAAGTTCTCCTTGATCATTCAACTTTGGATATTCTTTAGCTGATTTTTTATACACCGCAGCTAATTCTGGGTAACACCATTCAAAAAGTGTTTTTTGATATTCATCCATATTTAAACCTTCTCCATTAGCGGGCAATATACCTTTGTTTTTTCTTTGGCGAATAGCTTCAAATAATAATATAGAAGCAGCAACTGAAACATTCAGAGATTGAACCATACCTCTCATAGGTATAAAAATTGATTGATCAACCATTGATATAAGTTCATTACTTAGTCCCCATTTTTCTGCTCCTAAAACAAAACATGTATCTTGAGAATAATCAAAATTTCTATAATCTACTGATTCACTATTAAGAGTCGTTCCATATAACATAAAACCCTTATTCTTTAAATCAGATATTGCCGTGATAGTGTTTTCATGATTATTCAGTTTTACCCATTTTTGACTTCCTTGTGCAGTACTATTAAAAGTCTTAACGGCATTAGTTTTGCTAATAAAATTTGCTTCGAAAACTCCTGCCGCATCACATGTCCTTAATATCGCAGATAAATTATGTGGTTTATTGACATCCTCAACTAAAACAGTCAAGTTTTTCATTCTGCAATCTAAAACGCTTTTGATTCGTTCAAATCTTCTTGGCAAAATTGACATTTATAATCTTTTCACACTTTTAAATTATATTCAAAAAATATTGATTACCTATTAAATCTCTTGGTTTATAATATTTTGGTAGTTAGGTTAAATCAATGGCATACATAGAATGGGACTATACAGTAATAACAAGTATGGTAGAAAAACAAGGGTGGGATTTACCTGATCGTGAATCGGAAGAATGGAATAAATTTAACGATGAATTAGGAGAAAAAATGAGAGGTGTTGGACTTATTTTTGAAAAATATTGTAAATTTATTCCTGACGTAGGAGAAGGAGTTCATCTTCTAGATGACTGATCATAAATAGTTTAAAACCATTGATGTATCCCTTAATCAATGGCTTATTAATTAATAAGATAATATAATTTCACTAAATTAGAACTGGCAATTATTAAGGCTTTATAAAGCTTGTACTCTAAAAAAAAATTTTTATTCCACAAAAAAGTTATTTAATTTCTATATTTGAATAAAAATATGAAAAATAAATTAACATTTTTATTCGATGGTGGTTGTCCACTTTGTTTGAGAGAAACAAATTTTCTTAAAAAAAGAGATACCTTAAATCAAATTGCATTTATAGATATTAATAGTAAGGATTATGATCAAAGTCTTTTTAATGACATCTCATATTCAGAAGCTATGTCAAACCTGCATGGGATTATTGAAAATGGTGAAATTATTAGGGGACTAGATGTACTTGCATATTCTTATGAATTAGTTGGTTTAGGTTGGGTTTATTATCCCTTGAAGATTAAGCTCTTATCTCCATTATTGAGATTGGTTTACAGATATTGGGCAAAATATAGACTTCAAATTACAGGTAGATCCGATATTGAAAAACTTTGTACCTCACAATGTGAACAATAAATATGGAAAGTATCGATATAGACAGAATAATAGAAATGTGTTGGGAAGATAGAACACCCTTTGAAGCTATCGAGTATCAATTTGGTTTAAAAGAGGAAGATGCGATAAAAATTATGCGTCAAAATCTTAAATCCAAATCTTTCAAAGTCTGGAGAAAGAGAGTTTCGGGAAGAAATACAAAACATATGGCCCTTAAAGATTCAACTAGATTTAAATCTACTCATAAAAGAAAATTATAAATTTTGAAAAATCTTTCCACTAAAACTTGTCCTGTTTGTAATAGGCCATTTGAGTGGCGTAAAAAATGGAAAAACTGTTGGGATGATGTTATCTACTGTTCAAAAAGATGCAGTAACAGGAAGTCGCAAAGATGAAACAAATATCAATTATTTTCCCCAATCAACTTTTTAGAGAAAGCCCAATCTTAAAAATAAATTGTGAAGTTTTGATTTTAGAAGACTCATTATTTTTTGGAAATGATAAATTTCATAAATTAATTAACCATAAAAATAAGTTAGTTTTTCATAGAGCATCTATGCTCGCTTATAAAAATTATTTAGAAATATCTGGCTTTAAAGTTTTATATATCGAAAACAAGAATAATGTTTCTACAGTTGATCACTTATCGGAACTTATTAAAAATAAATATCAGAAAATAAATCTCATTGACCCTCATGATTTTTTAATAATGAAGAGGATTAATAATTTTGTTGAAAGTAATAATTTAGCTTTAAATATTTTGCCTTCTCCTATGTTTATGAGCAGTGAAGATTTAAAAGATTTATTTGCATCAAATACAAAAAAACCTCTTATGGGGAGATTTTATGAGAATCAAAGAAAGAGCCAAAAGATATTAGTTAATCCTGATGATACACCTGAAGGTGGTAAATGGAGTTTCGATGAAATGAACAGAAAAAAATTGCCAAAAAAAATAAATATACCCGATACACCTAAATTACAAAAAAATAAATTTGTAGTTAATGCAGAAAGGTCATTAGCAAATTTTGATATTGAGTTTATTGGAGAAAGTAACAACTTTTTATATCCAACTAATTTTGAAGAGGCAGATGCATGGTTAAATGATTTTTTTAAACATAGATTTTTCTTATTTGGAGATTATGAGGATGCTATTTCTAAAGAAAATTCTTTTTTATGGCACAGTTTACTTTCTCCTCTTTTAAATAGCGGCTTATTAACCCCAGATGTAGTAGTAAATAAAGCATTACTTTTTGCAAAAAATAATAATGTTCCTATTAACTCTTTAGAGGGCTTTATTCGTCAAATTATTGGATGGAGAGAATTTATTTGCCTTGTCTATAAAAAGTACGGAACAAAGATGCGAAATAGTAATTTTTGGAATTTTGAAGATAAACCAATTCCAAAATCTTTTTATCAAGGAAATACAGGAATTGAACCAGTAGACGTTGTTATAAAAAATATTATTAAATTTGGTTATTGTCATCATATTGAGCGGCTAATGATTGTTGGCAACTTTATGCTTCTATGTAGAATTCACCCCAACCAAGTTTATAAATGGTTTATGGAAATGTTTATTGATTCCTATGATTGGGTTATGGTCCCAAATGTTTACGGAATGAGTCAGTTTAGTGATGGAGGTATCTTTTCAACAAAGCCATATATATCAAGCTCTAATTATGTAAAGAAAATGTCTAATTTCAAAAGTGGCCCATGGTGTGAAATATGGGATGGCTTATTTTGGAAATTTATTAATGATAATGAAAGCTTTTTTAGAAAGCAATATCGTCTGGCAATGTTAACGAGAAATCTCGATAAAATGTCAGAGGAAAAATTAAATAATCACTTAAAAACGGCCGATAAATTTTTAAGAGATATTCAATAAATTAAGAGTAATAACCTACAGTTTTCTTTGAAAAATTAAAAGAATATTATGTTATGAAGAAATATTAAGTACGCATGTTAGCTTAAATAAAATTAGATTTATCTAATGGAAATTGGAACACTTTTTTTAAAAAGTAATTCGACGGGAATCATCACTTTTTCTGAATTAGATTGGATAACTACCCATCAATCTAATTTCACTAGGCTGGAGGAATCCATAGCAATTAAATTAGGCAGAATGCTTGATGCAGGATCTAACAATATTGGTTGCCGTTTGAAATCCTGAATAAGTTTTTATTTTAATAATGAAGTATCAAAAAGAGAAAAAAATATTTTTTCGAGAAAGAATTCATTCTTTAAATATCTTTCTTTTTTTAGGATTTAATCTTTCACTTATTTCTATCTTAGGTTTTATTTGGTTTAATTCTGCAATTGAAAAAGTAGTTTAAATTTTTGAATTTTTTGTATATTAAAGTTATATTTAAAAAATTAATTATATTTTGAGCATAGGATATTTACAAAGAAAGGCAGCTTGGGAAATTTTATTAAAAGTTAGTTCTGGTGATTTTTCTGATCATGCTCTTGAAAAGGTTTTAAAAAATTATCAATTTAATCCTCTTGATATAGCTTTTATTACGGAATTATCTTTTGGATGCATAAGGTATAGAAAATTTCTTGATCTTTGGACGGATCATACATCAAAAATTACTCATAAAAAGCAGCCTCCAAAGTTAAGATGGCTTCTACATATTGGTTTGTATCAACTATTGAAAATGGATAAAATTCCATTTCCTGCTGCTATTTCTACCACTGTAGAAGTAGCTAAAAAAACAGATTTAAATGGTTTAGCGGGAACTGTTAATGCGATATTGAGAAATGCATCAAGAAAATTAGAACAAAAAATCTTTCCGGAATTATCTTCTGATAGAAAAGAAAGAATTTCATATCTTGAATCATTTCCATTATGGCTTGTGAAGGATCTTTATAAATGGGTCGGCAATAGCGAGGGTGAAAATATCATTAAGGCATTTAATAAAAAACCATCAATTGATTTGAGAATTAACCAATTAAAAACTAATTTAGATAACTTTTTAAAAGTACTTCATGAAAATAATATTGATGCTGAAATTATTAATGATTTACATAATGGAATTACTTTAAAATCTAATCCAAGATCTATAAAAAATTTACCAGGGTATAGTGATGGACTTTGGACAATTCAAGATAGATCTTCTCAGTGGATAGCACCTCTTTTAAATCCCAAAGAAGGAGAAAAGATTTTAGATGCTTGTGCAGCTCCAGGAAGTAAGTCTACCCACCTTGCAGAATTAACAAATGATAGTGCTGAAATCATTGCCGTAGATAGATCAGCAAAAAGATTGAAAATACTGCAATCAAATTTAGAAAGGTTAAATTTGAAATCTGTTAATACCCTTAAGGCTGATGCTACGAGTTTGATTGAATTAAATCCTAAGTTTATATCTTATTTTGATAAGATTTTATTAGATGCTCCATGTTCAGGCATTGGAACCCTTTCCAGGAATCCAGATTCTAGATGGTCTTTAAGTAAAGAAAAAATAAAATCTTTAACTTTATTACAGGAAAAACTTTTGGAGAGTATTTTCCCTCTTTTGAAAAAAGATGGCACTTTAGTTTATTCAACTTGTACTATTTGTCCCGATGAAAATAATCTATTAATTGAAAGATTTATTGAAAAAAACAAAACTTTAAAATTGGTTAGCCAAAAGCAAATTTTACCTAGCTTGGATTATCCTGGTGATGGATTTTATTCTGCAATAATTTCTTATAAATCTTAAAAATATAATTTATTTTTTAATTGGAATTTTATAAATTTCAGATATGAACTTCTTCCATAAATAAGCTGCGTTCCCACTAGATAATTCAGATTCCTTATTATCGTCGTAACCTATCCAGATCCCTGTTGTAAGGTTATCAATGGAACCAATAAACCAGAGATCTTTATTTCCATCAGATGTTCCTGTTTTCCCAAAAATTTTCTTTCCTTTTATAGAGGCTGCTTTTGAAGTGCCTTCTTTTACAGATTTTTCAAGAAGTTTATTTATTTTCTTGTTTATATTTAAATCTAATATTTTCTTGGAAATAGATTTATTTTCCCAAATGGGTTGTTTTTTAAATGATTCTATTTTTTCTATGATTTCAGGGCTTTGAATCTTCCCATTATTGTTTATTGCAGAATATGCATTTGTGATGTTTAAAAGATTATCTCCATAGGCGCCAATAGCTAATGATGGGAATTCCTCAAACTCTTGCTCGTAACCTAGTCCAAATGAATGCGCTAAATTAATAATATTTTTTAAGCCGATTTTTTTTGTTATTGATATTGGAACGATATTTGATGAACTTTTAAATGATTCAATCAAAGATATTGAACCTCTATAGTCTTCTGAAAAATTTTTTGGGCAATAACTTTCCCAGCATATTGGTAAGTCTTCAAATTTATCGCTTAATTTTATTCCTTCTATTAATGCAGCAGCATAAGGGATTATTTTAAAAGTAGAACCTAAAGGTCTTACAGATGAAATCACTCTATTGTATTCATTAATTGATGGATTTTTGCTGGTTATCATTGTCCTGATTAGTCCTGTGTTTGATTCGATAGATAACAGAACAAATTCAAGTTCTTTAGGCCCTGAATATCTTGATATTTTTTGACCCTTTTCTTGCCAATCTTTGTTGATAGAAGATTTAATTCTTAAAAACTTATAATCATTTTTACTTCCAATTTTTTTATCTGTTTCCTGAAGAATAAAATTTATTAGTAATTTATCATCTAAAAAATTATCAGCTGTTTGATAATTTAACTTTATTTTTTCTTTAATAGACTTATTCTTATTTGCAAGGGAAATATATCCATCAACATACATTGATTCAAGAACTTTATTTCTATTTTTAGTAGCTAGTTCTAAATTTTGATAAGGTGAATAAATTGATGGAGCTGGAGCTAATCCTGCAATTAATGCGATCTCTGATAATGTCAATTCTTCTATAAATTTTCCAAAATAAACTTGTGCAGCTTCGTCTACCCCGTATGCTCCTGATCCTAGATAAATATTATTTAAATATAATTTTAAAATTTGATTTTTGTTATATCTAAATTCAAGTATGAGTGATATAAATATTTCCTTGATTTTTCTTTGAAAACTTAAATCATTATTTAGAAAAAGTAATCTAGCAACTTGTTGTGTAATTGTACTTCCTCCCTCTTTAACATAACCACTTCTAATATTTTGAATAAGGGCACGTGAAATACTTTTTAAATCTATTCCATTATGTTTATAAAATCTTTTATCCTCAGAAGATATAAAAGAATGTTTAAGCAAAAATGGAATTTTATGATAACTATTATCTATTTCAAATTTGCGGCTTAATTTGCTTAATATCTTATTATCAGAAGAGAATATTACGTAAGAATATTTGCTTTCCCGAGACTTTTTATTTTTAGAAACGTCAAATTTTAAGGTACTAAATATTAGACTAAAAAAATAAAAAGATATTCCAGAAAAAATTAATATTGGAATTATTAAAACAAAAGATTTGAATTTAATCTTTTGCACCTTAAGCAACTAAAAAACTATGTCCTATCGCTAAAGCTGTAACTAACATTCCAGTAATAAGGAACGGTTGAGCACTTGCTTGATATTTGACATCAAACTTTAGAGGATCTCTTAGTAACCACATATCTTGAAATGTAATTTGTGGAATTACCAATAAAACCAAAATTACAGATGCTAAATGTTGCCCAATAATGACTAATACTACAACCATTGCTAATTGAAAAATATCAATCAGTCCTGCACTTATTCTACTTGCATTTTTAATTCCAAATACTACTGGAAGAGAATTCAAGCCTAGCTTTGAGTCTCCTTCAACACTTTTGAAATCATTAATAACAGCAATTCCAAGTCCTGAGAGGCTATAAGCAAGTGTTAGTATCGCAGTCACGATTGTTAATTTCCCAAACAAGGCTTGTCCTGCCCACCAAGGTAAAGCTATATAAGATGCTCCTAATGCATAATTTCCAAGCCAACCATTCTGTTTTAATTTGAGTGGTGGAGCAGAATATATATAACTAACAAAGGAACCTCCTAATGCCAAAAGTAAGACGGAGGGGAAGCTGTGCTTAGCATATAAATCTAATAGAAAAGCAACTATTAAACCCGCTATAAGTAATACCCAGATTTGTATTTTTACATCTTTAATTGAAATTTTCCCAGAAGGAATTGGTCTATTTGGTTCATTAATTGCATCAATTTCTTTATCAAAAAAATCATTTATGGTTTGGGTATAACCAGCCAGAAGCGGTCCACTCATCAACATACATGCTAATGAAGCTAGAACATTACTAAATGTCCATTCAAAATTCCCACTTGCAGCTGCGCCACAAATTACTCCCCATATCAAAGGGATCCACGTTATGGGTTTCATTAACTGTATACGGAGTTTCCATATACTTGATGTTTCAGAGGCGCCCTTAATTCCTAATAGTTGTTTTGGATCATTCACTTTACTCTTTAACCTTTCTCAATTTCTTCTGGGAAAAACCAATTTTGCTCACCATTCTGAAATTTTGCTGTGATTCCAATACTTCTGCCGTCTGTCATTTTATAGCCTGTTATTACGGCTTTAGGACTCGATGATATTTGATCGATTAATTTAGCTGGTAGTCTATCTTTTACTTTGTTAATGTTAATTTTGATTTTACTACCTATTTTGGGTAATAATTTTGTTTCAGCCATAAGAGGTAAAATGGAAGCTATTATGCAAGATTAACAGCATTTGGACAATTTTTACTAAAATGGTAGCTCTTCGTTTAATTCCTTGTTTAGATGTCGCCCATGGCAGAGTGGTTAAAGGTGTAAATTTTGTTAACTTGAGAGACTCAGGCGATCCTGTTGAATTGGCTTGTAGGTATTCTGATGAGGGTGCAGATGAATTAGTATTCTTAGATATTAGAGCTAGTGTAGAAAATAGAAATACATTAGTTGACCTTGTCTCTAGGACCGCAAAATCAGTAAAAATACCATTTACAGTGGGTGGAGGAATAGATTCTGTTTCTTCAATTAATGATCTTTTAAGAGCTGGAGCGGACAAAGTGAGCTTGAATTCCTCAGCTGTAAGAAATCCTGATTTAATTTCTGAAAGTTCTAAAAAATTTGGTACTCAATGCATCGTTATAGCAATTGATGCTCGAAGAAAAGTTAATAAGGTCGGTGAGTGGGAGGTATATGTAAAAGGAGGGAGAGAAAATACTGGTATAGATGTATTAAGTTGGGCAAAGAAAGTTGAGGAATTAGGCGCGGGGGAAATATTGCTTACTTCAATGGATGGTGATGGAACACAGAATGGATATGATTTGGATTTGACAGAATCTGTTGCAAATATTGTTGATATCCCAGTAATTGCTTCCGGAGGGGCAGGCTCTCTAGAAGATATCTATGATGTTTTCAAAGAAAGCAGAGCATCAGCAGCACTTTTAGCATCATTACTTCATGATAAGAAACTTACTTTAAAAGAAATAAAAACTTTCCTCCTCGAAAAAAAACTTCCAATTAGGCCATATGAATAAAAAAACTAATTTAATCCCAAAAAGAAATAAGTTTAAAATTTAAAAATGAAATTCACAAAAACTATCGAAGTCAAAAATATATTTAATAAAATTTCTTATAAATATGACTTTTTAAATAATCTATTAAGTTTTGGGCTGCACAGATTGTGGAAAAGGAAATTAGTTAATTTATTGGAACCTTTAAATGGTGAAGATTGGGCTGATTTATGTTGTGGAACTGGTGATTTAGCATTCTTAATTTCTGAGAGAGTTAGTCCAAGTGGTTCAATTACTGGGATTGACAGTGCAGAGGATATTTTAAATATTGCAAAGAAAAAATCAGAGCTTAAAAAAAATAAATTTATTAAGTGGGAAATTAAAGATGTATTAGAAATTAATGATTATTCAAAAAATTATGATGGGATTTGCATGTCATATGGACTAAGAAACTTGAATAATGTTGAAGAAGGAATAAAAAAAGTTTTTTATCTTTTGAGGGATAAGGGAAGGGCGGGATTTTTGGATTTTAATCACTCAACAAGAAATTCTTTATCCAATATTTTTCAGAAAATTTATTTGAGATCAATTGTAGTAACTATTTCGCGGCTTTTTAATTTAGGTCCAGAGTACGCATATATTGAAAAAAGTATTAGTAATTTTCCAAAGAAAAATGAGCTTATAAATATTGCTAAGGAAGTTGGATTTAAAAAAGCTGAATATAGGACTATTTTGGGGGGACAAATGGGAATACTAATTTTAACTAAATAAAGAATTTAGTTTTTTGTTTTTCTAAAACAAAAAGAACACTTTCCCCATCTTTTGATTTCGCCCTCAGGAGTAGGGGAATTACAGAGAGTACAAATGCACATATTATTTTGATGGATTCTGCTTGGATGCTTTGCCCAAACTATCTTTGCATTAGTAGCTTTGATATTTTTATTTTTAATTTCATAATTTTGTATTATTTTTATTTCATTCAAAGTTATTCCAATTTTCTCGATTCTTTCTTTTAATTTATGCTTGTTATAGATTAAAGCTTGGCGCCACTGTGGATGATTTACTGCAATAGTAAGTATTTTTTTTTCAATATTTAATGGTTTGCATTCTTGAAATAGTTCCAAGCCTATTAAGTTCTTCCATTTTTCGTTAATTTCAGAAAGTTTATCTAATTCTCCACAGGATTTTTTGAAATTATCCAGACAATTTTTTAATGGATGTGGATTCCTTCTATTCACTATTGGCAAATACTTTTTGTCCAATTTGTAAAATTTACTTATTAAGACTAAAGTTAATCTAATCTTCAAAAAGATGCTCGTTGTTTTAATAAAGAATTTGTGAAAGTTATTGGATCTGCCGCTAAGACAGTTTTTTATTTAAAAAAAATTCAGGGTCAATATCCAACCTGGAGACTTCATTACAAAATAAAATGTAAAAGTACCGAAAATGAGCTAACAAAATTGCTTGAATATTCTGAAATAAAGAAAAACCAGCCAGTAGCGATAATCGCAAGAGAACAGTTCTCAGGGGTTGGCCAAAATTCAAAAACTTGGTTTTCTCCAAAAGGCGGGATTTGGTTAAGTGCAGCTTACCCAATATTTTCAAAAGAATTCGCAAGTCAAATATTTAATTTGTCTCTAGGTATTAAGTTATGTGAAATGCTTAGACAAGAGAATATAAATGTTTGTTTGAAATGGCCAAATGATATTTTTTTTGGTTCAAAAAAGTTGATTGGATTTTTACCAAGAGTGATAACAAGAGGCAAAAAAATTATCTATGTAAGAATAGGACTTGGAATGAATGTTTTAAATTACACCCCATCAGAAGGTATTTCATTATCAAAAGTACTTCAAACTAAGAATATTAATCAACATTATTGGACAGCTAAAGTTCTTAAAGCTTTTTATGATTCAATTGAATGTAATAAGAAAAAAGAATATGTGATTAAATCTGCAAATAAGTTTCTTACTAAAAGTTTTTTACCAAGTGGTTATTGTCCTGATTCATGGGAAATTAAAGATATTGATTCGAATGGGAATTTAAGAATTGAAAATGAAAGTCAACTGAAAGTAATTAGAAGGTTTTGAATTTAATTAACTTTTAATTCAACTATTCTTCCATCCTTAAATTTGGCTATTTTTTTTGCGCGGTTTGCAACTTCATCTTCATGCGTAACTAAAACTATAGTTATTCCAGATTCATGCAGTTTGTCAAAAAGATCTAATACATCTTCAGTGGTTTTTGAATCAAGTGCTCCAGTAGGTTCGTCTGCTAACAAAATTGCGGGGTTATTGATAATAGCCCTAGCAATGGCAACTCGTTGTTGTTGACCTCCGGATAATTGGTTTGGGCGATTATTCATTCTTTCTGAAAGGCCAACTTTTCTTAGGGCATTCTTCCCTCGCAATAATCTTTTCTCAGGCTCAATACCAGCATAAATCATGGGCAAAATTACGTTTTCAAGTGCAGTTGCGTCTGAAAGAAGATGAAATTGTTGAAAAACGAAGCCTAATTTTTGGTTACGTATTTCGGCTAGCTCATCATCAGATAAATTCTCAACAGGGATACCATTTAACTTATAAACACCTTTAGATGGTCTATCTAGACATCCAATAATATTCATAGCTGTACTTTTGCCTGAGCCACTAGCTCCCATTACAGCCAAATAATCACCTTTATAAATTTCTAAATTTATGCTGTCTAAGGCTTTAACAGTTAGATCATCTTTCCCATATGTTTTAGATATTTTTTCTAAACTTGCGACTTTCTTGGACATTTATTGAAAAATTCTTCTAGGAAATATTGTTTGCTGCAGCAATAACATCTTGTAAGAAAGGAGTTTCCGAAACTGCTGTGTTAGCTAATTTAAAAAGAGGATTAGAGAGGATTCCTCCAAGAGCAGTTACCGCAACGCAAGTATAAAGTGCAATTCTTAAGGGAGGCAATCCTACAATTCCCCAATTAATTTCAGGATATGTTTTGACTATTTCAGAAGCTTCTTGTGGTTCTTTAACCACCATCATTTTGATTACTGAAATGTAGTAATAAATGGATATAACTGAAGTTACTAATCCAACGATTACTAATAGATACTGATGATTCGCCCAACCTGCAAAGAACAGATATATCTTGCCAAAAAATCCTAACATTGGAGGTAAACCTCCAAGTGATAGAAGACAAAGGCTTAAGCCTAATGTAATGAGAGGGTCTTTTTGGTAAAGTCCTGAGTAATCAAGAATCCTGTCAGAACCAGTTCTTAATGAGAAAAGTATTACACATGAAAATGCACCTAAATTCATAAACAAATATGCGGCTAAATACAACACAGCAGCTGATAAGCCATCTTGTGTACCAGATACTATTCCAATCATTACAAATCCAGCTTGTCCAATAGAACTGTAAGCTAGCATCCTTTTCATTGAGGTTTGAGCTAGAGCTACAACATTTCCTAGAGCCATGCTCAAGATGGCCAAAATAGTAAATAAAAGTTTCCATTCCTCATCGAAAGAAGAGAAAGTAGTGCTTAATATTCTTATTGCGAATGCGAAACCTGCTGTTTTCGAACCAACAGATAAAAAAGCAACTACAGGTGTAGGAGATCCCTCATATACATCAGGAGTCCATTGATGAAAAGGAACAGCAGCTATTTTAAATGCAACAGTTGATAAAACAAATACCAGAGCTAGAGAGGTGATGAATGAAGGCTTATTGATAATCTCTAAACCAATTGTTGTTAAGTTTGTTGAACCACTTAATCCATAAAGAAAAGAGGAGCCATACAAATAGACTGCAGCAGCAGCTGAACCAACAAGCAAGTATTTTAAAGCTGCTTCTGAACTTCTTGGATCTCTTTTGAGATAACCAGAAAGTAAATAGCTCGCTACCGAAAGAGTCTCAAGAGATATAAATACACTAATAAGGTCAGTAGATCCACACAGAAGCATTGCCCCAAGAGTTGCCGAAAGAACTATCGCTGCGAACTCCCCAATAGGACTTCCACTTTGCTCTGTATAACGCCAGCTTATGAGTAAAGAAACTAAAGTTGATAAAGCTATTATCGCTCTAAATGCTATTGCTAAATTATCTGAATTAAAGGATCCAAGGAATGCGCTTTCTACCGGATTGCTCCATTGCAAGGCTAAGCTAAGAAGAGAGCTACCAATTGATAAATAGCAAATTATTGGCGCCCATTTTGATGCTGTTTTTTCTCCTGCTAAATCTACAAGAAGTGTTCCAACAATACCTAGTAAAATAAAAGCCTCTGGAATAATGGCTTGAGCATTTAAATTAATTGTAAAGATTTCGTTGGGCACTTTATTAAATTGGATTAAATTAGATGTTTGATTGTAAGGGTCTAAGAGTTAATCTTAACTTGATTATAATTTGTGGGTATGATTTTTGAAATTTTCAGAAGAAATTACTTGAAAAAGCTTCAAATAATCATAATATGCCCTAACTGAACAAAAACACCAATTTTTGAAATAAACCTTGGATCACACACTCGTTATTGTTGAAAGTCCCACCAAAGCAAAAACTATAAGAAAGTTTTTGCCTTCTAACTATGAAGTTCTCGCTTCAATGGGACACGTAAGAGATCTTCCTAAAGGAGCTGCTGAAATACCTGCTGCGGTTAAAAAGGAAAAATGGTCAAGGATAGGAGTTAATACAACAGAAGATTTTGAACCACTTTATATAGTTCCAAAAGATAAGAAAAAGGTTGTTAAAGAGTTGAAAGATGCATTGAAAGGTGCGACCCAGCTATTACTTGCAACTGATGAAGATAGAGAGGGAGAGAGTATTAGTTGGCATCTCATGCAAATACTTAAGCCTAAAATACCAACTAAGAGAATGGTTTTTCATGAAATTACAAAAAAGGCAATTAATAAAGCTTTAGATCAAACAAGAGAAATTGATATGGAACTTGTTCAGGCTCAAGAAACAAGAAGAATCTTGGACAGGCTTTTTGGATATGAATTATCTCCTTTACTTTGGAAGAAGGTAGCCCCCCGACTATCTGCTGGTCGTGTTCAATCAGTTTCTGTAAGACTTCTCGTCAGGAGAGAGAGAGAAAGAAGATCCTTTAAAAAAGCTAGTTACTGGGGGATTAAAGCTTCCGTAGTAAAAGATAATATTACTTTCGAAACTAAATTATTCAGTTTAAACGGTCAAAGAATTTCTAACGGTTCCGATTTCGACGAACAAACTGGTAAATTAAAACAAGGAAACAAATCTTTAATAATTGGAGAAGAAAAAGTAAATGATTTATTGAAGACTTTTTCCTCAAAGGATTGGTTAGTCTCAAAAATTGAAAAAAAACCATCCACTCGTAAGCCAGTTCCCCCATTTACAACTAGTACATTGCAACAAGAAGCAAATAGGAAGCTTCGTTTGTCTGCAAGAGAAACTATGAGATGTGCACAAGGCCTATATGAGAGAGGTTTCATAACATATATGAGAACTGATTCAGTTCATCTTTCCGAACAAGCTACAAGAGCTGCTAGAGAATGTGTCAGTTCTAGGTATGGAAAAGAATATTTATCTAACTCACCAAGACAATTTAATTCAACTGCAAGAAATGCTCAAGAAGCACACGAAGCTATTAGGCCGGCAGGTGAGATATTTAAAACACCAAAGGAAACTAATCTAACTGGTAGAGACTTATCACTTTACGATTTAATTTGGAAAAGAACTGTAGCTAGTCAAATGGCGGAAGCTAGGCTAACAATGATTAATGCTGAAATTAGCGTGGGGGATGGATTATTTAAATCGAGCGGGAAAAGTATTGATTTCGCAGGATTCTTCAGAGCTTATGTCGAGGGAAGTGATGACCCAAGTTCATCCCTCGAACAACAAGAAATTATTCTCCCAAACTTAACAACTGGAACATGTCTTGAAGTTACTAATAAGGAATCTACTTTTCATGAAACTAAACCTCCTGCAAGATATACAGAGGCTGCATTAGTTAAAGTTCTTGAAAAAGAAGGTATTGGAAGACCTTCTACCTATGCCAGCATTATTGGGACCATAGTGGATAGAGGTTATGCGAATATATCTTCCAATACTTTGGCCCCAACATTTACAGCTTTTGCAGTTACTGCCCTATTAGAAGAACATTTTCCTGATCTGGTAGATACTACTTTTACTGCAAAAATGGAATCTTCATTGGATGAAATATCTTCAGGCAATCTTGAGTGGCTACCATACCTCGAAACTTTCTATAAAGGTAAAAATGGTTTGGAGGTAAAAGTTCAGAAAACAGAGGGTGATATAGATGGTAAAGCTTATAGACAAGTTGATTTCGAAGATCTTCCTTGCGTAGTTAGAATAGGCTCTAACGGACCTTGGCTAGAGGGTACAAAAATTGATGAATCTGGTAACGAGATTCAGGCTAAAGGTAATCTTCCAATGGATATTACTCCTGGAGATTTAGACATAAAGCAAGTTGATCAAATTTTAAGTGGCCCATCAGATCTTGGAACTGATCCAAAAACTGGGGAAAAAGTCTTTTTAAGATTTGGCCCTTATGGACCTTACGTACAATTGGGAAATAATGATCAAGATAAAGCTAAACCAAGAAGAGCTTCATTACCCAAAGAGTTGAAAACTGATGATCTAACTCTAGATGAGGCTCTTGTACTTTTAAGTTTGCCTAGATTGCTAGGAGTTCATCCTGAAGGAGGTGTTGTTGAGGCCGATAGAGGAAGATTTGGCCCTTACATTAAATGGATTAAAAATGAAAATGATTCTGAAAACAGATCCTTAAAGAAAGAGGATGATGTTTTTACAGTTGATATAGAACGAGCATTAGAAATTCTTGCGATGCCAAAAATAGGGAGAGGTGGTCAAGAGGTACTTAAAGACTTTGGAAAACCGAAAGAATTCAAAGAAAAAATTCAAATATTAAATGGAAGATATGGCGTCTATTTAAAATGTGGCAAAACTAATGTTTCGATTGCCAAAGATACTGACATAGAAAAAATTACCATAGATGACGCAGTATCTCTGTTAGAAGAAAAACTAAAAGATAAAAAAGGCTCTATTTTAAAAAAAACAAAGATTAGTAATAAAAAAACTACAAGGAAAAAGAAAAGTTAGAAAAAATATGATTTTTAAAAAAAAAGAATTTTTTTTATTAATTTTTTTAATTTTTTTGCAATCATGCTCTGGAGGGAGGATTGGAAATTTTCTTGAAAGTAGTTTTAATGATTTAGAAAAAACAAACAAAAATGAAGATTTACAAAATAATTTATTAAATAAAAAAGAAATAAATTTACAAAAAGAAAACAAAAAGTTTGATGATAAAAAAAATAAAAAAATTCAAAAAGTAGAAAATCTAAAAAATCTTCCAGAAAATAAAAACGATATAGATTTAGAAAAAGAAAACAAAAAATTTGATGATAAAAAAAATAAAAAAATTAAGAATCTTTTAAAAAAAAGAAAAATTGATCTTCAATCTTACAAAATCTTATTAATTTTAAAAGATGTAGATCCAAAAGATCCCACGGAAGAGCTAAGTTCCATATTAAGTAATTCTGAGGTAAATTTTGAAATAGAAAAGATTGAACGGATCTTAGATTCAAAAAATAAAAGTATGAATAAAAATTAATTAATAATATTTAAAAAAAATGAAAATAACAACAAAAAATGAAGCATTAAATATTGTCGAGACCTCTTATTTAGCATCTCTTTCGTCTTTATTATGGGTTGCATTATATTATTTGCCAATTGGGGGAGCTTTATTAAGGTTGATTTTACCCCTCCCAATGATCTTGTTGCACTTGAGAAGAGGAACTAAAATTGCATTGGAAGGACTTTTAATACAATTTCTACTTTTATTCATAATTATGGGTCCTGTTAGAGGAACTTTATTTTTATTTCCTTATGGGATCTTGGCTTTCTGGTTAGGTTGGTGTTGGTTTAAAGAAAAGAGTTGGAACCTTAGTTTAACTGTGGGAGTTGTTATTGGAACCCTTGGCTTTTTATTAAGAGTAATAGCATTATCTACGTTGGTTGGAGATAATCTTTGGGTGTTAATTACTAGAGCGAGTTATGGTCTAATAGAAAAGTTCCTTGGATTATTTAATTTACCTATATATCCCTCAATTTTGAGTATACAATTAGGTGCAATTTTATTAATAATTTTTCAAGAAATAGTTTATGTCTTAACGGTACATGTAGTTGCCTATTCTCTGTTTCCTAGATTTAAATTATCCATCCCAGATCCTCCAAAATTATTGGATAGCTTAGTTAATTTTAATAATTAAAAAAAGTAAAAATGTACAGCACAGAATTAGGAATCAATTTTTTTGGTAATGAATCCAATAAAAAAAGAAAACTTAATAAGATAGAAATACTGAAAAAGAATATTAATAATTTAAAAATATTTCTTATAATTGCAGGCACTAATACATCTCAAATTCCGGGAATTTCCGCAGCAGGTATTAACGCAAAATCAAGGCGAACAACTGCCCTCGCAGATGCCGAATTTTTGCTTGAGGGTGCTTCAAAAGATCATAAATATAAATTGCCTCTTCTCAATGCAGGAGTAACTCCTGCCCTAATCAGTCATGTTTGTTCAAAGCTTATAAATATTTATCCAGTTATTGTTCCTCTGGGAATAGGAGCAAAGCCTTATTTTAATCATTTGGTTGTAGAAGATAGAAATTTGGGGCCATCAAATTGTATTACTACTGGTAAATCGATGCCTAAAGAAAGAGTTTTAAATCTCTATGAAAAAGGTCTTGCGATAGGAAAATCCTTAAAACAACCAGTTTTAATTTCTGAATCTGTACCGGGGGGCACCACAACTGCTCAGGCAGTAATGGAATCTTTTGGTTTGCAAGTATCTAATTTAGTAGGGAGTAGTTTATTTAAAGCACCAAGAGAACTAAGAAGAAAAGTAGTTAAAAGAGGAATTTTCAATGCAAATTTCAAGGCTGATTTCGACTCTTTTGATGTTGTCGCGGCGGTAGGTGATCCTTTCCAAGCTTTCTCAATGGGTCTATTAATTGGTGCAAGGTTAGCAAAACAACCTGTAATATTGTCTGGAGGAAGTCAGATGTTAGCGGTCATTTTGCTTGTATTAGAATTTTTAGATGAAAAAAATAAAGATGAACTTATTGAAGATGTTTTTATTGCTACAACTGGGTGGCTTGTGAAAGATAATTCTCTAAACGATTTAGTAAATCTAATTAATGAGAAATATGATGTCAAATTATTAGGTTTAGCCAGTCCTTTAAATTTCAAATATTCAAAATACAAAGAATTGAGGGATTATGAATTAGGTCATGTAAAAGAAGGTGTAGGTGCTGGTGGAATATCATTGCTTGCTTTCTTAGATGGATTTAAAAATGAAGAAATAGTTTCATTGTGTCAACTAAATCTAGAAATGATGAAGGGCCTAGGTCAAATTTCTTTAGAGAAGGATTGCTAAATGTTTTCAAAATTTGCAACCAGAAGAGAATTTTTAAATTATGGTAAGCTTTCGCTTTTATTTTTCTTAAACTCATGCAGTAATCTACCTAAAAAAGTAAAAATTGCATTACAAAATTCTTTTTATCCAGAATCTTTTAAAGATACGATTCCAAAAGATTGGAAGCAGGAAAAAATTAATTTTGAAAATATTCGTCTACAAAAAAATAGAAACAAAATTTTCAATTCTGACTTTACTTTAATAAATGATGGATGGATTTCTAGTATAGATTTTTCAGAATTTGAAAAAATAAATGAATATTTAGTGTTCGAAAATTTGGATAAGAGATCGATAGATTTTTTGGGAAGTTTTAATCAAAATCAGAGGAGTAAATTATTTCCTATTGGAGTAGTACCCTATACAATTATCATTAAAAATAATAAAGAATTAATAAATTCAGCCAGAACATCTTGGGATTTTCTTCTTTCTAGAAAATTAACTGGGAAAATTATTTTTCCACAAAGTCCCAGAATAATATTGTCAATTGCTCAAAAAATTAATTCATCCAATTCTTTAAAAAAACTCAAAAGCCAAGCAATGTTATTTGATGATAAAAATATGCTCAATTGGTTGATTAATTCTGATGCTATTGTCGCAATAGTTCCCTATAGTCTTTGTTCAAAATATTTAAAAATAGATCCAAGGCTTTCTTTAGTTTTCCCAAGCCAAGGCGTACCTTTGATGTGGCATTTTTTACTTAGTCGATCAAATCTAAATAATGCAATATTAGTTAATTGGATTAAATCTTTAGAAAATAAATCAATAGTAGATAAATTAGTAAGCCAGGGTTGGTATCTTCCATTCAATATTGATTATTTGCAAAGTAAATATAAATCTGAAATGCCACCCATCTCAGGACCTTCTAGGAAATGTTGGGAAAATAGTTGGTCTTTCCCTGTCTTAACAAATGAACAAAAAATTAATCTTAAGAATATCTGGAATGATTCCTTATCCCCATAACCTTTTTGTAGGCTTTTCAATCAACAAGTTATGAGTTTCCTTTAATAAATTTGGTATATCTAATTTACTAGGACATTTAGGAACACATTCATTACATTCTTGACAAAATGAGGAATTTTTTTCTTCCCACCAGTGGCCAGCTTTTCCTATTAAGTTGTATCTTTCTTTTGAAAATTCTAATTGGCCATAACCAATAGATATATTTCTTAAACGAAGTATTTCTGGAATAGGCACTTCATTTGGACATGGAAGACAAGATCTACATTGTTCACATTTGGTTGAATTTAATCTTTCATTAGAAACTTCCTCAATTTTATTAAGGGCGCTTTTTTCAAGTTTTGTAAGCTTCTCTAATGAGTTTCTAAGTTTGTGCGCAAATTCAAAATCTTTTTTTTTTGTCGCCCCCAAGGATAAAGTTGTAATGCCTTTTGCCAGTAGAAATCGATAGGCTAATTCTAATGGATGAAAAGGCTTAGAGGCCTCTATCAAAATATCACTTGGAGAATACAATCTCCCACCTTTATCAGCAGGTGATATTGCTAAAACTCCCATGCCTTTTTTTATAGCTTCCTCTGCTAAAGCAATCTTAGATTGATCTAAATAATGTAAATGAAGACTACAAAAAGTAAAAACTTCACAGTTAATTGCATCTTTAATTAGTGAATAATTTCCGTGAGAACTAAAACCAACTTGATCAACTAGTTCCTTCTCAAGTATCCAAGATATGAATTTTTTACCCTCTCCAGAAAGAACCCAATCTAGATGTTTTTTTAAGTTGAGTCCGTGAATTGCAAGATTATTAATTTTCTCGCGATTTAAATTTTTAAGAGACTGTTTAAAATTATTTTTTAAAAAGTCAAAATCACCCTTTGGTAAAACTTTGGAAGTAATCACCCAATTTTTTTCTTTTATATTCTCTTCTATTTCTAATTTTTTTATTGAATTTCCAATAAGTGATTCAGCATCACCATAAGTGGGTGCTGTTTCTATGTGGTTAATTCCTACATAATATGCATTTTTTATTGTGCTATACATTTTTTCGAGACTTTCAGTTGCGCGCATTGTCCCTAAAGTGAATAAACTCACTTTCGCCCCTCTACCAAATGATCTTTTTTGTGAATTAATAATCATTTAAATAAGATCAATTTCTTTTTATTTACTCTTTAATTTATTTATAGTTGAAAATCATTTAAAGTAAATTAAAGTAAATACAAAATTTTGCAAAAATATTTTTCTTAAATCTATGTTTACAGGAATAATTCAATCAGTTGGAAAACTAAGACAAGAAAAAAATATTTTAGAAATTGAAATTCTAGATAATTGTTTTGATATGGCAATCGGTGACAGCATAGCTGTTGATGGAATTTGTTTGACAGTCAAAGAGATTTTTCAAAATAAATTTACTGTTGATGTTAGTGAGGAGACATTAAAAAAAACAACTTTAGGAGTAAAGTCGAACCTGAATCAGATCGTTAATTTGGAGCCCGCTCTTAGGGTGTCTGACCGCCTAGGAGGGCATATAGTCAGCGGACATGTTGATGGCCTTGGAACAGTTGAGAATATAGAAAAATTAGAGAAATCTTGGCTCTTATCAATAAAGTGGAAAAATAATAATTTTTCAAAATATGTAGTTAATAAAGGGAGTATTTGTGTAAATGGTATAAGTCTCACGATTGCAAAATATGAGCAGGAAGGAGAAATATTTACTATTGCGATAATTCCTCATACTTGGCATAACACAAATCTGAATAAATTAAATATCGGTGACAGCGTAAACCTTGAGGCAGATGCACTAATTAAATATGTAGAGAAATTACTTTTATTTAATAAAAATAGTAATCAAGATTTATCTTCAAATAATATTTCTTCCGAGTGGCTTAAAGAAAACGGTTGGTAAAATATATTTTTTAACTTATTGGAATCAGATAAATTGTTTTTGATTCTTTTTTAAGATCGATTTTAAATTCCTGACCAGGTTCTAGACCTAATTTTTTGGTATAGGCATGACCAATTAATAGGTTTCCATTTCCATGAACTTTAGTTTTGAATTCTGTCTGTCTGCCTCTTGAAGCTCTATTACCATTTTTCCCCTGACGACCATTTCCTATTTTGTAACCCTTAGCTTCAATAAGCGCCCTATAAAAACTTTTTCTTAAGATTCTTCCACTAGGACCTACGTACCCACAACCTCTTGCTATCTCATCTTCAGATTTTTTACTTAATAATTTTGCTTTTTCAAGAAGTTCTTTTCCTTCTAGCATTATCTGACAAATTTCTAATTATATATTCTTACGAAAAAGGAGAACTGTGGCAATATAAATTAATAAAAAATATATTTAATTTTTAAAATTTAGTTTTTTATAAAAGATACAAAATAATAAATAAAATAACCCATATCCCATCTACAAAATGCCAGTATAATTCAACAGCTTCCAGAGGGAACATATTTTGACTAGTTAATCTTCCGCCCTTGATTCTTGATTGCCAAGCAATAATTAAAATCATTAAAGTGCCTAAAGTGACATGTAATCCATGAAAACCAGTAAGAGCATAAAAAGTGCTTGCAAATAAATTATCGGTTAATCCAAAAGGTAAATGAAAATATTCAAATAATTGACATATTAAAAATATAATTCCAAGAAAAGCAGTAAACAATAACCATTTTTGGGATTCAGAGTTTTTATCTTTTAAAAGTGCTTTGCCTGCTTTATGGAAAGTTGCACTACTAACAAGTAACAAAATTGTATTGAGTGTAGGTATTGGTAGTTCTAATTCATAAATAGCACCATCAGGTAATGGATTGACTGCTTTATAAGTTAAATAAGCGGCAAAGAATCCAGCAAAAGTCATTCCGTCCGCAATTAGGAAAGTTATAAGACCAAACATTCTGAAATCTTCGTGTGTTTCGTTGACTTCAGAATTATTTTTTTGAATTTCTTTTGAGCTATCTAGAGTTGTCATATGTTTTTATTTTTGTTCAGAAATTTCTTTCCCATAACCATAAGGTTCTTCAACTAGTGGAGCTTGTCCTTCCCAATTTTCAACTGGAGGTGGAGAAGATGTTAACCATTCAGGTGTAAGAGCATTCCAAGGGTTATCTCCAGCATCTTTTCCATTTCTCACACTAAGGAATACATTAATTAAAAAAGGAAGTGTACTTATAGCCATCAAAAGAGCCCCAAGGCTACTAATTTGATTGACGAACTGGAATTGAGGATCATATTCTGCAACTCTTCTTGGCATTCCATTTAAACCAAGCCAATGTTGAGGAGCAAAGCACAAGTTAAATCCAATAAAGGTAACAATAAAATGTAAAATTCCTAATTTTTCATTGAGCATTTTTCCAGTTACTTTAGGGAACCAATGATAAATTGAAGAGAAAATAATAAAAACAGTCCCTCCATAAACTATGTAATGAAAATGGGCTACAACGAAATAAGTATCATGTACGTGAATATCGAAAGGTACCTGTGCCAAAGCAACTCCTGTAATACCTCCAAAAACGAAATTTATAATAAATCCACAAGAGAATAACATTGCACTATTGATGGAAATTTTACCTCCCCATAATGTCGCAACCCAATTAAAAAATTTTATACCTGTTGGAACAGCAATAAATGCTGTGGCAATTGTAAAAAACAATCTCATCCAAGGGGGCGTTCCACTTGTAAACATGTGATGCGCCCAAACAACTAAACCTAAAACTACTATCCCCATTATTGAAAAAACCATTGTTGTATATCCAAAAAGTGGCTTTCTAGCATGTACAGGTAGTATTTCACTAACTAAACCAAAGGCAGGAAGGACCATAATGTATACAGCTGGATGAGAATAAAACCAAAATAAATGCTGATAAACTACGACATTGCCACCTAAAACAGGATTGAAAAACCCTGTATTAGCAATGATATCGAAGCTAAGTAGAATTAAAGTGCCTGCTAAAACAGGAGTTGACAAAACAACTAATAGACTTGTTCCAAGCATTGCCCAACAATACATTGGCAATTGCATAAGTTTTAATCCTGGCCTTCTTAATTTGATAATGGTCGCTATAAAGTTTATTCCACCAAATATAGAACTCCCTCCAAGTAATAGAACACTTAGAATCCAAATAATTTGTCCCGATTGAGGAGTAGTTATGCTCAAAGGAGGATAAGCCGTCCATCCAGCCTGAGCAGCACCCTCAACAAAATAGCTAGCTACCAGCATCAAACCTGAAGGGGGAATTAACCAAAAAGCTACAGCATTTAATCTTGGGAATGCCATATCTCTTGCACCTACATAAAATGGAATTAAATAATTTCCAAAAGCACCGTTAACTACAGGCACTATCCAAAGGAATATCATTATTGTTCCGTGTAAAGTTAAAACTTGGTTATAAACATCTCTTGGCATAAAGTCAGACATTGGACTAGCTAGTTCAATTCTTATAGCGCTAGCTAAGGTTCCTCCTATTAAATAAAAAAGAAAACCGCAAACTAAGTATTGTATCCCAATTACTTTATGATCAAGGCTAAAACTAAAGTATCTAAGCCAGCCTTTAGGTTGAAGGCTTTCATTATTAGTTTTTTGTGGATCAATTGATATTGTCATAAATTTACCTCTGGTTTTTTATTTTTGTTAAACCATTCGTTGTAATCAGATTCTTCTTCAACAATTATGGAGGCTCTCATCCCTCCATGATATGGGCCACATAATTCTGCGCAAATTATCGGATATTTTCCTACTTTTGTAGGAGTGAAATTTAGAATAGTAGGCTGTCCAGGAATAATATCCTGTTTAATTCTGAACTCTGGCACCCAAAAAGCATGAATGACATCTTTGGATTCCATTTTCATTGATACTTTTTGATCAACAGGAACATGTAGTTCTCCAGATATAAAATTGCCCTTGGGATAATTGAATAGAAATGCAAATTGCATAGCTGAAACTTCAATTGATAAATTATTTATTGCTATTTCATTATCAGAAGTTTGACTTATTCCAGCCCATATTTTTTCAGTGTTAGAACTCATCATTTCGTGGTTATGATTTAGTTCTTTCATCCCTCCCATTCGATCGTAGATGTTGTAGCTATATAAACCTATTAACAAAACAATTATTGAAGGAATAATTGTCCATACAATTTCTAAACTTAAATTTCCCTCTAGAGCTATACCATCTCCTATCTGATCATTTCTTTTCCTAAACTTAAATAAGCTATAAATAACAGCTATTGTCATTCCTATAAAAATAATTAATCCAATGATGAAAAGAATTTTAAAAAGTTCATCGTAAATTGGTGCATTAATACTCGCTTCCGCTGGGAGCAAATTTACATTAAAACCAATCCAAAAAGATATAGCAAAAACGAATGAAATAATTAGTATTAAATAAATGTTTTTATTTAACAATTGATCTCTAAAAAATTGTATTTATATCCTCAAGATATTCAATTTTTTTAATCCTGCATCCTTTATTAAAAGAAAAACATTTAAATTCACAACTTCTTAAGATTTATGAAATAAAAGGCGTATTATTAATAACTTTTTGGAGTTAATTGTCAGGGAAAAAAGATTAAATTAGTAAATTATTTTTTAAATTAAACATATTAATTTTTAATTAATGTTTGGTTTTTGAATCTAATTTATTATGCAAAATAATAGGTTTTATCCATTTGATTAATAACCAATTATATAAATCAAAATATCTGACAATTTTTAAAAGGTTGGGAAGTCATAGTGTATTTGCACTTATCGCACTAATCGTAATTGGAGGTGCTACGAGAGTCATGGAGGCAGGACTTGCCTGTCCAGATTGGCCACTATGTTATGGATCTTTTTTGCCTTTTAAACATATGAACCTAAGAGTATTTCTAGAGTGGTTTCATCGTCTAGATGCTTTTCTGGTTGGAATATTAATTCTTTTTAAATTTGCGCTTTCAATTGTTTGGAAAAATGAAATTCCAAATTGGTTACCTAAAACTTATTCATTATTACTTTTTCTCGTTATTGTCCAAGGATCCTTTGGAGCTTTAACAGTAATAAACCTGCTTGATTCATATACTGTTACTGGCCATCTTTTAATAGCTTTTCTACTTCTCATTACAACAATTTCAATAAATCAAAATTTAGAAAATGACGACATTGAAAAGCCATTTTTTTGGTGGAGATTATTATTTTTAGTTCCTCTTTTACTTACTCTGATTCAATCTTTTATTGGCGTAAGGCTTTCATCAACCTGGTCAGCACATATTTGCTTATCTTTTAATAAACAATGTCTAATTCTAAATACACATAAATTATTTGCTTTTCCAATTGCTTTTTCAATTTTATTGATTATTGCTATTGCAATTTATAAGAGAAGTTTGCTTAATGAAAATTGGAAATATCTCACAACACTCATTTTTCTCTTGTTTTCCCAAGTTACTTTAGGTGTTTTAAGTCTTAAAACAAATTTGAATGAACCTATTTTTATAATCGGTCATCAACTTAACTCGTCTTTATTTATTGCGATATTAACAACATTAATTTTTAGAAATCCTTTTACCAAAAAAGGTCTAAACCACTCCCTTAATCCCCAAACGGTCGGTATCAACTCATGAACAGTAGTAACTTAGAAAACTTGAACTATAAATCTTCAATTAGGGATGAAGTTGTACCTTCAAGAAAAAGATTAACTTTGCCGCCTTGGCTTGAAGTAGCAAAACCTAGATTAATACCACTTTTACTGGCCACAACTTTGGGAGGAATGGCTTTAACAGAAGAATGGCCTTTGTCTTCCCCGAAACTTATCTGCACTTTAGGAGGAGGCGCTTTGGCAGCAGCAGCAGCTGGAGCTCTTAATTGCTTGTGGGAAATGGAATTAGACAAGAGGATGACAAGAACTAGCAAAAGAGCCTTGCCAGCAGGAAAGTTGTCATCTGAGACTGTATTTTTAGCCGCTGTATCATGTACTTTGGCAGCTTCGATGCTTTTAGTAAGTGGTGTAAATTATTTGGCTGCGGGTTTAACTCTTCTTGGTTTATTTAGCTACGTAATTTTATATACAGTTATTTTGAAACCTCGTACAACAAAAAACATCGTTTTCGGAGGAGTTGCTGGTGCGATACCACCCTTAGTTGGAGCGTCTGCTGCCACAGGGCATGTAGGTCTTAGTGGTTGGTGGTTGTTTGGTTTAGTAATGTTATGGACCCCAGCTCATTTTTGGGCACTTGCAATTTTGTTGAAGGATGATTACGCATCTGTTGGTATTCCTATGCTCCCTTCTGTTAAAGGATCTGTTTTTACTGCTAAAGCGATTTCTCGTTACGGATGGGCAACAGTTTTAATGAGTATTATGGGAGTCTTTGCTCTACCTGAAGGGGGTCTCTTATATGGAATTATGTTATTGCCATTTAATGGAAGACTTTTGCAATTAATAAATGAATTAAAGAAATCTCCTGATGATCTTTCAAGAGCAAAGTCTCTTTTTAGGTGGTCTATTCTCTACATGTTTGGCATTTGTCTTTTGTTATTAATTTCCAGAACCCAACTATCCGTAGAATTTGAGCAGCAATCTATGCAAATATTTTTATCTATAGTATCCCTGCTTAGTAATTAAATTAGATGTAAAATGTTTTTTAAGTAAATAATAAGTTTGATGAACTATATAAAAGTTAAAGGGCTTTCAAAATCTTATTCAGATATCAATGCATTAAAAAATTTATCGATGGAAATTGAAGCTGGTACATTATTCGGAATATTAGGTCCAAATGGTGCTGGCAAATCCACACTAATAAAAATACTCGCTACTTTAATAGAGCCTGATAGTGGAGAAGTTTTTATAAATAATATTAATCTGATAAAAAATTCAAGGAAAATTAGAGAATTAATTGGTTATGTTGCCCAAGACATTGCACTTGATAAAATATTAACTGGACGAGAGCTTTTGGATTTTCAATCAGATTTATATCACATCAACAAAAATAAAAAATTTGAAAGGATAAAGAAATTAATAGATCAATTAGAAATGAATGATTGGATTGATCGTAAGTGCGGAACTTATTCAGGGGGAATGAAAAGAAGAATAGATCTGGCAGCTGGACTTTTACATTTGCCCCAAGTATTAATATTAGATGAACCTACAGTTGGTTTAGATATTGAAAGTAGAAATATTATTTGGCAACTTTTGAAAGATTTGAGAAATAATGGAATGACCATTATTTTAAGTAGTCACTATCTTGATGAAATAGATAAATTGGCAGACAGATTAGTGATAATTGATGATGGAAGAGTTATAGCAAAAGGAACTCCTGCAGAGCTCAAAAATAAATTAGGAGGAGATAGAGTAACTTTGAAAGTAAGAGAATTTAGTAATCAGGAAGAAGCAAAAAATATATGTAAAATCTTATCTTCAATAGATGGAATTAGTCAGATTATCATAAATGAAGCGCAAGGTTTCTCGATAAATTTCGTAGCAGATAAGCAAAAAGATTTACTTACTAAGCTAAAAGTGGAATTGGCCTTCTCAAAGTTTGAAATTTTTTCTCTTACCCAAAGTCAGCCAAGCTTGGATGATGTATATCTTCAGGCAACTGGGAAAACATTATTGGATGCTGAAATTTCTATGGCAGGGAAAAGAGACCTAAAAAAAGAATCAAAGCAATCCATGCGATAAAAAAACTTTTGGTTAACTAACTATAATGAATACTAATTACTTCTAATTATGGAATTACAACAGTATAATTTATTTTTTTTATATCAAGAAACATTCGCCTTAACAAAGAGATTATTTATTCAATTAAAAAGAAGACCATCAACCCTTTTAGCAGGAATATTACAACCAATAATTTGGCTTTTTTTATTTGGGGCATTATTCTCTAAAGCTCCTGAAGGCTTTTTACCAGGAGTGAATTCTTATGGGAATTTTTTAGGAGCAGGACTTATTGTTTTTACTGCTTTTAGCGGAGCCCTAAACTCTGGTCTTCCTTTAATGTTTGATAGAGAGTTTGGATTTCTTAATAGATTACTTGTAGCTCCTTTAACCAGTAGATTATCCATAGTTTTATCTTCTTTTTTTTACATAACAATCTTGAGCTTTGTTCAGAGTATTGTAATAATGATTGTTTCATATATTTTGGGTTATGGATGGCCCAACTTATATGGTTTAGGAATTGTATTTACAACACTAATTTTATTAGTTCTTTTTGTAACATCAATAAGTTTATGTTTAGCGTTTGTTTTGCCGGGACATATTGAATTAATCGCTCTTATATTCGTAATAAATTTACCTCTTCTATTTGCGAGTACTGCTTTAGCTCCAATCTCTTTTATGCCAAATTGGCTGGGATGGTTAGCTTCATTAAATCCATTAACTTTTGCTATTGAACCTATTAGGACTGCCTATACACAAACTATGGATTTAGAATTAGTTGCTTTACATGCCCCATATGGTGATTTAACTTGTAAGAGTTGTATCTCAATTTTATTTTCTTTATCAGTTTTTTCCTTGATTATTATAAAGCCTCTGTTAAATAGAAAGTTAAATTAGAAATTTTATGCTTTTAAAAAATCATTTAATAGAAGTTTTTAAACAAGCCTCTTTAGAAAATAATTTTTTGCTTAAAGAAAATGTTGTTCTTAAGTGGGTCCATAGATTTGGGATTGATTCATTAAATGATTTATTAATCCATAGTTCACTACAAAAAGAAAATCAGCGTGAAGAAGAAAATCAAGAACAGATATCTTTAATTGATGAAGTGCATGAAGAAAATCAAGAACAAATTAAACTTCAATTATCAAAAACTTTTGAAAATATAGAAGAAACAAAATGGAAGTCAAATCACCTTGAAACTTCTAGCAGTAATAGAATATTTAACAAATATCAAAATTCTAAAAATATAAAAGAACTCACTGAGATTCAGAAATTACCGCTACCTAATATTAAAAATTTAAGAAAGTGGATTAATAACGATAAAAAAGCTAGTTAGCTTTTACATCATACCCGGCATTCCCATGCCACCCATTCCTGGCATTCCCATGCCACCCATTCCCGGCATTCCCATGCCACCCATTCCCGGCATTCCCATGCCACCCATTCCCGGCATTCCCATGCCACCCATTCCTCCCATTGGATCTCCACCTGGTCCTCCAGGGGCTGCGGCTTCAGGTTCTGGAATGTCTGCCATCGCAACTTCTGTTGTGAGGAGCATAGCTGCAATAGATACTGAATCTTGAAGAGCTAACCTTATTACTTTGGTTGGATCTAATATTCCTGAATCTTTTAAATCCTCATATTGTCCTGAATTAGCATTAAAACCTTTGTTGAGCCTTTGGATTTCAGCGACAACTACATCACCATTAAAACCAGCATTTTTTGCTATTTGTTTGGTAGGTTCCAAAAGGGCTTCTTTAACTATATTTATCCCCGTTCTTAAATCATCTGAAGATGTTTCACTTAAATTTAAAAGGTCATCTGATATTTCAATTAAGGTTTGTCCACCTCCAGAAACAACACCCTCTTCAATAGCAGCTTTCGTAGCATTAAGGGAATCTTCGATTCTCAACTTTTTATACTTCATCTCTGTTTCTGTAGCAGCTCCTACTTTGATAAGAGCTACTCCTCCGGCTAGTTTAGCTATCCTTTCATTGATTTTATCCTGATCATACTCAGATTCAGTCATGTTAACTTCTCTCTTTAATTTCTCTACTCGCGCTTTAACTAAATCTTTAGTGTCTTCAAAGGCAACTATTGTAGTTTTATCCTTTGTGATAGTTATTTTTTTTGCTTTGCCTAAATCATTAATCGATACTTTATCAAGAGTCATCGATTTATCTTCGCTAATTAACTTAGCTCCTGTAAGAATTGCAATATCTTCAAGGGCAGCTTTTCTTCTCTCACCAAATAAAGGAGCTCTTACAGAAGCTACATTTAAAACCCCACTATTCTTATTCAAAACCAGAGTGGTTAAAGCCTCTCCTTCGATATCTTCAGCAAGAATTAGAAAAGGTGAGCCTGACTTCTGAATTTCTTCAAGTATTGGAACTAAATCAACTAAAGTTGAGATTTTTTGATCAGTTATTAATATTTTAGGGTTTTCAAGTTCACAAACTTGTCTTTCTTGGTCTGTTACGAAATATGGAGAACTATAACCTCTATCAAAAGACATTCCTTCAGTTATGTCTAATTCTGTTTCTAGTGATTGAGATTCTTCAACAGTTATTACCCCATCTGAAGTAACAATATCCATTGCTTTCGAAATTATAGATCCAATTTCTTCATCACCTCCAGCACTAACTGTTGCAACTTTTTGGATATCAGAACCACTTAATGAAATACTTTTGGAACTTAATTTTTCTAAGACAAAAGCTAGGCCTGCCTCCATACCTTTTTTTAACTCCATAGGATTGGCGCCGGAAGCAATATTTTTTAATCCCTCCTGAACCATTTTCTGAGTCAAAATGGTTGCTGTTGTTGTTCCATCCCCAGCACTCTCTTTTGTCTTGGATGCAACTTGTTCTATTAATTTCGCACCTAAATTAGAAATAGGGTTTTCAATCTCGATCTCTTTAGCAACTGTAGATCCATCTCTTACTATATCTGGCGAACCAAATTTCTTCTCAATTACAACGTTTTTTGCTTTTGGCCCAATAGTAACCTTTACTGCATTAGCTACGAAATTTACACCTTTTTCTAACGCTTCTCTTGATTCATTAGAAAAACTTAACTGTTTAGCCATGTTTATTCAATCTTTAATCTTATTCTAATCTCCCATAGAATCATTTTTAAGGGATATTTAATTAAGTGGGGAAAGCCGAATTCTTTTAACGAGACATACAAATCAACTCAAATAATAGTATCTTTAAGTTATGGAAGAAACAAATAATCTTATTTTTACACTTACCGCAATCCTCGCGGTTGCCATGACACTAATATACTTCCCTTTAAGATTTTTCTTAACATTAACTGCTAGGAGTCGAAGACTAAAACTTTTACAAAAAATTAGAAGATTAAGAGATGAATTGGGACAGCCTTATGAAAGTACATAATTAAATACTCATACCCCCGTCAATACTGATTGTTTGCCCTGTAATGTACTTTCCTGCATCGCTTGAAACTAAGAAGGATACTAAGCTTGCAATTTGATTACAACTTCCTAATTTCCCTAGAGGAATAACTTTAAGAATCTCTTCAGTATTAAGTTTTTCAGTCATCTCTGTTTCTATGAAGCCTGGAGCTATTGCATTTACGTTTATACCTCTTGAAGCAAATTCTTTAGCGCAAGTTTTGGTAAATCCAATAACTCCAGCTTTAGCAGCAGAATAATTTGCTTGCCCTGGATTACCAATTATTCCAACAACAGATGAAATATTCACAATGTTACCACTTCTTTTTTTCATCATAAATTTAGAAGCATATTTTGTACAAAGAAAAACTCCTTTTAAGTTTGTGTTTAGTACATCATCCCATTGCTCCGATTTCATTCTCATCAATAGTCCATCTCTCGTAATGCCAGCATTGTTAATAAGGATATCAATCGTGCCATTAATTTTTATGATTTCTTCAAAAGCTGAACTAACAGATTCCTCTTTTGAAACATCAAATTTTAATTTATGAGCTTTACCTCCCGAATTTTTTATTGAATTAACTACTTCTTCAGCTTTTTCATCAGAAGAAGAGTAATTAATAAAAACTTCTGCTCCTAAGCGGCTTAGTTCAAAGGCAATTCCTTTACCAATTCCTCTACTAGCTCCAGTGATTAAAGCAACTTTGCCTGATAATAAATCTGTATTGGACATTATGAAATTTTATAATTTTCAATCGTAGTACTATTTGTGTAAAGATATTGCTTTTATTTATAATTGTCTAGAAAATATTAAGACCTTCTATTGTGCATTTTTTAATACCAGCTGCAGGGAGCGGTAGCAGAATGAAAGCTGGAAAAAATAAATTACTTATTGATTTAGAGGGAGAGTCTTTGATTTATTGGACACTTAAATCTGTATTTTCTGCAAGCTCAACAAATTGGGTTGGAATAATTGGGCAACCAAAAGATAAAAATTTATTATTAAATTCAGCAAAGGATTTTGCCCATAAAGTTCATTGGATTAATGGTGGTGACACTAGACAAAAGTCAGTTTTTAATGGTTTAAAAGCTCTGCCAAAAGATGCTGAAAAAGTTTTAATACATGATGGTGCTAGATGTCTAATTGAATCTGAATTGATAGACCGTTGTGCCAAGCAATTAGATGATAATGAAGCTGTAATTTTGGCTACTAAGGTGACTGACACAATAAAGATTGTTGATAATGAAGGTTTTATTAAAGAAACACCAGATAGAAATTATTTATGGGCAGCGCAAACTCCTCAGGGCTTTTTAGTAGATAGATTAAAAAAAGCTCATAAGATTGCAATTGATAAAAACTGGAATGTCACAGATGATGCTTCACTATTCGAAATGCTTAATTGGAAAGTAAAGATTATTGAAGGAACTTATTCAAATATAAAAATTACATCCCCTATAGATTTGAAAATAGCAAAACTTTTTGTGAAGAACCCCTAGTTAAAAAGGTGTATCGATACTAAGAATGCCATTATCACCATTTAAGGTGGCTTCGTATCCTAAAGGAATGCAAGCATTTCCCGATATGTGGCCTATTGGGAGGTCAAAAAGAATAGGAAAATCAAATTCTTTAAGTCTTTCAATAATGCAGTTTTTTAGTAAATCTTTCCATTCAAGGTCGCAGGAATCATTAGAAAAACTTCCAAATCCAATACCCGCAATTTCAGTAAGTGTTTTAGTCATCCTGAGGTAAGTCAACATGCGATCAATTTTATAAATATCTTCATTAATATCTTCAAAAATTATTATTTTTCCTTTGCAATCTGGAAAGTGAGGAGTACCAATTAAAAAAGTGGCAATAGTTAAGTTAGAAACGATAATTTCTCCTTTAACCTTCCCACCTCTTAAAGGTATTCCTCTTATGTCCTCAACATATCCCTCAAAAAGTAAATTTTTTAATCTCTCAAGACTCCACTCTGGCTCTTTGAAAAGGCCAGTAACCATAGGCCCATGAATAGAACCTATAAATCCTTTGGAATATTTAGATAGTAATAAAGAACATGTATCTGAGAATCCAAGCATTAAACCATGCTGCCAAGAAGGTTCTTTTTCTAATACTCTTGCCGAACCCCAACCTCCTTTTGCAAAAATGATTAGCTTACTATTTTGTGCTTTTTCCAGTTCTTCAAATCTAGTAGAATCATCACCTGCAAAATAACCAAATTTTTTTGACAGGGAATTATTTTGATTAATTTCTAAGCCCCAGTTTTTTAAGATTTCTATGCCTTTTTGAAAATTTTCCTCTTCATCAATAAATGAACCTGGAGCTAAAATATCTATTAGATCCCCTTTTTTTAATCTAAAAACCATATTTAGAATTTATGAGGCAATAATAATTCCTAATAAAAGTACTCCTCCATAAATTGATTGATTTTTGAAGTGATTCCCAATATTTTTTATTGATTGCTTTTCCTCAGGAAATACTTTTAGTATATCTCTCTGCATTAAGATTGATATTGTAAGCCAAATTGGCCAAAAAATAAAATCCATTTGATTAATAAATCCACATAATGCGAGAAAACAAGAAGTCAAAAAATAACAAATTTGAATAGTTATTCTTGTATTGTTTTGGAGGTTAACAGCGGAGCTATTTATTCCAATTTTGATATCATATTTTTTATCTGCTAAAGCATAAATCGTGTCAAAGCCAAAAGTCCAAAAAATGGTAGCTAGCCAGCAAAATAATAAAACAATACTATTTAAATGTCCTTCATTTGCGGCCCAAGGAATTAAGACAGCAAAACCCCAGCATATGGATAAGATTAATTGAGGATATTTAAACCATCTTTTGGCAGAAGGATAAATTAAAATAATAGGTAGAGCTAAAAAAGCAAGTGAAATGGAAAGGATTCTTCCAGGCTGAGGTAGTGACAAAGTTAAAAAGAAGCTACATAAAATTAAAAATAAAAGAATTGTATAAGCAGTTTTAATACCGATTTTATTTGCAGCTAGAGGTCTATTTTTTGTCCTAACAACTCTTTGATCAATTTTTTTGTCCCAAATATCATTAACCACGCAGCCTAATCCACTTACTAGTAGTCCTCCCAGTATTATTCTTAACAACATTAAAAATGTTGGATTAGCATCTGGGGTTAAATATAAACTCCATCCAGCAGGAATAAGTAAGATCATTCTTCCAGTCGGCTTATTCCACCTTAATAATTCAAAAAAAGTACTTAATTTAATTTGTCGATTTTTATTCTGCATATGACCTATTGTATATTTCATAACTTTAAATAATCTTACTAGGATAAGATGATTTCTATTATCTAATAATCAATCTTGGGTATATTTATTAATGGATTAAAGATATCTGCATCTTATAAAAAGAAATGATACAGAAACAAGATTTAAGATATTTTCAAGAAAAGCAAATTTTAGTAGCTTCTATAGATATTGGAACTAACTCTACACATCTCTTGGTAGCAGAAATTAATCTAGAATTAAAATCATTTTCAATAAAATTCACTGATAAATCAACCACTCGTCTTGGAGAAAGAGATGAGGAGGGTAATCTTACTGAAGAATCAATCCAAAGAGCATTAGTTACTCTTAAGCGATTTAAGGAATATTGTAAAAGTAATGGAGTAAAACAAATAGTAACAGCAGCAACAAGTGCAGTTAGGGAGGCTCCAAACGGTCAAGATTTTATTAGAAGAGTTCTTGATGAAACTAATATTCAAATAGAAATGATAAGTGGTTCTGAAGAAGCCAGATTAATTTACCTTGGTGTTCTTTCCGGTATGGCTTTTGAAGATCAGTCTTTTGTAATCATAGATATTGGAGGAGGTTCTACAGAATTAATACTTGCTGATAAGAAAGATGCTATAGCTCTTACAAGTTCGAGAATTGGCGCGGTAAGACTAAAAAATGATTTTTTAAATAAAGAGTCTATAAATTCAGAAAGATCAAGTTTTCTAACAACTTTTATTAGAGGATCTTTAGAACCAGCTGTTCGAAAAATAAAGAGTAGATGTAAGGGAGATAAGACTTTATCTATGGTTGCAACCAGTGGTACTGCAACCTCATTAGGAAATTTGATTTCAGATGATTTGGGAGAATCTAAACAAAAGTTGCATGGTTATAAATTTAAAAGGGAAAATTTACAAAATGTATTGGAAAAACTTATTAAATTGCCAGTTTCGGAAATCAAGAAAATACCTTCATTAAGTGAGAGAAGAGCAGAAATAATTGTTCCAGGAGCATTGATATTAAACACCGCAATGGAGATGTTGAACTTTAAAGAATTAATAATAAGTGAGAGGGCGCTTAGAGAGGGTTTGGTTGTAGATTGGATGCTTCGTAAAGGGTTAATTAAAAACGAGTTAAATATTCAAAGCAATATTAGAAAAACAACAATAGTTCATCAGGCCACAAAGTTTGGAGTAGACAATACAAGAACTGAGAAAGTTATTGATATTGCCTCCCAAATCTATGATCAGACTAAAAATATCTTTCATAGCGATAATGACCCTAAAGCCAAAGAACTTCTTTGGGCAGCTTCTAATCTTTATAATTGTGGGAAATACGTGAATGTTAGTTCATACCACAAACACTCCTGGTACTTAATAAAAAATTGTGAGTTGTTGGGATATTCTGAAGCAGAAACAAATATTATTGCTTCAATTGCTAGATACCATAGAAAGACTCTACCCAAGAAAAGGCATGAGTCTTGGCAAAATTTAATATCCAAAGAAGATAAAACATTAGTGCTTGAAATGTCATTAATCCTGAGACTAGCAGCATCACTTGATCAAAGACCTGACAAGGTGATCTCCTCAGTTCAAATAAAATTGCAGGATAATATTCTTACATTTGAACTTTTACCTTTTAATAAAAACCATGATCTTCTTCTTGAAAAATGGAACTTAGGATTATGCCGTAATGTAATTAAAGAACTAAAGAATTTAGATTTAAAAGTTATTTAGTTTTTTTTAATAAGTTCTTGTTTTGGAGTTTGATTCTGAGAAGAGTCTGAAAATAAATTGAAAATTAAGGACGAGGTGATTAATCCGAGAAGGCCTGAAATTAAAATAAATATCCAAAACCCTACTGGACTTAGATCTTTAGATTGTCTAGTTTTATTAGTTTTTTTAGCAACTTCTTCAACTATCTCTTCTATTTTTATCTCTTGCCTTTCTGTCTTGAATTCATTCATTATAAATTCTGTATCAAGTTTCAACTTCTGTGAAATTCTACGAACCATTGCTTTGACAAATACTTTTTCAGGTAGCTCTTCTTCATTACCTTCTTCAATGGCTTTAAGTTGATGAGATCCAATTTTTAAATCAGAAGCCAATTCTTCAATAGATTGCTCTCTACTTAACCTTGCCTCTTTAATAAAATTTCCAATTCTCTTTAAAGAGGATTGTTCTGTTTTAATATTGTCTCCAGGGTTAGATTTTATTTCTTTCAAAGCAAATAAATTTTTACTAATTATAGTAATTAATATTTTTCTATCAACTTTAAGATTATTTATTCCTAAAGAGATGCCTATAAGATGGATTATAAAGATTAGATCTTTTTTGAGAATTACTAATTGCTGGGCTAATTATGTAAATGGTTGTTCTAATTAGTTTTTTATCAATAGAAAATTTTTCCATATCTTTTAATTCTATTAATGATGTCCAACCATCATCCCAAGATACTCTAAATCCAACAATCACTTTAGTCTCTGGAGGGTAAAACTCTAGTAGAGTTTCTTGAGACCTTTTCACATGCCTAGCACTTAGATAAAGGCATATAGAGGAATTGTGTTTCGCAAGATCTTTCAGAGATTCTTTTTCTGGCATCCCTGTTCGCCCTCCTGCTCTAGTTAAAATTATTGTTTGAGTTACGTCAGGGATGGTTAACTCAGCTTCATGATATGCTGCAGCAACTTGAAAAGCACTTACTCCAGGAACAACCTCGATTTCAATTTTTTCGTTTTTTAAAATTTCGATTTGCTCTCTAATTGCTCCAAAAAGGCAAGGGTCTCCATCATGCAACCTTACAACAGTTTTCCCTGCTTGAAAATTTTCTATCATGATTGAGGTGATTTGCTCTAAGTTGAGCGAACTCGTTTTTATTTTTTCAGAACCTTCTTTAGAAAAATCTAAAATCTTTTCAGGAATTAGAGAATCAGTCCAAATAATGACATCTGCAATTTTTATCTTTTTTAATGCTTTTAAAGTTAATAACTCTGGATCGCCTGGACCAACACCAATAAAGGATACTTTATTATCCATTCTCTCTATTTTTCCCAATATATGTTCTCAATCTTAAAAAAAATATTCCAATTAATCCAGAAGAAAATAGAAAAATACTTATAAATTGTGCCATTCTAATGCCGCCTTCACAGAAAGGCGGAAGCCCGCCAATACATAGTGGGTCAGTTCTTAAACCTTCAATCCAGAATCTTCCAAAGCTATAACTTATTAAATAAAGACAGCTAATAAAGCCAGGCTTGAAAAAATCTGTTTTATTTTGTTTTTTAAAGGTAATAATAAGGACGATGAAAATTAAAAGATTCCACAATGACTCATAGAGAAATGTAGGATGAAAAAATTGATAATTTAGAAATTCTAAAGGCCTATTTTGGATAGGTATAAATAATTTCCAAGGCAAATTTGTAGGAACTCCAAAGGCTTCATTATTGAAAAAATTTCCCCACCTTCCTATTGATTGTCCAAGAATAATCGAGGGTACTAGTATATCTATAAAAGTTTTTAAATTAATTTTTTTCGACTTACAGAAATAGATAATAGATATTAATCCTCCAATTAGACCTCCATGGATTGCTATGCCTCCTTCCCAAACTGCAAGAAAAGAAGGTATTTGAATGATGCTATTCAATAGTTCAAAAGAAGTAAAAAAGTTCTCTCCGCTATATTGCCTCCACTCAAAAATTACGTAATAAGCTCTAGCTCCAATTATTGAAGAGATTATTAATGATGGAAGTATTTCACTAATATAATCTGGGTTAATATTTCTTGCCTTTGCTAGTTTTTTAGAGACAAATAAGCCTATTAAAACTGAAACCGAAATAAGGATTCCATACCATCTAATAGTTATAAATCCTAAATTTAAAAAAGTTTCTCCTGGAGATCTTATAAAAGCTTGAAGTATAAGCATTTAAAGAAAGTTAGATACCCTCTGCTGCTTGCACTTTTTCTACTTGTTTTTTCTTTAATACTAAAAGTATTTGCGTTAGGCCAACTCCAATGAAGAATGCAATCAATCCAATAACTCTATAAGGGCTCTGAAGTACAACTTCAGCATCTAATTGTCCAAAGCCGCCAACGTTGGGATCATTAGTAAGAGGGTCACCTGCATTAATTTTGTCTTGCGCTTTTACGATAAGTTGAGGACCAATAGGTACTGCTTCAGTAGTTATTTCACCATTATCGTTTTCTATATTGACCTTATAGCTTCCATCTTCAATTGTTTCTATTGAATTTACAGTTCCTGAGGTGGAAGAAGTGAAAACTACATTATTACTTTTGTCTCCAGTTGGGTATACCTGACCTCTACCTCTATTACCTCCGATATGTAACGAGTATTTTCCATAGTGATATTCTTTATTAGTGGATGGATCAGGGGAAAGTACAGGGAAAACTATTTCTTTATTAGTATCGCCAGGTAAAGGTCCTACAATGATAATATTTTCTTGCTCTTCACTGTAGTTAGTGAAATAAACTCCTTCTGTTTCCTCTTTGATTTCCTCAGTCCATCTTTCTTGTGGAGCAAGTTTAAAGCCATCAGGCAGCATTACAACAGCACCAACTTGTAATGGGACTTCAGAACCATCAGCACCGATTTCTTTTAAGTCATTTTTGTAAGGTATTTTGACTACAGCTTTGAAAACACTGTCTGCTCCAACAGATTGTGGAACCTCTGCGATTGTAGGCATCTGAGCTAGATGACAGTTTGCACAGACTATCTTTCCTGTAGCTTCTCTTGGGGATTCATAGTTTTGCTGAGCCCAAAATGGATAAGCAAAAGTGATCTTTGGATAAAATACAATGCTCGAAATGAAAAGCAGAGTACAGATAAATAAACTTGTTTTTTTCATGATTTGATTTTTAAGACCTTTCATTTTTTTTATGCCCACCATGGATTTTCATTAGTTCTAAAGTCAGTTTCTGACCATTGTTTGACGAGTACAGCATCATCTTCAATATCGACATGCGCTAGCGCTAAAGATAAAGGTGCAGGCCCTCTTACTACCTTCCCGTTTGTATCGTACTGACTGCCATGGCAAGGACATATAAATTTATTAGCACCACTATCCCATGGAACAACGCAACCTAAATGAGTACAAATTGCATTTAAACCAAATTCTCCTATTTCCCCACCCTCATTAACTATTAAGTAAGTTGGATCTCCCTTGAGACCTTGCACTAGACTTCTGTCTCCTGCTTGATGGGTTGCTAACCAGCCTGTCTTAGTTATTGGATTCCCTAATTCATCTTTAGCAGAAGTTCCACCGCCGCCGCCGCCTGCTCTTAAAGGCATGAAATAATTTGCTACGGGGTAAAGGGCTCCTAATGCTACACCAGTTGCAGTACCAAATGTAAGAAGATTCATAAATTGCCTTCGACCCATTGAAGGGACATCATTGGAACTTAATTGAGTCATTCGCTACTTGGTTCTGTTATTTATTAGTTATTATGGAGCAAATTGTTCAATTTCTGTTGTAAATAGATAGGACTTTTAATAATTTAAAGTAAAAGTTTAGGAAGTCTTAATTAATTGATTTATATGAACCCATTGCTAGTAGATGAAGTTATCCATTATTTAATTCATCGCTGGGGGAAAAAATATGATTTTAGACTCTTTAGAAGAGGAAAATTTGTTTATTTTCAAATGATGTGGGGATTTCTTGGACAGGAATCATTTCCTTTGAGTGAAGATGAATATAAAAAATCGATAGCTGATAAAATAGAGATTTTAAATAGATGTGGATATTCAGAAGAAGTAAGGCAATGGCTTAAGAAAGTCAATGCTAAGCCTAGGTTAGGTAGAGCTGTCAGCTTGCAATTAAATCTTAATGAGAAGATGAAAGAGTTTTTGATTTAAGATTTTCTGATAGGTAAGTTAATCCAGTACCCACAAAAAATAAAAACACAATCGATATAGATAGCAATGACATTGTCAGTGGGTCTGTTGAAGGGGTAATCACTGCAGATAATATCGCCGAGGAGATTACAACTATCTTCCAATTCGAAATCATTTTTTCTGTTGTAATTATTCCAAGAGAACCAAGAATAAATTGTAATACTGGCAATTGGAAAGCTATTGCAGTGCTAGACATTAATAAGAGAACAAAATCAAAATATCTTTCTATAGACCAAGTTGGTTCAACAATATCAGCTCCGAAAGTAATAAAGAAATTTATTGCTGCTGGGACTAATATCCACCATGAAAAAATTAATCCTAAAAAAAACAGAAGACCTGAACCAAAAACTGCCGGCAAGATAAGGCTTTTTTCTTGTTTTGTTAATCCAGGGGAAATGAACAATATTATTTGATAAATAATGTAAGGAAAAGAAACTATTAATCCGCTGTAGCCTGCAACTTTAATAGCGACAAATAAAAACTCTCCTGGAGCAAGTTGTAGTAAATGAATATCACCAGCAGGGATTTCTAAAAAAGATATTAATGGCTTTATGATGAGAAAACTAAAGAATATTGAAATAAGTATTGAGTAAATTGAGTTTAGTATCCGTTGACGAAGCTCCTCTAAATGATCACTAAAAGTCATTGGATCTGATAATTTATTTTCACTTTGAACTGTACCTTTCATTATTATTTGATAAAGATTTTGTAAGAAAAAGGTTCAAAACTACTATTGTCAAAGTCCAATTTGTATTTCGATAAATTTAATTATTTGCTTAATTTAGGATTAGTTGGATCTGGTAATAAGAAGGGAGGAGCATCATTTAGGGATGATTCACCATAAGTTTCATATTCTCTATAGCCACCCATTTTCCCATTAGTTTTCATTAAAGCGCTTACGAAGGCAAGTAGTAAGAAAACAGTAGGAGCTCCAATTATTAATGCAGCACCAAATAGATATCCAACAATAAATTCTGGAAAACTATGATTTCCTAAAAATTCATGAGTGCCCAAAAGAAAATCAAACATTTAGATTTATAAATTTTTCTTATTATAAGCTAAATTACTGTTTTAAGATTTTTTTTAATGTAATCTTCTCCTCTTGTAGGATTTCCCCAAATAATTTCTCCATTTTTAAAGGAAACGCAACCCGGTCCTCCTTTTTTGATTTTTTGTAAATCTTTAATCTTTACTAGATTAATTGGAACTTTAATGTTTCTTTTTGCTTTACTAAATAAAGCAGCTAAATCTGCGGCTATTTGAAGATCTTGCTCAGATGCTTCTTGAGATGAAGACTTCAAAACTACATGACTGCCTGGTGATTCTTGAGCATGAAACCATAAATCTCCTTTTTTTGAAAACTTAAAGCTTATCAAGTCATTTTGCCTCATATTTCGCCCTACCTGAAGCTTTAATCCTGTGGGAGTATTAACTTGAATTGGTGAAGATTCTATCTCATAGGTACTTTTCTTATCTTCTCTTTGCCTCTTGATATTGATATTAAACTCGTTACAAATTTCTTCCATAATTTCTTCTAGTAGTTTGATTCGCATAAAAAGTTTTTCATGATTTAAAGAGTTTAAATTTTCTATAAGTGTAGTGAATTCATCTAGTCTATTTATATTAGTTTGGTAAACACTTAATCTTTCTTTTATCAATTCTCTAGATCTTTTGAGTTTTTTTGACTTTTTATATAATTTTTGTCCCCTAATAATATCTTGTTTGTTGATCTCATTTGCTGTGAATATCTTGTCAGCTTTCTCTTTATATAATTCGTAGTTTTCTGACTTTGATAGGAGATCATATTGAATATTTAAATTCTTTTTCTCATTATTTATTTGTTTAAAAATTATCCCTTCAATTTTCTTTACTAATAATTCAAATTTCTTTTGTTTTAAATAGTAATCATAATAATTTTCTAAACCGGTGCATAAATCTGCTTTATTAGTAAAGTTAATTTCTTTATCTAAAAACCAAACGCAATAAAAAAAATTATTAAATCTAGAAAAGCTAAAGTTATTATTTTTAAACCTATTTATCCATATCTTCCAACTTTTAAATATCTCCTTTAAGTCAGAATCGCTTATGAAATCAATATTTTTCTCCATTATTTCCGAGTCGCTAGTATTACTAAATACCTCTAATTGTTTTGTGAGGATAGGGCTAACTCCTTGGTAAGTATTTATTAAACAGTATTTCAAAGACTCAGGCACTGTTGAAATCGAGTCTTTCCATGATTGAAAAGACTCATCTTCTCTAGGTTTTATTTTAAGATTGGCTGGAGGGTTAGAATAAACTGATCCTGTTGAAATTGTTCTAAAACTAGATTGACTTGATTTAATTTGTTTACCAACTGCGATAACTTTATGTCTATTATCCAAATAAAAAATATTACTATGTTTTCCCATTAACTCAAAAATTAAGTACTTACTAATGACATCTCCAGGTTTTTTTGCGAAACCAAACTTTATAACTCTTTCGAATTCATCTTGATCAATCGAAATTAAAGCCATATATTTTAAGCCGAATCTTATTTGTTTAGAAAGTGTGCTTTCTCTTCCTATCTTTTCTGGCTTATTTATCTTTAGTATTCTGGGAGAGTCACCGTTCCATGAAACTTCCAACCAAGTTTGAGAATTAACTCCTCTAAAACATAATTGAATTGTATTAGGCTCTGGTTGTTGGGCAGTCTCAAACTTTGTAGGTAAAATGTGTTTTGTTAAAGAATGCAAGACAGATTTAATCGATGTAATATCCATTATCTGTGGCACACCTTTTTGCATTATTTCTTTTTAACTCACGAAATTTTATTTTACTGTAAAAAATTTAATATGAAAAATCAAAAAAAACTTATTATTCTTACCGGACCCAGCGGGGTCGGTAAAGGAACTGTTGTGAAAGAAATATTAGGTAAAGATAAAAATATTTGGCTTTCAATATCCGCAACTACTAGAGAACCTAGAGATGGAGAGAATGAGGGAGAAAATTATTATTTTTTGAATGAAGAAAAGTTTAAACAAATGATTGAACAAAATCTTTTTCTTGAATGGGCTAAGTTCGCTGGAAACTACTATGGAACTCCTTTGTCTTCTGTCAATGAGAAAATCAAACAGGGATTTACCGTACTACTTGAAATTGAAGTAGAAGGAGCGAAGCAAATAAAAGAAAAGTTTCCTAATTCCCTGTCAATATTTTTACTTCCTCCAGATATCCCAGAACTTGAAAGAAGAATAAGAAATAGAGGAACAGAAAAAGAGGAGGCAATAAAAAAAAGACTCTTAAGGGCTAATTATGAGATTTCAGTATCAAATCAATTTGATTTTGAGTTAACAAATCGGAATGTTGATGAAACAGCAAAAAAAATAATCAAGTTAATAAAAACTTGATTATTCTCTATTTGTATCAGCTCATTGGATGGAATAATAAATCTGGGAAAAACCTATTAAATTCAATAATTATTCCAGCTGTGAGGCTCAGCCAAATTGCTGCTACAACTGGGGCAGATCTTACAAATTTTGTGTTTAGAATTTTGAACATTTGTTTTATGAAAGTTTTTAAAGATGTTTAGCGAGGACCATTAAGCGTGATGTTTTTATCTTTCTCTCTTAAATCCCCATTTCTTCCTTGTTTATTAGCAAGAAGAGGCCATTGCGCTCCTTTTACAAGACATTTTCTGGCTAAGTCTAAGTCAATAATGATCTCAAGATCTGCTGGATTCTTAGTCTTTTTTGATTCAATCAGATACTCTCTTCCAGACCAGCCTATAATCCCAGCAATGTAAATGAACAATACTCCAGGAATAAGTAAATCTCCTTCATGACCTCTATTTAAAAGAGCTCCCCATGGTTCAAGAGGAGGTCCAATTATTAAATGTGGAAGACCATCATCTCCGCATGATGCTTTTCCGTATCTTTCAAACCTTGCGATGTCTTTTTGAGTAATTGCAGAATTTGCTCTCTCAATGAATTTAGGATTTTCCGAGCATTTTGTGAGGGCTGAAGCAGTATATTCTGTGCTAGCTCTATCTGCGTTTAGGGCAGGTCCATTTGCCGCTAAAGCAATTGGAGTGATTCCTAGGAACAGAAAAACTGAGGTTATGATTGAAAAAAAGAATTTCATAAGTTGCAATCTTTAATTCCTTATAGTGTGTTAAGTAAGAAATTAATATTAAGATAGAACAAGTTGAATCAAAAATGTATAAAGTTTTAGCTATTGAAACAAGTTGTGATGAGACATCTGTCTCAATAGTTTCTAATATTGGCGATACTTTCAGAATACATTCAAATATAATTGCCTCTCAAATTGAAGATCACTCAAAATGGGGAGGAGTTGTTCCTGAACTTGCAGCTCGAAAGCATTTAGAGTCATTACCTTTTGTTTTAGATAAGGCTTTAGAAGAATCAAAAATCAAAATTGAGGAACTCGATTATATTGCGGCAACTGTAGCTCCTGGATTAGTTGGTTGTTTACGCGTTGGCTCTGTAACTGCAAGATCACTTTGCATGTTACATTCAAAACCATTTTTGGGAATTCATCATTTGGAGGGTCATTTATCTTCAATTTTATTTTCAGAAAACTATCCAAAAAAATCTTTTCTTACCTTACTTGTTAGCGGCGGGCATACTGAATTGATAAAGGTTGATAATAGAAGGGGAATGCAGAGACTTGGGAAAAGTTTTGATGATGCTGCTGGAGAAGCCTTTGATAAAGTTGGAAGACTATTAGGTCTTAGTTATCCAGGAGGTCCTGCAATTGAAAAGATTGCTAAAAATGGGGACCCAATGAAATTTAATTTACCAAAATGTAGGATTTCTGATAAAAAAGGTGGATTTCTTAAATATGATTTTTCTTTTAGTGGTTTAAAAACCGCCGTATTAAGATTAGTTGAGAGTTTAAATTTGGATGGGAAGAGCGTTCCAACTCCTGATATTGCTGCAAGTTTTGAAAGAGTAGTGGCAGAGGTCTTGGTAGAGAGAACAATAAAATGCGCAGAAGATCATGGCTTGAATAATGTTGTTGTAGTTGGAGGAGTGGCTGCTAACAATACATTAAGAAAAATGATGATTAACGAAGCTAGTAAAAAATCTATTAAAGTTCATTTAGCTCCCCTTAATCTTTGTACAGATAATGCGGCAATGATTGGAGCAGCGGCGTTGTTCAGGATCAAATTTAAGGATCATTTTAGTTCCCTTAAATTAGGTGTTGCAGGAAGACTATCAATTGAACAAGCAAATACCCTTTATGAAGAAAAACCTCCTTTTTAACTTCAATGAACAAACAAACTAAAATCGAGATTAAAGAGACAAAAAACTTCGTTGATAAAGAGGAACTGAATTTGTGGAAAAGAGGTTTTACCCCTCAAGCTGAAATATGGAATGGAAGGATGGCAACTGTTGGTATAGGAATTATTTTTATAATTATTGCTTTAATAAGCCAATTTTCTTAATAGAAATTAAATTCTCTTGACTTAAAAGTAGTCTTGAAAGATTTAATAAAATCTACTCTTTTTCAGCTGATTCATTAAATTAAAAAGTATTGTATTTATTGGACTTCAGATAAGATTGTTGATTTAATCAAAATAATAAATATTTCTACTATATATAATTTTTTATGACGCCTGAAAGGCTCGGATTACTTTGGGGAATAACTGTATTTGCAGGTGCTTGTGCGCGATTATTTTCTTCTTTAACAGGATTCCCCAGTGTTGTTATTTTATTACTTTCTGGATTACTTATAGGAAGATCAGGTTTAGGACTGGTTGAGCCTTTAGATCTTGGCCAAGGGCTTGAAACTATTGTAGGGCTTCTAGTCTGTTTGGTTCTATTTGAAGGTGGACTAAATTTAAAACTGCCTGAGGGGAATATAAGAAATACTGTTTTGAAAATTTCATTGGTAAGACTTTTTATTTCATTATCAGCTGGAATTTTTATTGCGCATTGGCTGGCAGGCCTATCATGGCAAGTTGCAGGAATATATAGTGCCATCGTTTTAGCTACTGGACCAACAGTTGTTTCTCCATTAGTGGAACAAATAAAATTAGCTTCCCCTCTCTCGGAAGTTTTAAAAGCTGAGGGATTGTTGCTTGAACCAATTGGTGCAGTACTTGCATTACTGCTTTTAGAACTGACTTTAGGGGATCTACGTGGGATTAACGATGTATTTATAGCATTGATGCAAAGATTAGGGGGAGGAGTCTTAATCGGATTAAGCGCAGGATGGTTCCTATCAGAAATTTTAAAAAAAATAAAAAATGAAGCCTCATTTGGTATAGAGCTTCAAGTTACCCTTGGGTTTATTTTCCTTATGTATGGTATTTGCGAATATTTTTTACCAGAATCAGGATTGCCGGCCTCTGTCGCGGCAGGTTTTATTGTAGGCAAAAGAGAAGTTATAGATAAGGAGAGATTGGATAATCTAATAGGTGAATTAGCTCAATTAGCAATAACGGTTCTTTTCCCTCTTTTGGCCGCTGACGTTTCTTGGGGAGAATTAAGTCCGCTTGGCTGGGGAGGGGTTCTTTGCGTTTTTATGTTGATGGTAATTGTTCGCCCTATCTCTGTATGGATAGCAACTACGGGTGGAGAATTGAACTTAAAAGAAAAAATATTTTTAGCCTGGTTAGCCCCAAGAGGTATTGTTACTGCAGCGGTAGCTTCTCTTTTTTCTATCAGATTAGAGCAGGCTGGTATCCTTGGCGCTGGTCGTCTCCAAGGTTTAGTTTTTCTTACTATATTGATGACAGTAGGAATACAGGGTCTTTCAGCTAAACCTTTGGCGAGTAGGCTTGATTTAAACAAAAAAATAATTTAGGTTGATTTAAGACATCTTTCAATTCGAGATCTATCAGTTTTAATCTCTGAGAAAAGCTCCCAACTTTGTATTAAATCTGGCCCACTGAGAGATCCAAAAAAGGCTACTCTCAAAGATTTCATTAATATCCCTTTTTTAATATTATGAATTTTTGAGATTTCGTTTATTATTTCTTTGGCTTTCTCTTTATCTAGTTTTTCAGTATTTTGCTCAGTTAAATAATTTAAGACTAGTTTTAAAGACGCTTTACTATCCTTGTTTTCCAGAAAGTCTTCGCCTTCTTTTTGAATTGCAGGTATTGAGAAAAATGGTTCTGATTGATCAATGGCATCCTTTAAAACAGTCATAGAGTCTCTAAGTAAAATTGCTAATTTATATGCCCATTCTTGAGATGGCGGTACCCAACCATTATCATTCCAGTATTTTCTCATGATCTCAATTAACTTTATTGATTCCATTTTTTTTATATATCGAGAATTAATCCAGTTAAGTTTTTCCCAACTGAATTTAGCCCCAGCTTTATTTATTTCTGACAAATCAAAAATTTCAGATATTTCATCAAGTGAAAGTATCTCTCTTTCGGAAGATTTTGGAGACCAACCTAAAAAGGCCATATAGTTCGATAAGGCCTCAGGTAAATATCCCATATCTCTAAATTCGTCGATTGAAGTAACGCAATCTCTTTTAGATAATTTTTTCCCTTCACTATTAAGTATTAAGGGTGTATGTGAAAAAGTTGGCAACTTAAAATTTAACGCTTTATAAATCAATATTTGTTTTGCAGTGTTCGAGATATGATCTTCACCTCTTACAACATGAGTAATATTCATGAAATTGTCATCAACTACAACCGCAAGATTATATAAAGGATCTCCAATCTCATAACCCTTTGCCCTTCTTGACAAAACTAAATCACCACCCAAGTCCTTCCCTTGCCAATTGATTTCGCCTCTTATCTGATCTACCCATGTAATTTGAATTTTCTCGTCAATCTTAAACCTTATAACTGAATCTCTCCCTTTGGATATGAATGTTTCTATTTCTTTTTTTGAAAGATTTCTGTGTCTATTATCATGCTTTGGAGGTAATCCGCTCTTTTTTTGTTCTTCTCTTAATTCAGAGATTTCATCTTCTGTTGTAAAGCACCTATATGCAGCTCCACATTTCAAAAGCTTTTTGATGAAACTTTTGTGAATTAATATTCGGTCACTTTGCTTGATAGGTTCTTCATCCCATTTAAGTCCAAGCCATTTCAAGCCTTCTAATATATTTTCTGTGTATTCAGATTTAGATCGAAGAAAATCTGTATCTTCTATTCTGATCAGAAATTTTCCACCTATTTTTTGTGCATACAACCAGTTAAATAATGCTGTACGAGCTGTACCAATATGAAATAAACCCGTTGGACTTGGGGCTAGTCTTAAACGTTTTTCCAAATTGCTTTTAGAAAAAACGGGACCGACGGGATTCGAACCCGCAACTTCCGCCGTGACAGGGCGGTGCTCTAACCAGTTGAACTACGGTCCCAGAGTTTCATTCTAAATTTATTTAGAACTTCATTCTTAAAATTATCAGATCATAATACTTAATTTATTGTGTTGTAATAAAAAAAATTTATTAATTTGAGGATTTACAGAAATAGTTACTTTAATAGCTGCCTGTGTATAAAAAACTATTTATTTTTGAGGTCTAAAACCAGCAGGTTCTATCAACCTAACTTGGTTGCCTCTAGCGGTAAATTCTCTGCCTTGGTCACTTTGTACAACCACTCTCCCACCAGACTTAACTCTGATGACTCTTGCACGAACCCATCCCAAAGCTGCTGATTCGAGGACTTTAACTACATCCCCAGGTTGAAGATCTAACTCCATCTTATGAAAAAAAATAATTTACATAGTGTTGATTAAACGCGTCGTGGAGGACTTGAACCCCCGACATCAGGTTTTGGAGACCTGCGTTCTACCAACTGAACTAACGACGCATCTAAATGATTATAGGCGTCTTTGTGACCAATAAGTTGATTAATTTACAACTTTATCGATCAAAGCGTTGTTTTACGCGAGTAGCTTTTCCTACTCTATCTCTTAGATAGAATAACTTAGCTCTTCTTACTTTACCTCTACGTTCAACTTTTAGAGAGGCAACCTGTGGACTATGTAGCATAAATACTCTTTCAACACCTATACCCTGGAAAATTCTTCTAACTGTAATAGTCTGGTTAATACCTCCATGTCTTTTTGCTATGACAACACCTTCATAAGGTTGGACTCTTTCTTTATTCCCTTCTGTAATTTTTACTCCAACTTTAACAGTGTCCCCAACATAAATTTCGGGTAACTCTTTTTTTAATTGTTCATTCTCAAATTCCTTAATAAGGTGGGATGCACTGAAGGGTTGCTTAGTTTCAGAAACCATCTTTTTTTCTTTTTGTTCAACTGATACATCAACTGATGCTTCAGCATTTATAACGGTTTCTAATTCCTTCTCTTGTTTCTCTTTAGCCATTTTGGTCTAGTTTATCCTACAAGTTCTATATCTTAACCTTTTGACTCGCCTTTAGTAACCTTTTTGGCAAATGAAATTTTTTTTGAAAACATTTGAAATCCAGTTATGAGCATCCATAAAACTCCAAGGGAATTCAATATTACGTATATTAATTCCCCATTATCGCCGAGCCATTCGCCCTCATGGAGAGACATTAACCAATGAACTTGTTCTCTAGAGTAACCTAATAAATCTTTTGAAACCCTATAAAGAAGTCCGGTAATTGAAGATATAAATAATGGAAGAAAAACCCAAGGAGCCAAAGCCTTATGAAATTGTCTAGAATTAAATAAAATTTTCATTTCGTTTCTTTCTAATTGTTATTGATAGACTTAAGATAGCCAAGATCATAATGGCTATTTTGAGGATATTTACCTATTACTATTATTTACTCCAATGAGACATTTTGCAGATCTTTTGTTAAATAAAAATAATTCCAAGACTAATGATCAAGCTCCTTTTATTCAGAGGAGAAGAGGAATAGAAATAAAGTCTTCACGTGAAATAAATTTGATGAAAAAATCTAGCAGGATTGTAGCAACTGTTTTGAGGGAAATTAATGATTTAATTAAACCTGGAATGAGCACAAAAGACTTAGATGATTTCGCAGAAAAGAGGATAAAAAGTTTTGGAGCTGTGCCAAGTTTTAAGGGTTACCATGGCTTCCCTTCTAGTATTTGTTCAAGTATTAATAATGAGGTTGTTCATGGAATACCAAATAAAAATAAAATAATTAAAAATGGTGACTTAGTTAAAATTGATACAGGAGCATATTTAGATGGCTTCCATGGTGATAGTTGCATATCAATTTGCGTTGGGGAGGTTAGTCCAAAGGCACGAAATCTTAGTGATATAGCTTACAAAGCATTGTATGCAGGGCTTTCGAAAATCAAAGCAGGGAATACACTTTTAGAAGTTGCTGGGGCAATCGAAGATATTGTTTTAAAAAATGGCTTTAGTGTTGTGGAAGACTATACAGGTCATGGAGTAGGAAGAAATCTTCATGAAGAACCATCGGTGTTTAATTTTCGGACCAAAGAATTGCCCAACGTTATTCTTCGTGAAGGAATGACATTAGCTGTGGAACCTATTGTTAATGAAGGGACTAAATTTTGCAAAACATTAAATGATAAATGGACCGTTATAACAAAAGATGGAAAATTATCGGCTCAATGGGAGCATACAATAGTCGTCTTAAAAGATGGTGTTGAAATATTGACAGATAGAGATTTCTAGAAACTAAGATTTGTACTTATAGATAATTTGGCAATACAAAAAATTAAAAAATTCTTTCAATGGAAAAAGTAGGTGTGTTAAAGGGTTTGGACTAATTATTATTAAATAATTTTTTGAATTTGCTAAATCATAAATTTTCTTTGAAACAAATTTTGGACTCATTATTCCGATAGGATTTAGTTCTGATTTAAAAGGTCCTAAGATGATTTTTTTTATTATTAATTTTTTCTTTGTATTTTTTTCCAGAAGATTTTTTTTGAAAGAAACTAATTGACCAATAAGGGATTTACTAATCTCATATGAAGGATTTAGGGCTGGTAAAAGTTCTGCTTCAGATGTGTTTATCCAAATCTCTTTTTTTATTAGTGAATTACTTGTTAGAGCAATATCTTCAAATAAATTTAAAAATTTGAATTTGCTTAATGCATTTATCTCTATTGAATTTTCATAATTGGAATTTTCTCTACTCAAATCATAGATACCATGGTTCAAAATTAAAATATCTATTTTTTCTAATTGTTTTTTTAATGACGACTCCTTCCCACATTCCCATTTAATCCATTCATTTGGAGATTCAAGATTTATTTCATAATTAGTTTTACTATGAGTAAATCCAATCACTTTATACCCTTTTTGACGAAACAACTTTGTTAATTCTTTCCCAAGGGCACCTGAGGCTCCAGTAATCCCTATAGTTTGTTGGGTTTTGGTTGAATTTATCATTTTTCTTGATTTTGATGAGGCACCAAATAATTAAAATAAATTTACCAAAAAAAATTATTTATTTTTTTATTTAATTAAAACTCATAACTAAATATTTGTTTAGTTATAAAAAAAATATTATCTTAAACCTATTGATAAAAAATTTTACTAATTATGAGCGATATATTATTAATTGGTTCATGTGAGCCATTTAGTGGTAAGTCTGCAATGGTTCTTGGGATAGCAAAAAGACTTTTACAAGGGGGGGGGGAAGTCCGCATAGGAAAACCACTAGCAACATGTATTGAACTTACTAATCTTTCCTCAATGTCTTATGAAGGATTAATAGATGATGATGTTAAATTTATTGGAACTACTCTAAATATCAAAGAGGAGAATTTAATTTCTTCAGTAGGATTATTGGATAATATATCAGCTGAAAAAAGAATCTTTAATAAAGACTTACTCCCAGGAAAAGGTTTTGATCAGATTGAAGGATTAGTTAATGATGATTTTGAAGGCCTTAATATTCTAGAGGCAGCTGGTAGCCTTCATGAAGGTATGATTTATGGCTTAAGTCTCCCACAACTAGCTAGGGATTTAGATGCGAAAGTTTTAATTGTGAATTTGTGGGAAGATTGTAAAAGCGTGGATGCATTACTTGATGCGAAAAAACAATTAGGTGAGAAATTGGCTGGAGTTGTATTGAACGGAGTGTTGCCGCAAGAAGTTGAAAAAGTTAAAAATGAAATAATACCCTCACTTAAAGATCTGGATATTGAAGTGTTTGGGGTGATGCCTAAATCACCACTGCTTAGAAGTGTCACAGTTGGTGAGCTTATAAGAAGATTAGATGCCCAAGTAATTTGTTGCCCTGAAAAAGATCAATTACTTGTTGAAACCTTAAGTATTGGTGCAATGGGGGTCAATTCTGCAATGGAATTTTTCAGGAGAAGACGAAACATGGCTGTAGTTACTGGAGCTGATAGAACTGATATACAACTTGCTGCTTTGGAGGCTTCAACTCAATGCCTGATTTTAACTGGTTTGGGAGACCCTTTATCACAATTGATTCATAGAGCTGAGGAATTGGAGGTGCCAATTTTAAAGGTGGGATTAGATACTCTTTCCTCTGTAGAAATTATTGAACAAGCTTTTGGTCATGTCAGAATACATGAATCAGTTAAAGCTTCTTATGCTATTCAATTAGTTCAAGAGCATGTGAATTTAAAAAGAATTCTCGAAAAGATAGATTTTCCCTGCAATTTTTCAGATAAATGCTAATTTCAAATATAGGAACTGTATTATTTTGAGTCGCTCTCTAGATCTACCAGCAACTGAAGGCGTTGATGCCTTAGCTCAAGAACTTGCAAAACTCCAAGATAATGGGAAAAGGAGAATTGCTTTTTTGGGTAGTAGACACGTGCCGGTCGTCGATATCCACTTAATTGAGTTGATAGCAAGGTCGTTAGCAGAGGAAGGACATAATATCCTCACTTCTGGATCTCAAGGTGTTAACGCAGCTGTTATTCGAGCTGTCTTAGATATTAATCCATCACTATTAACTGTTTTATTACCGCAAAGTCTTGATAGACAAATACCTGAAATAAAGGATCAACTTGAAAGGGTTATGCATTTGGTTGAAAAAAGTGAGAATGATGAATTACCTTTGCCACTTGCAAGTAGTCTTTGTAATCAAGAAATTATTACTAGGTGCGATCAATTAATATGTTTTGCCTTTCACGATAGTGAAACTTTACTAAATAGTTGTAGATGTGCGGAAGAAATGGGGAAAGTGGTTAGTTTGTTATTTTTTGATTAAATAAATCCATTTCCCTTCATGAAAAGATGATTTATGCTAATAATATTTAGCTTTTAATAATTTACTATGGCAGAAAGTTTTTCATTTGATGTGGTTTCTGATTTTGATAGACAGGAATTAGTCAACACTTTGGATCAAGTAAAAAGAGAAATTTCTCAGCGCTACGACCTCAAGGGCACAGATACTTCAGTTGATTTAGATAAAGAAAATATTTTTATAATCACAAATAGCGAACTGACCCTAAATGCTGTAAATGACATAATTAGACAAAAGGCTATAAAAAGGAACTTGTCTTTAAAAATATTTGACTACGGTGAAATTGAAATAGTTAGTGGTAACAAATTAAAACAGACAATTTTATTAAAACAAGGAATTAAACAAGAAATTGCAAAAAAAATCAGCAAAAATATTAGAGATCAAATAAAAAAAATTAATGTCAGCATAAATGGTGAAACACTCAGAGTTGCTAGTAAGAGTAAAAATGATCTTCAATTAGCAATTAAGCTTGTTTCTGAGTTGGAAGAGTCTTTGAATATTCCTCTAAAAGTTAATAACTTTAGATAAAATCTTCATTAAGAATATTTTTACAATATGGCAGATTATTCAGAATCTCTCATTAAATCATTGATCAAGAAAGTAAAAGAATATCCTCGTTTTTCAAAAGAAGAAATAGAGAAATTTTGTTGGATGGCGGTCCATGAGTATAAACATGGTGTTTTACCCTCTGAATATGACATTAGGGAGATAGATGAGGACCTTTATTTAGAACTTTTACAAGAAATTAAATCAAATATCTCCTAAAAATATCTATATTTATGTTTGCAATTATTAAAAAAATATTTTAATTAAATGCCTTATTAATGCACTAATTAGTCAATTTAAATATGATTAATTAAACGAAGAAAACTAATGTCAACATCCTTTAAAAATGTAACACCAACAGGTCCCGGTGGAACAGCAACACTATTGATTGTATTATCTTTTACAGGCTTTCTTTTACTCACCCAATCTCTCTTTGTTGTCCCTTCTGGACAAGTTGCAGTTGTAACAACATTAGGGAAAGTAAGTGGTCCCTCAAGGAGAGCTGGTTTAAACTTTAAACTTCCATTTATTCAGTCTGTATACCCATTTGATATCAAAACTCAAGTTCAACCAGAAAAATTTGAAACGTTAACTAAAGATCTTCAAGTAATTAGGGCTACAGCTACTGTTAAGTATTCAGTAAAACCCCAGGAAGCAGGAAGGATCTTTGCCACAATTGCAAGTAGAAATAGCGATGTTTATCAAAAAATTGTTCAGCCATCTTTGTTAAAAGCTCTAAAATCAGTCTTTTCTCAGTATGAGCTAGAAACAATTGCTACTGAATTTGCAGTAATTTCTGAAAAAGTAGGTGATACAGTTGCTCAAGAACTAAATTCATTCGATTATGTAGATGTTAAAAGTTTAGATCTTACTGGATTAGAGATTGCCGAAGAATATAGAGCTGCAATTGAACAAAAGCAAATAGCAGGTCAGCAACTACTAAGAGCAAAGACAGAAGTGGAAATTGCTGAACAAGAAGCTCTTAGATATGAGACATTAAATAGAAGTCTTGACGATCAGGTACTTTTTAAATTATTTCTAGATAAATGGGATGGTAGCACACAAGTTGTTCCTGGCCTGCCAGGTTCAGAAGGAGGCAGTCCTCCAGTAATAGTTGGTGGTAGAAGATAATTATTTAAAAAACCTTTTTTCTGGTTTTAATCATTTACTTATTTTTCTTTAAGGAAATTTAGTAAATGATTATTTTTTTATTGCATTAAAAGATTCGTCAAAAGCCTCGATAGTTTTATCAATTTCTTCTTCATTGTGAGCTAATGATGTGAATCCAGCTTCAAAGGGACTTGGCGCTAAGTAAATTCCTCTACGAAGCATTTCTTTATGCAATTTACCAAAAAGTTCTGCATCATTTGTTTTGGCTTCATCAAAGTTTCTAACTGGCCCATCACATAAGAAGAATCCAAACATACCACTTACACTTCCACCGTTTATAGCGATACTGTTATTTTCTGCAGCCTGAATTATCCCTTCAATTAATCTAGAAGTTGTTGAATCAAGTTTATCGTATGTGCCATCTTGTTTGAGCAATTCAAGAGTTTTTATCCCAGCAGTCATAGCGAGAGGATTACCGCTCAAAGTGCCTGCTTGGTAAACAGGTCCTGCAGGGGCTACCATTGACATTATTTCTTTTTTGCCTCCATAAGCTCCTACAGGTAGGCCTCCACCAATAACTTTTCCGAGGGTGGTTAAGTCTGGAGTAACCCCAAACTTTTCTTGAGCACCTCCATAACTTATTCTGAAGCCAGTCATTACTTCGTCAAAAACTAATAAGGATCCATTTTCAGTAGTTAATTCTCTTAATCCCTCCAAGAACCCAGGTTCTGGAGTAATGAATCCAGCATTACCAACAATAGGCTCAAGTATAACTCCCGAAATGGCATCAGGATTTTCAGAAAATAATTTTTTTACTGCTTCAAGGTCATTGTAAGGAGCAGTGAGTGTGTTGGCTGTTGTTGTCCTTGGAACGCCTGGAGAATCTGGTAAACCTAGAGTAGCTACACCTGAACCTGCTTTAACTAAAAACATATCTGCATGTCCGTGATAGCAACCGTCAAATTTAATAACTTTATCTCTTCCAGTAAATGCTCTCATAAGTCTCAAAACAGCCATGCATGCTTCAGTTCCACTATTAACAAATCTAACCATTTCTATAGATGGGACTGCATTTATTACCATTTCGGCGAGTTTATTTTCTAGAACGCATGGAGCACCAAAACTAGTGCCTTTCTCAATTGCTTCCTGTAATGCCGTAGTTACTTCAGGGTGGGCATGTCCACATATAGCCGGCCCCCAACTTCCTATGTAGTCAATATATCTATTTCCATCAATATCCCAAGCAAAGGGACCTTTGACTCTATCAAAAACAATTGGCTTGCCACCTACAGACTTAAAAGCTCTTACTGGCGAGCTAACTCCCCCTGGCATTAGATGTTGTGCGGCAGAAAAAATTTCTTCTGATTTGGTGTAATTTAATATGTCAGTCACAATTTAGCTAAATGATGTTTTGAGAAAAATTTTGTCATGCTCTAAATTAGAAATAAGTAAAAATTTTGTCAATCAAATTGAAATTCTACATTATGATATTTTTATTGCGATAGTTTGGATTGTAAATTATTAATTTAAAAGAAATCATGATAAAAAACAATACTAATTTAGATATCTCTTTATTAATGCGCGTTTTCAGGAATTAAAGAAATTCAATTTAATTAATTTATATTTCGAAGAAATTATCCTCATCCTCAAAAAAATCTTCATTTATGTCGTTCAAGTTAAGATCTATCATAACTGGGGCATGATCACTTGGACGTAAATTACCTCTAGGAGAGCAGTCTATGAAAGAACTTTTAAGATTTGAAGAAAGTTCTTTACTGATATATATATGGTCTATTCTCCACCCTTTATTTAATTCAAATGCATTATTACGGTAATCCCACCAACTCCAATGACCAGTATTTTGTTCAAAAACCCTAAAAGAATCCATTAATCTTTTTTTTAGAACATTATTTAGTGCATTTCTCTCTATCTCAGATGCCATTATTCCCCCTTCATATTTCTCTGGATTATGAATATCCAAATTAGATGGAGCAACATTAAAATCACCCAAGAGACAAATTAATTCGCCTTTTTTTTCTTGTTCATCCAAAAATGAAGCTAAACAATTTAACCACTTAATTTTGTATTCGAACTTACTAGATCCTAGAGAAGATCCGTTTGGCACATATACATTTATGACTTTGATACCGTTAATATCAGCAGAAATCAATCTTTTTTGGTCTAGGAAAATTTCTATATTTTGATTAGAGTCAGCACAATTGTAAAATCCTTTTTTAACATTTTTTGGCTTTATTTTAGAAATAATAGCGACTCCATTGTATGATTTTTGTCCATAGACCTCAATTGAGTATCCTAATTTTTCAAAAGGTTCAACAGGGAAACTATCATCCATCACTTTTGTTTCCTGCAAGCATAGAATATCTGGATTTACTTGATTAATCCAATCCATTATTTGTGAAAGTCTGGTTCTAATAGAGTTAACATTCCAAGTTGCTATTAACAAATTTCTACTAAATCAGGTAAAATTAAGTTAGCAAAAAATTATGTGTTTAAAGAATTTTGAAATTAAATAAAATGAAAAATTATTTTTTCAAAACCCTACCTAAACCAGTAAATTTTGTAATTTTTTTTATTTTATTAATTTCCTTAAAAGGTGATTATCTAAATGCTGAATATTTATTTGAAGAATTAGAAATTGATACCTCAACTAAAACAGAAGATGATAGCTCAGTTCTGCCAACCAACCCTTTTGAACTTGTTGAAATGATTAGAAGAAGAAATAGTTTGAATGATGCGACTAATCCATCTGATGCAATTGACGATGCGTTAGAGTCTTTTAATACCTTGGAGGAAAAACAAGAAATTTAATAAGAAAAATTTTTATTTTCAAATTTTTATATGTTAAAAAACCCCATCCCAAAAGTTTCTAACCAATTGCAGCAAAGAGCAATCGGTATTATTAATGGTAAATTTACTCCTAATGTTAGTGATCAATTAAATAGAGGCTTTTTAATTGACAACAAAGGCGAAAAAATTGAAACAGTAGTACTAGGTAAAGCATTATCACTTTTAAAAAAGCATATTGATTTACAGAAAAGTTATTATTGGATTGTTTATCCAAAGAATAAAAATACTCAAAACTTGCATTTACAGGTTGCAGGTATATGGGATCCTTATCAACTAAATGATTTTCCAACTGATTCTTCAAAAACTAACTTCTCTAAATTATTAGAAGAATTAGATCTAAAAGAAAATTATTTTTCTGTTAGGGGTGAATTGGTTTTTGTTAATACTCAAAAGAAAGAAATTGTTATCAAAATCTGCCCTGCTATGAACTCTAAAAATTTAAAAAATAAAAATTTTAAGTTAGTTATAAAAGGAGAGCTTTCTCTTGAACTACTGCATAGTTTTGTCAGTTTAGACATCAACAGAGAAGGAAAATCTTTGAAATTAATAAAGTACGAAGTGATTGAAAAAAATCTCTCTGCAAATAATTAGAATGCAAGCTTGATTTTCATCGCAATTTACCAATCAAGAAATCTTTGATTTATGGAAGATGTTTTAATTGAATGTTCTCCTGGTGTGTCTGGAGATATGTTACTAGGAGCTTTTTATGATTTGGGGGTGCCCAAAAAAGTCATTGAAAGCCCTCTCATTGATCTTGGATTAAATGATCTTTATCAATTAGAGTTTAAAGAATCAAAAAGTTGTTCAATACGAGGGATCAAGGTAAAGGTTAAGAATATTGATTCTCTTCCTATTAAAAGAACTTGGAGAAGTATTAAGGAACTTATTTTAAATAGTCACATAGAAGATAAATTAAAGAAATTAATTTATGAAGTATTTGAATCTTTAGCAAGAGCGGAAGGAAAAGTTCATGGCATCAAATCTGAGGAAGTTCATTTTCATGAAGTTGGAGCTATTGATTCCTTGGTGGATATCATAGGAGTATGTGCTGCATTGAATTACTTAAATCCTAATAAGGTTTATTGTAATGAACCAATGTTAGGGAAAGGTTTTGTTAAAACTGAACATGGAAAATTATCTGTCCCAACCCCTGCCGTAATAGAGCTTATAAAGCAAAAAAATATTAAGGTTTTATCAAGCAGTGACTCAATAGAGGGTGAACTCTCAACACCAACAGGCATTGCTTTACTTGCAAGTTTAGTGGACTATCTAGAGCCTCCTTCAAAATATTCTATTAACTCTTATGGAGTAGGTATCGGTAATCTTAAATTTCCATTCCCTAATTTGGTAAGAGTTTATAAAATTACTTCATTTGAGGATTCATTTGTTAATGAACAAATGAATCCAAAGTGTGAAGACATATCTGTTCAAGAGGCATGGATTGATGACCAAACACCTGAAGATATATCTAATTTTGTGGAGAAACTGAGGATCGAAGGAGCTTACGATGTTTCTTATCAAGCTATCAATATGAAAAAAAATAGAATTGGATTTTCTATTCAAGTAATTTTGCCCATAGAGAAAAAAGAATTTTTTAGGCGATTATGGTTCGATTATACAAATACTATTGGGGTTCGTGAAAGGACCCAATCTAGATGGATATTACTCAGGCGTAGAGGAGAATGTTCAACAACTTTTGGAAATATAAAAGTTAAACAAACAATGAAACCAGATGGATCTATAAATATGAAACCAGAAAATGATGAAGTTTTGAGATTGAAATTAAAGCATAAAATATCAAGTTATGAAATAAGAAAAATAATAAAAGAGTCAAGTAAAAAATTTAAAGCATTTGAAGACTGGAAATGAGATTTAATACAAGTAATCAACGATATTTTAAATTCCTTAAAAAATTTAATTTTGGTGTTCTAAAGAGTATTTTCTTTATTTCAAGCTTGTCATATTTTTGCATCTATTTTTTTGATAATATGGATCAAATTTCTTTTGATATCAATTTAGAGCAAAATGGAATTAACCTATCTTTATCATTTTTATTTTGTGTTTTAAGTATTTATCTGAACGCTTATGCATGGAAATATATTGTTAAGTGGTTAGGGAAAGAATTTAAAAGTAATAATTTAGTTTCTTTTTATGTTTTAACTAATATTCTTAAATATGTCCCAGGAGGGATGTGGCACTTTGTTGAAAGATTTAATTTTATAAAAAAAATAAGTAACCCTCAGATTGCTTTGTATTCGACACTCATAGAACCTTATTTTATGTTGAGTGGATCTTTTCTCTTGGCATCAATGGGATTAATTTTTTCACCATTTTATTTATTTTTAATTTTTCCTTTAATATTCTTAAATAGGAAATTTATTTTTTTGATATTAAAAATATTAGGGTCTCTTAAGAGGAAAGTATTGGAGGTTTTGAAACTTCCAAATTCAAAGGGCCAATTTGAAGAGAGAATAAACATAGTTTCTTTTTTTCCTTCTAGAGCTTTATTTCTTGAAATTGGTTTTGTTTTATCTAAATTTATTGGGTTTTATATTTGCTTAAATACTTTTTATACAAGTAATACTCTGAACATCATATTTTTATTAGTAATCTTTTCTTTGTCATGGTCAATAGGCTTGGTAGTCCCAGCAGCTCCAGGAGGAGTTGGCGTTTTTGAGGCTTGCCTCCTTTTATTTGTTGGCAAAAATATTCCAGAAAATATAATTCTTATAATCTTAGTTTATTTTAGGGTTATATCTACCTCTGCTGATTTGTTGTTAAGCTTACCTTTCTTAATAAAAAAAGTGTCTAAAAGAATTTAGTTTTTTTTCTCTAAACTTGGTATCAATGTAATTGATGAAATAAGGCCTAAAGTCATAATAAGAATGGCCGGTAATATTGCCTCTACCATTCTTTCATCTCCAGCATATTGATATATTCTCACAGATAATGTATCGAAATCGAATGGTCTTAAAATAAAGGTTAAGGGTAATTCTTTTATCGTGTCAACAAAAACTAGAAGTGATCCTACGAATATTGGCCCTTGTAGAAGAGGTAGATGAATTCTTTTGATGATCCCCAGCCAATTCTCTCCTAGTCCAAGTGCGGCTTCATCAAGATTAGGAGAAATTCTCTCAAGACTTGAATCAATAGAACCCTTAGAGATAGTTAGAAATCGAACAAGGTAACCCCAAATTAATAAGCAAATAGCAATAAAATTAAATTTTGAAGAAGAAATGCTTATTAAAGATAAAGCTAATACAGTGCCTGGGATTGCGTAACCTATCCCCGCAAGATTAGTTATTAGTCCTAGTAATAAGCTTTTATTTGGGCGCCTGGCTAAGGAAATTATTAAGGAGAATAGCATTGCTATTAATGCAGTTAAAAGTCCTAGACTTATGGTCCTTAGTGATAGGTTAAGTAATTCTATAGATAACCCTTTTTGAATTAGATCTATATTGAGTAGAACCCAAAAACATGGTATCCCGAAAGAGAAAATTGGAGGAAATAAAGATATGATTATTGCTACAAAAGCTCTAGTTTTGTTTAATTCCCATCCTTGAGAATCTTTTGATGCAGGATTTTCACTCCACCTCTTTGATTTTCTTCTTGATAACTTTTCGAAAATAATTAAAGTGAAAATCATTAATAAGGCTACCAAAGATAATCCAATAGCACTTTTTGGATTACCCTCAATTATCCAATTTTCAGCTATACCAGTAGAAATACTTGGTATGTTTAATAATGCAAATGTACCTAACTCATTCATGACTTCCATACACATTAAACTTATTCCTGTTATTAGTGCTGGTAACGCCATTGGTAAAGCGATTTTAAAGAAGCTCCTCCAAGGCCCTACTCCTAATCCTCTACTAGCATTGATTTGATTAACTCCAAATTTATTAAAACTTTCGTTAGCAAGAATGAATACATATGGATAAGTAGAAATTGAAAGTATTAATACCCCCCACCATAAACCAGTTACTTGATACCCAAAAATACTTCCTAAATCCTGCAAAATAGCTGTTATTAGATATGCTGGGGCAGCTAATGGAACTAGCTGACAAATACGGAGAACTTTTCTGAACTTAAAATCACAATTTGAAAGTAACCATCCATTCAAAGTTCCTAACCCGCCACCAAAAAAACTTGTCAGTATTAGAACTTTTAAAGTTCCTAATACCTCTTCTCCTCCAGCAATACCTAATGAAAAATTCCCACTAATAATGTAATCAATTCCCTCTAGAAGGAAATTAGTAATTGGAATGATTACTAAGAGTGAAAAAATAAAAGAAGAGAAATAAAGAAAATTTAATTCTGTTAATTTTTTTTTAAAACCTTTAATGCGTATTTTCAAAAATTAATTAAATCCTAATATGAACTCTAATCTGAATTAAATCTACATGATGACAGTTGATTTTTAATAGTTTGGTGATCTAAGTTTTTCCCAATTAATACTATCTTGTTAGATTTTTCTTTTGTCCATTCCTCATCATCTAGAGAAAAACGCTTTCCAGATAGGTGAAAAATGTGTTTTCTTTCACTTTCCATAAACCATAATATTCCTTTTGCTCTAAATACATTTTGTGAGATTTGATTATCTAAGAAATATTGAAACTTCCTTAAGGAAAATGGTTCAAATGTCTCATAAGAAACTGAGGTAAAACCCTCGATATTATTGATCAAATCGTGGGAATGAGAAGAGTGATCGTGGGAATGAGAAGAGTGATCGTGGGAATGAGAAGAGTGATCGTGGGAATGAGAAGAGTGATCGTGGGAATGAGAAGAGTGATCGTGGGAATGAGAAGAGTGATCGTGGGAATGAGAAGAGTGATCGTGGGAATGAGAAGAGTGATCGTGGGAATGAGAAGAGTGATCGTGGGAATGAGAAGAGTGATCGTGGGAATGAGAAGAGTGATCGTGAGAATTTTGTTCTACATATTTTTTATTTTTATCGCCTTCAAAAGTATCTGTCTCAAATAGACCCACGCTCATTATTGTATGTAATGCAACTTCACTATTAGTTGATCTCAAAATCCTTGGTTCTTTTTTTATTTTATTTATAAACTCCTCTATTTTCTTTAATTGTTTTTCATTTACTAAATCAGATTTATTTAGAAGAAGGACATCTCCGTATAAAATTTGAGAATAGGCGACACTTGTATTATTAATTTCAAAATCAAAATTTTCTCCATCAATGACAGTGATTATCGAATCTAATCTTACTTTTTCTCTAAGATCACCAGCCGCAAAAGTCATGGCGACTGGTAATGGATCTGCTAATCCAGTTGTTTCAACAATCAAATAGTCTAATTTTTCAGCTCTTTCTAAAACTTTGGATACGGTATTTAATAATTCGCCATTGATAGAGCAACATATACATCCATTATTTAATTCGATCATATCTTCTGAGCCTTCTATTATTAAGTCATTATCTATTCCGATTTCTCCAAATTCGTTGACTAAAACAGCTGTTTTAATACCAACTTGATTTTTTAAAATATGATTTAGAAGTGTAGTTTTGCCAGAACCTAAAAATCCACTAATAATGGTAACTGGCAATAAATTTTTAGACATTTTGAATATTTGAAAACAAGTTTATATTTTTATTGATCGAAAATTTTGTTGATTTCCGAAGCTAATGTTTGATCCAGATTCGTAATACCTCCTAGATCATGTGTATTTAATTTAATTATTACTTTTGCATAAACATTCTCCCAGTTAGGATGATGATTATATTTTTCACAGATTAAAGCAACCTTAGTCATAAAAGAAAAGGCTTCAATAAAATTAGCGAAGTTAAATTCTCTTTGGATTTGTTTAGATTTAATTTCCCAGCCAGGTATTTTGACATCTAATTCATTCAATTCTTCATCTTGCAAAATGTAGGGTTCCATTAGATAAGAAATCTGACTTTTATATTATAAATATATTACTTTTTCTCACCAATTATATGTACGTTAATGATTCTTTCCTTTTGATCAAATCGATGTTCCCATAAATAAACTGCTTGCCATGTGCCAAGTATAATTTCCCCGTCTTGAAAACTCAAAGATAAACAAGTGTTTGTTAGGGATGTTTTAATATGTGCTGGCATATCGTCAGCCCCCTCTTGATAATGTTTATAGGATATTTCTTCTCTATTTTTTGATAAGGTTAAGTAGGAATCATAGGGAACTATCGATTGCATATACTTTTTTAGGTCCCTCAGTACATTTGGATCTGCGTTCTCATTAATAGTTAAACTACAACTTGTATGAAGTGAAGTTAAATTTAAGATTCCGGAATGAAAATTATTTTTTTCAACACATAAATTTAAATCATATGTGATATCAATAAAACCCTCGCCATGGGTTATGAATTTTAATTTTGAAAATATTTGTTCCATATAAGTTAAAACTTGATTAATCAATATCCTATTATGGATAAAGATGCATGTTTTACTGCAGACATTAAAATTTTTATCTTAAGATAAATTTAATTTCCATTTAAATCTTTGGCTGAAACTCATTGGAATAAACTGGGCGCTTACCTTAAAGAAACACAAATATTAGGTTCAATCCAAAATACACTTTATTGGGATCAGAATACTGGAATGCCAAAGAAAGGTGCTTCTTGGAGGTCTGAACAACTTACTTATATTGCAAAAGTATTGCATGAAAGAAATTCTTCCGAGCAATTTTCTAATTTAATACAATCTGCTAAAAATGAACTAGCAGATATTGAACGAAATTCCGATAATCAACTTTTCATAAAAGATAAAGAAAGAAATATTAGTATTTTATTGAAGGAATTTAATAGAGAAAGAAATTTAGATCCTAAATTAGTTGAGTCTCTAGCAAAGGCAAAATCTAAAGGTTATGAAAGCTGGCAAGAAGCTAAGGAAAAATCAGATTTTAAAATTTTTCTTCCTTTCTTTGAAGAATTAGTTAAATTGCGGATTGAAGAGGCAAAACAAATATCAGATAAACATTCACCATGGGAAACTTTAGCCCAACCCTTTGAGCCTGAATTAACTTTAAAGTGGCTGAATAAAATGTTTCAGCCTTTGAAAGATATTCTCCCAGAGTTGATTAGAGGTATTAATAAATCTAAGAAATATCACTGGGATTTGAGTCCAGAATCTCAACATAATTTATTTTCTCAATTACTTGATGAGTTTGGGAGAGATAAAGATCTAGTTGTTGTTGGTAAATCTCCCCATCCTTTTTCGATTACATTAGGGCCTAATGATTACAGGATTACGACAAGAATTGTTGAAGGTGAACCATTATCAAGTTTTTTAGCAACTGCGCATGAGTGGGGGCATTCTATTTATGAACAGGGTTTGCCATCTCAAAGTCATCAATGGTTTGCTTGGCCTTTAGGTCAAGCAACCTCTATGGGTATTCATGAAAGTCAATCTTTATTTTGGGAAAATAGAATAGTTAAATCCAAATCTTTTTCAAAAAGATTTTTTAACAAATTTGTTTCGGCTGGATGTTCTCTTGATAATTATTTAGAACTATGGAAATCTATTAATCATTTGGAAGCGGGATTAAATAGGGTTGAAGCGGATGAATTGACTTATGGCTTACACATATTAATAAGAACTGAACTTGAAATAGATTTAATTGAAAGAGGGTTACCTGCTGAAGATATTCCAACAGAATGGAATAAAAGATATGATGAACTCCTAGGAATTAAACCATCTAATGATTCAGAAGGTTGCCTTCAAGATGTTCATTGGAGTGAAGGGGCGTTTGGATATTTCCCCTCATATTTGTTAGGACATGTTATAAGTGCGCAAATATCTTCTCAAATGGAAAGAGACATAGGTTTGATTGACAACTTAATTGAAAATGGTGAATATCAAAAGATCATCTTTTGGTTAAAAAATAATATACATAAATATGGAAGATCAGTTAATTGTATGGAGTTGGTAAGAGCTGTAACTAATGAAGAACTATCGCCAAAATCTTTTATTAATCATTTAAGGTCTAAAATAAATGATTTTTGCTGAAACATTACTTTTAAAGAATTTGGTTAGGTGTGAGGATGTAAGATAAACAAAAATAATTTCTTGATGGCAAATCTAAATCAGCCCCCAAGCAGGGTTACCCCAAATTTATTGCACATACTGAATGCTTTCACTGACAGCTCAAATACAATAATAAACACTATTGTTGAATTGAACTCTAATACCATAAATAAATATGAATTAATTACAGAAACGGGCCATCTTAAACTTGATAGAGTAGGTTATTCATCACTTGCGTATCCTTTTGCTTATGGATGTATTCCAAGGACATGGGATGAAGATGGAGATCCGCTTGATGTAGAAATTGTTGGGGTAACTGAGCCATTGATCCCGGGATCTATTGTGGAAGCAAGGATTATTGGGGTGATGAAATTTGATGATGGTGGAGAGGTCGATGATAAGGTAATAGCGGTTCTCGCAGATGATAAAAGAATGGATCATATTTCAAGTTATGAAGACCTTGGAGATCATTGGTTAAAAGAAACAAAGTATTATTGGGAGCACTACAAAGATCTAAAAAAACCAGGAACATGTACTGTCAATGGTTTTTTTGGGATAGAAGAAGCTGTTAAAGTGATTAAAGATTGTGAAGAGAGATACAAAAAAGAAATTGATCCTAAATTAGTAAATTAACTAATTTTATTTTTCTCTAAATTTTTCAAATATTTCGCTTAGTATTTCTTCGGCACCTTGCTGCTTTAATTTTTTAGCTAGTTCTTTGCCTACTTCTTCGGGATCATTAATATTGCCAATATATTGATCTTTAATAAGCCTTTCTCCATCAAGAGATGCAACCATACCAGTAAGGCATAGTTGTTCATTCTGAATTTTACTATTCACACCTATTGGGACTTGGCATCCCCCTTCAAGCTCTCTTAAAAAAGCCCTTTCTGCTAGACATCTTTGACTGGTGGGTTTATCTTCTAAGATATTTATAATTTCTAAAACTTTTTTATCATCAGATTTACATTCAATGCCTAGTGCTCCTTGGCCAACGGCATGAAGGGAAACTTCACTTGGGATAATCTGGTGAATTCTTGATTCAAAGCCTAATCTCTTTAAACCAGCGGCCGCAAGAATTATACAATCAAATTCTCCTGCATCTAATTTTTCAATTCTTGTAATAACATTTCCCCTGATATCTTTGAAAACAAGATGTGGGTACTTATTTCTTAATTGTGCAAGTCTTCTTAGGGAGCTTGTTCCAACAATAGAACCTTCAGGTAAGTTTTCTAATTTATAACAGTCATTTTTTTTGTTTACTACTAAAGCATCTGCAGGATCCTCCCTTTTTGTAATGCATCCTAATATAAGGCCATTAGGCAAATTGGTTGGTAAATCTTTTAGAGAATGTACTGCTATATCTGCATGGCCTACGAGCATTTGTGCTTCAAGTTCTTTTGTAAATAAGCCTTTGTCGCCTATTTTTGCTAAGGCTACATCAAGGATTTTGTCACCTTGAGTTGCCATAGCTTCTATAGATACCTCTAAATTGGGAATATTTCTTTCTAGTTGATCTTTAACCCATAAAGTTTGAACCATTGCTAGCTTACTTCTTCTACTAGCTATTTTTAGCTTAAAATTAGTCATTAAATATTATTTTGAGTTTGAATTAAAAATTAAGTCGAATTTATTTTAAGCTATTATTTTGCTAGTTTTTAAAAGCTAATTATTATACTTAACTTTTTTTATTTTATATATTCTTTTAAAACCCCATTTCGATTTGGATGTCTAAGTTTTCTTAGGGCTTTTGCCTCTATTTGTCTAATTCTTTCTCTCGTCACATCAAAAATCTGGCCAATTTCTTCAAGAGTTTTCATTCTTCCATCATCAATTCCATATCTCAATCTGAGAACATCTCTTTCTCTTGGACTAAGAGTGGCTAATACTCCTTCCAAATCTTCTCTTAGTAGAGTTTTAGAAACATCTTGCTCTGGATTTTCTATATCAGCCTCTATAAAGTCTCCTAGTCTTGAGTCTTCTTCTTTCCCTATTGGAGTTTCTAAAGAAATAGGAAGTTGCGCACTTTTAGCTATAAATCTTAATTTTTCGATTGTCATTTCCATACTCTCAGCGATTTCTTCTTCACTAGGTTTCCTGCCAAATTCTTGGCTAAGAACTTTTGTGGTTTTTTTAATTCTGGATATTGTCTCGTATAAGTGAACTGGCAATCTAATAGTTCTACTTTGATCCGCAATTGCTCTTGTAATGGCTTGGCGAATCCACCAAGTTGCATATGTAGAGAACTTATAACCTTTTTCATGGTCAAATTTTTCCGCTGCCCTAATTAGACCCAAACTTCCTTCTTGGATTAAATCTTGAAATGATAAACCTCTGTTCATATATTTTTTAGCAATGGAAACAACTAATCTTAAATTTGATTGAACCATTTTTTCTTTAGCTCTCCGCCCTAAGAGAAGTCTTCTTCTGAATTTGGGAAGAGGCATATCTATTAACTCGGCCCATTCTCTTACAGATGGGAAATGTCCTTTTTCTGACTCATATTGAGTTGCTAGCTCTTCTAATTGGAGTAAGTCAGCAATTTTTCTTGCAAGCTCAATTTCTTCATCTGGTCTTAAAAGTCTAATTCTTCCAATTTCTTGGAGATAAACTCTTATTGAATCTTCAGTGTAGATACCTTTTGGCCCAAGTTTTACATTCCCGAGCCCTTTATCTTCTTCTTCAGAATCACTAAATTCATTATTGTTATTTTCAATATTGCTTTCGTTTAACTCAGCAGATGTCTGTAAAGATTGATTATTTTTATTACTATCTTCTTCAACTATTGTTTCTAAATTTGTATTAATTTTTTTATTGATCTTTTTTTTTGAACTAGGCTTTGAATTCTTTGATTCTGCTGCGACTGGACACATAATTGACTCCTTTCTACGGTGAATTTAACTAGATAAAATTTTATTTAGGGCTAATTTGAACATTTAGTAGTAAAGTTCCCTTAATGTTTAAAAAACTTTTTCACAAAATGAGAATAAGAAAAGTTTTCTAAATTGTTGAAAAATTTAAATAGTGCTATAGATTACCTAAAGTAAAAAGTCTTGGGATTTCTCAGACAGGCAGATCATTTTTGAATTTTCAGTCAATGATCAGAGCTTCATGTCTCCCTTAAGAACAGGATACTTACAATGTGCAAAAAACACTTTGTGGAATGTTCAACAATCCAATACTAAGAAAAAGTTTTGAAGCCGGCAAGTAATCAGTTATTAAATATCTCCTATAAATTGGAAATTTTGCTTGATATAGGTAGTAGTAATGAAAGCTTTTACTATTTAGATGGAAATAATCTTGGAGCAGAAGTTGGAGATATTGTAAGTGTGAGACTAAGGGGGAGATTATTGAATGGGTTGGTGATCTCCAAAAAAGACTTTTCGACAATCAATAATGATGAATCAAATATTACTGGAGGAAAAAGCATAAGATATTTGTTTGTTGAAAGTATTTTGCAGAAAAAAATAATTGATGAATCTTGGAGAGAATTGATAGACTCCCTCGCCTCTTTTTATATGGTTAGTAATTTAAAAATGTTTAAAACTGCATTTCCTCCTGGCTGGATTGGTAAATATAAGAATTTCTCTAAAGGTTTAAAAGATCAAATATGGATTGAAACTAAAAAAGAATTTGATATTAAGAAAAATGGATTAACCAAAAAAGAATTTTTTTTAATGGATACTTTATCTAAAAAAGGTAATTGGCAAAGTGAATTAATAAAGTCTGGTTTTAATTACACTCTAATTAACTCAATGGTCAGTAAAAATTATCTTGCTAAATCTAAAAGAAAAAAAAATATAAATAGTAAATTAAATTCCTTTGTAAAAGATCATAATGCAACGAAAAAACCAAATCTTACAAATGAGCAAAAAATTGCATTTCAAGAATTTCAAACAATGAAACCAGGAGATGCATTACTTCTTTGGGGCGAGACAGGTTCCGGTAAAACAGAAGTGTATATGAGAATTGCTGAAGATCAATTTCTTAAGAAAAAAAGTTGTTTGATACTAGCCCCAGAAATTGGATTAATTCCTCAACTTATTGATAGGTTTAGTAAGCGATTTAATAATGTCGTTTACGAATATCATAGTAATTGTTCTCCCGATCATAGAACTTTAGTTTGGAAGAAAATTATTAATGCTAATGAACCCTTAATAGTAATAGGTACAAGGTCGGCAGTTTTTCTCCCAATCAAAAATCTGGGATTAATAATAATGGATGAAGAACATGATGTTTCTTATAAGCAAGATAGTCCTATGCCTTGCTATGACGCGAGAGAGATTGCTATTGAAATAGTAAAAAGGAATTCTGCAAAGTTAATTTTTGGGAGTGCAACCCCATCAATGAAGACTTGGAAAAAGTGTATTTTTGAAAGGAATTTTAAATTGGTAAGAATGATTCAAAGGATATCCAGTAATGAGACTCCTGAAATAAAAATTATTGATATGCGGGATGAGTTCAAGAAGGGAAATATGAAAATTTTTTCCAATGAATTATTACAATTGCTTCCTCAACTACGCTTAAAAAAAGAGCAAGCAATAATTTTGATCCCTAGGAGGGGACATAGTGGATTTTTAAGTTGTAGAAATTGCGGATATTTAATAAATTGCCCCAACTGTGACATTCCTTTATCAGTTCATCTCGGATCACAAGGAAAAAAATGGTTAAGGTGTCATTGGTGTGATCATAAATCAAGATTGATCAATCGTTGCCCAGATTGTCATTCAACTGCTTTCAAACCTTTTGGAATAGGTACGCAAAGGGTAATAGAGTTTTTAAATGAAGAATTTCCTGACTTAAGAGTACTTCGCTTTGATAGAGATACAACTTCAGGAAAGGATGGTCATAGAGATATTCTTTCAAAGTTTTCTAAAGGTGATGCTGATATTCTTGTCGGTACTCAGATGTTGGCAAAAGGTATTGACATCCCCAATATTACTCTTTCAGTAGTGATTGCAGCAGATGGGTTGCTTCATCGCCCAGATATTTCAGCAGAAGAAAAATCATTACAATTATTTTTGCAAGTAGCAGGAAGGGCTGGCAGGGCACAAAAAAAAGGGAAAGTAATTTTTCAAACATATAAACCTAACCACCCGGTGATTTCGTATCTTCAAAAAAGAGATTATGAAAGATTCTTAATTGAAAACTCTAGATTGAGAAAGGATGCTAATTTATTTCCATTTTGCACAATTTGCCTACTTAAATTATCAGGTGAAAATTATGAATTAACTGAGTCAATTGCAATAAAATTAGCAAAATATCTACTAAGTTTTTGTGAGAAAAAGAACTGGAAATTAATTGGTCCTGCCCCTAGTTTAATAGCTAAAGTCGGTAAAAAATTTAGATGGCAGATATTAATACATGGTCCTGAAGGAACAAAGATACCTTTACCTGATAGATCAATATTATGGAAACTTATTCCAAAAAATGTTTTCTTAACAATAGATGTTAATCCAGCAGAGTTGTAATTACTTTGATGGAAGTTGAGGTAAATCTGAACCTAATTTAAATCTATAGAATCTTAATAAATAAGCCAATATTATAATTATTAAAATAATAGATATCCCAATCAAGAGTTTGTTGAGGCTCCAGAAAGAAAATTCAAGACTATTTATCTGCCCTTGATTTAAATCCCAAATTATTAGATTTTTTGTGATTTCTAAATTTGAATTATTTTTATCGGTAAGGATAGCTTTATTAGGGTGAATAATTTTGAAAATAAGTTCTAAATTATCAATGCCTTTAATAGAATTTAGATCCAAATCTAACCTGTAAAAGTATTTTTTAAAAAAAATGAAGTTTTTTTGAGTAGCATTAATTTTTATATTTGTTGATTCTCCCGCTAACTCTCCAGCTGTATTTTGGGTGATTATAAGAACTTGCTTTGTATCCTCTAAATTGAGATTTTTATGTTTCAAAGAAAAGGTTGATTCGTCTTGTTCAATTTCTGCGTCAGGAAAAATATCTTTCATCTTCTCTTCAAATTTTAATTGCCAAGGAAATTTCTTTATGTATTTACTCTCTATCACTAAATTATTAGTTATTGAATCAAGTTCACTAAGATCAAGAGTATCCTCAATTTTTACGCAGCCACTTAAAAGTGGAATTAATAATAATAGTATTAAAAAAATGATCAGTGAAAAGCCTTTCTGAAAGGGTTTTGTTTCACCAGTTGGTGTCTCTGTTACATTAATAAATTTTTTTTTCTTCAATACTTCTCTTTTTTTGCGCAGTGAGTTAAGAGATTTTCTATTGAGTGATGGGTCGCTTTCAAACTGTACGTTCCAATTTTCTGGCTTTTTAATGTCAGGAGAGTCTATAACTTCCATCAAATATTTTGCATTTTCTCTCGTCTTATTATCGTAAGATTTTAGAAGTTCTTTACAAAAACTTTTAGCCTCCACCCTTTTATTGATACCACATAGAGCAGTAATTAAGATTGTTCTTAAATTTACTCCCTCTTTGCTTGATAAAGGAAATGATTCGATTATGGGCAAAAGAAATTCAATACAATAATGATACTCCCCTTTAGCTAAAGCAAGTTCTACTTTTTCTAAAACTTGCTCATAATTTTTCATGGGTTAGGCGACTATCATTGTACCTATTCCTGAATTTGTAAAAATCTCAAGAAGTAATGAATGTTCTATTCTTCCATCAATTATGTGAGCTGCTTTGACTCCTTGGGCTAAAGCTCTTATACAGCATTCTGTCTTTGGAATCATACCTTCAGTCACAATTCTTTTATCAATAAAATCCCTTGCCTCTTTGAGATTAGTTTTTTCAACAAGACTATTTTTGTTATCTTTTTCTTTTAAAATCCCTTGAGTATCAGTAAGAAGAATAAGTTTTTCTGCATTTATTGCAGCAGCAATTTCTCCAGCAACAAAATCCGCATTAATGTTATGGGAAATTCCCTCTAAGGTTGATCCAATGCTAGAAATAATTGGGATGTATCCTTTAGAAATAAGAGGATCTAATATTTCAGGATTGATTTTTGTAACCTCTCCCACCAACCCATGGCTACCATCTCCTAGTTCTCTAGATTGAATTAAGTTGCCATCAAGACCTGATATCCCCACAGCTAATGACCCAGTTTTATTAATCCCTTTTACAATTTGTTTGTTAACTCTACCCATTAGAACCATCTCGACAATTTCCATTGTTTTTTGATCAGTAATTCTTAATCCATTTTCGAATTTAGGAGATATTTCTAATTTCTTTAACCAATTATTAATCTCTGGCCCACCTCCATGAATTACTATCGGACAAACCCCAACGGTTGATAAAAGTGCGATGTCTCTAAAAAAAGCATTTTTTAAATTATCATTTTCCATAACAGAACCACCATACTTGATAACAATTTTTCTACCTGAGAAACTTTGTATATATGGGAGTGCTTCGCTTAATATTGATACTCTTTGAGAATCATTCATTATTAAAATTCATTAAAACTTGATTGAATTGAGAAATTAGGTTTTTACAAATATATCCCTATATTCAATAAAAGAGAATAAAATCAAATTCTTTTTTATTATCGTCGATAATAAATTCTGATTCAAGACCTTTGACGAAAAACCTGTTTAATCTTTCTTGTTTTTCAAGCCATTTTTCTAGAGGAACAGCGTTTAATTCGAAACGCATTCTGAGACCATTTTTTTCTTCCTTTGTAATTTCTTCTATTTCTTTTAATTGAGGGGGGTTATCCTCGTCCCATAAATTTAAAGATTCTAATGAGGATTCAAGATGAGCTTTTATCCCATACCTCCATCTTGTAACATCTTTAACTAGTGCTGTTAATTCTTTTGGTCGATTAAATTTATTTGTCGCAAAATTTGTCTTGTCAAACAATTCTACAGGAGGTATTTCGGAAGTCTTTAAGCCTAATCCAATTAGGAAAATAGGTACTCCATAAAAAAAAGTAGGTACACTTAAATTTACTGAGTCTGTAAAATAAGCAGTCATCCCAATAAAAGCTAATATACCCCCAGCGGTTACGATTAAGTTTCCAGGCGATAAGTATTTCTTCATTTTGATTTAGTAGAATGAGTTTTAAATGGGCTAACAAGTATTATGCAAGATCCTAATACTGCAAATCAAGGAGATTTAATTTTTAAACTTGATCAAGATAGAGCATGGATACTAGAAAATCTTGATAAGGGTAAATGGCCAGAAATCAGAAGCGAACTTGCCGCGCTTGAAAGAAAAATAAGCAAATTAATTATAAGTGTTCAAGAAAATAATGTTGATATTTGATTTAAAAAGGTATTTCGTCAACTTCAGGTACTAAAGGTGAACTATCCCAACTAGATTTTTTGGTGGTTTCTTTATTTTCAAATGACTCATTTTTTTCTTTTTGATCAGAATTTAAAACGTCAACTTGCGATATTTGATGAATCTTTGAAGCTGTTAGTTCTGGTTGCTTTTCTTTTGTTCCGTCTTTTCTAGTTACAGAATTCATCTTTAGACGTCCCTCAATTACAATATTTTGCCCCTCCTTTAGTTCATCTACCATTTCTTGGGCAATATTTCCCCACCCTATGATCTTGAGATCTCTTGTTGGATCTTCACTACGTAATCCTTTAAAATTAACAATCATTTCTGCAATTGGAGTTTGGTTCTCTTTGGTATACCTCATTTGGGGAGCGCTATTAATTACCGCCTGAATTAAACAATGATTCATTACTTACTATTTAATTAAAGACATACTGATGCAGAATCAAGAAAAATGCCACGAAAATGTTTGGATCCTATCAGGAACTTCGGATGGACCCATAATAGCTAATATGCTTCTTGAACTTAATTATTCAGTTTTTGCAAGTGTTTTAACTTATAAAGCAGGGCAAGCTTATATTGAAAATCCAAAGTTACATATCATTACGGGTATATTAAAAAATAAAGATGAAATAATTAATTTCATAAAAAAGAATAAAATCAAATGCGTTGTCGATGCTACTCATCCGTTTGCTGTGATAATTTCTAAAAATCTTAATAATGCATGTAAAGAAATAAATATACCTCTTTTACTATTTGAGAGGAAATCTCTAATAAATAACACTAATAATATTTTTTATATTGAAGATTTAAAGGATATAGATAATGTTGATCTAGAAAATAAAAATATTCTTCTGGCAATAGGATCAAGATTCCTTAACGATACAGCTAATTATTATATGAATTGTAAAGCAAATGTATTTACAAGGGTACTACCAACTTATGAGAGTATAACTAAAGCTTTTGGATCATGTATCGAAAATTCAAATATAGCGATTCTAGAACCGAGTAAAAATAATGAAAGTATTTTAGAAAAAAAACTTTGTGATTTTTGGGAGATAGATTATGTTCTATGCAGAGATTCTGGAAGTTATTCTCAGAAAAACTGGGAGAGTATAGTTTTTGGAAGTAAAATGAAGTTATTTTTGGTTAAAAGGCCTAAAGTTAAAAATGATTATTCTTACTCTTTTAATCAATATCACAATTTGATAAATCACATAATTAAAACAAATATTGATATTTAATTCATTATGGAAGTATTAGTTATGATCACAACTGAATCAAGTAGAACAAATGCTTTGCGAATCGGGAAATTACTAATACAAAATAAGCTCGCAGCTTGTGTTTCGATAAAGCAAATTTTTTCAATTTATGAGTGGGATGATAATATTGAAGAAAATAAGGAGTTTGAAATTACAATAAAAAGTAAACCAGAATTTAAAGATTATTTAATTGAGTTCTTAAATAAAATTTCTACATATGATGTCCCACAAATTATTTACAAAAAATACTATTCTGAAATGAAATATTTTGATTGGATCAACAAGAATATTTGATTAAACTTCTCTTATTAACTCTCTAAAATCCATATTGGATCTAGATCCTAATTGTGTAATTATTTGCCCAGCACAAATTGAACCTATCTCTCCGCATTTTTTAAGGGAATAATTTTTTATTAATCCATGAATAAATCCTCCTGCAAAAATATCTCCCGCTCCTGTTGTATCAATAATCTTCCCTTTCGTAATTGATTTAATTACTTCGGTAGCATTTTTGTTAATTATGAGAGAACCATTGCTACCTAAAGTTACTACGACTAATTCACACAAGGAAGACAAGTCTCCTTGGCAATTTACTAATTTATCCTTTTTAAATAAACTTAAAACCTCGGATTCATTACAAAAAACTATATCTACATAATTATCAATTAATTCCAAGAAACTCTCTCGGTGTCTATCTACACAAAATGAATCAGACAATGAAAGAATTATTTTTGTATTAGATTGTTTTGCAATTTGAGCTGCTTTAAGAAAAGCATTTTTGGCTAATTCGCTGTCCCATAAATATCCTTCTAAATACAAGTATTTACTTTCTTTGATTAAACTAAAATCTATGTCTTTTGGTTCAAACTCTACAGATGCTCCAAGGTAAGTGCACATAGTTCTTTGTGCATCAGGGGTAATCAAAATTATTGAATGAGCTGTTGAAGCGCCTTCAATAGTTGCTGGAGTATTAAATATGGTTTTACTTTTTTTTATATCGTCAGAAAAGAAATTCCCAAATTTATCATTTTTCACCCTTCCAACAAACTGCACATGATTACCTAATTCTGCTAAACAAACAACGGTATTTGCTGAGGACCCACCTGATATTTGTTTGATTACTTTGCAATTTTCTAACAATCTATATGATTCATCAGAATTAATGAGATTCATTGATCCTTTATCCAGGTTATTTATTTCAAGAAACTCATCTTCGATATTCACAATAATATCTACTATTGCGTTGCCCAGACCAATGAGATCAACCTTCCTATTATGTTCAACATGTCTAAAGGATTCCTTCATTAATTTGAGACTAAATTACCTTAGAAGTGCTCTTTTAGGACCATGAATTGGGTCTTCAATTACTATAGTTTGATCTCTATTTGCTCCTAAAGAGACAATGGCAATTGGAACCTCCATTAATTCAGCTAAAAATCTGAGATAGTTCATAGCATTCTCTGGGAGATCAGATAGTTTTCTGCAATCTGCAGTTGAACATTGCCAACCTTTTAATTTTTTAAAGATTGGCTTACATTTTTTTAAGTCATCTGAATTTGTAGGAAAGTAGTCTATCTCCTCTCCATTGAGATCATATGCAATACAAACTTGAATCTCATCTAATTCATCTAACACATCTAGTTTAGTAACGGCTAGACAATCAAGACCATTTACAGAAACAGCATATTTACCTATAACTCCATCAAACCACCCACATCTCCTCCTCCTTCCAGTAGTGGTTCCAAATTCACTACCTCTATCACAGAGTTGATCATTAATACTCCCTTGCAATTCTGTTGGGAATGGCCCCTCACCTACTCTTGTGGTGTAGGCTTTTGCGACACCTATGACTCTATCAATTAAAGTGGGACCAACTCCAGCTCCAATACATGCCCCTCCTGATATAGGGTTTGATGAGGTAACGAAGGGATAAGTCCCATGATCTAAGTCAAGTAGAGTACCTTGAGCCCCTTCGAAAAGAATATTCTTTTTGTTTTTTGAGGCTGCATGTATAGTCCTCGTGCAGTCAACAACATGCTTTGATAATCTTTCCCCATAGTCAAGATATTCTTCAACAATATCTTCTAATTTAAGTGGTTTAATGCCATAGATTTTTTCTAGTAGACCGTTTTTTTCTCTTAATGGAATTTTGATCACATCACTTAAGCGTTCCTTATTGAGTAAGTCTCTTATTCTAATGCCATTTCTTTGAGACTTATCGGCATATGTTGGACCAATCCCACGACCTGTTGTCCCTATTTTGTTTGAACCTCTATCAGCCTCCATTGCTTCATCTAATATTCGGTGGTAGGGCATTGTTACATGTGATGTTGATGAAATTTTTAATCCTGAGATATCAATTCCATTTTCAATTAACATGTCAATTTCTTTAAGCAAGATTTTTGGATCTACAACAGTTCCCGACCCAATTAGACAAGAAGTATTTTTATAAAGTATCCCTGAGGGAATTAAATGTAATTTTAAGACTTTATCATCTACAACTATAGTATGACCTGCATTTACTCCCCCTTGGTAGCGTACGACAACATCTGCCGAACGACTAAGTAAATCCGTTATTTTACCTTTTCCTTCGTCACCCCATTGGGCTCCGATTACAACAACATTGGCCAATTTTAGAAGAGCATTATTTTTGTGCGAATATTTAATATATTCAAAAATCTTGGTTTACTTATAAAAAGTAAATGAATTGTATCAACTTTCTCTTAAAACCATTTTTTCAGCAAGAGAAAATTCTTTGGTTAACCGCTCCTTAAGTTTATCTGGTAAAGGTCTACTTGCAAAGTTTTTGTAATGACCTGCCATAGCATTTAATGCTGTTTGCATGGTGGTAAATGATTGTGTTTTATTCACCATCCCTCTATTTCTGTATCTTGAAATATAGTCAGTTATAAGTGTAAGAGCCTCACTTCTTACTTCATCTTTATTTGGAGAATCTTTTGGTGTATCAACAGCTATTTGTAATGTTTTAACCACTGAAATTGTATCTTTTGTGTAGTCACCTGTCATAGAAGTTTTTGCAGCTATGGAAGGGGAACTAAATAGTGTAAAAACAACAATTAAGGATATTGAAAAAGATATAGCTTTGGTAATATTTTTAAAAAATAATTTTGATGTACATTTCAGTGACATAACTAAGCTCCCAAAAAAAATAAGCCTTAAGACTTTTTATTGTACATTATTTCTGATTCGGAAATAAATGTTTCCAACAATTTATCAGTACTAATTTTAAACTTATTATTATTTGTTCTGCATAAAAGTTCTACTTCTTTATTAACAGAATCTCTGCCAATAATTATCTGAAAAGGAATACCAATTAATTCCGCATCTTTAAATTTCACTCCAGCTCTATCGTTTCTATCATCAAGAAGGACATCAATTTTATTAATTAAAAAGTTGTTATATATTTGCTCTGTAAGGTCACTTTGAATAGGATCTTTTAGGTTTGTTGGAATGATAATAACTTCAAAAGGAGAAATCTGGATAGGCCAACAAATCCCCTTTTGATCATGATTCTGTTCAATAGCAGCTTGAGCTATTCTTGTAATTCCAATTCCATAACAACCCATCCATAAATTCTTTAACTGCCCATCCTTATCAGAAAACTTTGCATTTAATTTTTCACTATATTTTTGACCTAGTTGGAAAATATGTCCAATCTCGATACCTTTTTTTTCTTCAAGTTCCTCATTATCATTAATACTTATTTTATCCCCTCTTTTGGCATTCCTGATATCCCCAATTAGATAATCATTTGAGGCAAAAGAAAACTCTTGAAAAAATCTGTGGAAATTAACTTTGTTCCCTCCACTTATAAATTTTGAGAGGCTACTTGCAGAATAGTCAATTATTCTAGTCCATTTTTTATCCCAATTAGAACTAGCTTTAATAGTTTTATTATCTAAATCTGGCCCAATAAAACCTAGGGGAAAATTAACTAGATTTTTTTCGATGGTATTTTTGTCTTCAATCTTTTTAAGATTGAGGAGATTGAAATTATGTAGTTTATTGATTAAGTTAAAAAGCTTTACTTCATTAATGTGTTGATCGCCTCTTATGCATGCAAGAATTGGGGCCTCAAATTCACCTTCGAACTGCGCAAGGAATATTACTACTTTAATAATCTGACTAGGGTCTAAATTATTATTATCGCAAACCTCTAGGATTGTTTTTTGTTGAGGTGTCTCCAACCACTCTGCAATATCATTTTTTATTGGAATAGCTTGAGAGGGTAGAGAAACAGCTTTTTCAATATTTGCAGCATAAGAACCACTTTGAGTAAACAAAATGGAATCTTCCCCAGCATCAGCAGTAACCATGAATTCTTTGGAGGAGGCGCCGCCAATCGCTCCACTATCAGCTTCAACCCCTACTGTCTGTAGACCACAAGATTTAAAAATATTTTCATAAGCATTTCCCACCTTTTCATAGAAAGAAGCCAGATCGTTTTCTGAAGAATGAAAAGAATAACCATCTTTCATTATAAATTCTCTACTTCTCATCAATCCAAACCTTGGCCTTATTTCATCTCTAAATTTTGTCTGTATTTGATAAAAACATTGAGGTAATTGCTTATATGAGTTGATGGTCTCTGATGCAATACTCGTTATCACTTCTTCGTGAGTTGGAGCTAAACCAAATTCTTTACCTTGTCTATCTTTAAGATTAAACATAATTCCTTCCCCTGCTGTATATCCTTCCCACCTCTCACTTTTTTTCCATAAATCTGCAGGATGAAGTTGGGGTAAAAGTAATTTTGTACAACCAATACTATTAAGTTCTCTCTCTATTATTGCGGATATTTTTTCAATAACTCTAAGCATTAATGGCATGTATGCATAAATACCGCTGTTAACTCTGCGAATATATCCAGCTTTTAAAAGTAATTGATGTGAAATGATTTCAGCTTCAGAAGGAGTGTCACGAAGTGTCCCCAGAGGAAATGAGGTTGTCACGCGCATACAAAAAATCCTTAATAATATTTAATTTTATCAACTAAGATGAAAAAATAATTTAAAGTGTCTTGAGTCCCTCAACGCGGCTAGTCTAAGAATATTCTTTCTGCTAACTTCTTCAGTAATGAAGTTCAAACTCTTTTAAAAGTTCATTATTGCTAAAACATTTTCTTAAGTTTATGGAAAATATAGATTCGAATATTTCTAGCGAGGAGGAATTAGTAGGTATTGATGAAGTTCAAAAATTCCTTAACAGATCGAGAGCTTCTGTTTATAGGTATACAAATACAGATTTAAGAAATCTAAACCCAAGCTTTAATCCAAGAAAATTAAATCCGGAATTTAGAACTGATCAAAAAGATCCTTTAAAATTTCATCCTAATGAAGTGGCAAGATTCGCGAAAGATATTTTAAGAATTAAGGAAGTTACTGTGGAGGTCTTTAATACGCCTTCCTCTGCTGCACAAAATATAATGGTACAAATTTTAGAAGAACTAAAATCTATCAGGTCTTTGCTAGAAAAAGAGTAATTAAAAAGTTACCAATCAATGTTTTGATTTATTGACATTTAGAATGTAGGATAATGATGTTTAATTATCTCCTTAATCTTTTCTAACTAAGAGTTCTTGAGTTACACCAAATTAAAGCACTTTACTCAAAGTAAATCAAGCGAGGAAAATTCTCTTGGTTCTGCTAAGAGTGATTTTGAAAGAGATGATGATGACCCCTTAAGTATAAGGAGTTTATCAATAACCTCTTTAGGTATTATTTTTGCATTCTTGACAATTTTATTACCTTCAATAAGCATTTTAATTGGCAGGCCTTTATCTCAAGGAAACGAGATAATTCATAATCACGATTTTGAAAAAGATGGACCTTAGTTCAATACCTCCATCTCCAATGAAGGGAATAGTAAATATCATTGTTGAAATACCTGCAGGTAGTAGGAATAAATATGAATATTGCTCTGATGCTGGAATGATGGCCTTAGACAGAGTATTGCATTCTTCAGTGAGGTACCCTTTTGATTATGGTTTTATCCCAAATACTCTCGCTGATGATGGAGCTCCACTTGATGCAATGGTAATAATGGATGAACCTACTTTTGCTGGTTGTCTAATAAAAGCTAGACCTATTGGAGTTTTGGATATGCATGATTGTGGTGCATATGATGGAAAACTTCTATGTGTTCCTATGGCTAATCCTAGGCAGGCTAATATAGTGAGTATCAATCAAATTGCACCTAATCAGTTGGAGGATGTTGCTGAATTTTTCAGAACAAGTAAAGGACTTGATGGAAGAACAGTTCAAATTGATGGTTGGAGGGATTTTGATGTGGTCGAAAATTTGTTGAAAAGTTGTATACCCCTTAAAAAGAAAAACTTTAAAGTAATTAAGAAATCAAAAATTAGTAAATTAAATTGAAAAAAATAATTTTTTACAGTTATTTAAAATGCACTACTTGCCGAAAAGCTGCAAAGTGGCTTGAAAGTAAAGATTTAGCATTCCAATTAATTGATATTGTAAAAGAACCGCCACATGTTAATTATTTAAATCTAGCCTTAGAACAATACTCTGATGATAAGAAAAGAATTTTTAATACAAGAGGTAAAGCCTATAAAACACTTAATCTTGACATTTGTGGTTTATCAAGGGAAGAAATTATTCAACTTCTTTTAAGTGATGGCAAATTAATAAAAAGACCTTTTTTGATTTACGAAGGGAAAAAAGTGATATTAGGTTTTAACGAAATTGAATTTGCCAAGCAATTTATATAAAGTAAAAAAATCAAGAATTTATTAACTTCATGTCTGCTTCAATAAAAAGATTTTTAAAAGAATGGGGATTATTAATTCTATTAACTTTTTTTGTTTCCTCTTGTAGATCATTTTTCGCAGAACCACGTTATATCCCTTCTGGTTCAATGCTTCCAGAATTACAAATAAACGATAGGCTAATTATTGAAAAATTTTCGCTAAGAAACTCTTTACCAAAAAGAGGAGATATTGTTGTGTTTAACTCCCCTTACTCTTTTGACCAAAAATTAATTTCAGAAAGATCAAAGGCTTTACCAAAAAAAAGATATTGTTTTTTTATGAGTTTTCCTCCAATGTCGTTTATTCCTGGTTTGAGAGATCAAGCTTGTGACGCATATATTAAAAGAGTGGTGGCACTGCCAGGCGAAATTGTCAGTGTAAACACTAAGGGTGAAGTAATAATAAATAATAAATTAATTCCTGAACCTTATGTTTCTTATAAGTGCTCATTATCCCTCTTTAATAGATGTGGTAAATTTGAAAACATAAAAGTTCCAGAAGATCATTTTTTAGTTTTGGGAGATAATAGGTCAAATAGTTGGGATGGGAGATATTGGCCTGGAAGTAAATTTCTTCATAAAAAGGAGATAATTGGTAAAGCATTTTTCAGATTTTGGCCTCTTAGTCAAGTTGGCTTTTTTAATAAATAAAGCATTTTTCTGACTCTAAATTCATCAAAATAAATTTTTAGAAAGAATTTTTACTTAAAGTGCTCCGGAAGCAGTTGAATCAATTATTCCTCCTAGGTGAGTTGTAATGTTTAGAGCGCTGATCACAGGGGTCTGATTGGGATCATTAAAAAGGTCGATTATAGTTATGCCGCCATTACCTTGTTTTATCATCCAAATATTTGAATAATTAATCCCAAGGATATTGCAAATTAGAGTTTTATTGACTGCATCATGAGCAACAAGAAGGCTTATATCATTATCCTTTTGAGATAAACAAATTTTGTCAAAAGCTTCTACGGACCTTTCTGATACATCTTTTATAGATTCACCTTCTGGCATGATTACTTCTTCAGGTTTATCATGCCAATTTTTTAGTAAAGCAGGCCACTGTTCTCTGATTTCTGCTTCAAGTTTACCTTCCCATAATCCGTGACTAATTTCTACAAGTGAATTTATTCTTTCTATTTTTAAATTTTTACTATTTTGGAGGATTATTTGTGCAGTCTCGTAAGGCCTATGCATTGAACTTGAAAATGCCTTAGTGAAAGAAATATTTCTCAAATATTCAAAAGTCTTTCTAGCTTGATCCTTCCCATTTTCATTTAAAGGAATATCAATTTGGCCTTGAAATCTACCTTCTTTGTTCCAGTTAGTTTCACCATGCCTTATTAGAAATATTCTGGAATCTCCAATTTGATTTGGAACATTTTTATTCAGATGGGAAGTTTGATTCAGGCATTCAATTTGGGTCTTAAAAGAGCAATCTTTCCTTGAAATATTGAGTATAGAGAAAGAAGCATTTTCTAATCTTATTTTCCTAAAACCTTGCTTAGGCTTTCCTAATAGAAAGAGGATTAAACATCTAAGAATTGCATTATGTCCTACAACTAAAATATTTACATCATCTTTGTCTAGATAGATTTTTAAGATATCTTCTACAAAATTTGTTGCTTGAGAAAATAACTCTTTAATCGGTTTATAAGTTTTATTGTCATTTCTTTTTAGGATTAGATTTTCTGGATCATTTTTCCATATAGGGTAAATTTCTGGAAATTTATTTTTTATTTCATCAATTTTTAGACCAGACCATTCACTCAGATCTACTTCTAGCAAATTGTCATCAAATACAATATTCTGTTCTTTATTAAAGGTCTTTTTGATTGTTTTTGCAGTCTCTGCAGCTCTTACGAGTGGGGAGGAATAGATTTTATCAAAGTTTATTTTTGATAATGCTTTTCCTGCTTTTCTTGCTTGTTCGTATCCTTCATCAGTTAATAATGAATCATTTGTTCTTCCTTGAATTAATCCTTTTGCATTGAAACTGCTTAGTCCATGCCTAACTAAAACTAATCGTATGGCCATTATATAAATTTGAAAAATAAGATAATTTAATCATCTCATGGCGTGATTAAAATAGGTACATAAATATCTCGGAATTCAATGATAACTAAGTATAGTTTTCAAGAATATAATAAGTTATGATCTTTAAAAATATTTCTAAGTCAAAACTCACTTTAGCTTTTATTTCTATAGTCATAACTTTTTTTGTATGGCAGCAGGGCTTAAGAGATAGTTTAAATAGACCATCTGTCTCATTTGATATTAGTCAAAAAGAACAAGAAATTGCTGAATTATCGTTACAATCCATACCTGTAAATCTTAAAACAATTTTTATCATTAATGATCCTATTGATCAAATAAATAAATCTCTCACTGAGGTTTCATTTGAAGAACTAACGGAAAGAAATAAATTAATTCGAATAATTACTTCAGAATCAAATGATCCTAAAATCTATAAAAATATATCCAAAGATTTTGAAAATAAAAACTTTAAATTTCTTATTGATGAGATAGAAAAAAAATCGAATAATAATTCATATAAACCAAATTTTGATAAATTTGATTTATTTAAAAAAGATAGATTTTTATATCACCTTTTAAGCCGAAAATTTGATTTTGACGATAGTTCATTAATAACAAAATCATTTTCAAGCAAAATGTTTTTAAAAATTTTAGCCATCAGACTAATACCACTTTTAACAATACTTATTGGCTCTATTCTGGTTTTAAGAATATTGTGGACTACCATATCTTTGAAAAAGTTTGGTTGGAAAGAAATTAAATCCTTAGATTTAGAATTAATAGATATGGTTTTATTAATTGCTGGTGGATTTGTTGTTTTAGGAGAAGTGGTATCACCTTTGTTTTCCATCAGTTTGGTTGAACTTTTTTCTAAAAGTATCTCCAATGAATTGTCTCAATCTTTAAAAATATTCTTTGGATATCTTTTTATGGCTATTCCGCCATTAGCGATAGTTTATTATCAAATTAAGTCTTTGAATGGTGAATTTACTTTTAAAAAGGATTATTTACAGTTCAATTTATTGCCAATAAAATATGCAATTATTCAAGGAATTAAAGGTTGGTTAACTATAGTTCCTTTCGTTTTATTGATTTCTCTAATTATTAATAGTCTGATTGATAATCAGAATGGTAGTAACCCTTTACTGGAAATTGTTCTTAATAATAATAATTACTTATCATTTTTTTTATTATTTATAACAACAACGCTATTAGCTCCTCTATTTGAGGAGATTATATTTCGCGGTATTTTACTACCAACTCTTTCAAGAGATTTTGGAGTTATTCCGGGAATTATAGTTTCAGCTTTTATATTTGCATTGGCCCATTTAAGTTTAGGAGAAATGCCGCCATTATTTGTTCTAGGGATTGGATTAGCAATTACAAGAATTGCTTCGGGGAGTTTGTTTTCCTCAGTGATTATGCATTCTTTATGGAATGGATTGACTTTCTTAAATTTGTTCTTATTGAGGACATAAAGAATTTAATTTTTTACTTGCTAATCAAACAAAAAGATGTTTATTTGATTAATAACACTTCTTTTATTTAAAAAATAAATCATAGATGAAACCTTATGGGAATCAACTTTATTTAAAAAAAAAAGTTACATATGAAAGAAAAAAAAATTCTGAAAAAATATCCATAATTAATACTAAATTAATACATCAAATTTTCGACACCATTAATATCTCTCTTTTGGTATTAATTTTCACATTGTTTTTCTTATCTTTTGATAGTCAAAGAAAATGGTCAAATACATATAAAAACTTATCTAAAACAAGAGCTATCAATAATAATCTCATTGATTATATTTCACAAATTGAAGAATTTTATATTAGTGAACTTGAGTCTCTCAATATTTATAGGAAAACTAAGCCTGAAGATTTAATCTATCTAGATAAACTTCCAAAAAAAAAAGAAAGTTTATTTAAGAAAAATTTAAATAGTTTCATTGAAGGTTTTAGTGATAGCAAATATCAAGAGGGATATTGATGAAAAAACACAAAAAAATTGTTCGTCTAGTACCCCTTGATCAAAGAAGATTTAAATATCTCTATATTTTTAGCTTACTATTAATATTTTGTTTGTTCGGAAGGTTAGTTAAATTGCAAGTCTTTAACGCCTCTGATTTGGAAAGGAAAGCTAGATTAATTCAGTCTTCTAAAACTAATGCCTTAAAAAAAAGGAGAGCAATTGTAGATAGAAATAATAGACTAGTTGCTTACGATAAACCGCTCTATAAGTTATGGGCTCATCCAAAATATTTTAATTTTCCTGGTGATTCAATTAACAGAGTTCGCAGTATTGAAGAAGTTATAGAAAAATTGTCACCTATCTTGGATATAAATGGTGAAATACTCTTGAGTAAATTTAATAATAAAATCAGTGGTATCAAGCTTTTGGATAAAATTTCCGAAGAAAAGGCAGACAAGATTAAGAGCCTTCAAATAAGCGGAATTGATTTATTTAAATATTCGCAGAGATATTATCCGCAAGGGGCGCTTTACTCTAATCTTGTCGGTTTTGTTAATGATGAGAATATAGCTTCAGCAGGTTTGGAGCTTCATTTAGATAATCAAATTAAAGTTTTTAATAAAAGTAATTTAATAAAAAGAGGAGGAGATGGAACTCCTTTGCCGGATAATTCAGCCCCAGGTGATTTTGTTACTGATTACAAAAGTTTAGGCCTAACTATAGATTCAAAATTACAGAAAGCTTCATTCAATGCATTATCTAAGCAAGTAAGTAAATGGAAAGCGAAGAAGGGATTTGCCATAGTTATGGATGTTAATAATGGACAGATTCTCTCTTTGGTCGCAGTCCCGTCTTACGATCCAAATAAATTTTGGCAGTATGATTCTGGACTCTTCAGGGGTTGGTATTCTAAGGATTTATTTGAGCCTGGTTCAACTTTTAAACCTATTAATCTTGCCTTAGCTTTAGAAGAAAAAGTAATCCAGAAAGATGGAGTAGTTGAAGATATTGGAAAGATTAATGTTGGAGGATGGACACTTTCTAATTGGGATAAAAAAGGTAATGGATACATTGACTATCCAAAAGTTTTGCAGGTTTCAAGTAATGTTGGGATGGTAAAAATAATGCAAAATTTAGACCCTAAAATTTATTGGGATTGGCTAAGCAATTTAGGTATAAATAAAAATTTAGAGACTGACTTATTTGAATCAACTGCTGGCCAACTAAAGAGAAAAGATATATTTGTAAATCAATCAATTGAGCCTGCTGTAACTTCTTTTGGTAAAGGTTTCTCAATCTCGCCACTTAAATTGCTTCAACTTCATGCAGCTTTAGCAAATGGTGGTTTTGAAGTAACTCCTCATGTAACCTCAACTTTCAAAGAGAGATTTAATAAAAATCCAAAAAAACAATTTTTTTCACACGAAGTCTCTAAAACTGTTCTTGAATGGATGGAAAGCGTAGTTGATAAAGGTAGTGGATCTGGAGTGAAAATCGAAGGTTACAGGATAGCGGGGAAAACGGGCACTTCCCAAAAGGCCTTAAATGGTTCCTATACAAGTAAAAAAGTTTGCAGTTTTGTGGCGACCTTACCAGTTAATAATCCGAAATATGCTGTCCTAGTAGTCGTTGATGAGCCATCTAAATCTTATGCATATGGTTCAACTGTTGCTGCACCAGTTGCTAAAGAAATTATCGAGAGTTTGATAGTAATTGAAAAAATACCTCCCAAGATTAAAGATCATGGAATGATTGTTAAAAAACCCTAAAATTTTCTAATTTTATAAATATTTAGTTCATTATCTGATGATTTCATCAGGAATTAAAGCTAGTTTATGTATATATATGATTATCTAGAAATGAAATCAATTTTAGAACAATTGTCCTCAATGACCGTTGTTGTTGCTGATACTGGAGATTTAGATTCGATAAAAAAATTTCAACCAAGGGACGCCACCACCAATCCATCACTAATACTTGCTGCTGCTAAGAATCCTGATTATGTGAAATTAATTGATAAAGCTTTAGAAAGTTCACAAAATGCATTGCCCCAAGGATCCTCAGAAATTGAATTAATCAAAGAAACTGTAGACCAAGTTTCAGTATTTTTTGGAAAAGAAATATTGAAAATTATTTCAGGGCGCGTATCTACAGAAGTTGACGCAAGACTGAGCTTTGACTCCGAAGCTACGGTAGAAAAAGCAAGAAAATTGATCAAACTTTACAAAAATTTTGGGATTGAAAAGGAAAGAATTTTGATTAAGATTGCTGCAACTTGGGAGGGAATTAAGGCAGCTGAAATTTTGGAAAAAGAGGGTATCAAGTGCAACTTAACTTTACTTTTTAACTTCTGCCAAGCGGTAACTTGTGCCAATGCAAAGATAACTCTAATTTCTCCGTTCGTTGGCCGTATATTGGATTGGCATAAAGCAAAAACTGGTAAGACTAGTTTTGTTGGTGCTGAAGATCCTGGTGTTATTTCGGTTACGCAAATATACAAGTACTTTAAAGAAAAGGGATTTAAGACAGAAGTAATGGGAGCAAGTTTTAGAAATCTTGATGAAATAAAAGAATTAGCAGGTTGCGATCTTTTAACAATCGCACCAAAATTTCTTGAGGAACTGAAAAAAGAAAAGGGAGAGTTAGTTAGAAAATTAGATTTAAGTACTCAAACAAATAATTCTATTGACTACCAATTTGAAGAAAAAGATTTCAGATTAAGTATGTTAGAAGATCAAATGGCAAGTGAAAAGCTTAGTGAAGGTATTACTGGATTCAGTAAGGCTATAGAAGAATTGGAAGAGCTGCTACTAAAGAGATATTCAGAGATTAAAAATCATAAATTGATTTCTGCTAACTAAATTTAAGTTTGAATTGAAAAGAATTAAGTCCCACGTTTTGTTATGAGTCTCATGATAACTCTTTTTGCAATATCTTCATAACTCATTTCTCCTGATAATATTTGAGCAATACGTTTAGGCGCTGTTTTTCTTTTGACACCTAATTGATATCCAGTTCTGGGAAATCTATAAAATACTTGGGCTATTCTTCTCCCCCAAGCCATTGATTCCCCCCAAATGTTGTTAATTGTTTTCGTATAAAGGTTTAAATTATCTACTTTTCCTAATAGGCATTGATCTATGTATTCTGCAGCATAAAAACTGCTAATTAAAGATGGTCTAATCCCTTCAGCTAAAAATGGATCACATAGAGATGCTGCATCTCCAACCGCTAAAACTTTGTCACCATTAATTGAGTGGAAGCCATTCCATATTCTCAGTTTCTTACTAATTGTTTTATGAGGGAAATCATCAAACCCGAAGCTTCTGATTACTTGTTTATTTATAGCCTGATTTTCTAGAAGACCATTATTTATAAAAGTACCTAAACCAATATTTAAGCTTTCTCTTAGGGGGAATGCCCATGCAAAACCATATTTTATAAATCCAAACTCAAATCTAACTGCATCTCTAGGTATTTCACCTAACCCTTTCAATCTTAATGAGATTGTGTTTGCAAATTTCGGTTTTCTTGGCCCTAAATTGAAATAACTCGCCCATTTCGATTGAGACCCGTCTGCAATTACAAGAAATTCTGTAATATATTTTTTTTTGTTACTGAAAGTAATTTCCCATTTATCATTTTTTTTTATGATTTTATTTATCAATAATGGTCTCATTATCTGTGCTCCATTACCCAAGGATTCGTCAAGTAATAATTGATCTAGTTTTTCTCTTTTAACAATCCAAAATGGGGATTCACCAGTCAGATCAGCAGTTACATTATCTGCAGCCTTCCATCTGAATTCAACATTCTTAATTTTTGATTCTATACAATCTTCTATATTTAAAGGAAGAAATCTTTGCATTGAAGATGCCATCCCACCTGCACATGATTTGTAATCTTGAGATTTTTCTTTTTCAATAATTAAAACTGAATATCCTTTCTTTGTTAGGTTAAGAGCCGTAGAAGCTCCTGATAAACCTCCACCAATTATTACAACGTCAAATCTAATCAAACTTTTAATATTTCCTTCTCTTTCTCAGACAATTTAGTTTCTATTAAAGCAATATATTTATCAGTAATTTTCTGAATTTCAGATTGATTATCTCTCGATTCATCAATAGAAATAAGACCATCTTTTTCGTCTTTTTTTTCTTTATCAACAGCATCTCTTCTGATATTTCTCAAAGCTACTTTACCTTCCTCTGCATATTTAGAGGCTAATTTACAAAATTCTTTTCTTCTTTCTTCTGTTAAAGGAGGAACATTTATTCTTATTACTTTCCCATCATTATTTGGAGTAATACCTAAATCACTCATAGAGATAGATTTTTCTATCGCTTGCAAACATGAAATATCGAAAGGTTGTATTGAAATTGTTTGCGAATCAACAGTGCTTATAGTGGCAAGTGATTTGATAGGTGTTTCTGCTCCATAGTACTCAACACTTACTCTGTCTAACAAGGAAGCATTAGCTCTGCCTGTCCTAATTGTATTAAAGTTTCTTTGTGTGGCTTCAATACTTTTATTCATATTTTCTTGAATTTCTTTTTCTTTCATAATTAAAAAAACTAAATGATCTTTAACTAATTAAAGAGCCTATTGGCTCACCAGCAACAGCTTTAGAAATGTTCCCTTTTTTGAATATATCAAAAACCATAATTGGGATATTATTATCTTTGCAAAGTGCAATCGCAGTACTGTCCATTACTGCAATTTCATCACTAAGAACTTGTTGATAACTGAGAGAGGTATATTTTTTTGCATCATTAAATTGATTAGGATCACGATCGTATACTCCATCAACTTTAGTAGCCTTCATAACAACTTCAGCGTTTATTTCTGCTGCCCTCAAAGCTGCTGTAGTATCAGTTGTAAAAAATGGATTTCCGCATCCACCCCCGAAAACTACAACTCTACCTTTTTCTAGGTGCCTCATGGCTCTTCTTCTGATATAAGGTTCGGCAATTTCTTGCATTTCAATTGCTGTTTGAACTCTGGTTGCAACTCCTACTCTCTCAAGACCATCTTGAAGTGAAATTGCGTTCATTACTGTTGCTAGCATCCCTACGTAATCAGCAGTAGCGCGATCCATTCCGTCTGCAGATCCTTTAAGTCCCCTAAAAATGTTTCCACCACCAACAACTATTGCAAGTTGTACATTATTTTCGACTACTTTTGAAACATCCTCTGCAATTGACTGAACTATAGCAGGATCAATACCATAAGGTTTTTCACCCATTAGTGCTTCACCACTAAGTTTTAAGAGAACTCTTTTGTAAGTCATTCAATAATTGTACTTTTAAGACCTTAGCAAGTAAATGTGCCAAATTTATTTTTTGTTCTGATATTGCTTGCGTCTTTAAACATTTCTAAACCTGTCCAAAGAATATTTAAATAAAATTTACTTCAACTAAAATTCAACACACTTTTGTGCTTTTATTCCTTGTTCTTTAAATGGATGTCTTATTAGTTTCATTTCTGTAACTAGATCAGCGTAATTCATAATTAAATCAGATGCTCCCCTTCCAGTTAAAACAATATGATTTTTTCTATTTTTTAGGCTTTTTAAAAAAGTGATTATTTCTTCGGGTGCAAGATAACCAAGTTTTGTCGCAATATTAATTTCATCAAGAATGATAAGTTTATAAGATTCGTTTTGTATATATTTTTTGGCTAGTTGCCACGCCTCTTGAACTAATTTTTCATCTCTTATTCTGTCTTGTGTTTCCCAAGTAAATCCCTCTCCTAATGAATGCCAAGATATGTTTGAAGACAAGTTTTTAAGTGCTTTTTCTTCTCCAGTGTTCCAGCCTCCTTTGATAAATTGAATTATTGCTACTTTATAGCCATGCCCAATCGTCCTTAAAGCCATCCCTAAAGATGCAGTTGTCTTGCCCTTACCATTTCCTGTAAAAACAATAAGTAATCCTTTCTTTGTTTTTCTAATTTGTAGTCTTTCGGCTTGAATATCTTTTCTTTTCTGCATTCTTTTTTTATATGAGCTCTCATCGCTATCCGGTGATAATTTACCTCCCATTCCAAGTTTATTTGCTTGATTATCGAGGTTAAATATTTTCTCTGAAGATGAAGGTTTTTCTTGCATATGACCCTTATTTTTATTTAGTTATTATAAATCTTTAAATATTTTTAACTCTTTTAACTTTTAAAAGTGCATTATTTACTGCTTGTTGTTGATCTCTTTTAGTAATCCAGTGGTGATAAGTTTGAGTATGTAAACTAACCGAATGTCCCATCATTCTGGCAGCCACAGTATCAGGTAAATCATAAAAAATTGTTCTTACTGCCCAAGCATGTCTTAGATCATAAGGTTTTATTTGTAAAGAGTAACGCTTAAACTGGTCTGTAATTTTTTTTCCAATATTCTGTAAGGTTGTTATTTTAAGGTCTCTATTAATATTTGGTAGAAGTTCTGGATTTTCACCCAGTTTTGACAATTCGAACTTTTCCACCCATTCAGGATGAAATGGCCAGACTTGATGTTCCCCAGTTTTAGTCGTAGGCAAAACTCTTATAATTTTGTCCCCAAAATTAGAAAGAGAACTTAAATCACAAAAAAATACTTCATGATTCCTTAATCCATATGTAGCCATCAGACCAAAAACAAATTTCCAAGACTTGTTTGGGATCGTTTCCCACAGTTTCTCAATTAATTCGTCTTTAGGTAGATCCCTAAATCCTGCTTTGTTCAGACCATATCCTCTGGCATTTAGTTTCCAATCTTCTGGTAGTTTAATGTCCAAAAATCTAGCCAAAACACTTAACGAAGTAGCGCATTGTTTTCTACTTCTGGTACCTTCCTTATAACTTTCAAGTGTTTTTTGAAATATTTTTTCTAAAGCTGCATTTTCATAGTCACTGTAAATATTTAGGATTCTTTTCATATATGGTTTGTAAGAACTTCTCCAAGTAGTTTTTCTAGTGCTGGTTCGAAAATCACTTTTATTTTCTTTAAAAAAAAATTCCTCAAATTGATTTAATCTTTTTGGGAATTCAAAACCATCTTTTATTTCCTTTTTATATGGTTTGCCTATCCAATTAATCCAATCAAATTGATTCAATTCCAATTGCAAATTGATTAATTGTAATTTTTTTTTGGCCTCCTCTAATCCAGAAATATCAGCTTTTAAACCAAGAGATATTCTTTGAATTTTAAAGTTATTGTTATCTTCTTTGGAGGGTAGTGAACCACGAATATTTAATTTCTCTCCTCTTTTCTCAATTTTAAGCTTGCTGCCTTGAGTAGCAAATTTATCATTGACATTATTAATTTCCTGAATTATGTTCATTTACTTATATAATTGACCATATAATGACGTTTTTAATGTTGATTTTCAATCTCCATAAACTTTAAATGGATAAAATAGGCGTCTTACTAATGAATTTAGGAGGGCCTGAACGCATTACTGATGTTGGCCCATTCTTATACAATCTTTTTTCTGATCCAGAAATTATCAGGACCCCTTTCCCTGTTTTTCAAAAGCCTCTAGCTTGGTTAATTAGCACGCTTAGGAGTACTACTTCACAACAAGCTTACCTTTCCATAGGCGGAGGTTCACCTATCAGAAGGATAACTGAACAACAAGCAAGAGAATTACAATCTAAATTAAGGAACAAAGGGTTTAATGCCACTACCTACATCGCCATGAGGTATTGGCATCCTTTTACCGAATCAGCAATTGCTGATATGAAAGCTGATGGCATAGATCAAGTTGTTGTAATACCCTTGTATCCACATTTTTCAATAAGTACTAGTGGTTCGAGCTTTAGAGAATTAAAAAAATTGCGAGATTCTGATGATGAATTTAAGAAGGTTCCAATGAGATGTGTAAGGAGTTGGTTCAGTCAATCAGGATATTTAAAGTCTATGGTTGAATTAATTTCTGAACAAATTTCACTTTGTGAATCACCTTCAAAAGCCCATATATTTTTCACTGCTCATGGAGTCCCTAAGAGTTACGTAGAGGAAGCTGGAGACCCTTACAAACAACAAATTGAAGATTGTTCTTTATTAATAATTAATGAGTTGGAAAAATGTTTAGGACATAGTAACCCTCATACACTTTCTTACCAGAGTAGAGTTGGTCCTGTTGAATGGTTGAAGCCTTATACAGAAGAGGTTTTAGCTGATCTTGGAAGGTCAAATGTTAATGATTTAGTTGTGGTTCCTATAAGTTTCGTTGGAGAGCATATCGAAACGTTGCAAGAAATTGATATTGAATACAAAGAAATTGCTGAAAAGGCTGGTATTAAAAATTTTCGGAGAGTTAAGGCTTTAAATACTCATCCTACTTTTATTGAAGGTCTTAGTGATTTAGTTATTTCCTGTTTGGAAGGGCCTCTAGTTAATATAGAGGAGGCTTCACAGTTGCCTGAAAAAGTTAAACTTTATCCTCAGGAGAAGTGGCAATGGGGTTGGAATAATAGTTCAGAGGTTTGGAACGGAAGGGTTGCCATGATTATTTTTCTTGTTCTTTTTATTGAACTTATTTCAGGCTCTGGACCTCTACATAAATTAGGCATCTTATAAAGAAAAATTGATATTAATTTGAAATTTTTTAAATTTATTAAAAGATTTTTTTGAATACATTTCTGACATTACATTTCTAAATGAGGCAAAAGTATTTAATTGAGATTAATATTTATAGTAAATATTGAATTTCTTTAGTGACCCTTACTTCGAGATCCTTTTCAAAGGGTAGTTCAAAACATGAAAATCCAGTTTGGATAACTGGTGCAGATGCACTAATGGATTCTTTAAAAATTCATGGAGTAAAAGTTATATTTGGATATCCTGGGGGAGCCATACTACCAATATATGATGCTGTTCATAAGGCAGAACAAGATGGTTGGTTAAAGCACTATATGGTTAGGCATGAACAAGGAGGTTCACATGCGGCTGATGGATATGCAAGATCTACTGGTGAAGTAGGAGTATGTTTTGGAACCTCAGGCCCAGGTGCAACAAATTTGGTTACTGGAATTGCCACTGCGCAAATGGATTCAGTCCCTCTAGTTGTAGTTACAGGTCAAGTCCCAAGACCTGCTATTGGGACAGACGCTTTTCAAGAAACTGATATTTTTGGCATAACTCTTCCAATAGTGAAACATTCATGGGTAATAAGGGATCCTTCAGATATCGCGAAAGTAGTTTCTGAAGCATTTTTTATAGCCTCATCTGGAAGACCTGGTCCTGTTTTAATTGATATACCCAAAGATGTAGGTCAGGAGTTCTTTAATTACCAAAGAGTTTTGCCTGGTGAGATTATTCCTAAAGGATTTAAAAGGAATGGAGAAATTAATGATTGCGATGTCAAAAAAGTAATTAAATTAGTAGAAGATTCTGAAAGACCTCTTCTATACGTAGGAGGTGGGGCAATATCTTCAGGAGCTCATGATGAAATAAAAACTTTTGCAAAGAATTATCAAATACCAGTTACCACAACCTTAATGGGGAAAGGTGCTTTTGATGAAAAAGATAATTTATCAGTAGGGATGTTAGGAATGCATGGAACTGCTTATGCAAATTTTGCTGTTACAGAATGCGATCTTTTAATTGCTATTGGAGCTAGATTCGATGATAGGGTGACAGGAAAATTAGATACTTTTGCACCTAATGCAAAGGTAATTCATATAGATATCGACCCCGCAGAAGTTAATAAAAATAGACGTGTAGATGTTGCAATTGTTGCTGATGTTTCAAAAGCTGTCTTGAAAATTAATGAACAATCTCTAAAAAACAAATTTACTTGTCAGACGAAAAACTGGTTAGAAAAAATTGATTTTTGGAAACATAAACACCCCTTATATGACCCGCCTAAAGAAGGAGAAATTTATCCTCAGGAAGTTCTTTTAAAAGTGAGGGAACTTTCACCAGAAGCTTATATAACTACAGATGTAGGACAACATCAGATGTGGGCTGCTCAATATCTTAGGAATTCTCCAAGAAAATGGATTAGTAGTGCAGGCTTAGGAACTATGGGTTTTGGATTACCAGCGGCAATTGGAGTAAAAGCAGCCTTACCTAATTCAGATGTAATTTGTATTGCAGGAGATGCAAGTGTCTTAATGAATATTCAAGAATTGGGAACCTTGTCTCAATATGGTCTAAAGGTGAAATTGATTATTATCAATAATCGCTGGCAAGGGATGGTAAGACAATGGCAGGAAAGTTTCTATGATGAAAGATATTCCTCATCTGATATGAGTTGTGGTGAACCAGATTTTGTAAAACTTGCTGAGTCTTTTGGAGTTAAAGGATACCTAATTTCTGATAGAAAACAATTACAGAATGAATTAAAAAATGCACTTGATCATGACGGCCCTGCCTTGATTAATATCCTTGTCAGAAGGGGTGAAAATTGTTATCCAATGGTTCCGCCTGGTAAAAGTAATGCTCAAATGGTTGGATATGTTAATTGTGAAGACTAATTTTTAAAATTCGTCATTTTAAAAAATTAACTTTAGGATAATTTAAAAACTTAGATATTTCTGAATTGAAAAAATTATCAAAAATTTTAATTTTAATCTGCTTGATTGTTCTTAATCCTGTAATAGTAAACTCCGCCGAAATTCTTCAAATTAAAAGTTCAAATACTATTTTGGTGGGGGATCAAAATAGAAATTTAACTATTGGATTATTTTGTGTAGATGTAAATGAAAATGATGAGATTGAAGCAACTAATCTACTTAAGAGTGAATTCCCAAGGGGGAGCAAAGTGAAAATAAAGCCTTTTGGTTTTAAAGAGAATGTTTTGTTAGCCAAAGTTTTTAATATTAAAGGTACTAAGGAGATGACGGAATTATTGGTCGCTAAAAACTTAAGTAGTGAAATTTGTCCAAGTTAATTATCTTTAGGAGCAAATAAGATTCCATTGTCTCGAGATTGTTTTACTCCTTCTCCAGGAATAAAATTCATTATTAAATTTGTATGTGCATATATTTGAGATGTCTATATTTGTATGAGGGATGTTCTCATTTAAAAGTTGTCTGTAGGCAGATTTTTTTAGATCAAGTTGATTTAGGTTTTTCTCTCTGAAGTGATTTGAATCACTAAAACAAAGATCTTTTTTAGTATTAGTCAATTTGACAGTTATGTTTTTGTTTTCGGCCTTTCTATAAAATTCTTTGAGTGTCATTTTATCAACTAGATAATGTTCCTTAGAAATCGCTGGTCCTATTGCAACAAGTAAGTCATCTCTAGATGTCCCAAAAGTATCGAAAATTTTTATCAGATTTTTTATTATTTTTTTTTCTAAACCTTTTCTTCCACAATGCAAGGTTGCTACATTTCTTGTCCTTTTATCTGCAAAAAATATTGGCATGCAATCAGCCGTGTAAACCCATAAGTTTTGACTGCATTTATTGCCAACAAGACCATCTGCATCAGTCTTAGTTCCTTTTTGCGAATGAGATCCAAACACTATCAAATTACTGTGAATTTGATTGGAAACACAATTTGTAGAATTTTCATTAAAATAATTCCCTAATAATTGAAGAAATTTCTCAGAGCAAGACTTCGTGAAGTATGCATGTTTGAAATTATTTTGACTAAGAATAGGTGATAAATAATACTCAAATTTTCTGTTTTGAATATAAATTTCATCTTTTGAGAAATATATTTCTTTATAAAGAATAGTTCTTGCTCCTAAAGCGAATTTATGAAATTAATTCAATATCTCTCAAGATCCAGAATCCTGCAAATTTTTCGATATATGGCGTTGACTGTATGGAAATAAATTGATAACCAAAAGAATTTTCTTTATTGTCTAAAAACTTTGTATTCAAAATATTTGCATCTTTTTCTGGTAAATCAGTAACCAGCCACTTATCATCTTCTGAAGCTTCAAGTATGAGTTGGTTCTTATTTACGACTAATTTAATAGGTTCTAAACAACTAAACCATGCAGACAGTGCCAAAGATCTATCTTTGCTAAAAAGTCTTAATCCTGGAACCAAGTAATTATCATCTAAATCTTGCTGAATTGGGAAAATATCTCCAAATTCCATAGGCCAATTTTCTGCTGATTTTAGTTCGCCAATTGATATTTCAGAGATAGTTAAAGCATCACCCCTTACTGCTTCTGGTAGAGGTGTAGGAGGGTTTTCCATTTTAGAAGTAAAAGTAGGAGCTAATACACCTCTTACATAACCTTTTTCCTTTGGATAAATCTCTTTTTCAAGAAATTCGATTCTATCTAATAAATCGTAAGTTCTCCTACTTACAATAGCCTCAATACTTAAGGCCTCCAGAGATTTCCTAATAATCGATTTCATTGACGACCTCCAGAATCGAACTATAGAAGGTTTCTCCCACCCTTGTTTTTTTGCTTCACTTATTGCTTCATGTAGAGCCTTTGTGAGCCACACTGAATTAACTTCATTAGCAGGGCACTTTTTATTCCAAAGAAAAATATCTTCTGTCTTATGACTTTTAGTAGAGCAAATAATTAATTCCCACCTTTTTTTTCCATTTGATTCAATAATTGGTCTTGAGTAAAAGTCTAATTCCCAATCTGAAATTTTTAATTTAAGACTTGTCTCCTTTTTTTTATTAATGTTCATTTATCTTGTTCTTTTTTATCGAAGAGTGCTTTAGTTTTTAGTGCTCTATCTGTGGCTTCTTGCATAACCTTTTGCTTATCAATAATTAATTCTCCCGCAGAGTTTTCTAGGAGTGCTGTATTGAGACCAATACGACCTTTCTCGAGGTCTATTTCAGATATTAAAGCTTTTATCATTTCCCCTTCTCTAAAAACTTCTCTTAAAGAACGAATAGATCCATTTGTTAGTGAGGATTGATGAAGAAGTCCACTAGCTCCTCCTAAATCTATAAAGAAGCCATATGGTTTTACTGCTAAAACTTCTCCTTCAATTAATTGACCTAATTCTAAACTTGTAAGTTTAGAGACTAATGATGCTTTCTTTTCAGAGAGAACTAATTTTCTTGATTCTGGATTCACCTCAAGAAAAGCTACTTTTAGAGTTTTGCCAACAAAAGATTGATAATCTTGACCATCTTCAAGTTGGGATCTTGGGATGAATCCTCTTAATCCATCTACATCACAAGTAAGCCCACCCCTGTTAAATCCATTAACTAAAACGTTAATTAATTCTCCATTTTTTGCAGAACTTGATACTTTCTCCCAACTTTGCCTGAGAATTAATGCCCGAGCGCTAACTGTTACCATCCCATCAGCATTTTGTTCTTTGATAACCAAGACTTCCATTTCAAGGCCTATAGAAAACTTTTCTTTAAAGTTAGTGATGACACCCAAACCACATTCTTTTTTGGGCATATAACCAGGTGCTTTTCCGCCAATGTCAACATATAGCCCATCACTTTCGATTGCTATAACCTTACCTGAAATTGTTTCTCCTGTAGCCCCAATTGGCTCATTTGCATTTAAAGCCTCCAAAAAAGCACTTTCACCAAAATCGAATTCATCAACTGTTCTTTCTAGTTGAAAATCGGTGTTTTGCTCAGAAAAATTAGGGGGTCTATTTAAGTCTTGTTGAGTTATATTTTGTTGAGAAATATCAAAATCCTTCGTGTTTTCATTATTATCCTCAATTCTTTTTACTGAATCATTTTTAATGATTTGCGGTTTGATTGGGATATCTTCTTTTTTAATTTCTTCTTGCGAATTGGTTTGATCATTATCTATTTTTTGAGTATCTTTCTTGCTTATGTGAAGTACCTGAAGAGGTTTTTTATTGCCCTTTGGTTGGATATTATCTTGGGCATTTTTATTACTGACTCCCATTGTAGGTAAAATAAGAATAATTAATTATTAACATACTCTAAATCTTAGTACTCAAAATTAAAATTAATGAACTTTGAATCAATACCTAATAAATTTGAATATTTAAATTGGCAAGAAATTGAAATTTTTGCAAAAGATAAAAGATCAACAGTGATTTGGCCATTCGGCGCTGTTGAGCAACATGGGCCTCATTTGCCTCTTGCTACAGATAGTATTTTTGTTGATGAAATTATTAGCGAAGTTTTTAAATTAATCTCTCACGATATTCCATTAAAAAAACTTCCAACACAATATATTGGGTTTTCTCCCGAGCATAAGGGGTTTGCCGGAACAATTTCACTTTCCTCAAGTCTAATAACCTCAATGATTAAGGAAGTCGGAGTTCAATTATCTGAAATGGGTTTTAAAAGATTAATATTGATTAATGGACATGGAGGTCAAATCTCACTTATAAATACAGCGGCAAGAGAACTAAGGAGTGTAGCACCTGAAATGGCAGTTTTCCCATGTTTCTTGTGGAGTGGTGTAAGTGGATTAAGTGAATTGTTATCAAAGAGTGAGATTGAGGATGGGCTTCATGCTTCTTTAGCTGAAACAAGTTTGATGCTTGCTTTAAAACCAGAATTAGTAGGTGATGAACGTCCAAATGAGGGTAATAAAGTAGAGATCCCTGAAGGTTGGAGTCTTGAGGGCAATGCGCCAACTGCTTGGCTTACTGACGACTTAAGTAAATCAGGTGTTATAGGAGATAGTAGAGGAGCAAATGAGTCTTTAGGGAAAAAATTAAAGGAATTATTGATTAATCATTGGTTTAAATTGATTATGAATCTGATGCAATCAGATTGGCCAAACAATTCTTGAATAAGTTTAAGTAAAAAATGTGACTTAACAATTGAAACTATTTTCATGATATTAAAATAAACTCTCTATAATCGTGTAATATTCATGCATAATGAGCTAAAGATTACTGACATGCAAACTCTAGAATCAAATAAAAAAACTATTGAAGAATCGATTAATCCGATTTCTTTAGATTTACCAGACTTCACTACAGATTCTTATAAGGATGCATACAGCAGAATAAATGCAATTGTTATAGAGGGAGAGCAAGAGGCTCATGATAATTACATTTCAATAGCAACTTTAATTCCAAATGAGATAGAGGAATTAACTAAATTGGCGAGAATGGAAATGAAGCATAAAAAAGGTTTTACTGCATGTGGAAGAAATTTAGGTGTAGTAGCTGATATGGATTTTGCTAAAAAATTCTTTTCTAAATTACATGGTAATTTTCAAGTTGCTCTTGAAAAAGGAAATTTAACGACATGCCTTTTAATACAAGCTATCTTAATTGAAGCATTTGCAATTTCTGCTTATAACGTCTACATAAGAGTTGCGGATCCTTTTGCAAAAAAAATAACAGAGGGAGTGGTTAAAGACGAATATCTTCACTTAAATTACGGTCAAGAGTGGCTTAAAGAGAATCTATCAACTTGTAAAGAGGAATTGATGGAAGCTAATAAGGTTAATCTTCCATTAATTAAAAATATGTTAGATGAAGTAGCAGATGACGCATCAGTTTTAGCTATGGACAGAGAAGAATTAATGGAAGAATTTATGATTGCTTATCAAGATACATTGATGGAAATAGGTCTAGATAATAGAGAAATTGCAAGAATGGCTATGGCAGCTATTGTCTAATTACATTTCTAATTAATTAAGCCTTTTAATAATTAATTAAACCTATTTAAGTAGTTACCTCTGTGCTATTGTTCATAACATCGTATAGAAACCATTTATAAATTTTAAATGTTTGGGTTAATAGGCCACTCAACAAGTTTTGAAGATGCAAAAAGAAAAGCTTCGATGCTAGGCTTTGATCATATTGCTGATGGTGACTTAGATGTTTGGTGTACTGCTCCTCCTCAGCTTGTTGAAAATGTAGAAGTTAAAAGTGCAACTGGAATATCTATTGAAGGTTCTTATATAGATTCGTGCTTTGTTCCTGAAATGCTTTCTAGGTTTAAAACCGCTAGAAGAAAAGTACTAAATGCTATGGAACTAGCCCAGAGAAAAGGGATTAATATTACCGCTTTGGGAGGATTTACTTCTATTATTTTTGAGAATTTTAATCTTCTACAGCATAAACAAATTAGAAATACTTCATTAGAGTGGGAAAGGTTTACTACTGGCAATACTCATACCGCCTGGGTTATTTGTAAGCAACTAGAAATAAATGCTCCACGCATTGGGATAGACCTAAAAAAAGCAACTGTTGCTGTAATTGGTGCTACAGGTGATATTGGTAGCGCTGTTTGTAGGTGGCTTATCAATAAAACTGGGATTTCAGAACTTCTTATGGTCGCAAGACAACAAGAACCTCTAGCGCTGTTACAAAAAGAATTAGATGGTGGCACCATAACAAGTTTGGATGAGGCATTGCCTCAGGCGGACATTGTTGTGTGGGTTGCAAGTATGCCTAAAACTATTGAAATTGACACTGACAACTTAAAAAAACCATGTTTAATGATTGATGGTGGATACCCCAAAAATCTTGATGAGAAATTTCAGGGTGAAAATATTTATGTTTTAAAAGGAGGTATAGTAGAGTTTTTCAATGATATTGGTTGGAATATGATGGAACTTGCGGAAATGCAAAACCCTCAGCGAGAGATGTTTGCTTGTTTTGCAGAAGCAATGATTTTAGAATTTGAAAAGTGTCATACAAACTTTAGTTGGGGAAGAAATAACATTTCCCTTGAAAAGATGGAATTTATTGGAGCAGCTTCTTTAAAGCATGGTTTTTCCGCCATTGGACTTGATAAGCAGCCTAAAGTATTAACTGTCTAAATTATGGCTAAACGTTACCTTCTTGATTTTGAAAAGCCTCTTGTTGAACTTGAGAAGCAGATAGAGCAAATTAAAGAATTAGCTCGAGATTCAGAGGTAGATGTTAGTCAACAGCTTCTACAGCTTGAAACCTTAGCTGCTAGAAGAAGAGAAGAAATATTTAAATCTCTCACCCCTGCTCAAAAGATTCAGGTAGCTAGACATCCTCAAAGACCAAGTACTTTGGACTTTGTTCAAATGTTTTGTGATGACTGGATCGAATTACATGGAGACAGAAATGGTGGCGATGATATGGCATTAATTGGGGGGATAGGTTCGATAAATAATAGACCAGTGTTGATGTTAGGGCATCAAAAAGGAAGGGATACAAAAGAAAATGTAGTAAGAAACTTTGGGATGGCAAAACCAGGAGGTTACAGAAAAGCTCTTAGATTAATGCAGCATGCAAATAGATTCGCTTTGCCAATTCTTACATTTATTGATACTCCTGGAGCTTATGCTGGTTTAAAAGCTGAAGAACAAGGTCAAGGTGAAGCAATTGCAAGAAACCTTCGAGAGATGTTTGGATTGAAAGTTCCAATTGTTGCTACTGTCATTGGAGAAGGAGGTTCCGGAGGCGCACTTGGAATAGGTGTCGCCGATAGGTTACTAATGTTTGAACACAGCGTTTACACGGTTGCTAGTCCAGAAGCATGTGCATCAATTTTGTGGAGAGATGCTGCCAAGGCACCAGAAGCGGCATCAGCACTTAAAATTACAGGCAAAGATTTACTTAAATTAGGTATTATAGATGAGGTTTTACAAGAACCTTCTGGGGGGAATAATTGGGCTCCTTTAGATGCTGGTAATACACTAAAAGAGGCTATTGAGAAACACCTGAATGCTCTACTTCAAATGCCTGAAGACCAATTAATTGAGGAAAGATATAAAAAATTCAGGGTTTTAGGTAAATTTATCGAAGCTAATAATATTGAAGAGATTTATAGTGAAATCCCCCCAAAAACTGAATAACTTGAAACTAGCTTTTATAACGGGTGCTACGAAAGGTATTGGTAGATCTACCGCAATTACTTTTGCCAATGCTGGCTGGGATTTAATTTTACTCTCCAGGAATATGGATTTATTGGAGAAACTAAAGAGCGAACTGTTGACCACTAAATCAAAAATTAACCTAGTAAAATGTGATTTATCTAATCCCCTAGAAATAGAGATTTGTGTTAAAGAGGCAATTGAGAAATATGGATGCCCTTCAGTATTGATAAATAATGCCGGGTGCGCATTTAATAGCCCTTTAGTCGAAATGGAATTAGGTCAATGGGAACAAACTATTCAAATAAACCTGACAAGTGTTTTTCAAATTTGTAGTTCAATAATTCCTCAAATGAGAAAAAATGGTGGTTTAGTTATTAATGTTAGTAGTCATGCCTCTTATAATGCATTCCCCCAATGGGGAGCTTATTGTGTTTCAAAATCTGCATTAGCTATGTTTACTAAATGCTTGAGGGAGGAGGAGAGATCTAATTCAATAAGAGCTTGCACAATAACTCTTGGTTCAGTCAATACACCTCTTTGGGACTCCGAATCAATCAATTCTGATTTTGATAGAACTTCTATGCTCTCCTCAAAAGAGGTATCAGAAACTATTCTCTACATGGCTAATAAACCTCAATCACAATTGATCGAAGACTTGACTTTGATGCCTTCTGGCGGAGCTTTTTAAACATTCTGTTTATCTGATTAATCTTAAATTAGTGATTTTTTTAAGTACTAATAGAACCCGATTGAACAAGAGAATGTGATATAGTATATGAGCAATTAAGCTTTTGGAAGATACAGTTAATTAAGTTGCATACAATTTTCTGTTTAAAATTTTATGACCTCTACATTACCCAACGATAATATTAGAAACTTTGACGACCAGATTACTAATAAACTAATTTCTGAAATTATTAGAGACAGAATTAAGAATTCTGGGACAAGATTTAGTGCTAACGATAATATTGCCGATTTTATTAATCCTGGTGAATTAGAAATTTTAGAAAAAGAAGTAGCCTCAAGGGTTAAAGACTTACTAAAGTCCCTCGTAATAGATGTTGAGAATGATCATAATACTCAAGAAACTGCTGAAAGAGTTTCAAAAATGTATCTAAACGAAGTTTTTAAAGGCAGATATCATGAACAACCCAAAGTTACAAGTTTCCCTAATGATAAGAATCTTGATGAAATTTATACGGTTGGTCCAATTTCTGTTAGATCTGCATGTTCACATCACTTAGTTCCAATTCTAGGGGAGTGCTGGATAGGTATTAAACCTGGAAATAAAGTGATAGGGCTTTCAAAGTTTGCGAGAGTTGCTGATTGGGTTTTTTCAAGACCTCATATTCAGGAAGAAGCTGTAATGATTCTTGCAGATGAAATTGAAAAACTATGCGAACCTAAAGGCTTAGGCATTATCGTAAAAGCCCAACATTATTGTATGAAGTGGAGGGGTGTTAAAGAACCAAATACAAGTATGATTAATTCTGTTGTGAGAGGCGATTTTAGACACGATTTAAGTTTAAAACAAGAATTTTTTGAGCTTGTCAAACAGCAGTCTGCTACAAATAATTACTAAAACTTTTTAACAACTTAAAAAGATCCTCTGTTTTTTTAATATCTTTTAAACCTGGAGATATTTCAATACTACTCGAAATATCTAAGCCATCTGGTTTGAAGTCAGTAAGGATTTCATTAATCCATTCAATTGATATTCCACCTGCCAAAAACCATGGCTTGCTAAATTGCAAATTCTTTAAATAAATAGAATTTATTTTTTTCCCTGAACCTCCATAAGTTTCTTTATTCCAAGAATCAAGTAGTATCGCATCTACAAAATCTTCAAAAGGTTTTATTTTATCTATATCCTTTTCCGTTTTTATTCTGAAAGCCTTCCATAGGCCAATATAGGGAATTTTTTTCCTTATTTCTTTGCAATAATCAATATCTTCATCTCCATGTAATTGAATGATAGTTTCACTTGGGTTGCCTAAGAAGTTTTTGATAATTAAATCTATAGGACAATTTTGCACAACAGTTACTCTATGGATTTTTGGATAAAAGTTTTCTAGGGTTTTAAATATTTTTTTCTTAATTTCAGCTGATACATACCTTGGCGACTCTTCAACCGAAATAATGCCAATAGCATTCGCTCCTAATTTGGCGACTTGAAGAGCTTGTTCTTCAGAAGTTAGTCCACAAATTTTGACTAAAGGATTAGTCTTGGGCATATCATTATCCTGCATGTAAGATTAATATTATTGCTAAATATAGCGGAGATTATTTTTGAGAAGTTGGCAAATTTTTAAAATATGGGGAATTCCCTTTAAAGTTCATCCCTATTGGTTTGTTATTCTCTTTTTATTCTCATGGAGTATAAGTAATCAGGTCAATTTATCTTCTGGAGATATCTACAATAATAAAGAAGCTTGGATTATAGGGTTTTTAACTTCTTTTTTCTTATTATCTTCAATTATTTTTCATGAGGTTTTTCATACTTTTGTTTCACTTAATCAGGGTGTAAAAATAAAAAAAATTACTTTTTATTTTTTAGGAGCAATTTTACAAATAGATAAGTATTGTCAAACTGCTTTAGGTAATATAAAAATTGCAATTGTAAGACCTCTTTTATGTTTCGCTACAGCATCTATCTTACTTTTAATTACTAATAACAGTCCATCTCAAGAACAAATAGCAGTCACTGTAATTTCTAGAGTAGGTATATTTAATTTATTCTTAGGCTTCTTAAATTTGATTCCAATTGGTTCTTTAGATGGAGGGAATTTATTAAAAAGTATTATTTGGCATTTCTCAGGGAGTAAAAATAAAGGAAGAAATTTCCTCAATAAAGTAAATTTATTATTATCTTTTTTTGTTTTATTTTTTGGGATAATTTGTTTATTTAGATTCAACTTTTACTTTGGTTTTATTCTTTCTTTTTTGGGCTTGTTTGGAATTAATTCTTCAAAATCTGAAAGTCAATTTTTTAAAATTGAAAACATACTTAAATTTAGTAAAGTTTCTGAGATCAAATTAAAACCTTTGAGTAAAATTGAATACGATTCAAATTTCTCAGAATTTAATAAGTTAATAAAAAATAAGAAGGATGCATCGGATAAATATTTTTTTGTTACGAATAATGGTAGATGGACCGGTTTTGTTGATGAGAATATTTTAAAGACTGTTTCCTTAAAAAAATGGGAAAGGAACTTTGTTGGAGATTTTAAGAAACCAATCGATAGTGTTGAAAGTGTATCTTATAACGATAAATTATGGAGAACTATAGAAAGACTTGAAGAAACAAATGAAGGTTTTTTATTGGTTCTAAATGCTGCAAATATCCCTTTGGGGATAATTGATAGGTCAAAAATTGGAAACTTTGTCTTGAATAAATTAGGTTTTAATTTACCTTCAGATATTATTAACAAATTAAACTTTAAAAATAATTATCCCTTAGGAATTGAATTGCCGAGAATAATTAATTCAATGAAGCAGAAAGGAGATCTTTAATAATTCTTGCCATTAAAAATTTCTATTCTTTATTATCTATGGCAATATTTTTGAAATTTATATTTGCTTTATTTTCCAGGAATGAATTTCTCAAATGTTGAACTATTTCATCATTTGTTAGTTTTAAATTTATTTTTGGTGGAGCTTCTTCTTTGAATAATTTGAACCACAAATCTCTTGAAGGATTTGTTTGAATTTCTCCATGTTGAAGGAATGCACCTTTTTTACGAAATTGAGCACTACCTATTCTCTTAAACCCATCCTGATCAACTAAATCGGAAATTAATGAAGTCCCAAAACAATTCGTTTTAATACTTGATTTTCGTAAATTACCATATTTTAAGTTTAGACCTAATTCTCCAAAACTTTTAATTAACCAATTATTAACCATTTCATAACTTAAGACTTTATAGTAAGTTTTTTTAAATGTTAATGCATATGTTATGCCTCCTGAATGCAGAACAGCTCCCCCTCCAGAGGGACGTCTAACAATATTAATTTCCCCATTTGATAATAAATTTTTCCAATGCAGAGGAATTTCCTTTTGGTGAAAGCCAATTGATAGCCAATCCCCAGTCCAGTAGTAGAACCTCAATGTGAGAACTATTTCGGGATTCGAAATTGTCTGATCTAAAGAATTTAAATCTAAAGCCATTTGATCAAATCCAGGTAAACTATTTGTTGAAAAAATTAAAGCCTGATTTTCAATTACCAAAATTAACTTTGTAGTTTTATTTATGATAATTTTCAATAAATTTTTTCTTTCAATTTGTTAATTACGTAACATCATTTTGTAATAGTGTTTAAAATCTTCTCTTTTCGGTGGAGAATATAGAAAATAATTTTTTTACCATGGAGCCAACTCAAACAATAAATCTTATTGCATTAAGCCTCATAGTTGTTATGCATGCAGGAGTTTTAGCACTAAGACTAGGAATTAGTTTAGGTAGGAACTAAAGTCTATTAGAAAATTTAAAATTTATGAGGTAATAATAAAGTAAGACTGAATTGATTTATTCAGTAAAATATCAAGTACCTAATTTGTCAAAATCTTTTTATAAAAATAGTATTTTCATCAAAAAATATTTTGGGTCTGTATTTTTAAAAAGACAACAGAAGCAAGATTATTTTGTATCATTGATTTTTTTAATTATAAAAATTAGCTTTTCCCTTTTAGCAATAATAAGCCTGATTAAGCTTGGCTATAGTTCTAAAGTAAGGTTGACCAGATTAAGAGAAATTGAAGAATCATTTTTATACGAAAAATATAGATTTAATCTTTTAACAGATAAGTTTGATGATTTATTCTCTTCTGAAGGTGAGCAAAGATTTATGAAGGATCAGGATCAAATAATTTCTAGGGACATTATCAGAGTAATATGGCGTTGATAAGGATGATCTTGAATCATTCTACTTTTCATTTTTCAATTAACTTTTTTGCTAGTGGGTAAGAACATTAAGGGTTTAGTCCTAATAACAGGAACAACTTCAGGAGTTGGATTAAATACTCTAAAACCTCTTTTAAGATTTGGATGGGAGGTTATCGCAGTTAATCGATCAAATAAAAGAGCTATAAAAATAGCTGAGGAATTTTTGACAAAAGAGGAAGTTGAAAATGTTCACTTTATAGAAATAGATCTTTCTAATTTGAGTGATGTGAGAAAAGGTTGCGATGAAATATTAGAAAGATTTAAGAAGCCAATAAATTCTCTTATTTGTAATGCGGCAGTTTATAAACCGAGACTAAAGAGACCTGAAAGGTCTGCTCAGGGGTTTGAAAACTCTATGGCAGTAAATCATTTTGGGCATTTTCTTATGATAAACCTACTTATGGAAAATATTTTATCTTCTGAACGAGAAATTGTTTTAAATGGCAAGTCAACTGTATTCAAGCCAAGAATCACAGTATTAGGGACTGTAACGGCTAATTATTCAGAACTTGGAGGAAGGATTCCCATTCCTGCCCCAGCTGATTTGGGAGATTTATCTGGATTCAAAAATGGTTTTTTATCTCCAATAAGTATGGCGAATGGAAAGAAATTTAAACCTGGTAAGGCTTATAAGGATAGTAAACTTTGCAATATGGTGACCGTTCAGGAATTATCAAAAAGATATCCTGCAGAGAAAATTATTGTAAATTCTCTGTATCCTGGATGTGTTGCTGATACAAAACTTTTTAGAGATACACCTTGGTTATTTAGATTCCTTTTCCCGATATTTCAAAAATTCATAACAAAAGGATATGTTTCACAAAGACTGGCAGGAGAGAGAGTCGCTCAAGTGGCAACTTATAAAGAATTTGCTAAACCATCAGTTCATTGGAGCTGGGGAAATCGTCAGAAAACTGGTAGAAAAGCTTTTTCTCAAAAGTTGTCAAAAAGAATAATTGATACGAAGACCTCTCAACAAACATATGATTTAACACGCCAATTGGTTGGATTAGATTAATTTAGACTAATCAAATCCTAATAAATCAAAAATTTCTCTATCTTTAAGTGGATTACCTTCTAAAGGTTCTACGTTTTCAAGCATATTTTTGGCAAGAGATATATATTCATTTTGAACTTCAATAACATCTTCAGTAGGTTCCATTTCAAAAATGGTGCATTTTTTTAGTCTTGATCTTCTAATGGCGTCGACATCTTTAAAGTGGGCCATAGTTTTTAAACCTGTTCTTTCATTGAATTTATCAATTTGATCTGTTTCTTTTGATCTATTTGCTACTACCCCACCTAATCTGACTTTATAATTTTTTGCTTTTGCTTTAATTGCAGAGACAATTCTATTCATAGCGAATATTGAATCGAAGTCATTAGCAGTAACAATTAGACAATAATTTGCATGTTGCAATGGAGCGGCAAATCCTCCGCAAACGACGTCTCCTAGGACATCAAAAATAACAACGTCAGTATCTTCTAATAAATGATGTTCTTTTAATAATTTAACTGTCTGACCGGTTACATAACCCCCGCACCCTGTCCCAGCAGGAGGACCTCCACTCTCAACGCACATTACGCCATTAAAACCTTCAAACATGAAATCGGTTGGCCTCAATTCTTCGCTATGAAAATCCACCTCTTCGAGAATATCTATAACTGTAGGAACCATTTTGTGCGTCAAAGTGAAAGTGCTATCGTGTTTCGGATCACATCCAATTTGTAGAACCTTTTTACCTAATTTTGAGAATGCTGCAGAAAGGTTTGATGATGTAGTTGATTTTCCGATGCCACCCTTCCCATAGACTGCAATAACTAAAGCCCCTTCCTCAATATTTATTTTTGGATCTTGCTTTACTTGAACACTTCCTTCTCCATCAAGAGGTCTATTTATAGTACTTGTCATTTAAAGCTTAAAACACATTATTATTTATATTCTTGCAGCGAAAATACACATGAAATGTGTTTCTAAACAAATATGTATTTAATTGTATTAAAAGTGTGAAATATGTTCTTATAACTGAATTTTTAGGATTAAATTTATTAGATTATGAGTGAAAATACTCATGACTTAATTATATTTTATTAGTAAAAATTTAACTGAAATATGCTTTAGCATCGTAAAGAGTTTCATCGCTTATCTCTGGAATTCCTCTCAAGATTGCGTATTTTTCAGTATTTGTTTTAACTTTACCTCTTACAAAAAATGGAACTTTTGTTAATTCAGCTCTACCAGATTCAGTCCAGATAATTCCTTCTTTACTATTTTTTTCTTTTATTTCGTCAGAATTTAAAATTTCTTTTGTGTTTGTCGCTGTATGTCCTAAATGGCTTTGATGACCATCAACAAATTCAAAGTCATGTTTGAACATATCAATAAGATGCTCTTCTAAGCCCATCATTAGGGGATGTACCCAGTCATCAAAAATTACATTTGCTCCTTCCCATCCCATTTGAGGGCTATATCTTGCAGGAACATCTTGAACATGCATTGGAGTACTAATTACTGAGCATGGAATGCCTAGTCTTTTTGCACTATGCCTTTCCATTTGGGTCCCTAAAACTAGTTCAGGGGCTGCTTTTTTCATGGCATCTTCCACTTCTAGATAATTGTTAGTTATCAGAGCTTCTACATTTAGATCTTTTGCAGTAGCTCTTACTTGCCTAGCCATCTCCCTACTGTATGTTCCAAGACCAACTACTTCAAAACCCAACTCTTCTTTAGCAATTTTTGCTGCTGCAATTGCATGTGTTCCATCACCAAAAATAAAAACTCTTTTGCCAGTAAGATAATTTGAGTCAACTGATTTTGAGTACCAAGGAAGTTTTGATTTATTTTCTAATTCTTTTTTATTCGTCAAAGGAAGATCTAATTTCTCATGAACTTCATTTATAAATTCAATTGTATTTTTTATTCCAATTGGAATATTGTTGGTATATTCCATTCCAAAGTTCCGTTTAAGCCATTCACATGATGCTTCCGCAATTTCTGGATAAAGACAAATATTTATTTCAGCATCAATTAGTCTTTCAATATCATCTGGACTAGCACCTAATGGAGCAACTACGTTTGTATCTATTCCTTGCTCTGAAAGTATGCGTTGAATTTCGATTACATCATCTCTGCATCTAAATCCTAGTAATGAAGGGCCAAGTATATTAACTTTTGGTCTCCTACCTAATTCCCTCCATCTAAGGGGATTTATTTTCTCTGAATAGCTTACTTTTTCTTTTAAAAGGGTTCTTGTTAATTGATAAAAGGTTTCTGAGGCCCCCCAATTTTCTTTCTTGCTATAAGCAGGTAATTCAAGATTCACAATCGGCATATCAAACCCCATCCCTTTCGCAAGAGCTCCAGGTTGGTCTTGGATAAGTTCTGCTGTACAACTTTCTCCGACTAAAAGAGTTTTGGGTTTGAATCGTTCAACCGCTTCCTTAATATTTTTCTTAACTAATTCAGCGGTATCGCCTCCAAGGTCTCTAGCCTGAAAAGTTGTATAAGTTACTGGAGGCCTTTGCCCCCTCCTCTCGATCATGGTAAAGAGAAGATCTGCATATGTATCTCCTTGGGGGGCATGAAGCACATAATGAATGTCTTTCATTGACGATGCAATTCTCATGGCACCAACATGTGGTGGTCCTTCATACGTCCAAAGAGTTAATTCCATAGTTTTTAATGAGTTACTAAAGTTTTTGAAGTTAGTATTTGATTTCTTTTTAAAGGCTTGGAGAAGAGACCAGCCAAATCTGCGGCTTGATCAATTCCATGAATTGGACTGAATACCATTTCTATTGACCACTTAGTACTAATCCCCTCCGCCTCAAGAGGGTTAGCTAAACCCATTCCACAAACAACTAAGTCTGGATTAGATTCTCTCACTCGATCTAATTGTTTTTCTACATGTTGGCCTTCAACAATTTTTGTATTATCAGGTAATAAATTAATCTCCTCTTTCATTAAATCCTTATTTAGGTAAGGAGTTCCTACCTCTATAAGATCCATTTCGCATTCATTATGCAAGAACCTTGCCAAAGATATCTCTAGTTGCGATTCAGGAAGAAGAAATAATCTTTTCCCCTTAAGTATTTCTTTGTGTGAATCAAGAGCAAGTTTTGCCCTATTGATTAAAGGCGAAATAATTTCATGAACTTTAAGTTCACTGATTTTGAAAGCTTTGGCAGCAGCTAAAAACCATTTTGTACTGCCTTCGATACCTAGAGGAAATGGAGCTGAAATTATTTCACAACCCCGATGTTTGAGGTCACGTACCGTATCACTTAAATAAGGCTGAGTTAATAATACTTTTGTATTTTTGCCAATCTTTGGTAATTCTGTTGATTGCCGTGGTGGAAAGCTCTCAATATTTGAAATTCCTAAATTTCTAAAAATCTTTTTAAACCTATCCTCTACATTATTTGCGAGAGTCCCAACTAATAATAATTTTTCCTCATTTGATGAATCCATTAATGGAATTAAAGCTTTTAAGGCACCATCCTCTCCTTGGGTAAAAGTGGTTTCTATCCCACTGCCAGAGTAATTAACGAATCTTACTTGACCTAAAAATCTTTTATTTAATTTCTCTGCGACAGTTGCAAGATCTAGTTTAATTACTTCACTTGGACAAGATCCAACTAGAAAAAGAGTTTTTATTTCTGGTCTTCTTGCAATAAGATCATTAACCACTCGATCTAATTCTTCATGAGCGTCAGCAAGACCAGCTAGATCTTTTTCTTCAAGAATAGCAGTCCCAAATCTTGGTTCAGCAAAAATCATAACTCCAGCAGCGCTTTGAATTAAATGAGCACATGTCCTTGAGCCTACAACTAAAAAAAATGCATCCGGCATTCTTCTGTGGAGCCAGACTATTGAAGTTAACCCACAAAAAACTTCCCTTGGCCCAGTTTCCTTATTGAATTCAACTTTACTCATTAAAAATTTTCAAGAGCTTATATTTCAAGCTTGCATAAACTTTTTAATTTAAGAAAGTAATTGATAAGTTCTCTTACAAAATGAACACATTTAAAAAACTTATATGAATGTTTAAATACTTAAATGGGAATTATGAAAAAAACTTTTTGGGCCTATTTTAATTTCTGTAGAAGGAATTTCCTTGACTTGTTTTTGAGATTTTCCAGACATTTCTAGCTATTTTCGTTGCTAATAATCCTGCTCTTTCTAACTTAGATTTCCCTGGTTTTGCTCCAATTAAAGCTGTCACTTCTGAAGTGGTTAAAGGTGCTCCAGTATTTATAGCTAATTGCGTTAACTCCAATCTATCTCTAAGGTTCTTAAGATTTACCTTCTCGATTTTATCTTCTTCTAACCAACTAAAAGATGGGTCTTTCTGAGATAATTTTTGCATCAAGCTTAGGCTGACTAATCCAAGAGTTTGATCAGGAGTTAATTCTTTTTCAGTGCCAGAAACATTTGGTTCTTTTTTTTGAGAAGTTCCCATAAAAATGCATATCTTTTACTTGAAGTTATCGTTTTGTGGGAAGCATGCAAGTAAATTTAATGGAAAAAATGAACCATTATCCGTTATAGTCGCGTGAATGGAACCAACTTCTAGTTTAAACAGAGGGGAACGAAAGAAAGGGAGTTCTCTTGTCACAGGATCTGAGGTGCAATCTCAGGCTAGTGGTGCAAGCTGTTTTATTACAACTGATTCAGAAAAGTCTTTGGTATCTAGACAAGCAAGTCAAGTAGAACAAATTGAGTTAAGAACATATGTTTTTTTAGATTCTCTTCAGCCTCAATTGGCTGCATATATGGGAACTGTTAGTAGAGGTTTTTTACCAATCCCTGGAGATTCATGCCTATGGATGGAAGTTTCACCTGGGATGGCCGTTCATAGAGTCACTGATATTGCCTTAAAGGCTAGTAATGTAAGACTTGGACAGATGATCGTTGAAAGAGCATTTGGTTCTCTTGCCCTTTACCATAAAGATCAAAGTACTGTTTTGCATTCCGGGGATGTTGTTCTAGATGCTATTGGTAGTGAAGTTAGAAAAAGAACCAAACCTTCAACAAGTTGGACAGAAGTTATTCGAGCTATTACTCCGGATCATGCTGTTTTAATAAATAGACAAAACAGGAGTGGATCAATGATTCAATCTGGAATGAGTATGTTTATATTAGAAACTGAACCGGCTGGGTATGTCTTAAAAGCAGCAAATGAAGCAGAAAAAGCATCAAATATAACTGTTGTTGATGTAAAGGCAGTTGGAGCTTTTGGTAGATTAACTTTAGCAGGGAAAGAAGGAGATGTAGAAGAAGCAGCAGCTGCTGCTATAAGAGCAATTGATCAAATTTCAAATTATTGAGAATTTTTTAATTTAAACCAATTTCTTCTTTTAGATAAGGTGACATAATTCTGGCAGCTTTACCCCTGCTTCCTAACTTACTTAGTTGTGATTGTGATAGCTCACCGTATACACAGTTAGCTTCTTTTACCCAAAAAACAGATTCGAACTCCCCATTTGGATATTTTGGAGTCTTAAGAATTTCTCCCCAGCATATTCCAGTTGTATCCTTCACTAAGTTTCCTGAGGGATCACATAAAACCATACAACTTATAAATCTCGCGCTCCTGTAAGGACTATCAGAAAGTTCATTAATTAATTTTTTAATTTTTTCAGCGTTATTTTTGGCATATCGAGCAGAATATATGCCTGGTCGACCATCTAAAACATCTACTTCAAGTCCCGAATCGTCAGCTAACGTCCAGGTTTTTGTCTCTAAAGCAGCTGCTTTTGCTTTTAAAAGTGCATTCTCAAAATATGTGTCTCCAGTCTCTTCGACATTTAAATATTCTGGTTGCTTCTGAACCCTTAAAGACAAAACATCCAGCATTGCCGAAATTTCAGAAACTTTAGTTTTGTTGCCACTCGCAATAGTTAGGACTGGATGGTTCAAAATAATAAATAAATTTATTGAAAATATTATCTTACTTCAAAGCTAGATACGGAGACAGGAAAGGTTGAACATTCCACACCTGTGTAGACAGGGCCTGCCTCGTACGGAAATAACATAATGTAAATTTTTTCTTAACACAACAGTATGTTTTGATGCACTAACTAATTTGCATAAGTATTGACATATCAATAGTACCAAGGGTGATAAGTTTAACTTATGAATGATAGAAAAAACATTAATGGAGATTTTATCGAAAACGCTTGACTTATAAGTACTTAATGAAGCATTCTTCGGATTGAACATTCCACATTTAGTAATTAGTAGACAATGGCTACAGAAACAATGGGTATCGCTCTCGGCATGATCGAGACACGCGGACTTGTACCTGCAATCGAAGCAGCTGACGCAATGACAAAGGCTGCAGAAGTGCGCCTTATTGGTCGTGAATTCGTAGGTGGCGGTTATGTCACAGTATTAGTTAGAGGAGAAACAGGAGCAGTTAACGCAGCTGTAAGAGCTGGTGCTGATGCTTGTGAAAGAGTTGGTGACGGTTTAGTCGCAGCTCACATTATTGCTCGTCCTCATAGAGAAGTTGAACCTGCTCTTGGTAACGGTGAATTTCTTGGTCAAAAGGACTAATAAATAAAGCAAGATTTATAAATTTTGCACAATAATTATTTTCCCTACACAGACCTAAATTTATCCTTATGAGTAAGAAGTATGATGCAGGGGTAAAGGAGTACAGAGATACCTACTGGACTCCAGAATATGTACCCCTAGACACCGATTTACTAGCCTGTTTCAAATGTACAGGTCAAGAAGGTGTCCCCAGAGAAGAAGTTGCAGCAGCTGTTGCTGCTGAATCTTCAACAGGTACTTGGTCAACAGTTTGGTCCGAGTTACTTACAGATTTAGAATTTTATAAAGGACGTTGTTATCGAATCGAAGACGTTCCTGGAGACCCTGAAGCTTTTTATGCTTTTATTGCATATCCTTTAGATCTTTTTGAAGAAGGTTCTATTACAAACGTATTAACATCTCTTGTAGGAAACGTTTTTGGATTTAAAGCTCTTAGACATCTACGTCTAGAAGATATTAGATTCCCAATCGCTTTCATCAAAACTTGTGGTGGTCCACCAAATGGAATCGTAGTTGAAAGAGATCGTTTAAACAAATATGGAAGACCTCTACTTGGTTGTACCATTAAACCTAAATTAGGATTATCTGGTAAAAACTATGGCCGAGTTGTATATGAGTGCCTTAGAGGTGGTCTCGATTTAACGAAGGATGACGAGAATATAAACTCTCAGCCATTCCAACGTTGGAGAGAAAGATTTGAGTTTGTTGCAGAAGCAGTTAAGCTTGCTCAGCAGGAAACTGGCGAAGTTAAAGGTCACTACTTAAACTGTACTGCCAACACTCCTGAAGAACTTTACGAAAGAGCTGAATTTGCAAAAGAGCTAGATATGCCAATCATCATGCATGATTATATAACTGGCGGTTTTACTGCAAATACTGGATTAGCAAACTGGTGTCGTAAAAATGGCATGCTTCTACATATTCATAGAGCGATGCATGCTGTTATTGATAGACATCCAAAACACGGTATCCATTTCAGGGTTCTAGCAAAATGTTTGAGACTCTCCGGAGGCGATCAACTACATACTGGAACTGTTGTTGGAAAACTAGAAGGTGATCGTCAAACAACTCTTGGTTACATTGACAACTTAAGAGAGTCATTTGTTCCCGAAGATAGATCAAGAGGTAACTTCTTTGATCAAGATTGGGGTTCAATGCCAGGAGTATTTGCTGTCGCATCAGGTGGTATTCACGTATGGCATATGCCTGCACTCCTAGCGATTTTTGGAGATGATTCTTGTCTTCAGTTTGGTGGAGGAACACATGGTCATCCATGGGGTTCAGCTGCTGGAGCTGCAGCCAACAGAGTTGCTTTAGAAGCTTGCGTAAAAGCACGTAATGCTGGTCGCGAAATCGAAAAAGAGAGTAGAGACATTCTTATGGAAGCTGCTAAACACAGTCCTGAATTAGCTATCGCTCTTGAAACTTGGAAGGAAATTAAGTTTGAATTTGATACCGTCGACAAACTAGACGTTCAAGGTTAAACCAGATTTCAACATTGAGGAGATTCTTCTCCTCAAACTTCTACAAATCTCGTTCTATTACGAGTAATTTCATTCACATTTAAATTAATTATGCCTTTCCAGAGCACAGTAGGCGACTATCAAACAGTTGCAACCCTGGAAACATTCGGTTTCTTACCACCGATGACCCAGGAGGAAATATACGATCAAATTGCATACATAATTGCTCAAGGCTGGAGTCCTGTTATTGAGCATGTTCATCCTAGTGGAAGTATGCAAACTTATTGGTCTTATTGGAAGCTCCCATTCTTTGGGGAAAAAGACCTTAACTTGGTTGTAAGTGAATTAGAGGCATGTCATAGAGCATACCCTGATCATCATGTAAGAATCATCGGATACGATGCTTACACTCAAAGCCAAGGAACAGCTTTTGTAGTTTTCCAAGGACGTTAAATCTACTTTTATGTAGTAAATATCTTTCTCCAAAAAATATTTTTTGGAGAAAGTTTTTTCAAAAGAGTTTCACATTTGAAGATTATGTCAAAAAAAACCAGTAGAGAGATTGCATTAGAAAGAAGAAAGTCGATGAGTGATAGCGGTAAAAAAGCTGCTGCTTATTCTTCAACTACTAAAGATAGAGTTCGATCTTCTCAAGATATACAGATTTCTGGTGCCCAGTCTTCTTCATATAATCAAAATATTACTAAACCAGTTACAAAACATATCACAAAAACACAGTTAAGTAGAAAGTCTTCTTCAACAACTTTATCTAGTAAAGAGTTAGTAATAGAGAGAAGAAAAGCAATGTCTACTCATGGGAAATCAGCAATAACTTCATCCGATAGAACTCGTACTGATGTTAAAAAAGAAAGTCCTGTAAACAAAGTTGAAACTTCCATAAGCAAAAATCAGGAAGTTCAAAACTCACATAATACAGAAGTTAAAACATCAAAACCAAACGTTAAAAGAAGAATTAATCAAAAGAGAAAGCCTATTACTAATACAAGTAGAGATATTGTTTTAGCGAGAAGAGAAGCTCAATCCAAGCATGGTAAATCAGCAACTAAACAAAATAACAGTGCAGCTTCTTTAGCTAGAAGGGGAGACCCAGATTTAAGTAGTAGAGAGATTTCTCAGAGAGTGAGAGAGCTAAGAAGTAAAACTGGTGCCACAGGCAAAAAGGGTAATGGTAAATGTAGACCATGTGGTCCAAATAAGAATGGAGCCAAACAAAATATTGCAGATGCTAGCTGGAAAGTTGGTAAAAGTGAAACTGATTCAGGTCAAATAGTTACTGGAACACAAGCTAATAGATCTGTAAAAACTACAGGTAATGAAGCAAGTACATGCAGGACTGTAACTGGTACTCAATATATGGGATCAGAAGTAGTTGACCAATTTTGTCAAGATAGACCAAGTTATAAACAACCACTTAGATCTACTGTTACCTCTACAACATCAGGTAATAAAGTAACTGGAAATGAAGTCGGTAGATCTGAGAGGGTCACAGGCGATGAGCCTGGGACTTGTAAAAACCTTACAGGAACTGAATATGTATCTGCTAATCAATCACAGAAGTATTGTGGTGATGTTCCAAAAAATCCTTCAAAGGTTAAACATAGTACTACAACTGATGGATTAAAAGTATCTGGATCACTTCCTGGTAGATCAACCCTGGTTACTGGAGATGAATCAGGTTCTGGACATCAGTTAACTGGAGATCAATATCTTGGCTCAGAGCTAAATCCAAAAGGTAAATCATTTGAAAAAGTTGGCAGTTACAACACACTTAATGGGAATAATGTAACTGGTACAGGGGTAGGGAGATCAGACCATATGACAGGCAATGAACATGGGAGTTGCAAGAATGTAACTGGTGATGAGTACATAGGATCTCAACAATATGAGAAGTTTTGCGGTTCAAAACCAAAACCAGAAGCTAGAAAAGTAGGTTTAAGCCTTTCTTCAAAGTCAAATTTAATAAGCGGGACTATGACAGGAAGATCAAAAATAGTAACTGGAGATGAACCAGGTTCATGCAAAGTGCTAACAGGAACACCATACGCAGGCTTAGATCAGATAAATGATAATTGTAGTACAGAGATTTCTGAAGATATGAAATCTCGATCAACAGTTAATTCAGGAAATAATTCAAATGCCAGACTTACAGGACAACAACCAGGAATTGGCGGAGTAATGACAGGTGCTAAGAAAGGTGCTTGTAAAAACCTAACAGGGACTCCTTATGTTGGCGGAGATCAGTTCTCACAAGCTTGTGATAATCCTCCACATGATACTGCTTATGCGAATCCGGAAAAGTCAGCAGGTAACTCTTGGAACGAATTCTCTGTTAACTCACCATCAAGAGATAAATATTCTGAAAAAAATACTCAAGGTGTTACGGGTAATGAATATGAAAATGGTTCAAAGGTAACAGGACCTTTTGATATGGCAGTTGATAAGGTCACTGGCACTGAAAAATTTAGATTTGAACCGAATAAAAATATTACTTATAAACAAAAAATGGAAATTGAAGAGGCAGACCGTGCTGCAAAGACACCAGAAAAAAGAGTCGCATCAAGGATTACTGGCGAAGGACAATCAGTAGGAAACGTAACTGGTGATGATTGGGATCGCGGCGATAAGGTAACAGGTACAGAGGGAGCTTCTTCTAGAAAGCGAAATCCATCAAGAGCAGGATTTATGAGCGCAATGCCCCCTATGGAAGTTAAAAGAAATGAGGAAACAGAAAAACCAGATTTCTTGATAACTGGATCAAGTGGAAATACTCGTGAAGGACAACTTGTTACCTTTTCAGGTGGTGCAAGAGGTTAAGTAAATAATGCCTTTAAGAGGACTGGCTAAAGCCAAGAACTTTACATTGGGGCCAACAGCTCCAATGAAAACTTTTACTGAAAATATCCATATACAAACTAAAGAATCAAATAATTTCCGAAATTCTGGAAAGTCTCATAAATTAACCAATAATATCCAAAATGAAAATCTATTTAGCTATGAAAGCAAAATAAAAAGTGATTTTGATGAAATTGTTCCAACTCTCAAGGAAATTGCTCGAATTCAACATCACGAAGATTTTATAAATAAGGCTCAGAAAATATCAAGAAAAAATTTGGGGATAGATTTACCCCTACATATTTTAGATAAATCTTGGGTTAAACCTCTTGATATGAGAGCTTTATATGCATGGTGTGCTTTCAAACAGCATGAGAAACTTAGTGATAATTTTTTTAAAAATGATCCACTTGAAGGTGCATCTGGAAGTAAGGATGCGGAAGACTTTGAAAAATTTCTTTTAGATTGTGGAATACATTTACTTGATATAACTCCTTGTTCAGATGGAAGATTAGCCCATTCAGTTGCTTATGTAATGAGAATACCTTTTAGTTCAGTAAGGAGAAGATCCCATGCTGGAGCACTTTTTGATATTGAAAATACCGTTAATCGATGGGTAAAAACTGAACATAAAAGATATAGAGAGAATGTTCCTAATGAAGCTCATAAAGATACCAGGTACTTAAAAGTTGTAACTTATCATTTTAGTTCAGTAGATCCATTGCATCAGGGATGCGCAGCTCATGGGAGTAATGACGAGTTGGCGGCGGAAGAAGGTAGAAATAAATTATATGCTTTCAAAGAGGCTGTAGAGAATAGCTTTTGCTGCGGAGCTTCTGTGGATTTAATGTTAATTGGACTTGATACAGACACTGATTCATTAAAATTACATTTATCAACTAGCGATGGTGGAATAGATTTAGAAAAAACAATTTCTACATTAGAAATTTATAATTCAACAATAAATTTTTCAAAAGAGGAAGCGGAAAGAGAAATTTGTCAGACAATTTCTAAGCAATCGTCAAAAGATAAACTCAGTGGACTGGAAAAGTTTAAGTATAAATTAATTGTCAATAATATTTCTCAAATTGATTATGTTAAGAGTTTTCATAATGGTTCTTATGAAGATATTGGACATGCAGAGAGGTTTATTGGAGTAGGTATAGGTTTTAAAGAAGTACATCTCAGAAATTTAACTTATTTTGCTCATTTAGATACAGTCGAAGAAGGGGCTCCAGATTTAGATGTAGGAGTGAAGATTTTTACTGGATTAAATGTTTCTCAAGATCTACCTATTCCGGTAGTAATAAGATTTGATTACTCTGGCAAAGTACCCGGCGCAAAAGAGAGGGCAATAAATGATTGTGAAAGAGTTAATAATGCGATATCAATTAGATATAAAAATTTAGTTGATCAAGGTTTGTTACATACTTGCTCTACTATTAGAGATAGGGACAAAATTCATTCCGCCCAAATAATTGGAATGTCTTTCGATAAAAAAACAGAGGAGGCTCACTAATTATGTTAATTTGCAAGGTTGTAAAACCACTCGTTTCTACTAATAGAATTCCTGGTTTTGAACATAAACATCTGCAGGTTGTATTAGATGGTTCTTCTAGTAAAGTTGCAGTTGATGCTGTTGGCTGTAAGCCAGGAGATTGGGTTATTTGTGTTGGGAGTTCTGCTGCTAGAGAAGCCGCGGGAAGTAAATCTTATCCAAGCGATTTAACGATTGTTGGAATTATTGATCATTGGGATCCTGACAAGTAATAAAAAAGGAGGATATAAATTGTGGAAATTATGAAGGTATTAGGAAGGATGGTATGCACTCAAAGAGTAGCTGGCTTAGGTCATATGAATTTACGAATTTTAGAAAATAATAAAGGAAAGAAATTAGTTGCTGTTGATCCTGTTGGAGCAAGAGAAGGTAACTGGGTTTTTACTGCTAGTGGCTCTGCAGCTAGATTTGCATGCCCTAATCCAGAAGTTCAAACCGATTTAACAATTGGCGGCATTATTGATTATTGGGAGAGTGACTAAAAATTTTAACTTCAAAATTTATTGAGAAACTTTGTCAAATGTATAGTGTAATTAGTATCGAATAAAGAATGTAATGTGGAACGAAAGAGAATCACCTTTGAGGATTGAAAAAAGATTTGAATTTGATCAGTACTCAAAAATTAGTAAATTCATGGGAGAAATTGAGAAATTATGTAAAGAAAGGGATATCTATCCAAATATCAGTTTCGGTAAGAATTTTGTAAGTCTTTCAATATTTTTAGATAATAAAGAAATATCAGACAAGGAAAAAGAATTTTCAATGGATATTGATAAATTTTATTTAGAGGATTAGTCCTTTTTAATAATTATTTGGCTTAGCAATATCTCTTTTGATTAAAGCCATTAAATATGTTGGTGCTTTATATCTACCAGGTAGACATCTATTTAAAGTTTCAAGATGACCCCAACACACTGTCTTTTCTATATCTTTAACTGAGTTTCCTTTTAAGATTAATAGTCTAAGAGCTTTGCAAAATAAAGGATAACCTGCTTCTAGTTCATCTATATTAAGCTTTGCTGCTGACATAGATCAAAGATGAATTATTAAATAATAATCTATACAACAATGGTGCACAATTGGTTCATATTTCAAATTTCTCAATAATTAGAAATTAATCTAGAAATGCGACGCAATCTATTTCAACTAAAACTCCTTTTGGTAGAGATGAAACTTCCACACATGCCCTTGCTGGAGGATTCTCAATATTAAAAAAATCACTATAAATTTTATTGACAATTTGAAAATTACTTAAGTCCGTTAAGTAAATAGTTGTTTTTATTACATCTTCTATTTTGGCTCCACCAGCTTTAAGAACTTCTGCGAGATTTTTTAAAACTTGAATAGTTTCCTTCTCTATATCACCTAAACATGTTATTTCATTTAAAGCTGGGTCTATAGCAATTTGACCAGAACAATAGATGAAATCCCCAGCTTTTATTGCTTGATTATAAGGTCCTACTGGATCTGGAGCATTTGATGTTTTAATTACTTTTTTGGGGGACATTTGTTTAAGAAGTTACCTATCTATTTAAACCCATAAATCTTTATTTGCTCTTAAAAAAGTAAATTCTTCTAAATTTTTTGCTCTTAAGAAAAGGTTTATTTTCATCTCTTCATCAAGTAAAAATGGAATTGTCAATTCATTAAGAGAAAGTTTTTTTTCAACTTCCGAAAGTTTATTTTTTATATCTTGATCTTCTGGCCTGAGATTCAATGCCCACAATATATTTTCCTTTGTATATTCATGTGCACAATATATGAGAGTATTTTTTGGTAAAGATTTGATTCTTTCTAGTGAAGAAAACATTTGTTGATAAGTTCCCTCAAAAATTCTTCCACATCCTCCAGAAAATAATGTGTCACCAATAAAAAGAACAGGATTTTCTCCATTTAAAAAGAAAGCAATATGTGAGCTTGTATGTCCTAATACTTCAATTATTTTTACTTCTTCACCTAAAATACTCAAAGTTTCTCCATCCTCCACAGATATATTTTGAAAAGGTATTCGCTTTTTTTCTTTGGAAGAAGCAATCACTTTTACATTTGGCCATATTTCAATAAGAGTCTTCGTCCCTCCAATATGGTCTGAATGATGATGAGTTTGCAAAATAGCTTCTAAGTGAAAATTGTTTTCATTTATATATTTAATAACTGGTTCGTGAACAGATGGATCTACAACCACAACGGATTTATCTTTTACCAACAACCAAATGACGTTATCACTTAAAACTCTAAGTCCGATTATATTTCGAGCTTTATTAAATTCCATTGTTAACTTAGAATGAAGAATCCTTGGAAGAAATTGATCTATGTTTACTATAGCTTTACCAAAAGGAGCTCTGTTAAAAGATTCAATTTCAACTTTTAAAAGAGCTGGGTTAGATTTCTCAGATGCGTTGGACGAAAATAATAGATCATTAACCTTCGAATCAAATTGCAAACGGGCAAAAGCTTTATTAGTTAGAAATGGAGATGTTCCTGTATATGTAAGTTATGGTCAGGCTGATTTGGGTATCGTTGGGTATGACGTTTTACGAGAATCTGAATTAAAAGTCGCAAAGTTATTAGATTTAGGATTTGGTGGTTGTCATATGTCGTTGGCGGTTAAGAAAAATAGTAATTATTCAAAACCAACTGATCTTCCAGCGAATTGTAAAGTAGCAAGTAAATTTATTAAAACAGCAAGATTTTATTTTGAAGAATTAAATATTCCTGTAGAAATAGTTCATTTGACAGGATCAGTCGAGCTTGGTCCTATTACAGGTATGGCAGAGGCAATAGTTGATTTAGTTGCAACCGGAAAGACTCTTAAAGAGAATGGTTTAATTAAAATAGATGATCTTTATTACTCGACTGCAAGACTAATTGGAAATCCTTTATCTATGAGATTAGATGATAATCATCTCAGAGATACTATTTTATCAATAGAATCAACTAATGCTTTATAGAAGATTATCTAAATGTTTTTTAAAGATTTTAGAAGGATTAAAAAGTTAGGTAAATATTTAACTAAAGATAAAAAAACAATCTATCTAATCTTGATAGTTTTGTTACCTGTTTCTTTCTCTGGAGCAATTCAACCATTATTAGTTGGTCAAGCCATTACTATTCTAAAGAACGAAACTACAGATGTTTGGCTAAGTAAAACTTTCTTTGGGCAGTCAATAAATGCAATAATCCTAACTTTATTTATAACTGTAATATTCAGATTAGTTCTGCAAGGATACCAAACTTACAATATCCAAGCAGTGGGACAACGTTTGACAGCAAGAATAAGAAGAGAACTTTTTGATCATTCAATATCTTTATCTCTTAAGTATCACGATAAAATGCCTGTAGGGAAATTATTAACGAGATTAACAAATGATGTTGATGCTTTAGCCGAGGTTTTTGGTAGTGGGGCAGTTGGAGTCATTGCTGACTTCGTAAGTCTGATAGTAATTTCTTTGACAATGCTGTCAATTGATCGGGGCCTTGCCATCTTATTACTTTTGACTCAAATCCCAGTTTCATATTTTATTATCTGGCTTCAAAAACGTTACAGAAGAGCCAATTATCAAGTAAGGGAAGAATTGTCTCAACTAAACTCTGATTTTCAAGAGAATCTTCAAGGTTTAGAAGTCGTTCAGATGTTTAGAAGAGAGGCTTTTAATAGCAAGAAATTTTTCAAAACTGGAGTTGCTTATAAGAAAGCAGTTAATGGAACAATATTTTATGACAGTAGTATTTCGGCGTTTATAGAATGGATTTCTCTTGCTGCAGTTTCCTTAGTTTTGGCGGTTGGAGGATATCTCGTTACTTCTGGAAATATTGGTTTAGGAACATTAACAACTTTTATTTTATATTCTCAAAGACTTTTTGAACCTTTAAGGCAGCTTGCAGAAAGATTTACTCAAATACAAGGAGGTTTAACAGCTGTAGAAAGAATAAACGAATTATTGGATGAAGAAATACAGATTAAGGACTCTACTTCCGCAAAACATTTTTTAGAAAATGCTAAAAATGTAAATAAAAAATTTAAAGGCAAAATTGAGTTCAAGAATGTGAATTTTTTCTACAACGCAGGAGAACATATTATAAAGAATTTATCTTTCAAGATTAATCCAGGAGAGCATGTGGCTTTTGTAGGTCCAACTGGTTCAGGTAAGACAACCATAATAAGACTATTGTGTAGATTGTATGAACCTCAATCGGGTCAAATTTTAATCGATGATATAGATATCAAAGATATTCCTATTGCAACTCTTAGAAATATGTTGGGAGTAGTTTTGCAAGATACCTTTATCTTTAGTGGAAATGTCGCAGATAATTTAAAACTGAATTCGAATCTAGACAATCTTGAATTAGAAAATCTTTGTTACGAATTAGGGTTAGATAATTTGTTAAAAAAATTACCAGAAGGTTTGAACACCTCACTGAGAGAAAGAGGGGGAAATCTCTCTTCTGGAGAGAGACAACTTCTTTCCGTAGCTCGAGTAGCGATTAGAAATCCTGTTGTTTTAATAATGGACGAAGCGACAGCGTTTATGGATCCCTCAACAGAGGCTACTTTGCAGAGGGATCTTGAGAGAATTCTGTCAAAAAGAACAGCATTAGTAATAGCTCACAGATTAGCAACTATTGAAAGTTCTGATAGGATTTTAGTCTTGAAAGGGGGATCATTAGTTGAGGAGGGAACACATAGTGAATTAAGACTGAAAAAGGGTGTATATTTTCAGCTTTCTGAGCTTCAACAAAAGGGATTCGTGAATTTTTAATGATTTTTAGAAACCAAGGATCTTTAATAAAAAAATCAAACAGTTTATCAAAGGACGAGCTGATAGATCTTTATGGTTTAAATTCTTATGAGTTCACTCAAACAACTAAAGAAGAAATATTTGTATGTAGTAAAAATAAAGATTTAGATCTAATAGAACTTGATCAACTTTTGCAAACTGTTGGTTGGAGCAGAAGACCTGTAAGGAGGGTAAAAAGAGCTTTAGATTTCAGTATTTTGGTGGTTGGCTTATGGCGTCATGATGATAAATTTCCCAGACTAGTTGGATTTGCAAGATGCACTGGCGATGGAATTCTAGAAGCAACAGTTTGGGATGTGGCTATTAACCCTGTTTATCAAGGACTTGGATTGGGGAAAGAGATAATGAGATATGTCCTAAAAGAATTGAAAAATATTGGCATTTCTAAAGTAACCCTTTTTGCTGATGCTGAAGTGGTTTCATTTTACAAAAGACAAGGTTGGATTTTAGAACCTAGAGGGTCGAAATGTGCTTTTTGGTATGCAAATTAATCATTTTTTGTAGTAGTCAGAATATATAGATTTTAACGATTCGCCTCTTAACCATCTTCTTCTGAAGTGCCAGTTCTTAATTGCTTGGAGAAAAATATTAGTTCTTTCCCATTTCCTTGAACTTATAAAAATAGGAAAATTTAATTGTTTTAAATCTTTTTTTTGGTTTAATCTCATCAAAAAATCTACATCTTCCATCAAAGGTATATTCCTAAATCCATTATTCTTAAAATAGTTTGTTCTATGAATTATTAAACCTTGATCACCATACGGTTGTTTAAAAAATTTACTTCTAATATTTACGAGAATTTCGAGGACTCTATAAATTATCTTTTTGTGATTAATTTTGAATTCAAAATAATAAATAATTTGATTGTTTCCCTTTAAAAATGAGTTTATTTTTTTTAACCAATCATGAGTTAATCTTGTGTCTGCATGTAAAAATATAAGCCACTCTCCTATTGAATTTTTAGCTCCAATATCTAATTGGAGCCCTCGATTCCTTTCTTTGGATATAAATACTTTTGCTCCATAAATATTTGCAATATCAATAGTTTTATCTTCACTTCCACAATCAACAATTATGATTTCGCCCTCTTTCTGAATACTTGACAAGTCTGAAAGCAATAATGGCAAATTATTAGCTTCATTAATAGTTGGAATAATAATTGAGATTTTTGACAAGTCGATTACTTTCTATTTTCAATATCAATAATTGTATCTATATCAATTTTTTTATCTAAAAACTTATACCTTAATTTTGTTGTAGCAAAATTATCAATTGTATTTTGAAGGACATTTTCTGTACCCCACTTTATGTTGATAAAAGGTAAATATATATGCGATGACATAATTTTTTCTGATAAACCAATAAGCCAATATCCTCCATCATTAGATGGTCCTAAAATAAGATCATTTTGTTGAAGCTCTTTGAGAGTATTCAATAAATCTTGATGGCATAAATCTGGAAGGTCAGTACCAATAAAGATAATATTTTTGATCTTATGTCTTGCACAAAATTTTTTGTTGATAATTATTTGCCGTTTCATTTTTTCTCCCAAGCAGCCTTTTCCCTGTAAAGTAAATTTTTTGATGCCTAATTCCCTAGTCCATCTTTTACAGTTACCTACCCCCAAACCAGATATAGCAATAGAAATATCAATTAGTTTATTTTCTTGGAGAAATTTTGCGACTGAAATAGTGTGTTTGGTCATTACACTTTGAACCTTTGCAGAACTACTTTTACCTATATCTTTAGATAATCTTGTTTTGCATCTTCCAAAAGCATGCCATTTTGCCATGATAATAAGTAATGCTTTATCCAAAAATTTAATGCGATTTAAAATAATTATATGCCTATAAAAAATAAAATTTTTTTATAAATTTGTATGAGGCTTTGTTAAGTAATTTTAAATTTGTCGTGATCTTGTGATTTCCTAATGGCCAATTATTAAATTCCAACTAGATTAATAATCTAGAGAATAAAATTTTGCAAGCAATTAATCCTATTTGGGCGGAAGTTCAACAATCACTTCAAAAAACTTTAAGTAAGCCTTCATTTGAGACATGGATAAGGCCTGCTAAATTTAATTGTTTTGAGAATGGCTTGTTAACTTTAATTGCTCCAAATACATTTTCCAGTGATTGGTTAAGAAAGAATTATTGTCAAACTATCGAAAAGGCTGCAAAAGAAATATGCGGCCATGATGTAAAAGTTGTTTTTAAATCTGAAACAAATATAAGCAGCGATTCAACAAATAAAGAGAACCTAGATGATCAGATTGTGAATCATAAAACAAAATCATTTCCTAATAATAGTCTAGATATTTCTTCAAAAAATCGATCCAAAAATCCCAACGGTCTAAATTTACGCTACGTCTTTAAAAGATTTGTTGTAGGTCCAAATAGTAGGTTGGCTCATGCAGCGGCTTTAGCAGTTGCCGAATCACCTGGGAGAGAATTCAATCCACTATTTATTTGTGGTGGAGTAGGTCTCGGTAAAACTCATTTAATGCAAGCAATAGGTCATTATCGAGTAGAAATAGATCCAGAAGCAAAAGTTAAATATGTATCTACAGAGACTTTTACTAATGATGTTATTAGCGGTATAAGAAGAGATGGAATGACAGCTATTCGAGACAAATATAGAAATGTAGATTTGATTTTAATAGACGATATACAGTTCTTAGAAGGTAAAGAATATACACAGGAAGAGTTCTTTCATACTTTTAACGCTCTTCATGAATCAGGAAGTCAAATAGTTATTGCAAGTGATAGACCCCCAAATCAATTATCGGGAATTCAAGAGAGATTAATTTCTAGATTCTCAATGGGTATGACCGCAGATATTCAGCCACCTGACCTTGAGACGAGGACAGCTATCCTTCAAAAAAAGGCAGAACAAGAGAGGATGAACCTTCCAAGAGATTTAATTCAATTTATAGCAGGAAGATTCACTTCGAATATTCGAGAATTGGAAGGGGCATTTACTAGAGCTGTTGCATTTGCATCAATAACTGGCTTGCCAATGACAGTCCAATCTATTGCTCCAATGCTTGATCCGAATAGTGTAGGAGTAGTTGTCACTCCAAAACAAGTTATTAATAAAGTTTCAGATTTTTTTAAAGTCTCTACCGACGAATTGATTAGTTCAAGTAGGAGAAAACCAGTAAGTCAAGCTAGGCAAATAGGTATGTATCTTATGCGACACGGAACAGATCTAAGCCTACCAAGAATTGGAGATGAGTTTGGGGGCAAAGATCATACAACAGTTATGTATGCTATTGAACAAGTTGAAAAAAAATTGTCTATTGATCCTAATATTGCAAGTCAAGTACAAAAAATAAGAGATTTACTTCAAATAGATTCAAGAAAAAATTTATAGTTTTAATATTAACCAGAGGCAAAATTTCTAGGATCTTGATCATATCTATGCCTAAAAGGTATCTTATCTATCTCATTGACATCACTAAGCGATTCAATTTTGTTTAATGATTGTCTTAATAACCTAGCTGAAATAAGTGGCATATCTCTTGGAACTGAGATCCTATTTTTTAAGTATCTTAATGAGATTCCCGAAAATTTTTCAGGGATTATTACTTCACTTGTGATCATATGGGTTAAAGCTGATCTCAACGATTCCTCAAAACATTCTTTATTGTACGGGTTTACTTTTAGTAAATTATCTTTATGCTTTATTACTCTTTTAAGAGCAATTATTGCATAATATTTTGAGTCATAATTTTGGTTTAATTCATAATTACCTAAACCCTCCCCAGTATCTATTAACTTTGAGAAAGTAATCTGTTGTTCATTGTTTTCTTTATAGCATCCTCCCATTTGTGGGGGTAAATCATGAGAATGAGTATGAAAATCTCCTTGAGTGCCTCTATAAGCACTTTTCCCCTCAAAAAGGGTAAGCCAGTTATCTACATTACGATAACTAGACCTTAAATTAAACCCTTTATAGTAGATCAATGATGCATTCATTCTCTCCATATAGGGAATAAAAATTAAATCTCCCACACCAGGCTCTATATCACCCGTGTTAGAAACTGAGGGATCAACAAACCCTGATTCTGAGCTACTTAAGATTTCATCGAGTTTAGAAATGGATTCTTTAAATCTTTTTTTTCTAAAAGAGTTATCTATAAAATTAAAGCTTTCTCGGCAGAGCCAATTACACCAGGATCTGAAAATTTCTCTTTCTAACTTTCGAATTTTGATAAGGTGACTAGATCTAATAAAAGATCCAAGTGCTCCAAATTCATTTTCTAAAAAAGCTATGATATCGTCGCTTTCTGTTATAACTTGCCCTTTAAATTCAATTGCAGGTAATTTCCCCGATCTGACTTTTTCAAGGAACCAACTTTCTTTTTGGCCGTAGCAAAACATATTTATTTTCTCGACTCTGTATGGAATTTTCTTAAATTCAAGCCATAACCATATCTTCTGACAGTAAGGACACCAAGAATGCCTATCCCTATAGAGGGTAACTAATAAATCATTTTCACTATGTCCAAATAATCTTAAGTTTGCGTAGGAATTATTTATACCATGGACTCTATCAAGATCTTCAACTTCAAATTTATTTAAATCATCCCAAGTCAAAATCCCATTCATTATTTAAATTAAAGCTATAAACTAACGTTATAATAATTGATTAAAAAAAGTCTTGGAATTTGAATTTGATTTAATTGTTGTTGGCGCTGGATCTGGAGGACTCGCGGCGGCTAAACGTGCGGCTAGTTATGGAGCAAAAGTCGCAATCATAGAAGCAAATCAAATAGGAGGAACTTGTGTGATAAGGGGATGCGTGCCTAAGAAATTAATGGTTTATGCAGCTAAAAGTAAAAAAAATATGGATTCTTCTGAAGGATATGGATTAAAAAATGAAGGTATTAATTTTGAATCAAATATTTTGTTGAAGAATGTTAGAGAGGAGGTTTCTAGATTGAGTAATTTACATAGAAATTCTTTAAAAAAGTCGAATATAACTATTTTTGAAGGCTTAGGAAGATTTATTACTCAAAATGAATTAGAAATTATTTGTTCAAATACAAAAAAAATTAAAAACAAAATAAGTTCAAAAAAAATTCTTATTTCAGTTGGAGGTAAACCAAAGAAATTAAATATTCCCGGGGTAGATTTGGCATGGACTAGTGATGATATTTTTGAATTAGAAAAGTTTCCTAAATCAATATTAATAGTAGGAGGTGGATATATTGCTTGTGAATTTGCTTCTATTTTCAGAAATTTAGGTACTGAAGTAACTCAATTAATTAGAGGTCAACATTTACTTAATGGTTTTGATGAGGATCTTTCTTCATGCTTAGAGGAATCTCCTACTTTTAATGAAATAAATATAATCCCGAATACTCAGTTAAAGTCTATCAAGAGAGTAAATGGGAATCTCGAATCTACCCTAGACTCGGGAGAAAAACGCCTAACTAATAATATCCTTATTGCTACAGGAAGAGAACCAAATCTTTTGCCTTTAAATTTAGATTTTTTAAATTTAAAGATGGATGGCCAATATTTAGATGTCGATGAACTTAATCAAACAAGCAACGCAAATATTTTTGCAGTTGGCGATATCATAAATAAGCCAAACTTAACTCCAGTAGCAATAGAACAAGGGAGAGTTTTTTCGGATAATTTTTTTAATGATCAAAAAAGAAAAGTAAATTATGAATATATCCCTAAGGCCGTTTTTACTATTCCAGAAATTTCAACAGTTGGCTTAAGTGAGAAAAGAGCTAAAGAGATTTACTCTGAAAAAAATATAAAAATCTTCAAATGTAAATTTACCCCTATGTCTAATACCTTTAAAAAGAATAAATCAAAATGTATGTTGAAGATTGTAGTTCATAAGCTAACTGACAAAGTTCTAGGATGTCATATGTTTGGAGAAACATCGTCTGAGATTATTCAAATGGTATCAATTTCATTAAATGCAGGGATAACAAAAAAAGACTTTGATATTACTATGGCTTTGCATCCAACTATCTCAGAAGAATTTGTGACTATGTATGGATAAAATTATGAATTAGAAAATTTTAATTTTTCTTGAAAAATCAGAAATACTATAAGTAATGCAAAATAAATAAATAAACCTATTCTTAATTCAGAAAGGAAGTTAAATTCATTTAGGAAAAGTATCTTATCGAGAATGTAGAAAATATAAAGATTAAGCAAAATAAATCCCTCAATTCTTGTGATTTTCCCTTTACTCCAGAAAATTGGTAAACACGCAAAGGTAGTTAAAACCATAAAAGGCAAGTCAACTTTTATAAGACTCTGTTCAATTACTAAACCTTTAAATCCTGAAAAAATACTGCAACTTCCAAGGATTAAAAGTTGATTAAGTAAATTACTTCCTATTACATTCCCAATCGCAAGATCTGTTTTGCCTTTAAATGCAGCAATTATTGAAGTGACTAATTCTGGTAAAGATGTCCCAGTTGCGACGATAGTTAAACCAATAACAATTTCATTTACACCCAAAAGAGTAGCGAGCGTTTGAGAACCATTTACTAAAATATTTGAACCAAAGCTTAAAAGAAATATTCCCAATATTAACTTTAGTAAAATATTTATTTTCCCTTTATAGTTATCTTTTAATTCTTCTATCTCTGGTTCAGCATCTTTTGTCTCCTCTCCTTTTTCATTGATCGTATTGATTTCCCATATTGTATTTAAGATTAAACAAAATATTAGAAATACCCCTGCTTGCAATGTTAATAAGCCTGTTGATGACATAGCCCAAACTGCACAAGAAATTGCCATTAAAAGGGGCACATCTCTTCTGACTATTCTGCTTTTTACTTTAAGAGGTGTTATCAATGAGCTTATGCCCAAAACAACGAGAACATTAAAAATATTGCTTCCAATTACATTGCTTGCCGCAAGCGAATCACTGCCTTTTAAAATTGAACTCAAACTTACCAACAACTCAGGAGAGCTTGTTCCAAGAGAAACAACTGTCAAACCAATTACTATTTGAGGTATTCCTAAAATTAAAGATAAAAATATGGCTCCTTGAATAAAGAACTCTCCTCCAGCAAAAAGTAGAACTATGCCTAAAAATATTTCTATTATTGGAAATAAAAAATCACTCATATTTAGGATTTACTTTAAATAATAAAAATTTTCATAATTGGTTAATAACTATCCTCGAATATCTATAATTTATTGTCAATTTTAATTTGCTGTTAAAATTGATTAAATAGAAAAAATTTTGAAGACTTTAAACATAATAAAACCTGATGATTGGCATTTACATTTAAGAGAAGGTCTTGTATTAAAAAATATCATTCATTTTACTTCTGAATATTTTGGAAGAGCCATCGTTATGCCAAATACTAAAAGTCCCATAACATCAATCAATAGCGCTATTTCTTATAGGAAATCTATTGTTGAAGCGCTACCAGAAAGTTCTAAGTTTGAACCATTAATGACAATTTATCTTACAGATGACACTGATAAAGGGGAACTAATTAATGGTTTTAAAAATAATGTATTTTTTGCAGCAAAATTATATCCTGCCAATGCCACAACAAATTCCAGTCATGGAGTTAGGAAAATAGAAAATCTATATAAGATCTTTGAATTAATGCAAGATTCTGGAATGCCTCTTTTAATTCATGGAGAAGTGACTGATTCTGAAGTAGATGTATTCGATAGAGAAGAAGTTTTCATAGATAAAGAACTTTCTCAAATAACCAAAAGATTTCCAAAATTAAAAATCGTTCTAGAACATATAACCACCTCTTATGCAGTGGATTTTGTGCAAGAAAATAATATTGGGGCTACTATTACTCCGCATCATTTGCATATAAATAGAAATGCAATGTTTTTTGGAGGCTTAAATAGTGATTTCTACTGCTTACCAGTTGCTAAGAGGGAAAATAATAGACTCGCTTTAAGGAGAGCGGCAACAAGTGGGGAAAAATGTTTTTTCTTGGGGACTGACTCTGCTCCACACCTTAGGAAGTGGAAGGCTTTTTGTGGATGTGCAGGCATTTTTAATTCGCCAGTAGCAATAGAAAGCTACTTAACAGTTTTCGAAGAGGAGGATGCTCTAGATAATTTTGAAAAGTTTGCAAGTTTGAATGGTCCTAATTTTTATAATGTCCCACCAAATAAAGAAAAATTAAAATTAGTTTCTAGACCTAACAAAATTAAAGAATATATTGATGTCGTTGAAGAAAAAAATATTGTCGGACAAATAAAACCATTTCATGCAGGTGAAACTTTACAATGGCAAGTAGAAGGAATAGTAAATTAAAAAATTAGATTTAATCTGACAATTAAAAGTGTAAATATTCCAATTTTTCTTGGTTAAATGGGTTACTTTCAGCTACGATTAGAAAGCGCAAATTCCTTTGGGAGTGTGGCGGAATTGGTAGACGCGCCGGACTTAAAATCCGTCGAGCGATTTAGCTCGTGGGGGTTCAAGTCCCCCCACTCCCATTATTTGTTTATTTTTAGTTCTGACGATAACTTCCAATAGTTGTTATGTTTTAACTAAGCAATCATAAATTAAAATGGAAAGTTTTTTCAATAATTCATTCGCTACTTTAATTGCTTATATCGGAATAATTTCTACCTATTTATTGGTTATCCCATTGTTACTATTTTACTGGATGAATAATAGATGGAATATTATGGGCAAATTTGAAAGATTAGGAATTTATGGCCTTGTATTTCTTTTCTTTCCAGGTTTAATTTTATTTTCTCCATTTTTAAATCTCAGACTAAAAGGAAGTGGTAAAGGGTAAATAATTGACTAAAGGTAAAGTTATACAAATAGGTTTATTTATTTCATTAATAGGATTAATTAGTTATAAATTTGCACCACAAATTGGGATCGACAATTTTACGGCCACTACTCTTTCGAGTTGTATCTTGATTTTGATTGTTATTACTTGGGTAACATCTTATGTTTATAGAGTTGTAAATGGAAAAATGACTTTTATGGAACAAAGGAAGCGTTATAGAAAAGATTATGAAAAAGTTGTTAGTGATAAACTAGAAACCAAATTCAACTCATTGTCAAAGGAAGAACAGCAAAAACTAATGGAAGATTTAGAGGAAAATCTATAAATTTTTCATAGAAAAATATCTAAAAATCATGAAAGAATACAAAATGCAAATTACACAAAATGACTCTTTATCTAAGGTAGATGAGACGTTTTGTGAGTTAAAAAAAAATAAAAAATTAGCTTTGATGCCTTTTATAATGGCTGGGGATCCCAATATTGAAATAACGTCTGAGATCTTATTAAAGTTACAAGAAAATGGAGCTGACCTTATTGAATTAGGGGTCCCTTACAGTGACCCACTTGCAGACGGACCTGTTATTCAAGTGGCGGCCTCTCGCGCCTTAAAGTCAGGTACTAATTTAAGAAAAGTAATTAACCTTTTAGAGTCTTTAAAAGGTAAAATAAATATCCCCATCATCCTTTTTTCTTACTTAAATCCATTACTGAGTTTTGGCTTTGAAAAGTTTTGTGAGATGGCATTTAATGCTGGCGTTTCTGGACTAATAGTTCCTGATCTCCCTTTAGAGGAAGCTTATAAATTTTCTAAAATAGTAAGTAATCATTCTATGGACTTGATTTTATTGGTGGCCCCAACTACTCCTTTTGAAAGAATGAAGCAAATATCCAATCATACCAAAGGCTTTACTTATTTAGTAAGTGTGACAGGTGTCACTGGTGAGAGAAACAAAATGGAAAGTAGAGTTGAAAATCTTATAGCTAAATTAAAAGAAGTAAATACTAATCCAATTGCGGTTGGTTTTGGAATATCCACCCCTGAACATGTTAGTAGGGTACGTGAGTGGGGAGCAGATGGAGTAATTATTGGTAGTGCATTTGTAAAACGAATTTCTAGTTCAAGTGAAAAAGATGTAGTTGATCATGTTGGCGAATTTTGTAAAGATATGCGTTTAGCAGCTGATAAAAAATAAATACAAAGAGAATATATTGATAAGAAGCTAAATAAGAATTTAAAAATTAAGTATAAAATTTATGTTTCTCTCTCTAAGATTATTCTGTAGGTAATAATCTTATTTGTTTTTTCCCAAGCTTAATTTCAAATTCATCACCAGCTTTTAAATCTAAAAGTGCTGTATATGCTTTCCCAATCAATAGATTTCCATTCCCTTGAACTGTCGCAATATAGCTCAGTTTTCTTCCTCCTTTACCAATACCTGCAACTCCAGAGTCACCAAGATTAACTCCTTTAGCCTCTAGAAGTGCTTCATAAAATGCTGTAAAATTTAGGCGTTCACCCCCATTTTTCTTGGTGGTAACATATCCACATGCTCGAACAAGCTCAGACTTACTTACATCACCAAGCTCTTTAACTTTTGAGAGAAGATCACTACCAGTGAGCATAATTAATTAAAAGAAAGTCCATCTAATTAAGATAGCAATTTGTGTGTAATATATGCAATTATTTAGTATGTATTTATTCTATTATTTATCTTTAAAATGGAAAAGTTTGTAGTTTTTGGAAAGTACTGTGAAGATGCAATCATAAAAAGGGCGCCATTTCGCGAACAACATCTTAATAGACTTAAAAAATTAAAAGATCGCGATATTTTAGTTACTTTAGGACCCACAAAATGTACTAAATATTTGTTTGGAATCTTTCAGGCTGAAAATGAAAATCAATTAATAGATTTGATTGAGGAAGATATATATTGGAAAAAAGGTATATGGATTAATTATGATATTTATCCCTGGGTTCAAGCTTTTTGAACATAATTCATTATATTTTTAGTGTTTTATATTATTTATAAAAGTAAATTTATTTAAAAAAAAACTTGTAAAAATATTTTTATTAATAATTTAATTTTTGATTATTTATATAAATTAAAGCGATATTTATTAAAAGCTTATTTTTTAAGAGTGATATATTTCTTTGAAATCTTTTTGTGAATTTAAAAGATTATTTCTTATTAAAATAGAATAATTATTTACTAGCGTCTTGATTTATCTGATTTACTAAAGAGTCGATATCTAATTGATTATATGGTGGTGTTTGTTTTGTCTCTGGATAATCATATTTGATATTGTTTAACCAATTTTTTTCAATCCTTATGAGATTCTTTGCAACGTTGAACATCCCGCCTTTTTTATGTAATTCTTTTATTTTGAGAATAATCTCAGAGGTTCTGCTAGATTTAATATTTAATTCATTTGCTAAATCTTTTTGGTTAAATCCATGAGATTTCAACCAATCCTTAATGAAGGAGATGAGTTCTTTTTCTTCCTGTTGAGATAATTTGCTCATTTAATAAAAAGGGAATAACTTATTAAGCTTGTTCTCTGCTCTTGCTCTTATTGAAGGAGTCATATATTTGCTCCATATACTAAGTACTGCCGTGAGGGCGACAAAATCATCACTAAAACCAACTATTGGCATAAAGTCAGGGAAAAGGTCAAATGGCATAATTAAATAAGCTAGGGCAGCCATTAAGGAAACTCTTACTTGGGCTGGAGTAAAAGGATCTAAAGCCATCTCTAAAACTTCTAATGCAGGTTTAGCAATTGTTCTTCCTGCTCTAATAAGAATTTTGATGATGATATTCTCATCAAGTGTTGAACTTTCTAAAACTTCAGCATCATAAATTTTTTCTTTGTTTCTGTAATTCTCTTTCATCACTTATTTATGAAATTTAGATTTTCTTTTGGAATTTTTAGCTAATACTATCAACTAGCCCGTTTTGTAATCCTGCTTTTCTAAGTTTTCTTAAGGCTCGTTGAACAACTTGTCGGCAATATTCTCTACTACAACTCATATGTCTCGCAACTTCAGCTAAAGTTCTCCATTCATTAGAACCGTCTAGACCAAATCTTAGGCTTACTATTTTTCTTTCTTTTTCAGTTAAATTTGCTTTATCTAATAACTTCCAAGCTGAAGCTGTCCTTTCGGCTAATTCGGCTAATTCCATTGGTGGAGTTTGATCACTTGGAAGAATATCAACTAGCTCAGAGGGATCTGACTTTGATTTGACAGTACCTTGGAGACTAACAGTAATGCTTCTCAATTCACATGAGAGGAGCTCATCAACTTCCTCCTTAGTTATTTTCATTTCTTCAGCTAGTTCATCAGTCGTGGGTGCTACTCCCTTGAGTTGCATAAGCTTTGATTTTGCTGATCTTAATTTTGTGAGTTTTTCATTAATGTTTACTGGTATCCTTATAGTTCTACTTTGAGTTGATAATGCTCTATTTAATCCTTGTCTGATCCACCAATAAGCATAGGTGGAAAATCTGTGCCCCCTTGATGGATCGTATTTTTCTACAGCTCTTGTAAGGCCTAATGTCCCCTCCTGAATCAAGTCCAGCAATTCTAGCCCTTTGCCTTGATATCTCTTTGCAAGGTTGACAACTAGTCTTAAGTTGGCGGTTATCATTTCATTTTTGGCCTTTTCACCAATTTTGATCTTTTTCCTTTCGGCTTCGGAATATTCACACGCGGGTCCTTTACCACCTGCTTTTTGGCATCTATTAACAAGCACAACCATCTCTTGGACTTTTCTACCCATAGTGAGTTCTCTCTCTGGCGTCAAAAGTTGATGACGACCTATTTCACCAAGAAAATCGCTTAATGAACTCACGATTTACCTCTTTATTGATATATTCAACTTATAGTTAATTTAGTAATAAGCCATACATGTAATAATTAATTAATAATTAATTAATAATTTTTAATTAGCTAATTAACATTTTTTTCTTAAACTTTAGAATAAAAAATTTTAAACTCTGAATTTTTATTGGTTAATTTTTTCTTCTTGATTCTAGAACAGCAAGAACATCTCTCCACTCAATACCTTTGTACATAAGGGCTACTTGCAGATGATAAATTAAATCAGCAGCTTCATTTGAGATTGAATTTTTATCATTATCTTTGCAAGCCATTATAAATTCAGCAGATTCCTCTCCTATTTTTTTCAAAATAGTGTTACTGCCTTTTTTTAATAAATGATTTGTGTAACTTTTCTCAGAGGGATTTATTGATCTTTCGTTAATTGTATTGAATAATTCAGAGCAAATATTTGAGAAGGGAGTTGTGTTTTTCTCTTTTTTATCATTTTGATTAATTTGAATCTCATTGAAAAAACAACTTTTTTCTCCAGTGTGACATGCGCCTGAACCATTTTGTTCAATCAAGAGAATTAGTGCATCATTATCACAATCGAACCTTATCTTCTTCAGTATTTGGGTACTTCCACTTGTGGCTCCTTTTCTCCAAATTTCGGATCTTGATCGACTCCAGTAATGAACGTTTTTGGTTTCAAGTGTCATTGTCAAAGATTCTTTGTTCATCCAAGCAAGCATAAGAATTGATCCGTCAAGCCAATCTTGTGCAATTGCAGGGATTAATCCATAATTATCAAAGCTTAGATCTTCTAACGAGAAATTAGTTGAAAAAGTCATTATGTTAGTTATGTTAAATCCTATTCATTGGGTTCTATCAAAAATTATCCTAACAGTTAATTGATGTATATTCATTCTCTGAAATTTTCATGCAGCAAAAGTTACGAGGATTTTCCCTGTTCACATAGGCAATGGCGCCATGAAGGCCACTGCAGATTTGTTCATGGATATTCAAGATCATTCACCTTTTGGTTCACTGCAAAAAAATTAGACCTAAATGGTTTTGTTGTCGATTTTTCAAGTCTAAAACCCCTAGAAAATAGACTAAAGGAGCAATTTGACCATACTTTTCTAATAAATAAAGATGACCCTTTGCTGAATTACTGGGAAAAATTACATGACTTAGATGCTTTAGATCTGAGAATTATGGATAATGTGGGAATGGAGTTCACCTCTGAATTAATTTGGAGATGGGCTAATGAATACTTACAGGATAAAGATGAGGGCAGAACATGTTGTTGGAAAACAGAATCAAAAGAAAATAAATCGAATAAAGCAAGTTATGAGGAAATTCCTGATTGGTTCAAATCTTAGATTAAAGTTGTTAATTTAAAGTAATAAAGGATTCTTTAATTAGATATTTAATCAACATTTATCTCTCCATTAATCATATAAATATTAATCTCGTCTTTATTAAGGTAATGATTATTCAATATATTATTTGAAATTTTTGTCTCAATTTGTTTTTGAATAATTCTTTTTAAAGGCCTTGCACCATAGGCATGATCGAAACTATTTTCGACAAGTTGGTTAATTGCTTCATCCGTAATTTTGAATTTTAAGTTTTTTTTGTTAAGTCTTTTTTCTAAATGTTGAAGCTGGATTTTTGCAATTTCTTTTATGTCATTTAATTCTAAATTATTAAAAATAACTATTTCATCAAGTCGATTTAAAAACTCAGGCTTGAAAAATTTTTTTATTTCATTATCTACAACTTTTTTAATTTCATTTGTATCTTCTTGTCTAACTGATAAATCATTTATTGATTGACTTCCTAAATTACTTGTGAGAACAATGATTGAATTTTTGAAATTAATTGTACGACCTTGACCATCAGTAATGATTCCATCATCAAGAACCTGTAAGAGAATATCTAAAATATCTTTGTGAGCTTTCTCTATTTCATCTAGAAGTATTAATGAATAAGGATTTTTGCGTACAGCTTCAGTTAGTTGACCCCCTGATTCGAACCCTAAATATCCAGGAGGCGCACCTATAATTTTGCTCACTGAATGTTTTTCCATATATTCAGACATATCCAGTCTTGTAATTGAAGAATTTGAATCGAATATTATTTTAGCTGTTACTTTACTTAGCTCTGTTTTTCCAACACCAGTTGGACCTAAAAAAAGAAAACTAGCTAATGGCTTGCTTGGATCATTTAGACCAGTCCTTGATCTCTTAATGGAATCTGCAACTGCTCTAATTGCACTATCTTGACCAATAATTTTTTCTTTAAGGACTGACTCTAGGCTCAAGAGTTTATCTTTTTCTGACTGGTTTAAGTTCTGTACTGGAATAGAGGTCCACTTTGAGACAACTTCTGCAATATCATCAAAAGTTACCTCTTGTCTTAAAAGACTTGTATCTCCATTTTTTTGAGAATTTACTAGGGACTTACTTTTTTCTTTCAATTTTTTTTGCAAGGAATTTAAAGTTCCAAATTCTAATTCTGCTGCTTTGTTGAGGTCAAAATTCCTTTTGGCTTGATCTATTTGCAATTGAACAGATTCAATTTCTTCTTTTATGGTGCTAATCTCATCTATTTCATCTTTTTCTTTTTTCCATTGAGCACCTAATTCTGCCTGTTTATCTTTAAGGGATTTAAGTTCATTATTTATTTTTTTTAATCTTTCTATAGAAAAATCATCCGTTTCTCTTTTTAAAGATAATTTTTCCATTTCAAACTGTAGAACTTTTCGATCAATTTCATCAATTTCTTCAGGTTTGGAAGTTATGACCATATTTAATCTTGAGGCTGCTTCGTCGATTAGATCTATTGCCTTGTCAGGAAGAAATCTATCGTTAATATATCTTTCGCTAAGGGTTGCAGCTGCAACTAAAGCATTATCAGAAATTCTCACACTATGATGAACTTCGTATCTTTCTCTCAATCCTCTTAGAATTGATACAGTATCATCTATTGAAGGAGCATCAACTTTTATCTTTTGAAATCTTCGTTCTAAAGCAGGATCTTTTTCTATATTTTGTTTATGTTCATTAATAGTTGTAGCACCAATACATCTAAGTTCTCCTCTCGCAAGCATTGGTTTTAATAGGTTGCTTGCATCTAAAGAACCTCCACTAGCGCCTGCTCCAACTACCGTATGAATTTCATCAATAAAAAGAATAATCTTACCTTCTGATTCTTTCACTTTCTTTAGTATATTTTTTATTCTTTCTTCAAATTCTCCACGATATTTTGCTCCAGCTAAAAGTGAACCCATATCTAATGAAATTAGTTTCCTATCTTGAAGCGCAGAAGGTACATCGCCATTAATAATTCTTTGAGCTAACCCTTCTACAATGGCTGTTTTGCCAACCCCAGGTTCTCCAATAAGAACTGGATTATTTTTTGTTCTTCTACTCAATATTTGAATTGTTCTTCTAATCTCTTCATCCCTACCAATAACAGGGTCTAAAATCCCATCTCGTGCAGATTGAGTTAGATCAATACCATATTTTTCCAAAGACTCATTAGAACTATTAAATTCATTTTTTACTGCGGGATCTGACTTCATTTTCTTTATAATTTCAAGAAATTCTGGAATACCTTTTTGATTTAAAATTTGAAATCCATATTTATCATCATAAGTGAAACCGTAAACTAAGTGTTCTGTTGATATCACTACATCATTTAAAGTATTTTTAATATCATTCGCCTTCAAAAATACTTTGTGAAGTGTATCACCTATATATAAATTATCTTGTTTATTTCTCATTTTTGCCTTCGCATTTAATGAAGAAATTATTTCCCTCTCAAGATCTTTTAGATTTACATTATTTTTTTTAAAATCTTTTTTGTAATATTGTCATCTTTAATAAGAGCTAATAATAAATTATCAGAGTCTACATTTTGTTGATAATTTTTATAAGCAATTTCTTTGGCAAAAATAAAGCAGTTCCAAGCAGAATTTGAGAATTCGCTTGGAACTGTTTTCATCAATCAAAATTTTGGTATGACCGTAATAAAAATTAAGTCAAAAAGAGTATTTAACTATTTACAATGTTTATCTATTCAACAATAACTTTACCTACCATTCCAGCGCCTCTGTGTGGCTCGCAATAGTAATCATAAGTTCCAGCATTATCAAATGTTTCTTCCCAAGACTCTCCTGGAGCAAAAGCTAGGTCCGCATGACTTAAATCCTCATGCCCATCAAAAACAGCATTGTGAGGGGCAAGTTTATTATTGACGAATTTAACTGTATCACCAGCACTAATGGTTACTGTACTTGGTTCAAATGCAAGCATTCCAGCATCTGTTCCAAGTTTTACTTCAACAGTCTTAGCTGAAACTGATGAAATACCAAGACCTAGAGTTAAGACTATTGCAAATAACCCTGCAAAGATTGAACGTAACATAATAAAAATTTGCTTATTTATACATATTACAAGGCTTTGGTAACCTAACTGTGAGAATTTTAATTGTTATTACAGCTTGGTAACTTTGATAACCTTAAAATATCATTCAGTGACTTGGCATAACTTTTAAGTTTAAAAGTCTCAGGATTAGTGATGGGGACATGATTAAAGTCATATTTTTTGATACTGAAGCTATCCCAAGGAGTAGTTTGGATGGGGAGAATTCTTAATAATATTTTTAGGATTTTTTTTGTAAGCGGTATCGCAAAAAATCTCCTCATATTATGTTTCTTTAAAAGTGTAATTATGGCATAATCAATAGAAATGAATTTTTGACCTAGCACAAATTTTCTAAAGCCTTTGTATTGCTCTTCTTTATGATTTTTAATTAGAAACCCGCAAATCTGGGCGATATCATTTGCGTGTATAAAGTGAAATTTAGAATCGAGTTTTAAAAATCTTGCTAACCAAAGCCATTTCCCAATTTCTTTCAATCCACTAGTTAAATAACTCACAGGGTATTTACTTTTTTTTCCAAGATTCCCTCCAAAAACCAAGGTAGGGAAGACAGCGAATGTTTTTTCTGCAAATGAGCTTTCTCTAAGTCTCTGGAAACATTCATATTTTGTTTGAATGTACTCTGTTCCATAAATCAATGATTCCCTCATTAATTCTGTTTGGGTATCAAGAATACTAGCTGTTGAAAAATAAATAATCTTTTCTAACTTTTCAATATCAAGCATTTCTAGTAATTCTTCAAAAGCTTTAATATTTACTTCATAGGCTCTTTTTGGATCTCCCCAAGCTGTAGCAGTATGAATTAGGTAATTAATTTGGCTAATTTCCTTTTTATACCTATTGGATTCTCTGATATCGCACACCATTAACTTGACTTTTTTATTTTCTTGAACAGAAATTGGTAACTTACTTTTGTCTCTTACCATGAGATAAAGCCTGAATTTTGTGTTTTTCAAAAACCAATCAACTAAATATTGGCCAACACATCCATTAGCGCCTGTTATTAATAAGTTTTTATATCCCAAGACTTTGACTAGTAAGTGAGTTTTTTCCCATGTTCAAAAAATGTTTGAGCATTTTCTTCTGGAGTCCCAGGTAAAATCCCATGACCCAAATTAAGAATATATTTCCTGTCTTTGATTTTATTGAAAGTATTATCTATCCTTTCTTTTATTGATTCTTCGTTTCCGAATAAAATACCAGGGTCAACATTACCTTGAATTCCAATCCCCCTGGGAATTCTTTTACAAGCCTCTTCAATATCTACTGTCCAGTCTAATGAAATTATATCTACTCCAGTTTTTGCCATTCTTTCTAAAACACCAGCACTGCCTGAAATGTAAAGAATTATTGGTGTTTCAGGGTACGCCGCTTTTACAATTTCAACAACTTTTTTTTGATACGGCCCAGCAAAGACATCGTAATCTTGTGGGCTTAGTTGGCCGGCCCATGAATCAAAAATTTGTACTACTTGCGCTCCAGATTTTATTTGATATTTAAGATATTCACCAATAGATTTTGCAAAATGATCAAGAAGTTTATGAAGTAAATCCGGTTCATTAAAAGCCATTGATTTTATTAAAGAATAATTTTTACTGCTTTTACCTTCAACTACATATGCAGCAAGCGTCCAAGGTGCGCCAACAAAACCTAAAACTGTTGCCTCATTATTCACATCTTTTTTTAGTGAAGTAAGAACTTGCCCAACAAAACTTAAACTCTCACTTGGATTTAATTCTTTTAAATTTTCTACCTGGTTAAGAGTTCTTATTGGGTCCTCAATAATTGGACCTTTACTTTCTATTATTTCAAAATTTATGCCCATCCCTGGAAGAGGTGTGAGAATATCTGAAAAAAGGATCACTCCATCCGGCTTGAAAGCATGAAAAGGCTGCATTGAAATCTCATATGATAGTTCTGGATTTTCAGACCTCTCTCTAAAGCTTGGGTAACGCTCCCTTAAATCTCTATAGATTTTCATATATCTTCCTGCTTGCCTCATCATCCATACTGGAGGCCTATTTACTTTTTTACCTAGTGCGGCAGAGAGTAGTAGTGGTAAATCTTGACCCATTTTTCAATTCGATATTTTTAAAAAAATTAAAATCCAACTTAAAAATCTTACAATGTAAAGCAGAGCAAAAGCGTTATATGAACATTTATATGAAGCACTAAGTTAAATGAGCCTTCTTATTTTCTTGATTGATGTTTGAAGATACTCACGCTTAATGGGGGCAAAGCAAGTTCTAGAGCATTTTGATAATCATGAATATTGTAATTTATAGTTTCTTTACCCCCCATATTTCCTTTGTTACTACCCCCGTATCTAGAGCCATCTGAATTAAATATTTCTTTATAGAATCCTTCCACAGGAACACCTACTTTGTATGACCCATGAGTATTAGGTGTAAAGTTAGCAACAACAACAAGCCACTCATTAGTATCGTTTTCTCTTCTCATGAAACTTATAACCGAATTAGATTTGTCATTACAATCAATCCATTGGAATCCATAAGGATCAAAGTCATTTTTCCATAATGCAGGTTCATTTTTATAAAGAACGTTTAGGTCATCAATCAAGTTCCTGATACCTTTATGAGGCTCAAATTCTAGTAACTCCCATTGCAGATCATCCCAAACATTCCATTCTTGTCTTTGCCCAAATTCCATTCCCATAAATATCGTTTTTTTACCAGGGTGGGTCCACATATAAGTTAGTAATGCTCGAGTATTTGCATATTTCTTCCAGTCATCGCCAGGCATTTTATGTAAAAGATGACTTTTCCCGTGAACAACCTCATCATGACTAAGTGCAAGCATAAAGTTCTCTGTATAGTTATATGTGATTGAGAAAGTCACACTATTTTGATGGAATTGCCTAAACCAAGGATCTATTTCAAAATAATCAAGCATATCGTGCATCCATCCCATATTCCATTTCAAGTTAAACCCGAGCCCTCCCATGTCTGTTGGTTTGGTTACCATTGGCCAAGTTGTTGATTCTTCTGCAATAGAAAGTGCACCTGGGAAGTGTTGGAAGAGTACATGATTAGCCTGTTGAAGAAATTTAACGGCTTCTATATTTTCATTCCCACCATTTTCATTGGGTATCCATTCTCCATCTGGACGTAGATAATCTCTGTAAAGCATTGAAGCTACAGCATCTACTCTTATGCCATCAATATGAAACTCTTCAAACCAATAAACGAGGTTGGCTACTAAGAAATTTCTTACTTCGTTTCTGCTGTAATTAAATATTAGGGTTCCCCATTCTTTGTGTTCACCTATGCGTGAATCTCCATGTTCATAAAGATGACAACCATCAAAAAATGCTAAACCATGCTTATCTTTTGGAAAATGACCAGGCACCCAATCAAGAATTACGCCTATACCCTCTTCATGACATTTATTTACAAACTCTCTAAATTCATTTGGGGTGCCAAATCTACTTGTTGGTGCATACCAGCCTGTAACTTGGTATCCCCATGAACCATCGAAAGGATGTTCAGATATTGGCATTAGTTCAATATGAGTGAATCCTCTATCTTTTACGTAAGGGATGAGTTTCTTGGTTAATTCTGGATAAGTTAATAATCTGGTTCCAGGTTTTAAATCGGCCGCAGGTACTGGATCTCTTGGTTCACCATTGTCCTCCAGATATTTATTATCTGTTGATTCATGGAGCCAACTCCCTAAATGCATTTCATAAACTGAAATTGGCTTGTTAATTTGACTAGAAGAATCTCTATTTGAAATCCAAGAACTATCATTCCAATTAAAGTTTTTCAATTTTGAAACTATTGAACCATTTTGAGGTCTAATTTCATGAAGGAAACCATATGGGTCAGCTTTCTCATAAATATGACCTTGTTGTGTTCTTATTTCATATTTATATGTGTCGCCAACTTGCATTGTTGGCATGAATAGTTCCCAGATTCCCCCTAATCTTTTTTGCATTGGATGATGTCTCCCATCCCAAGAATTTATATCTCCAATTATCGAGATTGATTTTGCATTTGGAGCCCAAATGCAAAACATGACTCCTCTTTGATTCTTTTCTTCAATGAGATGTGCTCCCATTTTTTCCCAAATATGATGATGATTGCCTTCTGCAAAAAGATGTCTATCAACTTCTCCCATCCACTCTTCTCTATATGACCAAGGGTCATGTTGTGTATGTGTGAGCCCTCCTCGTGAAATATTTAGTTCGTAATTATAATTTGGATTTTCAGGCAGGATAGCTTCAAAAAGCCATTTATGGTTTATGCTTTCCGCCTTATAGGAATTGTTTTTAAAATTTATTTTAACTTCGTCTGCTTCAGGCATCCATACCCTTACAACCCATTGTTCTTCATAAAAATGAGGACCTAATATTTTTAATGGATTATCATTGCAACAATTTTCTAGGTTGATAGCTTCTGATTTAATCCAGTCTGCTTGAATTGTCTCGATCATGACTGGTAGATATTAAGGGTTTATATTATCAAATGATTAACCAAAAAAATAATTATTTAAGAAAAAAAAGGGGTCATTTTCATAAATGTTCTTTTAAGGCTAAAACTGAGAGTAATAACTCTATGATTTGCTGATGGGGCTCCAATATTTCCCTCCTCAAATCCAGGATTAACACCAATAGCGGGATAAGCTGCTGCAGATATAGATAAGCGAAGCTTGCTATCTTTAATCAAACAAATATTTGTTGGCTGCATTGTTATTTGATAAATGCATTCTTCATTTATTTTGGAGTTTTTAACCCTTAAGAATCCTGTTGAAAATTGATTCGCCTTTTCATTACCTTCTTCAACTAGAGATAAAGCAAGGCAGATATCAAAATTGGGCTGATCACTTTTTACTTGGATTTCTAAAGTGGGAACTCCTCTTAAATATTGATCTTCTTCAAAAGAATTGGTTTGAAAAACACCTACATCCAGGCGTTTATCAATAATACTTCTATTAAACTTTCCTGGATTTGGACCTAAATGACCACCGTCAGATGGAGTAGGCCTCCATGGGTCATTAACAATTGTGAACCATCCTGATCCTTTTGAATTTATGGTCAGACTTCCATCTTCAACCTCTATATTTGCCGTGCCATCGCTTTTGAGTCCAAAAATAAATTCAGGGTGAAATTTATTATCTAATTCTTCCCATTTATTTAATGAAATATTCCATATTTTTTTCTCGTCTTTAAAATTCTTAGAATTTAATTTTTCATCTAATTTTAAATGTTTATCAAAAAATTTTAATAAAGATTCTTGTGATCCCTCCCACCAATTTAGATGTGTCGCATTCCCAATAATAATCTCTGGGCTTCCACCAGCGTCTTTAGATTTTTTATAAAGATCAAAGGCACCTTTTAAATGTGGATCCCAAAGTCCTCCAATAATTAACATAGGTTGTTTTATCCATGTTGAAATTGGTTTAAATTCTTCAAATGGGCGAGCATTATTTAAATTTTTAAGCCATTCCAAAACAAAGCTATTAGGATCATATTTTTTTAAAGTGTCAATTCCTTCCCTTAAATAACTTTTATTTTCTAAGGCTAATCTTATCTTTTCCCACTCAAGTAATTTATTTTCTCTTTTCATCTTAAGTGCTGCGATTTGAAGTCCCCATGCAATATTGTTATGCCACCAATATGCTCCTCCATCTGAGCACCAATGATCCTTAATATTCATCCCAGTCATTGCTGGAGATAAACAATCGGGCGGCTTTGAATTTAAATCACCAGTTAGTTGAGTAAATCCTTGATATGAAAAACCATATAAGCCAAGTTTCCCATTACATTCTTTTAGAGACCTTACCCATTCATGTGTTTCTGTAGTATCGCTAGCTTCTTGAGAAAAACCGTTGAAAATTCCTTCAGAAGAACCCATACCTCTAACATCTTGAATTATTACCATATATCCTTTGGAAGCCCACCATTCTGGGTGAGAATAGGTAATAGTTGAAGCTATTTCCCTGCCATATGGTTGTCTCATCAATAATGCAGGCCATGGCCCATTATTATTAGGTAACCAAATCCTGGATATAAGTCTTACTCCATCTCTAAGTACTAGAGACTTGTCGAACCATCTTGAACCAGACATTTAGGCTTTAGATAATGTCTGGGCAGTGCAGCCCAATGACGTAAATAGAAAAGATCTCTGCGTTAACGGGAGTTAATTTTTTTTTGTTTGATACATACTCTATAGCTTTATCTGAACTAGCTGAAATGCCTTTTGAATTAAACTCTCTAAACTTATTACATAAAATCTTAGCTTCGTTTGGATTCTTTTTTACAGTCTCCAATAAGTTAGATTGACTTAAAACAGGGTATAAAGGGTTGGAAAACAAAAATAAAAAAAATAACAAATGTTTCATTATCACTTACTTTTTCTAAATTCTACATTAAAAAAATTTTTTATCAAAGATTTCCAATAGATTTGTCGATTTGACTAGCTTTTTTAATCCATTCTTTTAAGAGAGTAAAAGTTCTATCTGTATCAGTTTTTACTCTAAGATTTCTTTCTAATCTACCAATTTTGCGTTCTAATTCGTAAGGGGTAGATTGTGATAATGATTTAAGAGAAGATATACCGCAATGCAAAAGTAGATATGCTTGCGGTGGAGAAATTCCAATTTCTTTTTTAAATATAGCTATAGCTCTAATTTTCTTAAGATTATTCAATGTACATAGTGAAGATTTTCTTTGAATCTCATTTATATCTAAGTCCGAAAGATTACTTAATTTTTCAAAGTCAGTTAGATTATTTTGAATAAAAAAAGATTTCTCATGTCTAAAATTAATTGGCAAATAATCTAAAAAGGTTTTACTTTCCATTTTTTAAAGACTAATTCATTTTGACATTTTTCTGAACTTCTCCTATAACCACTGGTTTACTTACACCCTCTGAAATTTTTTCAAGTTTTCTTATCTTTATTTTTACATTCGCACCAGATCTGCTACCTTTCCTTAAGTTTTCCGATAATTGGTCTAAAGTTGCTTCAATAGATTCTTCTGGGAAGGCATCATCTGCTTTAGCAATAATCAGATCGAACCCATTGTCATAAACAATTGGAACATATTTTGCACCTTCTATTACAACCTTTTCAGAGTAACTTTGTATAAATGCCCAACTACTCAATGAAAGTAATAATGAAAAGATAGTTGCTCCAATTATTCGAAATTTAAAACCAAAATTAAATATAAAAGCTGCTATTGTGCAAATGAATAGAAATATTCCAAACAATCCAAAAATTTTGGGTGTGTTCTCTAATAGTTCAAAAAAAGACATTTAGTGGCTTTGACCTGATTAATTTCTTATATTTTGTAAGCCTACTCTATTTTTGGGCTCTAACTTGAAAAAAATTAGATCTCTAAATTTAAATACTAAGATTTTTTTAGCAGGGATGCTCTTACCCTTAGGTTTTTTAGGCTCTTTTTTATTAAATAATTTTTTAAAAGAAACTTATAGTTCTAGGAAATTAGAGCTTGAAGAAAGTATTGAGAATTTTTTAGATAAAAATATTGATTTAGGTGATTATGTTGGGATTAGATTTTTAGGTATTTCTTTGGGGAATTCAAAAATTAATGATAAAAAAAATATAGATTCTGAAATTAAAGCCAAAAATGTATATGTGGGCATTATGCCTTTTAGATCTTTGCTAAAACAAAAATGGATTGTAAAAATAAGTCCTAATGAAGCCGCTATAAATATAGATAGAGATTTTTTTAAAAGGGATAAATCTTATAGAAATGATCTAATTACAAAAAAATCACAATCAAACTATGAATTGAATTTTAACTTAAATAAATATTCAATTCTAAATCTTAAAAAATCAGGATTTAAAACAAAAGTAAAAGGTAACGTTATTTATAAGTCAAAGAATAGAGAAATTATTGCAAATGTAAAATCAAATTTTGATGAAAAAGGTTTTTTAAAATTTAAATTTAATACAAAATTAAATAAAGACTTTTTATCTCTTGAGTTATTTTCTAGGGGTTTAGATCTTGAGAATTCTAACTATATTATTGGGAATAGAAAAATTAGTTTTAAAAAAGGAAATTTTAAATCTAACTTTAAATTTAATAAATTACCAAATGAAACATCTTGCAAAGGAAGATTTTCTTTTACTAATTTAAAAATAAAATCGGAAGCTTTCTCAGAGAATATAAATTCAGATTCAACTAATTTTGTTTGTAAAGATAATAATTTAATTGGTAATTCAGAAAAATTAAATTATGGAACGTTAACTTCAAACTTTAATCTAAATGTGCCATTTAATAGAAGTTCTAATAGTATTGATCTAAAAGGAAGTATTGGATATATTAATAGCCTCAATCCAGATATCCAATTATTGGGTAATATTCCCTATTGGTTTGATAGAAGAGGTATTAATTTTGGTGATATAGATACTAGTTTTAAAATAAATAGAACTCAATTATCTAATTTAAATATTTTCCGAAAAAATGATATAAGGGGTTTCATTACTGCTAAAGGAGAATTAAAAGGAAAAATTTCTGATCCTGATATTTCGATAAACTTTAATCTTGATTACCCGCACTTTAAAGGTATTCGCATTAGAGAAATATGGGAGGGAGATATTAAAAATGAAAATAATAAATTTCTGCTAAATATGAAGAATAGATATTCTCCAATCCCTTCATTTCTCTCAATCAATTTTAATTCTGATCTTAAAATAAATAATGCAAATTTTGTAAGAGTTTTTAATTCAAATAAAGGTACTATAGGCATCGTCAAAGAGGGTGATGTTTATAGTTGGAGAGCGGATAATTTTCCTCTTGATGAACTTGAATTATCTATAGACAAAAATCAATTCGATAGAATTGATGGAATTATTAATGGTAAGGGATCAATTTCGTCAGACCAGTCATATATTGATGGGCGAATTGCTTGGAGTTTAGGTAAATATGGGAATATTAATCTCGCCAATTCATTATTTGATTTCCGCGTCGAAGATAATTCTTTTTATATAAACTCTTCATTGTATCCAATCGATGGAGGAATAATTGAAGTCGAATATAATTCAAGTAAAAATAATCTAATTAATTCAGAATTCAAGGATATAAGCACTAGATGGACTATCCTTACCGCTGTTGATATTTTTAACTTTGATAATAAAAAATTTATTCCTTTAAGTAAATCCAATATTTTGGATGATTTGGAAATAAATAAAGAAAATAAATCATTTAAAGAAAGGATTGATTTTATAAATAACTTTATTGAAAATAGTAATTTGCTAGAGGATAAATTTAATTTGCAAAAATATTTAAATAAATTTAGAAGTAGATACAATGGAAAAATTACTATTCAGGGCGATAGACCAGCAAATTATAAATTGAATGCAAAATTAAATGGCTATCTCGATGTATCTAAAGACGTCTATAACAAGAATAAAGAGGAATTTTCTATTGATTTAGAAGGTGGATTATTAACAGGGAAAGGTTCCTTAAAAATTAAAAAATTTCCAATAAGTGCAGCAAATATCTTTTTAAATAAACCAAGAGATTTCCTTGGAGGATTAGATATGAATATAGTTTATGATCTTGATATAAAATCTTTTTCTAGCAATATTTTTTCCAATGGTTCATCAATTAAAAATAATAAAATAATATTTGATAAAGGACTAGTTAAATTTAATAATTCTATTTTTGATATTGATTTTTCCCTTATAGTAAATGATTCTGAAATCCCAATTAATATTGAAGGCTCAATACCTATAAATAAATCTGATAAATTAGATCTAAGATTTATTGGGAATGGAAAATTTATTGAATTAATAGATATTTTTGCTGATGAATACTTTACCTTTAAAGAAGGTGATGTAAATCTAAGAGTTATCCTAAAAGGAACCTTAAATAAACCTCTACTAAATGGATTTTTCGTAGTTAAAGATTCTGAAATTGAATTTTTAAACAATAGAATAAAAGATATTAATAGCACAATAATCTTTGATTTTGACTCTTTAGAGATCAATAATCTACAAGCTAATGCTGATGATTCTGGAGAAATTTTTGTAAAAGGTTCTTTGCCTTTTTACAGTCAGAATGATTCTGAGGAGGCAGAAATTAATTTAATAACTAATAGATTTACTTTAAAGAAAGGTAATTTTAATTTTTTAATAGATTCAGATCTCGATTTAAGTGGATCATTTGAAAGTCCTGTTTTGGGAGGTTCTCTATCTTTTAATAATGGATTTATTAATTTTAATAGCACCAATCAAAACAATAAAAATGAAAATAATCTTATAAGAAAAGAGGATAAAAAAGATTGGCCAGAACTTTACTGGAATAATAATGAAAATATTGAAATAATTTCAAATGAAACAATCTTGAATTCAGTTCTTTTGGGAGAAACTTTGCCTAATTATTTGGATAATTTGAGTTTTAATAATCTTAAATTAAAACTTGGTCCAGATTTTAAACTTCAATATTCAGAATTAGTTCAAGCTTATTTAGATACCAGATTAGACCTTAATATAAACGGAAAAGTAGGAAAAGATTTAAATGCTAGAGGTCTAATTTATCTTAAAAAAGGTAGAGCTAATCTATATACCACTCCATTTAAACTTGATAAAAATAAAGACAATTATATTTTATTTGCATCTAGAAGTGGTGTTGTTCCATTTATTAATTTTTCTCTGGTTAGTAAAGTTCCAGATTCTATAATACCTATAAGTCAAAATAATCAGGATTCAAACCTCTCAGGTGATCTTGATGTTAATGCTACTTCAAGTGGTTTGGGATCATTTGGGATTGGTAATTCAAGGCTTATCAAAATTGAAGCATCTTATGAAGGATTTTTAGATCAATTATCATTTGCTGATGAAAATAGAAGAATCCAATTAAGGAGCACGCCAAGTTATAACAGATCACAAATAATTGGTTTGATTGGAGGTAACTCTGCAAATTTAATTAATAGAGCATTCATTTCTCAACTTAATAATGCTGATGCATTTAGTGAAAGATTTCAGTTATCTCTATATCCAGCGTTAATAGAAAATAATGATTCATTAAATAATATTTTTTCAAATGAAAATTTAGATATAGACAATGATGATCAATCATCTTCTAATGAAGAATTTTCTTCTCAAGCTTGGGTAGCCGAAATAGGTCTTGATATTACTGATGCGATAAATTTTGCCTTTCAAACTGTTCCAGGTAGAGAAGATATTTCACCTTTAGGAATTTTGACTTTTCAGGCAAATCCAAACCTAGAATTATTAGGTTCTTTTGATTCCAATGGGGATTGGAAAAGTCAAGTTCAATTATTTTTTAGATATTAATTCAGAAAGAAATTTACTTTAAAGAATCGTTAATTTGAATTATTATTAGATTAACTAAAAAATATTATGGCTAATATCTTTGAAGTCCCACAACCCGGTAATGATCTTTTAGAAAAAGCTGAGAAAGTTCGTTTTGCGTCAATAAAAATAAGTCAGACTGAAAATCAAAATCGAATTAAAGCCTTAAATTTTATGGCTGATTATCTAGAAAAAAATTCTAAAGAAATATTAGAGGCTAATAATGAGGATTATTCAAATGCAGAAAAAAAAGGTATTTCTAGCGCTTTACTTTCTAGATTAAAGTTATCAAAATCAAAATTAAATTCAGGGATTGAAGGAGTAAGAAAAGTTGGCGATTTGACTGATCCTGTAAATCAAGTCCAAATAAAAAGAGAGCTTGCAGAGGGATTGATCTTAGAAAGAAAGACTGTGCCAATTGGAGTCTTAGGGGTTATTTTTGAATCAAGGCCAGATGCCGTAATGCAGATTAGTTCTTTAGCAATAAGATCGGGTAATGGAGTAATGCTAAAGGGAGGTAGTGAAGCCAATTTAACAAATACTTCAATAGTGAAAGCATTACAAGAAGGTCTAGATGAATCAGGTCTTGATAAAAATGCAATATGTTTATTAACCAGCAGGAAAGATAGTATGGCGATGTTAAATCTTGAGAAATATATTAATTTAATCATTCCAAGAGGAAGTAATGAATTAGTTAAATTTATTCAGGAGAATACAAAAATTCCTGTGCTAGGACATGCTGATGGAATTTGTCACTTGTTCATAGATATTGAGGCAAATTTAGAGATGGCTTTATCAGTTGCTTTGGACAGCAAAATTCAATATCCGGCAGCATGTAATGCTATCGAAACTTTATTAGTCCATAAAGATATCGCACCAGCTTTTTTAGAAAGGGCTATCCCTCTTTTTAATTCTAATGATGTTAAATTAATCGGAGATAAGAGATCTCTTGAATTAGGGTTAAATTATGAGGCTAGCCTAGAAGATTGGGGAACTGAATATTTGGATTTAATTCTATCGATAAAAATTGTTGATGATCTTGAGGAGGCAATCACACATATTCAAAAATATAGTTCAAAACATACAGATGGAATAATTACTGAAAATTCAAATACTGCCAATAAATTTATGAATGTAGTTGATAGTTCAGGTGTTTTTCATAATTGCTCTACTAGGTTCGCAGATGGGTTTAGATATGGATTTGGCGCTGAAGTTGGCATATCTACTCAAACTCTTCCTCCAAGGGGACCTGTAGGTCTAGAAGGTTTGGTAACTTATAAATATTTCCTAAAAGGTGTTGGGAATATAGTTGATGATTTTTCATCAGGAAAGGCTATCTATACGCATAAAGATCTTTAAAACTTTTAAAGATGGAAACTTTTTTAAAAATTGAGAATATTAAACTTTGGGCTAGGGTTGGTGTTCTTGATGAAGAAAGGGAATTGGGACAACTATTTATTTTAGATATATTTTTGTGGACTGATTTTGAAAAATGTACAATAAATGATGATATAGAAAAAACAATTGACTATTCAAAATTAGTTCAAATTTTAAAAGACCAATCAAAGAAAATATATTGTTACACAATTGAAAAATATTCAAACGAAATTTTAGAAATCATTAATCAGGGATTTAAGCTTTCTAAAGTTAAAATTATCTTGACAAAATGTAATCCTCCAATCACAGGTTTCGATGGGAAGGTGTCAATAGTAAGAATTCTTGAAAATAATTAAAGTATTGGAAAAAAGAAATCCTATTATATTGATTCATGGTCTTTGGAATACTTCAAGTATTTTTTCTTCTATTACCTCAAAACTTGATGATATTGGCATTGAATATTTTGCCCCAACTCTTAAACATTCATATGGAATGACTTCAATTCTGGATTTGACTAATAAATTAAACGAATTAATTTTAGAGAAATATGGTTTAGAAAAAGAAATAGATATTTTAGGATTTTCTATGGGAGGAATAATTGGTAGATACTGGCTTCAAAAATTTAATGGGCATAAAAGAACAAGAAGATTAATATCTATAGGTTCCCCTCACAAAGGAACTTTGATGGCTCAATTAATACCTAAATACCCCTTTAGAGGAATATCAGAAATGAAAATAAATAGTAAGTTTTTAAGAGAACTAGCAAATAATGATTTTTTTCTTGATGAAATTGAGTGTATAAATTTCTTTACTTATTGGGATATGATGGTTTTCCCTGGCTGGTGGACAAATTTAAATTTTGGGAAAAAAATATCAGTAAAAGTATATAAACATAGAAACCTTGTAAGAAATAAATCTGTGGTTGACAAAATAATCGATGAAATTATTAAGTAGCTCCAGATAGACCTAAGTGCCTTATTAAGGAATCAGTTTGTGGCTCTCTTCCCCTGAATAGTTTAAATATATCTAATGGAGGTAAGCTTCCTCCTAAGCTGAGTATTGTATCTTTAAATTTCTTTCCTATTAACCTTAAATCTTCAGGGTTTTCTAGATCAGCTTCTTCAAACATTGAAAACGCATCAGCACTTAGAACTTCAGCCCATTTATATGAGTAATATCCTGCAGAATATCCGCCTGCAAATATATGACTAAAACAACAGAGAAAGTGATCTTCTTGAATTGGTTCAATAACAGTAGTTTGTTTTGCAATTTCTCTTCTTATTTCATCTGCTGTTTTACCTTTGTTTTTATCAATACTACTGTGTAATCTGAGGTCAGTAATTGCAAAATGTAGTTGTCTAAGAGTAGCCATACCACAATTAAAAGTTCTATTCTTTAGGAGCTTCTCAAAATTCTCATCGGATAACTTTTCTCCTGTTTTGTAGTGCTTAGCAATATTCATAAGAGTATTTTTATGAAAACACCAGTTTTCCATAAATTGACTTGGAAGTTCGACTGCATCCCACTCAACGTTGTTGATGCCAGCTGCTTGAGGAAGATTTACAGTAGTAAGCATGTGTTGAAGACCATGACCAAATTCATGGAAAAGTGTCTGAACTTCTTCAAAACTCATCAAACTAGGTTTATCTTTTGATGGTGGAGTCTGATTACATACGAGATAAGCTACCGGGAGGGTCTTTTCGCCAACATTATTTTTATTCAAACATTCATCCATCCAAGCTCCTCCCCTCTTTGATTCAGGCCTCGAATATGGATCTAGGTAAAATGATGCTATTTTGTCATTTTCTTTATTGAGGATATTAAAAAATAAAACGTCATCATTCCACAAAGGTGCCTCATCAGTTGCCTCGACTACTTTAATTTCAAAGAGCTTTTCACTTAATTTAAATAAACCTTTTAAAACATCATTTAGTGGGAACCAAGGTCTCAAAGACTCTTGATCCAAATTGAGCTTTTCTTTTCTAAGAAGTTCGGACCAATAACTAATATCCCATGGCTCGATAATCTGTGATTTTGGAAATCCATTAGCTTTAGAAAACTTATCGAGAGTTTCTAATTCAATTTTTGCGGTTTTGAATGCTGGTTCTCTTAATTCTTCTAAAAGGTTTTCAACATTTTTAATTTCTTTCGCCATTTTCGTTGACAAACTTAGTTCTGCCCAACTTTTATAACCGAGAAGATTAGCTTGTTTAGTTCTAAGAGATAATATCTCTTCAATGATTTGAGAATTATTTTTTTCTCCTTGAGATGCCCTACCAACGAATGCCTTATATAGTTTCTCTCTAAGGTTACGGTCGGTGGCATATGTCATAAATGAAGTATAGGTTGGAATATCTAGACTTAATTTCCAAGGACCATTTTTGATATCGACTTTTTCATCTTTTTTTAAATGGTTTTGCGCAGAAATTGCCATTAATTCAAGTACGCGTTCAGGAAGGCCATCGACTTCAGATTTTTTATTTAAAATTAGAAACCATTTATTTGTTGCATCAAGAACATTATTGCTGAAGTCTGTTGATAGCTTTCCAAGCTTTTCTGAAATGTTGTTGAATTCCAATTGATCATTCTTTTGTAGTGAAATTCCTCTATGTTGCATCTCAAGGATTTCTTTATCCAAAATTCTGTTTTTGATTTGATCAAAGTTATTTGTCTCTTTAAGCTTGACTAAAGAATTGTATATTATTTTACTTTGTCCGAATTTATTACTCAAGCTAATAATCTCTGGAAGAAATTTTGAATAAATGTCTCTTAGACTTTCAGAATTATTTACTGCATTTAGGTGACTTATTACTCCCCAACTCCATCTAAGAACTTCATTGACTTCATTTAAGGGATTTATTAAATTATCCCAATTTAAATCATTGCGAATCAAATAGTTAGATAAATTTTTCTCTATGTTTTTAAAATCTTTAGCTATCTTTTCTAGAACTACTGGGAATTCTTTATTTATGCTTTCGGGAGTAAATTTTTTAAATTCTGGTAATTCTCCATATTTAAAAATTGAGGTATCCATTTATTAAAGTAATCTAAATAACTAAAGGAGGTATCAACCCAACTAATTTAGCTAGAGTCAGCTGCTGACTGAGAGCGTTCGTTGAAGATTCGTATAAATTTATCGCAATTTTCGGCCAAAAACCTATCACTAAAGTAGGCAACAATAAGCTGAAGCCAATAGTCAATTCTCGACCATTCATTTCTTTAACTGTAGCTAGTGCAGGAATTCTAGGGCCAAAGAAAACTCTTCTACACATTGATAGTAGATATATTGGCGTTAGTACTAAACCTATAGCTGCAATAAGAATAGTGATCGATCTAAAGATAGAGCTGAACCCTTCTTGACTAGTAATCCCTAAAAATACAGTGATTTCACTTATAAATCCGCTCATCCCAGGTAGTGCAAGAGAGGCTAAAGAACTTGCCAAGAAAAAAGCGAAAGTTATTGGCAAGACCTTTGCCAAACCTCCCATATTTGGTATCGAAAGAGTATTTGTTCTTTCATAGAATGAGCCCGTAACAAAAAACATAGCTGCAGCGATAAGTCCGTGACTTATCATTTGGAGCATTGCTCCGCTTATACCTAAAGCATCTACTGCTCCAATCCCTAATAGAACAAAACCCATATGACTCACAGAGCTACATGCAATTCTCCTTTTAACATTATCTTGAGCGAATGCATTAAGAGCTCCATAAATTATATTAATGATTCCAAGAATAATTAGCGCAGGTGCAATTTGAAGATGTACTTCAGGTAGTATTTGAACATTAAATCTTAAGAGAGCGTATCCTCCCATTTTTAATAGAATTCCAGCGAGTAACATTGAAACTGGTGCATTCGCCTCTCCATGTGCATCGGGCAACCAAGTATGTAATGGAAAGATAGGAAGTTTTACTCCAAAACCAATTAAAAATCCTAAATAAGATAATAACGCTAGGCTGCCTGTTGCATGTTTATTGGTTAAATTAGTAATATTTAAAGTAAAAGTATCACCACTCAAAGCAAGTGCTAAACCACTTATGAGTATTAATAAAGAAGCTAAAGCTGTATAAAGAATAAATTTTGTTGCCGCATATAATTTCTTTTTCCCTCCCCAAATAGCAATAAGAAGATATACCGGAACCAATTCAAGTTCCCATGCCAAGAAAAATAATAGGAAATCTTGAGAAAGGAAAACTAGTGCTTGTGCTGATGCTTGTACTAATAAAAGGGCAAAATATAGATTAGATTTTTTCTTAATTTTCCAACTTGCCGCAGCTGATAAAAATGTAATTAACCCACTCAAAGCTACTAAAGGAGCAGATAACCCATCTACGCCCAGAGACCACTCTAAGCCAATTGAGGGTAACCATGAGGCTCTTTCAACCAGTTGCAAAGAGCTATCTGAAGTATTGAATTTTTGAAAGAGAACGCCGATTATTAATAAAAAATCTATAAATAAAAAACTTAATGAAATATTTCTAGGTAGTGTATTATCTTCTCCTTCTTTCGAACTTAAGAAAGGCATTATTAATGCCCCAATTAAAGGCAATAAAACAACAGATGATAACCAAGGAAAAGATTCTAAATTCATTTATTGAATGAATAATTTTTTTATTCTAGTTGAAGTTGTACTAGCTTGAGACTATAACATTAAAAATGCCTAAGTAAAACTACTCACTAGAGATAGTGCTAGATTGGCTACCGGTTGTTTGAACGTTTAAGAAGGGCGCTCTGCTAGCTACACCTGACTTCTCCCATGCTTTCACCATGGCTTGACTGACGTTTTTACCATTTTCTTTTTTACATAAAGCTAAGATACTTGGCCCAGCCCCACTAATTGCGCATCCTAGAGCACCTGCATTTAGTGCTGCATCTTTAACTTCTAATCCACCCTTAATTAGTTTCCATCTGTAGGGTTCATGTAGCTTATCAAACATTCCCTCTTTTATAAGTTCCGCATTTCCTGCTTTTAAGCCGTTTAGTAACAAGGTAAGTGCCCCCATATTTGTCACTGCATCAGATATAGGTACATTCTTGGGCATAACCTTTCTTGCTTCACTTGTGCTTAGACGAATTGCAGGTATTGCTACAACAGCTTTAATTGAATCGTGCCAATCACATCTAATGATTCTCCATCTCTGAGAAGAAGACCTGGCTGTCAAACAAAGTCCACCCAGCAGAGAGGGAACTACATTATCAGGATGACCTTCTATATCAATGGCAAGTTCAAGGAGTTTTTCTTTGGACAATGGAGAATTCATTATTGCATTTGCTCCGATAAGCCCAGCAACTATTGCTGTAGCACTACTTCCCAGCCCGCGTGCAGGCGGCACTGCCAACTTAACTCTTGCTTCAAGTGCAAAAGGATCCATATTTGCGCTCTGCCATACTTTCTGAGCTGCTCTAAAAACTAAGTTTTCAGGCCCCCCTCTTAAATGATTACCATCTGTACTTTCCATTATTAAGTCAAATCTATCTCCACCACCTTCAATTCTTGTAAAAATAAACTCATTATATAAATCTAATGCTGCTCCAAGACAATCGAATCCAGGGCCTAAATTGGCAGTTGTGGAAGGTACTGTTACCCTTATTTTTTTACCTACTTCAGGAATAGACATTTTTTGTTTTTAAGTTTTTAAAAGCATTTTTGCTCTGCAGGCTGCACTAAAAAGTCCAAACTCTTCATCTAAAATTACTTTCATAGGTATTGTTTTAAGAATATCTTTTAATCTTCCCTTGTCGAAAAATTGTTTTAAAAATAAATCTGATTTAAAGTTTTTGAAATGCTTTGATGCGGTTCCTCCAGAAATCCATAACCCGCCAAAGCATAACTCTTGAAGAGCAACATCTCCCAATAAAGAGGCATAAGCGCCTAACCAAATACTCTCAACTTCAATCATTATTTGATCCCCTTCTTTAGAAAGATTACAAATTTTTTCAGGTAGTTCTTTTCTGGCAGCATCTAAAATTTTAATTTTATTTAAATATTTTTTTAAAGGATGGTTTTGGGCATCAGGTTTGCTTAGTCTCCATTCGGCAATTCTTGATAAACCAGTGCCGCTAATAATTCTTTCACAGGATATCCTTTCAACTTTTAGATAATTCTTAAGCCAAATTTTTAATTCCCATTCTAATTTTGACTTTGGAGAGTATTCAACGTGTCCTCCTTCGCTGGCTAGAACTTTTACCTTATTTCCTGATATTAGACCTCTTGCAATGCCTAAACCAGTACCGGCTCCAACTATGGCATGCAAATCATTGTTAGTGCCTTTAGAATGAGATCGATTTTGGATAGTTGAATATTGATTTTTTTTTAAAAAAGGTATTCCATACATTTGAACTGCAAAATCATTAATTAGCTCGCATTTTTCAAATTTAAATTTATTTTTTAATTTATTTCCTGAAATATTCCATGATAAGTTCATAATTTTTGCGTTGTTGTTAGATAAAGGACCAGCCACAGCGAAACATGCAGAAGAAGGGTGGGTAATATTTTTGCATTCATTTTTAAGAAAATCTTCTAGAATTAGTTCAAAAGAATCCCAATCAGAAGATACATATTTCTTTTTGAATAACAGTTTAGGCGAATCATCATTTATTACTCTTTCGTAAATTCCCAATAGAACTTTGGTACCTCCTAAATCACAAGCAAGAAAATTCATCTATTCGAAATTATTCTGTTCTCCCTTTTTTTTCTATTAATTCATCCATTAATTTGTATAGATTAGGTAGGTTTAAAATTCCTAAATTTGTTCCATCTAAAGCTCTTAAAGCGACTGAATCAATTTCCTCTTCTTTATCTCCAACAACTGCAATTAAAGGAACTCTCCCGAGAGTTGCTTCTCTTATTTTATATCCTATTTTTTCATTCCTAACATCAACTTTTGATCGGTAACCATTATTATTTATTAATTCATTAAAATTTAAACATTTTTCAATATTTCTATCAGTAATGCTTAATAAAATTATTTGATAAGGTGCAAGCCAAATCGGGAATTTTGCCTCATATTGTTCAATTAGGATTCCGATAAATCTCTCAAATGATCCTAAAATTGCTCTGTGAAGCATAACTGGATTTCTTTTTTCATTATCAATATCTACATAAGTTGCATCTAATCTAATAGGCATTGAGAAATCAACCTGAATTGTTCCGCACTGCCAGACTCTATTAAGACAATCCTTTAATGAGAATTCTATTTTTGGACCATAAAAAGCACCTTCTCCAGGCTGCAGTTCCCATTTTAGATTCTTATTATCAAGAGCTTTGGTAAGAGCCTCTTCTGATTTATCCCAAATCTCTTCACTACCTACCCTTTTTTCAGGACGTGTTGATAATTTTATAATGATTTCATCAAAACCAAAAGTTTTATAAACCTCGAAAACAAGATCTATAAAAGTTGATACCTCTTCTTGAATTTGCTCTTCTGTGCAGAATATGTGTGCATCATCTTGAGTAAAGTTTCTTACTCTCATTAAGCCGTGAAGTGCACCAGAGGGCTCATTTCTGTGACAAGAGCCAAATTCAGCAAGACGAATAGGTAAATCTTTATAACTTTTTAAACCTTGATTAAATACTTGAATATGGCATGGACAATTCATTGGTTTAATCGCATATGTTCGATTTTCTGATGCAGTAGTGAACATATCGTCTCTAAATTTCTCCCAATGGCCGGATTTTTCCCAAAGAGATTTATCAACAGCTTGTGGGGTTTTGATTTCTAAATAATCATTTTTTTTGAGTATTTCTCTTATGTACTTTTCCAGTACTTGGTAGATTGTCCATCCATTTGGATGCCAAAAAATCATTCCTGGAGATTCTTCTTGTATATGAAATAGTGAATGTTTTTTACCAAGTTTTCTATGATCTCTTTTTTCCGCTTCTTCAATTCTTGTTAAATAATCCTTGAGTTCTTTTTCTTTTGCCCATGCAGTTCCATATATTCTCTGTAATGATTCATTCTCACTATTCCCTCTCCAATATGAACCTGATAATTTAAGTAATTTAAAGTGTCTCAAATGTCTAGTGTTAGGAACATGAGGCCCTCTACACATGTCGATGTATTCTTCGTGCTTGTATAAATTGATGAGACCTTCTGCAGGAATTTCTTCAATTATTCTTAATTTAAAAGTCTCATCTCTTTCTTTAAAAGTTTTAATTGCCTCTTCTTTAGAAACTTGTAAAATTTCAACGTCGTAGTCTGTTTTTATTAGTTTATTAATTCTATTTTCGATTTTTATTAAATCTTCAGGAGTAAATCTGTATTCAGAGAAAATATCGTAATAAAAACCATCTTCAATTACAGGCCCAATCGCCATTTTAATATCAGAGTAAATTTGTTTAACTGCATGACCAATAAGGTGAGCGAAAGAATGTCTTATTATTTCAATTCCTTCTTTATCTTTTGATGTGATGATTACAACTTTGGAATTTTTATTTATAGGAATTGTTGCATCAAGTAGAACATCATTTACTTTCCCAGCAATTGTTGCTTTAGCTAATCCAGCGCTTATACTCTGGGCAATTTCTAGAATAGTTACAGATTTTTCGAAAACCTTTGTTGAACCATCAGGCAAGGTAATTATTGGCATAATTTATTTCTCCATTTCAAAAAATCCCAATTTTGATTTAACTCTTTTTAAAGTCTGATTAGCTAAATCTTCAGCTTTTTCCTTCCCTTCATTAAGGATTTTATTTAGTTGATAGGGATCATTAATTAATAATTTATATTTTTTCTGAATAGGTTCTAGTGATTCAATAAGTTGTTCGGTAATTAATTTTTTAAATGTCCCCCATCCAGTCTCTAAGAATTCATTTTCACATTGAGAAATTTCTTTGCCAGATAATATTGAATAAATCATCAAAAGATTTTTAGATTCTGGTCTCTCAGGGTTGTTAAATTCAATTCCAATAGAACTGTCACTTTTTGCTCTTTTAATTTTTTTTGTGATTATTTCAGGAGGATCTAATAAGTTAATACGACTGCCCTCATTAGGATCACTTTTGCTCATCTTTTTTGAACCATCAATTAAACTCATTATTTTTGAACCATTCTTCATGATGATTGGTTGAGGGATCTTTAAAATATTTTTATCCTTACTAAATCTGGCATTAATTCTCTGTTGTGCAATATCTCTCGCAAGTTCAAGATGTTGTTTTTGATCCTCACCTACTGGTACGAAGTCAGCATCATAAAGAAGGATGTCTGCAGCCATAAGTATTGGATAGTCAAATAATCCAATAGATACATTATTACCTTGTTGTATGGATTTTTCTTTAAATTGAATCATTCTTTCCATCCAATTTATTGGTGTCATGCAATTTAATATCCAACAAAGTTCTGAATGCGCTGAAATCTGACTTTGGACAAAAATTGAGCATATATTGGGATCTATCCCACAAGCGACGTACAAAGCCGCTGTAGAGATAGTGTTTTGAGATAATTCTTTGGGATCATATGAGGCTGTGATTGCATGCAAATCAACTACACATAGAAATGTTTCATATTGCTCTTGAAGCGTAACCCAATTATTTATGGCCCCAAGCCAATTCCCAATATGTAAATCTCCAGTTGGTTGAACTCCCGAAAGAATTCTTTTTTTATTTGCCATCCTCTTCTACTTCGCTAGATTGGATCTCTTCAGTTGATGTACTTTTTACAGGTCTTGCAAAAGGGTCAGGTGCTGTTTTGGTCTTTTCTTCATAAGAATTTTGTGATTGTCTACTCGGAGAAGAGTTTTTATTGTTTTTTGCATATTCTTTGATTGATTCAATCAATTTTTCATCTTTAATCATTTCGCTAAGTGTTCTAACAGAGAAACCCAGAACTGCAACGGTAGATCTTAATTGAAAGGTTTCTTGTATTGATTTAACAGCTTTCATTTCGTTATCACTCAATCTTATGCGGAATCCTCCTCCATCTCTTCTGCCGCCCGATCTATCTCTGAAATTAGATCTTTCATCGTTAGAACGACCTCTGTAATTTTCTTGTACAGGATTATTGCTGAAATTTGAATTAGACATCTTAATGTTTCTTAAGTTATTTAAATAGTCTATTAACTTAGCATCTTGTTATGCAATAAGTCTTTTTAAAAGGCTTAAATTTTTATCTTTTGATTAACGACTTATGAAATTATGCTTTTCTCATTCACAACTTGCATTAAAATAAAATTAGAAAAATAAAGTATTGTGTTTGATATTAGTAAAGACAACCTTTTAAAGGATTTCATAAAGTTTCCAAAAAAAAATCTTTTTATTATTTTATTATTGTTAGGTTTTGGGGAATGGTTTGTCAGTGACTTAATTCATTTTGCAGGAGGCTCAATAGGATTTTTTGCGTTGTGTTTGGGGGGATATTTTTACTTGAAGAATGATAAGCCTAAATTTAATGAGCCAAATAATTTAGATGGTTGGATAAATCTATGTAATGAAGATTTAAATTTTTTTGAAGAACTTGAAGCAACAAATGAATTAGAAAAACAGAATTCAAAAAGACAAAAAAAACTTGAATCTATTATAAATAGATGTGAAAAAGAAAAAATAAGTTGCATTGGACAAAAAGATTATCAAAGTTTTCAAACTGTTTTGAAAAGTAATTTCAAAGCAGATAAGTTTGACTTTGATTTATACGAAAAACTGCCTAAATACAATTCTTCTCAAGTTATTCCAGAAGAAGCTTTGAAGAGTGATGCAATCTTGTATTTTATAAACTTGCCTTTGACGGCAAATGATTTCTTGTGGCTGGAAAAGTTTCCTGAAAATATGCCAATCTGGTTAGTGGCTTTAACTTCCAACCAAATAGAAGCCAAAAATCAGATAGAAGACCTAAAGTGTCAAATTTCAAGCAACTTTATAAACAAAATTATTACTTTTGATGTGAATAAGAGTGAAATAACAAATATACCTTTTTCTTTAAGGAAGTTTTTCATGAGTTCATCTAAAAATATTGAAAATACAAAAAAAAGGCTCTTGAAAGAACTTCATGCTGCCTGGCAATCTGAAATTGAAGGTATAAGAAGAATGCAGTTAAAAGGTATACAAAGAAAAAATCAAATTCTTGTCGCAACAACTGTTTTCTTATCTCCTATTCCATCAATTGATGTTATGGCAATGACAGTATTAAATTCTTTAATGATTAAAGAAATTAAGTCTATATGGGGATGTAATTGGTCTCCTGAAATTTTAGATAAAGTATCCAAAGAGATTTTAAAGACTGCAATTGCTCAGGGAGTTATTGAATGGAGTGGACAGACTCTAATTGGCATAACAAAATTGCATGGCCCAAATTGGCTTGTCTCTGGAACATTTCAGGCTGTCAGTGCTGCTTATTTAACAAGAGTAGTATCAAGTTCTTTGGCTGATTTTATGGCAATAACAAAAGGAGTAGAAGAACCTGATTTGGATTTTATAAAGAAAAATTCTGAGAAAATTGTTGAAGAAGCTTTTGAAAAAGAAAAAATAAATTGGCAAGGATTTATTTCTGATCTTAGAAAACCACTTATGAAACTATCTTTTAATTCATAATCTTGGGATGAATGTTAAATATGAAAAAAAATATTCTTTTTTTAAGTTTGATACTTCTGCTTTCTATTGCTTCAGGCTCATGTAAGAGAATATCAAATAAAAATGAAACTAAAGAAGTAATACTGGCAAGTTTCACTGTTTTGGCGGATATAATTAGCAATGTCGCTAAAGATGATTTTATTGTTAGATCAATAACGAAACCTGGAGTTGAAGTTCATGGCTACCAACCAACTCCAAGCGATTTGGTAAATGCCTCTAGTGCTTTTGTTTTTATTGATAATGGATTTGGATTTGAATTATGGGCTGAAAAATTTGTTTCTAATTTAAAAGTTAAAAGAATTACTGTCGCGGAAGATTTAGATCCTATTTTTATCAGTGAAGATTTCTATAAAGGGAAACCCAATCCTCATGCCTGGATTTCTCCAAAAAGAGGGATCCTATACGTAGATATTATTGTGGATTCTTTATCAGAATTGAGGCCATCCAAAAGAAAATTATTTGAAGATAATGGAAAAATTTATAAAGATAAACTATCTAAATTAGATAAAGAATTCTCACTTTTTATTAATAACTTAAATAAAGACAGGAGGTATCTAGTAAGTTGTGAAGGTGCTTTTTCATATTTAACAAATGATTATGGATTAGAGGAAGTTTATTTGTGGCCAGTTAATGCTGAGAGTCAAATTACTCCCAAAAGAATGACAAGAACCATCTCACTAGTTAAAGAAAAAAATGTCCCATCTGTATTTTGCGAAAGTACTGTAAGTAACGAATCTCAAATGGTCGTTGCAAACGAAACTGGTGCTAATTTTGGTGGAGATCTTTTTGTTGATTCATTATCTGATGAAAGTGGACCTGCTAGTTCCTACATAAAAATGCTTGAGCATAATTTGGATTTAATTAAAAAAGGGCTTTTTTGAATTATGGAATCAATTAATTATCAAAACTTTAGAATTGATGCAGAGAATATTTGCGTAGATTACAACGGGAAGGTGGCTTTGTATGATGCCAATTTAAGATTGAAACCTGGTCAGATTTGTGGGTTAGTAGGGATGAACGGGGCTGGTAAAACAACTTTTTTTAATGCTTTAACTGGATTTGTAAATATTTCAAAGGGAAAAATTAGAATAAATGGAGAGTCTGTAAGATCTGCTCAAAAAGATCAGACAATAGCTTATGTTCCTCAGAATGAAGGAATTGATAGTCAATTCCCCATAAGTGTTTGGGATGTAGTGATGATGGGAAGATATGGTTCGATGAATATTTTTAGGTGTCCAAGAGAGTCTGATGTTCAAGCGGTTAAAGATGCTATTGAGAGAGTGGATCTTACAGATCATTTATCTACACCTATTGGAAACTTATCTGGAGGTCAGAGAAAACGAACTTTTTTAGCTAGAGCAATTGCGCAAAGAGCGTCAATATTTCTTCTCGATGAGCCTTTTTCAGGTGTTGATATAAGAACTGAAAAACTTATCTCGGAATTATTTATTCAATTTAAAAATGAAGGAAAAACTATATTATTATCAACGCATGATATGATTCATGTCCGTGAGTTTTGTGATTTAGTTCTTTTAATAAATAAAACTGTTGTAGCTTATGGCGAGACCTCTGAAGTGTTTACCCCTGAAAATATTACTACCACTTTTGGAGGAATCTCACCTGATTTTTTGTTTGGACCTGAATCCTAAATTCTAAATTATATGGAGCTCTGTTCTTTTTTAACTTTAGATTCATTCATAACAGATCCTTTAACTCATGGCTTTATGAGAAAAGCACTTCTTATGAGTTCTTTAGTTGCAGCTGTTTGTGGATTTCTATCAAGTTATTTGACTCTTAAAGGATGGGCTTTAATGGGAGATGCAGTGTCACATTCGGTAATGCCTGGTGTTGTGGTTGCTTATGCATTAGGTCTTCCTTTCTCATTAGGGGCATTTATTTTCGGAGTTGGTTCTGTAGCATTGATAGGGTTTATTAAACAGAAATCTAGAGTTAAGGAAGATACTGTTATTGGGTTGGTATTTACTGGATTTTTCGCTCTTGGAATCGTATTGGTTTCTAAGATTAAAAGTAATATTGATCTGCACTCTATTCTTTTTGGTAGTCCATTAGGAATATCACTTTCAGATGTAAAACAAACTATATTCATTTCTTTATTGGTAGTAATCCTTTTATCAATTTTTAGGAAAGATTTAATGCTTTATTGTTTTGATCCTAGGCATGCAAAAACAGTTGGGATTAACGTATTTTTTCTTCATTATTTACTCCTCACATGCTTGTCTTTGGCAGCTGTTGTAGGCTTACAGTCTGTTGGAATTATTTTGGTAGTTGCAATGTTGATTACTCCAGGTGCTACAGCATATTTACTTACGGATAAGTTTGATAATATGACAGTAATTTCAGTATTAAGTGCAATTATCTCAAGCCTGATAGGAATCTATGTTAGTTTTTGGTTTGATCTTGAAACAGGTGGATCAATTGTCTTAGCACAAACTTTTATATTTTTATTTGCTTTTTTATTCGCTCCAAGATATGGAATATTTAAGTTACAGAAATTATTTGCTGGTTATAAATGATAGTGGTGAAAGAAACTTTAAATAAAAAGTGGAATTGGTGGCCATTATTCCCCTTATATCCTTATGGAAAAAAGAAAACAATCTTAAGAGAATTAATTCCTGATCAAATATGGTCTTTGGAACAAATACAGGGACTATATTATGTTGCGGTTCCAATAAGAATGACGGTAATAAAGGTTGATAATGGATTGATGCTAATAAATCCATTGCCACCAACAAAAGAATTAATAAATGAGTTAGAAAAATTAATTACGATACATGGCAACGTAAAAACAATAATTCTACCTAGTGCCTCTGGACTAGAACATAAAATTGGCCTGCCAGCTCTTTCAAGAATTTTTAAAAATGCTGAAATTTGGCTTTGTCCTGGACAATGGAGTTTTCCCATAAATCTACCACTAGATTTTTTAGGAATTCCATCAAAAAGATCAAAAATACTGTTTGAGGAAGGTACTCCACATACAAACTCCTTCAAGTGGTTTTCATTAGGTCCATTGAATTTAGGACTTGGAAGATATCAGGAGATAAGCTGTTACCATTATTCTACGAAAACTCTTCATGTAACTGACGCAATAGTTGGAATAGACTCCAAACCACCTGAGATATTTAATTTTGATCCAACTCCACTTCTTTTTCATTCAAGAGAGAGAGGAGATGAACCTTTGATTGACTCCATCGCACAAAGAAAAAAAGGATGGAGAAGGTTAGTTTTATTTTCATCTTTTTTGAAACCAGGTAAATTAAATATTCCAACTTTAAAAGAAATATTTAAGTATTCATTCAAAAAAGATCTTAGAAATTGGAGATCCCATTTCGGTATTTATCCCTTTTTATGGGACGAAGATTGGGAATCCTCTCTGGCTGAAATAATGGGTGAAGATATTCCTAAGATTCAAATTGCACCAGTTTTACAAAAATTAATTTTTCCGCGATCAAAAGAAGTGTTAGTTAAGTGGTTAGAAAATATAAAGTCTCTAGAAGATATGGAATATTTAATTCCAGCTCATTTTACGGCACCTATTAAATTTAAAATAGAAGATTGTCAAAAACTAATTAATGAAATTAATTCCCCAGAGTGGAACAAACTACCTGAGGATAATAAATTTTTAATGGGTTTATATAAAAAGTTGTATGAACTAAAAATAATTCCTGAAGAAGTTAATCTTTAAGCGATATTATTCTTCAATAGACATGTTTTCATCATTTTTAAGAGTTTGTTCCAGTTCTTTTCTTTGTTCCATTTGTCTTAAGAAATATCCTGTCATCATTGCGGAAGATAATAAATTTGCAATGTTGTCTTTTGAAGATGTTATCTTTACATCAAATTGATCTGAAGGAAGCATTCCAAGAAGACCTTGAACATTATGTCTGATAATTTCTTGAATATCTTCACTAGCTGATTTTGCGACTCTTTGCAAAACTTCTGGAGATTGTTTTTGTAAATATTGGATTAAGTCATTCTCATCATTTGGATCATTATTTTCAGTAGCAAGAAATTCTGGATTAAACATTTCTACAACTTCAAGATATAAAAACCCTACAACATCACGTACCCATTAATCTAAATTATTAAGGGCAGGGAACCGAATAGGTCCAATTTTATTAAACGGCCAATATCTAAAGATAGCTTTACCAATAACCTTTTCATAGGGTAAAAATCCCCAAATATGTGAGTCCATACTATTATTTCTATTATCTCCCATCACCCATAATGACTCTTCTGGGACAATAAAAGGACCTATAGAATAATTAATGTTTTTGTCAAAAACGTAATTTTTTTGAGCAATATCATTTAAGTAAAGGTTACCGTCTTTTACTTCTACCTTGTCTCCAGGTATTCCAATTACTCTTTTTATTAGTGCAGTATCTGCTTCATAACCAGCATTAATTAATTGTTCAGGAACATTAAAAACAACTATTTTATTTTTTAATTTTGAAAGATTTGATTTTGATGTGAATTTTGGGGTTACTTTCTCAACAAGAATTTTATCTTGTATTTGAAGAGTTGGAAGCATTGAACCGGATGGGATCCATCTTGGCTCTATAACCTGCCATCGTATAATTAAAGCAATAGATATCCAGATTAAAAGATTTTTTAAATCCTTTAGTATTGAATTTCTTTTTTCTTGAGTTGTAGACATGTTTTATTTAATTCAGTTATAAGGTAAATCCCAAAGCATTTATATAAATTATGACATCATCTATTGAATGCAAAAATTTTCTTAGAAGTTTACAACTTTTGAATCTTCTTATAAAAATAGGAGTTCAAAACTTAATACTATGTCCTGGTAGTAGATCAGCACCTTTAGCAATAGCTGCTGGAGAATTAAATAAATTAGGACTGGTAAATATTTTTAATTCAATAGATGAGAGATCTGCAGCATTCCATTCTCTTGGGATTTCTGCTGCATCAGGTAATCCTTCTTTAGTTATTACCACTTCTGGAACAGCAGTAAGTAATTTATTGCCAGCAGCAGTTGAGGCAGATCGATCTTGTAAAGGTATTATATTTCTTACTGCCGATCGACCCCTAAGATTAAAAGATTGTGGGGCTAATCAGACAGTAAATCAAGAAGATTTTTTGAGCTCAGTCTGCAGAAGAGTTTTAAGTACTAATCTAAATGGACTCCATGAAACACAAGAAAATGAAATATTAAATTTAGTTCAAATCACTGAAAAACAAATATCCACCTTTCCTGGTCCTATTCATTTAAACATTCCTATTGAAAAGCCTTTAGATATTTCTTTTTTAAATAAAAAAAATGTTTTAGAAGTTTTTGAGAGAATTTATTTGAAGAAAAAATATGTCTTTCAGGAAGTTGAAGTAAGGTCTGATAAAACCAAATTTTTAGAAATTTTAAAAAGTTTTAATTTAGATGAATCTGGCATAATTTTGGTAGGTCCCTATCAAGGTTCCATAAATGATTTAACTTCTTTCAATAAATCTTTAGAGCAATTACAAGAAATTACTGGTTGGCCAGTATTTGCTGATCCTGTTTCAGGCGTTTATTCTGATTTGAGAGGATTAGTTGTTAATTGGGAATTAGTCTTAAGAAAAAATAAAAATTCAGTAAATTGTCATCAACTTTTGAGGCTTGGCCCTATGTCATCCTCAATTGATTTGGAAAAGTTTTTAACAACCTTCGAAGGGATACAAATTCTTATAAAAGAAAAAAACTATAGAAAATTGGACCCTATAAAAAAATCATTTGAATATGATTTTGGGCTATCAAATTTTACTAATCTATTGTTAGAAGAATTATCAATTAATGAAAAAAACAAAAAGTCTCTTACTCCGATGGCTCTAGATTTAATAGAGGAAGGCGAGCAGATTAAAGAAATATTAAAAGAGAAAATTACTCAAGATAATCAAATTACTGAGTATATGCTTGCAAACATTGTTCCAAAACTTTGGCCAGCTGAAAAGCCTATAATGCTCTCAGCGAGTAGCCCGATCAGAGATTGGCTTACATTTTCTGAGAATGGTACTTTAACAAGAAATTGTTTCAGCTTTAGAGGAGCTTCCGGAATAGACGGTACTTTATCTCTTGCATTAGGTATTTCCAGAATTAAAAATCCTCTACTTCTTGTGACTGGAGATTTGGCTTTTATTCATGATATAAACGGTTGGCTTATTGAAAATTCAATCGACATGAATTTAACAATTCTTTTGATAAATAATAATGGCGGAAATATATTTAATCGTATTTATAAAAAAAATTTAAAAGAAAATGAATTAAAAAAACTTTTTCTTATGCCAAAAGAAATAAACTGGCCAAAACTCGCAGAGGCCTATCAAGTAAACTTTAAGAGTGTGACAAATTTTAAAAAATTACGAGAGGCATTCGAATGGAGCATTTCTATACAGAAATCTGTAATAATTAAAGTTGATATTGATCCAGAAAGTGAAATTTGTGAAAAAAATGCCCTGCTAGAACAAATAATTGGCATTTAAATTTATCATTTTCTATTTTTGAATAATTAGGTTTCATGCAAGTATTACCCGGTAAAACAACTTTAAATTGGTCAGAATGCAAATCTTATGAGGATATATTGTTTCACAAATCAGATGAGGGAATTGCGAGAATTGCAATTAATCGGCCTGACAAAAGAAATGCATTTAGGCCACAAACTGTAGAAGAACTCATTAACGCGTTTAATATTGTAAAAAGTGATGAAACTATTGGCGTAGTTCTCTTTACAGGGGCGGGACCTGACAAGAAAGGTATTTATTCTTTTTGCTCTGGAGGTGATCAGAGTGTAAGAGGTGAAAATGGATATAAAAATGATGAAGGGAAGCAGAGATTGAATGTACTTGAACTTCAAAGATTAATAAGAAGTTTACCTAAAGTGGTTATTGCCTTAGTTCCTGGTTTTGCAATTGGAGGAGGCCAGGTACTTCATTTAATTTGTGATCTTAGTATCGCTTCCGAAAATGCAATATTTGGTCAAACAGGTCCAAGAGTTGGTAGTTTTGATGCAGGTTTTGGATCTAGTTATTTAGCAAGACTTGTTGGTCAAAGAAAAGCAAAAGAGATTTGGTTTTTATGTAGAAAATATAATTCCAAGGAAGCTCTTAAGATGGGCTTGATAAATGCAATTACAAAGATTGAAGAATTAGAAGCTGAGGGTGTAATCTGGGCAAGAGAGATTTTACGAAATAGTCCAACTGCTATTCGTATTCTTAAAGCTTCATTCAATGCGGAGAATGACGGGATTGCGGGTATTCAAGAATTGTCTGGATACACTACTCAATTATTCTATGCGACTGAGGAAGCTCAAGAAGGTAGAGATGCCTTTCTTGAAAAGCGTCCACCAGACTTTTCTGACTATAAGTGGACACCCTAGTTTATTTTTCAAAAGAACTTTTTAAATAATTATTAATGAGAATTCTTCTTGCCGCTGCTGAATGTGCTCCAATGATCAAAGTTGGAGGTATGGGAGATGTGGTTGGTTCGTTACCTCCATCTTTGATAAAACTTGGTCACGATGTAAGGGTAATAATTCCAGGATATGGAAAATTGTGGAGTCTTTTAGAGGTATCTAATGAGCCAGTCTTTAGAGCAAACACTATGGGCACTGATTTCGCCGTATATGAAGCAAAACATCCCATTCATAATTATGTGATTTACCTAGTGGGTCATCCAACATTTGATTCTGACCAAATATATGGAGGCGAAAATGAGGACTGGCGCTTTACATTTTTTGCTAGTGCCACTGCAGAATTTTCCTGGAATTGTTGGAAACCTCAAGTTCTCCATTGCCATGATTGGCACACTGGAATGATTCCTGTGTGGATGCATCAGGACCCCGAAATTAGTACTGTATTCACAATTCATAATCTAAAATACCAAGGCCCTTGGAGATGGAAACTTGAAAAAATGACTTGGTGTCCTTGGTATATGCATGGAGACCACACAATGGCTGCGGCAATGTTGTACGCAGATAGGGTCAATGCCGTTTCTCCTACTTATGCAGATGAAATTAAAACTCATGAATATGGGGAAAGCCTTGAAGGATTACTTAACTACATTTCAGGTAAATTAAGGGGAATTCTTAATGGCATAGATCTTGATGAATGGAATCCATCCAAAGATCCAGTATTACCTGCAAAATTTAGTATTAAGAATTTAGAAAACAGGCTAGAAAATAAAAAAATTCTGCAGAGAGAAATGGGTCTTGAAGTTAATCCTAAAAAATATCTTTTAGGTATGGTCAGTAGGTTAGTGGATCAGAAAGGGGTTGACTTACTTCTACAAGTTTCAAGAAGACTTTTAGCATATACAGATTCGCAAATAGTTGTTTTAGGAACTGGAGATAGATATTTAGAGTCAGGATTATGGCAACTTGCATTAGATTACCCAAGAAGATTTTCTGTATTTCTTACCTATGATGATTCTTTATCAAGACTTATATATGGTGGCTCTGATGCATTTTTAATGCCAAGTAGATTCGAACCTTGTGGTATTAGTCAACTACTTGCTATGAGATATGGTTCAATTCCAATAGTAAGGCGAGTCGGAGGTTTAGTTGACACAGTTTTACCTCATGATCCAGAAAATAATAGTGGAACTGGTTTTTGCTTTGATCGCTTTGAACCTATAGATTTCTATACATCATTAGTAAGGTCTTGGGAAGCTTTTAGGCATAAAGATAGCTGGGAATTATTGCAAAAAAGAGCAATGAGCCAAGAGTTTAGTTGGCAAAGATCTGCACTAGAATACGAAATTATGTACAAAGATGTTTGTGGAATAAAAGAACCATCACCAGATTTAGCTGAAGTTGAAAAGTTCTCTTATGGACAATCTGCTGATCCATCTTTAAAAAAAGCATGACTTAATTTTTTAATGGAATTCTCTTTATCAGAATTAAACGATGTTTTGGGGGATATTAGAAATTTGAGCGACGGGAAAAGAGATTCTTTAAATTTTAAAAATATAAGTATTGATAGTAGAACTTTATTAAAAAATGATCTTTTTATAGCTATCAAGGGTAAAAATTTTGACGGACATAGTTTTCTTCCAGAGGTTTTAAATAAAGGAGTTAAATCAGTAGTAATTAAAAAAGGGATGCAGAGATTACTTCCTAGTAATTTTCCTTATTGGGTTGTAAATGATACATTAGAGGCCTTTCAAAAATTAGCTTTGCTAAAAAGAAAAAAATTAAATATTCCAGTTGTTGCAATAACTGGCTCAGTGGGTAAAACAACGACAAAAGAAATGATTGGTGGAGTTTTATATAAACTTGGAAGAGTTAAATTATCTCATGCAAATTTCAATAATGAGATTGGAGTTGGTCTTACTATTCTTGCTACAGATAAAGAAGATAAAGTTTTAGTTCTTGAGATGGGGATGAGAGGTATTGGACAGATCGAGAATTTATCTAAATATAGCGAACCCGATATTGCAGTTATTACTAATATTGGCACAGCTCATATTGGATTGTTAGGCTCGAAAAAAAATATTACACACGCAAAATGTGAAATTAGTAAGTTCTTAAATCCAGAAGGAGTTGTAATAATTCCAGCAAATGATCCATTCCTAGAAAAAACTTTAAAAGAATTTTGGAAAGGTAGAGTGATAAAAGTACAGCTATTAAATATAGAAAATCAAAAGGAGAGTTTTAAGAAACATGATGATTTGCAAGGATTTTATAATCCTTCGAATAAAAGAATTTTAATTGAAGAAAATGCCTTTGAAATTTCATTTGAGGGATTTCACAATGCTTCGAATTTCTTATTTGCTTATGCAGTTGCTAAAGAGCTAGGCATTGATTTTGCAAGTTTTAATAAATTTGATTTTGTATGTTTAGGTGGAAGGAATAAGATTCTTAAATCAGTAAAAACAACAATATATGATGAATCATATAATGCTTCGCCAGAGTCAGTAAAAGCATGCATTAAAACCCTGCTTGAAAAACCGAGAAACAAATTTTTCATATTTGGAAGTATGCAAGAATTGGGAGAAGAATCTGAAAAATATCATAAAGAAATATTCAACTTAATAAATAATTCAGAGATAGAAAAGTGCTTATTTATTTGCAATAAAAAAAATGAAACAATTTATAGCAATTATCTAAAAGATAAGAAAAAATTTTTAGTTTTAAACAATATTAAAGATGTACCTAAAGAGATAAACAAATTTACAAAAAAAGGTGATTCTATTCTTATAAAAGGTAGCAGATGTTGGCAACTTGAAAAAATTATTGAATTAATTAATTAGATCAGGATTTCTTTTTGTCCCAATTTTCTATATTTACTTGCTTAGTTCTTGAGATTGCTAGTGAATTATCTTTGGAGTCTTTTGTGATAACTGAACCAGCTCCTGTAGTAACTGAGTCCCCGAGATTTATTGGCGCTACAAAAACTGTATTTGCACCAATACTAGAATTTTTGCCAATTTTTGTTTGATGTTTTTTCTGACCATCAAAATTTGCAGTAATAGTTCCTGCTCCAATATTTGTAGATCTTCCAACAATAGTATCCCCAATATAACTTAAATGGTTTACTTTAGATTCTTCCTCTAATTGACTATTTTTGATCTCAACAAAATTACCTATTTTGCTACGGGAAGATATTTTGGAATTAGGTCTTATATGACTATAAGGGCCAATTTTTATATAATCAATTATCTGAGAAGCATAAACAGTAGAGTTTGAAATTTCACAATTTAATCCCACATTAGAATTCTCAATAAAAGTATTTGGACCGATAATGCAATTACTATTTATTTTCGTATTTCCTCTTATATGTGTATTAGCCTCTATGATTACATCCTTACCAATTTCAGCTTCTTCACTTATTGAACAACTTGCTTTATGTATAAAAGTTACACCATTAAGCATATGTTTTTCTTTAATTGAATTCTGAATAAATTCTTCGCACTCTGATAGTTGAATTCTATTATTAATTCCTTGAAGCTCTCCATTATCCTCTACCTCGAGACTTAAGGAATTTTTTAGCAAAGATATTGTATCTGTTAAGTAAATCTCTTTTTGATTATTATTGCTTTGCAAGGTATTAATTATTCCTGACAAGTTATCCCAATTAAAACAGTAAACACCTGTATTTATTAATGGATTTTCTCTCTCTAGATCATTGCAATCTTTTTCTTCAACAATTCTCTCTATAAAATCCCCCTTCAAAAAAACTCTTCCATATCCATGAGGATTTGTTTTCTTTGTGGTAATTAAAGAAACATCAGCATTTTTTGAATCGTGTAAATACAAAAGTCTTTTTAGAGTACAAGGCCTTATAAGTGGCACATCGCCATTGAGTACCAAAAGTTTTCCTTCATGTTTTTTTACTTCTTTGCAAAGCACCTTGATAGCATGACCGGTTCCTGATTGAGGTTCTTGAACAACAACATGAATTTTTTTATTTTTTGGGATTGACTTTTGTACTTCTTTTGATTTGTGTCCAGTAATTACGAAAATTTTTTCAGGTTTTAGTTCTACACATGAATCAATTACTCTTTCTAAAAGACTTTTGCCAGAAATTTTATGTAAAACTTTTGGCACTGAGCTTTCCATCCTAGTACCCTTGCCTGCAGCTAATATAGCAACACTTAACATGTTTATTTGAAATCCTAATTTAAATCTAACTCTTAAAGGATAACTTCGTCATTCCCCACTTCTCTCTCCATTTACTTGTTGATAATAGATTTGATAATAATTGCTCATCTAATCTTCTCCTGATTATATCTTCTTTACTTGAGTTCAAATCTTGATCTCTATATGGAATACTAGCTTTAGTTAAAAGATGTTCTTCTTCCATTAAAGATAACTTTTTAAAATTGAAATTAGGTTTAAATTTATTCTTATCAAATTTTGATATTGCGACAGTCCCCTGACTCCAAAAAGGTCTATTTTTAAGACTTGGCTTAATAGTAAAAATTTCTAGTCCAAGGTTTCTTAAGGTTTTTCTTACTGCCGCTGATGAAGAATAAGTTATTAAATATCCCTGAGGATTAAGATTTTCTGTGACTTTGGATAAAAATTCAATTGTCCATACTTGTGGGCATTTTTGAGGAGAAAACCCATCTAAATAAATCAGATCGAATTTAATAGAGGTAGGAATAATGTTGATTTTTTCTCTGGCATCACCCCACAAAATACTGCATTTAAAAAATTGATTCTCAAAGTAATCTTTTCGATAAAGTGATTCAAATATTTTTTTGACTTTTGGATCCCATAATTTCAGGAAAGATTCATTTCTAAGCGAATATTCAAGAGGCTTTTTATCAATCTCCAATGCATACAAATTTAAATATGATTTTTGTTTAATTAATTCATCTAATAAAGAGGCGGAATTGTATCCTAAACCAAAACATATATCCAAAACATTAAGAGATTTGCCCTTAAATCTTTGCAAATCAGAAGTAGCAGTAAACTTTGACTTTGTTTCCTCCAATGCGCCCAATAAACTATGGAAGTTCTCTTGAAATAAAACACTTCTTAAAGAGTAACTACCATCTTTAGTTAAAACTTCTATTAATTTAGACAAAAACTTTTTAGGCTAGTTAGTTAGTTTAGCTAGCTCTTCCCAAAAAGTAGGATACGAGACGCTAGCAGCATCAGATCTATTGATTTTTGAGGTACCATCAGCAAGAAGTGAAGCAATAGCAAGACTCATTGCTACTCGATGATCTGTCTCACTATCTACCTCCGCAGAATGAAATTTTGATTGCCCATTGATAATTAACCCATCCTCTTTTTCTGTTATTTCAGCGCCGAATTTTTGTAACTGCCGTGCCATGACTTCTAATCGATCTGTCTCCTTAACTCTTAATTCTTGTGCATCCTTAATTTCAGAAACTCCATTACAAAAACAGGCAGCCACAGTAAGGATAGGAATTTCATCAATAAGTTTTGGGAGAATATCTCCTTCAATAGTGAATGATCTTAAGTTATTTGAAGTCTTTACTTTAATAGATCCAATAGGTTCACCTGCAATAGTCGATTTATCTAAAATCTCATAATTGCACCCCATTGAGTCCATTACATTTAAAATTCCTGTTCTGGTGGGATTTAATCCGACATTCTGAATTAAAACCTCTGAATTTGGAACAATAGATGCAGCAATCATCCAAAAAGAAGCAGAGCTAATGTCTCCAGGAATCAATATCCTCTGACCAATTAAGTTGCTCCCTGACTTGATAACTACATTCCTTCCTAATTCTCCTCTGATACTGATGTCTGCTCCAAATGCTTTTAGCATTCTTTCAGTATGATCTCTTGAAGATGCTGGTTCAATTACAGAAGTAGTTCCAGAAGCATTGAGGCCTGCCAATAATATTGCCGATTTCACCTGAGCACTTGCCACTGGAGTTCCAATAACACATCCCTTTAGTTTTTTTCCATCAATTGAGATTGGAGCTTTGTTACCGCCTTCCCTTCCATAAATTTTGCCGCCCATCAAAGATAACGGTTTGCCAACTCTCCCCATTGGCCTTTCGTTAAGAGAATCGTCCCCGGTTAAGATGAAGTTCTTATCTTCTTGTGCGGCTAATAAACCCATTAATAACCTCATAGTGGTTCCTGAATTTCCACAATTGAGAATTTCTTTTGGCTCTTTTAATCCATCAAGACCCAGTCCTGAAATCGTAAAAGGCTCATTTTTTTTTATTTCTGGTATGTTTACACCTAACTTTCTCAGACAATCAGCAGTTGAAAGTGGATCTTCAGAATGTAAGAACCCCTCAATAGTCGTTTCACCCTTAGCAATACTTCCTATTATTAGGGCTCTATGAGAAATAGATTTATCTCCAGGTACTTTTACTTTTCCTTTTAAATTAACTCCACCTTTTATTTTGCGGATATTATTCATTTTCAAATTAATTACTTGATAAGTTTTCTGTAAAAACAAATTAGTTTTATATTATCAATAAGTTTGTTTTTAAAAAAAAAATAATCAAATTAAGTAACTGTTTTCTATAATAAATTCAGAAAAAGGATCTGATTATTAATCTTACTTATTATCACGTTGCAAAGGATGTTCCTGAAAATAGTCCAGACATCGCAGTTGTCATTGATGTCTTAAGAGCTACAACCACAATTTCTTGGGCTTTAAAAAATGGAGCTGATTCAATACAAGTTTTTGCAGATTTAGATTTATTAAAAGAATCCGCAATTAAGTGGCAAGCTGAAAAGAGACTAATGCTTGGGGAGAGAGGCGGAAAGAAGATTGAGGGCTTTGATTTAGGAAATTCTCCTTTATCAGTTACAAAAAAAGTTGTTAATGGTAAAAGACTATTTATGAGTACGACTAATGGGACTAAATCATTGCAAAAAGTTCAAAATGCTAAGCATTTATTTGCTATGGGTCTTCCAAATAGGAAAGCAGTTGCCGAAAAAATTATTTCATTAAAAAGTGAAAATGTTTTAATACTTGGTAGTGGTTGGGAAGGCTCTTATTCACTTGAGGATTCTTTAGCTGCTGGTGCTTTGGCCTCATACCTAAAACAGAACTGTTATTTCGAAATTAATATTCTGAATGACGAATTACAAGCTGCTTTGGCACTTTGGGATTTCTGGAAAAATGACATTTTGAAATGTTTAAAAACAGCAACCCATGGCAAAAGATTGACAAGTCTTGGAGATTATGAGGATGATTTTAAATGTTGCTCTGAACTTGATTGCTTAGATATTGTTCCAGCTCAAGTTGAAAGAGGTGTAATTCGTGCCTCATGATTTACAAATTGGTTCACTAGGAGTAAAGTCTTGACTGATTTTTTGGTAGCTGCATTGCAAATTACGAGTACTTCAAATGTTGAAGCAAATTTTGTTGAAGCAGAAGAACAGATTGAATTAGCGGCTAGAAGAGGTGCTGAGTTAATAGGATTGCCAGAAAATTTCGCTTTTTTAGGAGGAGATGATGAAAAACTTAGATTAGCTTCTGAATTATCAGAGAAGTGTGCAAATTTCCTGAAAACTATGTCACAAAGATACCAAGTATTTCTTTTGGGAGGGGGGTATCCTGTTCCTGCTGGTGATGACAGTCATACTTTTAATAGGTCAGCATTATTTGGGAAGGATGGACAGATTTTGGCAAAATATGACAAGATTCATTTATTTGATGTTGATTTGCCAGATGGAAATTTATATAAGGAATCATCGACTATTTTATCTGGGTCAGACTATCCACCTGTTGTAGATGTTCCGGGTTTATGCAAAATAGGATTATCTATTTGTTATGACGTTAGATTTCCTGAACTTTATAGATATTTGTCTTCAAATGGTGCAGAGCTAATTATGATTCCCGCAGCTTTTACAGCATTTACTGGAAAAGATCATTGGCAAATCCTATTACAAGCAAGAGCAATTGAGAATACAGCATATGTAGTCGCTCCAGCTCAAACTGGTATTCATTATGGGAGAAGGCAAAGTCATGGCCATGCAATGGTAATTGACCCATGGGGCACAGTTTTATCTGATGCCGGAAAAACTCAGGGAGCTGCAATAGCCCCTGCTGATAAAGAAAGAGTAAAGAAAATTAGGGAGCAGATGCCTAGTCTTAAACATAGAAAAAATGAATTGTTTTCAAACTAATGATAAAGTTTTTAGATAGTAAACTTTTTCGATATTTATCTGTTTTTTTATTTTTAAATTCTTCAATTCTGCCAGTTAAATCTTCAAGTGCTTTGGCAGCATGGGCTATAAAAACTAATGGGGTTTTAGAATTAAGAACTAAATCAAATACAAATTTAAGAGCATACTTTCAGAAGGCTAACCAAATATCTGGAGATAGATTCTGGGTAGATTTTCCAGGAGAATTAAAAAATCCTAGAACAATAAAAGGTAATGGCCCAATAAAAGAAATTAGACTAGGTAAACCAAATAATGGTCAAACAAGACTTGTAATTGAATTTAAGGAAGAAACTTATTTAAAACCTTTGACTTGGCGATTGGTTGGCTTAGATCAAAATAGGTGGAGAATTAACCTATTCGAACCAAAATATCCCTTTAAGAAGATTGGGGAAGGTCAAGTTTCTAAGAGAATAGGAAATATTAGAAAATATGAAAAGACAATTTATAAGAAGAAAAGTGATTATAAGTACTTGAAATTACCTGACGTGAAACAAAACAAATTTTTGGTTGTTATCGATCCAGGTCACGGAGGTCCTGATCCGGGAGCAATAGGTATTGGCGGTATAAGAGAAACAGATGTTGTACTAGAGGTTTCCAAAATAGTTAAAAATTTACTATCTGAGAAAGGTATCAAAGTAAAATTAACCAGAAAAAATGAAGTTGATTTGGATTTACCTCCAAGAGTTTCCTTTGCTAACAATATAGATGCAGATATCTTTGTAAGTATTCACGCAAATGCCTCAAGAGGTAAAAGAAGGGATATTAATGGATTGGAAACTTTTTACTATAGAGGTTGGAGAGGTAGGTTACTTGCTAAAAAAATTCAGAAACAAATTCTAAGAGTTTCTCCTGGAAGCCCTGATCGAGGTGTTAAACAAGGTAGATATTACGTAATTAAAAATACTAGAATGCCTGCAGTTCTTGTTGAAATTGGATTTTTAACGGGTAGATTAGATGCAAGAAGATTAGAAAAAACAACGCATCGTAAAAGATTAGCTTATGCAATTGCAAAAGGCATTCTTGAATATCTGCATAAAATAGGGTGAAGCTTAAAATCGGAATATTTGATAGTGGCATAGGTGGTTTTACTATCCTTAATTCTTTACTAAAAACACGTACAGATGTAGAGGTTTTTTATTTGGCGGATACAAAAAGAATACCTTTTGGCAGTAAAAATTTTAGAGAGATAAGATTAATTGCAAGGGAGATTTGCAATTTCTTTGTTGATAAGAATTTGGATGCACTTTTAGTAGCTTGTAACACTACAAATGCATGTGCACTTGATATTCTGCAAGATAATTTAAAGATCCCTTGTTTTGATCTTATAAACTCAGTATCGGAAATAGTTGATAAACAAATAATTGGTGTTTTAGCAACTCAAACAACTGTTCGATCATCATATTATAAGAACGCTATAAATTCTAAAAAAGAGAACACGATAATATTTCAGCAAGAATGTCCAGAATTTGTATCAGAAATTGAAAAAGAAAAATTAAATCTTGATAAGTTAAATAGTCTTTCAGATTTATACTTAAGACCACTAATAAACAAAAATATTGAAGAATTAATACTTGGATGTAGTCACTATCCTTTAATTTATGACTTTTTAAGAAAAAAATTAGATTCAAATATTAAAATTATTGATCCATCGGTAGCATTAATAAAAAAATTTAATGAATCTTTTACTATTCCAAAAACTGCCTGTTATGAGGGTCTTTCTTATGAAAATGTAGAATTCTTTGTTACTTCAGAAAAAGATGTATTTTTCAAAAAAGTAAAAATTTGGTTTGAAATTAATAAAGAAATTAGGTTAGTTAACCTCCGAAGCAATATTTGATTCCTTAATATATAAAAGAGGTCAATCATGAACACAGTAACAGAACTACTACAACCAGTTGAAAATGATCTTGATGATCTTATTCTTGAACTGAAAAATTTAATTGGAGCTGGTCATCCAATTCTCCAAGCAGCAGCTGAACATCTTTTTAGTGCGGGGGGTAAAAGACTTAGACCAGGCATTGTATTATTAATTTCAAAAGCAATATCTCCTGAATTTATTTTAACGAGTAAACATAAAAGGCTTGCTGAGATTACTGAAATGATTCATACAGCATCATTAGTTCATGATGATGTTGTTGATGAGGCTTCTACAAGAAGAGGCGTAGACACAGTACATAGCAGATTTAATACCAGAGTAGCAGTATTGGCGGGAGATTTCTTATTTGCACAAGCAAGTTGGCACCTTGCTAATCTTGATGATGTAAATGTAGTTAAATTACTTAGTAGAGTAATAATGGATTTAGCAGAAGGTGAAATTAAACAAAATCTAAATAGATTTGACTCTGCTCAATCTTTTTCAAAATACATTAATAAAAGTTATTGTAAAACTGCATCATTAATAGCAAATAGCTCCAAAGCAGCTGGAGTTTTGAGCGGTCTTAATGATGAAAACCTAAGCTCCCTTTACGATTTTGGTAAAAATATTGGCTTGGCTTTTCAAGTTGTAGATGACATCCTTGACTTTACTGGAAATGATAAACAACTCGGAAAACCTGCTGTAAGCGATCTTGCAAGTGGGTATCTTACTGCACCTGTTTTATATGCCTTAGAAGAAAATAAGAAATTGTCTGTTCTTATTAATAGAGAACTTGCTGAAAAAGATGATTTAGATGATGCCCTAAGTATCATTATGAATTCTAAAGCTATCGAAAGTTCCAGAAAACTTGCTGAGGATTTTGCAATGCTTTCTAAAGAGGCTCTAGTTTTTCTTCCTGATTCAGAATATAAAAGGGCTTTAATGGCTCTTCCAGAATTTGTTCTAAGCCGTATTTATTAGATCTATTAAAAAAATTTCTTCCAGCTAAATTATTATTAAAATTTTTGAAAACCATAATTTTTTCGACTAAATTTATTAAGCATAGATTTATTTAATGTCATTAGATAAAAAAAATTCAATCAATAACATACTTGAAGAAAAGAGAATTTTCCCTCCAACAAAAAAATTTGCAGAAAACTCAAATATTAGTTCTCAAGAAGAATTACTTAGTCTAAAAAAACAAGCATCAGATAATCCTATTCAATTTTGGGAATCTTTTGCGAAATCTGAATTAGATTGGTTTGAGCCATTTCGAACTGTATTAGACAGTGCGAATGCGCCTTTTTTTAAATGGTTCAAAGAAGGAAAACTCAATATTACATATAACTGCCTAGATAGACATATTAAGAGAGGTCTTGGAAGAAAGACTGCACTTATATGGGAAGGTGAACCTGGAGATAGCAAAAAATATACTTACGAAGAACTTCTCAGAGAGGTGTGTAAAGCAGCTAATGCACTAAAAGAAATTGGTGTAAAAAAAGGTGATTTGGTATGTATTTATATGCCTATGATTCCTGAAGCGATGTTTGCGATGTTAGCTTGTGCAAGAATTGGTGCGCCTCATTCAGTTGTCTTTGGAGGATTTTCTTCAGAAGCTTTAAAAGATAGGTTAATTGATGGAAACGCCAGATTTGTTATTACAGCTGATGGTGGATTTAGAAAAGATAAGGTGATTGAACTTAAACAAGCAGTTGATGCGGCAATTGAAAGTGGGGCAGATAAAGTTGTTGAAAAAGTCGTTGTTGTTAAACGATCCAAAAAAAATATTTCGATGGTTGAAGATAGAGATTTATGGTGGCACGAATTATTAAAAGATCAAAAAGATCACTGTGAACCAGAAATAATGAATAGTGAAGATAGACTTTTTATTCTTTATACTTCAGGATCTACTGGAAAGCCCAAAGGTGTAGTTCACACTACAGGTGGTTACAACCTTTGGTCCCATTTAACATTCAAATGGATTTTTGATTTAAAAGATGACGACATTTACTGGTGTACTGCTGATGTTGGTTGGATTACAGGCCATAGTTATATAGTTTATGGGCCTTTATCTAATGGTGCTACAACTTTAATGTTTGAGGGAGTGCCAAGACCGTCTAATTTGGGAGCTTTTTGGGAAATTGTTCAAAAATATAAGGTTTCTATTTTTTATACTGCACCCACTGCAATAAGAGCATTTATGAAGTCTGGTCGTGAAATTCCTGATAAATATAATTTAGAGAGTCTTAGACTTTTGGGCACAGTTGGAGAACCAATCAATCCTGAAGCTTGGATTTGGTACAAAGATGTTATTGGTAAAAATAAATGCCCTATTGTAGATACTTGGTGGCAAACTGAGACTGGTGGTGTGATGATAAGTCCCTTACCTGGAGTTGTTGCTACAAAGCCAGGTTCAGCAACTTACCCTTTACCAGGAATTGAAGTTGAAGTTGTCGATAAGAACGGAAATAAGGTAATGGAAAATGAGGGTGGTTATTTAATTATTAAGAAGCCTTGGCCAGGAATGATGAGAACAATTCATGGTAATTCAAAGAGATATCTGGAGAGTTATTGGGAGTATATTTCCTTTCAAGGCGAAAAGAATGTATATTTTGCTGGAGATGGAGCACGCATTGATGAAGATGGATATATTTGGATTATGGGGCGAGTTGATGATGTTATAAGTGTTTCAGGTCATCGGTTAGGAACAATGGAAATAGAATCTGCTTTGGTGAGTCATAAATCAGTTGCAGAGGCTGCTGTCGTAGGGAGAAGAGATGATCTTAAAGGTGAAGTGATAGTTGCCTTTGTATCTTTAGAAAAAGATGTTAAAAGTTCTTCAGAATTAGTTGAGGAATTAAAAAAACATGTTGTAAATGAAATTGGAATTATCGCTAAACCAGAAAAAATTATAATTTCAGACTCTCTTCCAAAAACGAGGAGTGGAAAAATTATGAGAAGGATTTTAAGATCTTTGGCTGCTGGAGAAAGAATTAGCGGCGATATAAGTACTCTTGAAGATAGTTCTGTTTTGGAAAAGTTGAAAGAAAAAACCTAATCGGATTCATCAATTAAATTTGAAATTTTATTTATGGTATTTTTTTTAAAATCATCATCTGCCCAGTCTCCCAAAAAATTTTCTCTTAGTCCTGCACTAGCAATAATAGTGTGAGTTCCTTTTAAAATTATCCCCTTAGAATTATCTTCTTTTCTTGCTTTTAGACAAGAAAATAATTTATCTGTTTGATCTAATTCATCTGCGCTGAATTTTATTAGGAAGTTATTTTTTTGATTATAAGTTTTTTCAATTATTCGTAAAGTTCTTTCTGGACTAGGACTGAATTCACTACTGAAATCTAATTTTTGAGCAATCTGTTTTAATAATGGAATTGACTTGTTGGCACTAAAGTTATTGAAACTAATTGATATAAATTTCTCGCAATTTCTTCCTCCGTCAGGAGAGATTAAATGAAGTTTACATCCTAGACTGTGACCAATTCTAATTGAAGGAATAGCCCCCCCTATTCTTTTAGATAATGTCATTCTGCAATTTTTAAAATCTTTCCATGCTTTAATAGCTAGTTGTTGGTGATCAAATTGCGGAGTGTACTTATATGCATGAACTGCATAGTTTTTATTAATTAAGCTTTCTATGAATCTTCTATATGTTAAGTCAGGTTTAGAAGCTAGATAACTTCCACCGATAAATTCCACAATTTTTTTAGGTTTTGAAGGCCAATAACAAAAATTATTAAATTGATATTTTGCAAAGGTCATTTTTGAGATTTATTTAAAAACTAGGAAGATTTCAAAATTATTTCTAATCAAATTCTTAATTTATATTAATTTAAAAGATATTTTTTTTAAATGCGTCAAGATAAATGAAAGTGTTTTCAGCGAATTGGAATTATTTAACAAAAAAGAATTAAATCAACTGGATTTTCTTAAACATCAAATTAGTAGTGAGCCTTCCAAAGAAAGTGTTTCTAATCAAAATAAAAAAATAGAAAAAATTTTAATTCTCGATACTGAAACAACAGGTTTAGATGTAAATAAGGATGAAGTAATAGAGATAGGCTGCATTTTGTTTGATGTATCTCATAAATGTGTACTTTCACAGGTCTCATTTTTATTCCCGATTAATAACAATGAAGCAGAATATGTAAATGGTATACCTGCAGAAGTAACTAATATCTCTCAGCCATGGCAAGAAGGATTGAATTTCTTTTTAAAACTCGTAGATTATTCAGATTTCATCGTTTCGCATAATGTAGAGTTTGATAAGAAATGGTTTGGGAAAGGAAGATTGCCAAATATTAATAAAAAATGGATATGCAGTTTAGAGGATATTAATTGGTCTTTTAAAAAATCACTTAAAACAAGACCTTCAGTAACTGATCTGGCCCTATCTTTTTCAATACCAGTTTGGAATTTACATAGAGCTTTATCTGATTGCTTTTACATCTCTGAGGTCTTCAAAAAATGCGAGAATTTAGAGGAACTTTTGCTTAAAGCTACTGAACCAAGGTTTTTATACAAGGCATTGGTTAGTTATGAAGATAGGTCTTTAGCTAAAAGTGCTGGGTTCAGATGGAATAGTCCTGTGCAAGGAGTTTGGTCAAGAAAATTAACTACTGATGAGGCAAAAAATCTTAATTTTAGTGTAGAGATTTTAAATTAATATTTAATAAATTTTTTTATTAAGAAAGTATTTAGTGCATCTTACAAGGCATCCATTTATTACCCATTTTATGTGCTCCAATACATCCGTATTTTGGGGCAGCCTTTTCAGCCTCTTGTTTGGTGTTAAATAGATCTGAAATCATATTTTCCTTATTTGAATTTGAAATTTGTTTGGAATGATTATGGTTATTGATATGAGAATTAGGAGAATACTCCCATATCCCCATAGTAGTAATCCCTGCAGAGATAATTCCCATCCCAACTACTGATAAATTGATTATTCCCATTGCTACTGCACCAAAAGAAAATACACCCATTGGGACTACTCCAATACTTATTACTCCCATGGGTACTATTCCTATTGAAACTATACCAAGAGGTGCTATTCCAAAAGCAATTTTCTTTGGTTTTGTCCCACAATGCTGACTCTCTTTATTTTTATTAATTTCCAATAGTTTTTCTAAGTGTTAAATTAAAATTGTCTCACAAAACAACCAATCAAAGATTAATTTCTAGATGAATTAAAAAATTTTGAATTATTTTTTAGAACTTTGAATAACTTAAAAAATCTTAGAGGAACAGTAGACCTATTGCCTGATCAATTAATAAAGTGGCAAAACGTTGAGAAAATTTTATTGGAACAGCTTTCGAGAGCATCCATCAAAGAAATAAGAACTCCTATCTTGGAAATGACCGAGTTGTTTATAAGAGGGATTGGCGAAGGAACAGATGTTGTTAGTAAGGAAATGTATACATTTCTTGATAGGGGTGAGAGATCCTGCACTCTCAGGCCTGAAGGAACAGCCTCAGTAGCACGAGCGTTAATACAAAATGGAATATCGTCTAATCCTCTTCAAAAACTTTGGTACATGGGTCCTATGTTTCGATACGAAAGACCTCAGGCAGGAAGGCAAAGACAGTTTCATCAGTTAGGTGTTGAATTTATAGGGCATGATTCAGTTAGAAGTGATGTTGAAATTATTGCTTTAGCTTGGGATATCTTGGGTAAATTAGGAATAAAAGAACTCAATCTTGAAATAAATACTTTAGGTGATAGTAATGACAGATCAAATTTTCAAAAATCCTTTTTAAAATGGCTAGAAATAAACAAAGATTCTCTAGATTTCGATTCTCAGAAAAGGATTACTAAAAACCCTCTGAGGATTCTCGACTCAAAGAATATTCAAACAAAAAAAGCTCTTGAAAACGCACCAAGATTATTTAATTTTTTGTCTGAAAAAAGTCATAAGAGATATTCTGAATTTAAAAAACAATTAGAGGTTTTAAAAATACCTTACGTGGAAAATTATAATTTAGTAAGAGGTTTAGATTATTACACCCATACAGCCTTTGAAATTACTAGTGGGGCTTTAGGTTCCCAAGCTACAGTTTGCGGGGGAGGAAGATATGATGATTTAATAAAACAGATGGGAGGGCCAAATAGCCCGGCGATTGGATTCGCTATTGGTCTAGAAAGATTAATTTTATTAGCAGGAAAAGAGCTTGAAACTCCAAGAAATACTGATATTTATATAATTAATCAAGGCTTAATTGCCGAATCATTAGCTATGGATTTATCTAGAAAATTAAGAAATTATGATTTGATAGTTGATTTGGATTTAAGTGGGGCCTCATTTTCTAAACAATTTAAAAAGGCAAATAAACTAAAATCTAAAAGTATTATTGTAATTGGTGATGATGAGGCAGCTAAAAAAGAATTTATAATCAGGCTCTTTGATCAATCAGGTAATGGGAACAAAGAAGAGATTATATCTTTTGATAATGATATTAAATTAGAAAAGTGGATTAATAAAAACTTGCTTGCGAAGTAATGCTCTTGAAGTTAGTAATAATTTTTCTTTTTATAATTATTTTTTTTTATTTAAGAAATTTTCTTAAATTAAATAGAAAACAAAAAGTGTTGAAGGCTAAAAATTTAACAACTTTCAATAAGAAGAATCTTAATAATTGGATGAATTTAACCAAAAAAGAACGATATAACTTATCAAAACAAGATTCTTTTAAATATATGGATAGAAGAAAACTTTTATTAGACGAAATTAGAAAAGAATATAAAAAAATATCTAGAGAAAATTTGGAGAAAAACATGAAGAAAAAATAATTATGGAGAATTTCTGGACTTCTAATAAACCCATAAAAGGATTAAGACATTTTGTTTTGGTCAATGAGGCTAAAGAAAAAGGAAATACTATTTTTTTAATGGTTTCTGTTCTTGATTCTGAAATTAATTTAAAAACTACTTACGAAGAATTAATTAATAGTGGAAATTGGTACAAGGGTTGGATCAATCTTCCAAAAAATGAGTCTATTACTGAAGAATACGTCAACTATAAATCCAGCAATAAACTTGAAGATATTAATGAGATATTCGTTAATTCAGATTCTGTATTTAAAATTTCTTAATTTGATATAAATCTCTTTTAAATTATTTTTCTTTTTAAACACTAGATTTTTTCTAACTTAATAATTATTTAAAATTTTTACCCCTTTCATAAAAATAAAATTAACGTTATCAAGGATTAATAATATTTACTTTTATCCAATGTTAAGGGATATATGGATTTCATCTGAGTTGACCGCTGAAAAATTTGGAATAACTGAAGTTAAACTTTCTTTTTTACGTGAAAATGGAATACTTAAGCCAGGAATTCATTGGAAAAGCTCTCCTCTCGGTCAGAAAAAGCCTTGGAAGCCCAAAGCACTTTACAATATAAAAAGATGTAGAAATATTATTAATAAATTTTATTTTGAAGAGAAATATAATAATGCAGCCTAAAAATAATATATCTTTTCATTAATTTGGGAAAATATATAAAATTTCTATTCGATTAGATTCTCGTTCTTGCACTCAATAAGAGTGTTTTGCAAAGTTGGATATAGATTGATCATATTTATATATTGTTTTGATTTTCTGTATAATTTTGCAGCTTTTTTATAATGAACTTCCGATTTCATTTCTAGCGAGAATTTTCTTGAAGACTCTTGAGAAGTAGTCATAATATTTAATGTCTTACCCCATATTTAATAATTGTTTGAGAATGAGGCAATAAACAAGATGTTTTTATGAAACAAAACATCGTTTAATGTCAGCAAAATCAAATTTATTAGACTTTTTTAGATTGAAAAAACTGGTCCATTTTATAAAATTTATATCTCTGAGAATAATTTTTCTTCATTAAATCTACCTTCTTTACTCTCGTAATGCCCTAAGAATAATTTTTGTTTATTAATAGCAAGGATTAATAACCTTTACAATTTTGTTATGAATTCAACTGTTTGGTGAAATATAAAGTATTCTCAAAACGTTTAAGCTAATCAATTCCTAAATGCAAACCTATGGAAATCCAGATACCACCTATGGATGGTGGGCTGGTAATTCAGGTGTAGCAAATCGCTCAGGAAAATTCATTGCTGCTCACGTAGCTCATGCAGGATTAATTGTTTTCTGGGCGGGTGCATTCACCCTTTTTGAACTTTCACGATTTGACCCAAGCGTCCCAATGGGGCATCAACCTCTAATCGTTCTTCCTCATTTAGCAACTCTTGGAATAGGGTTTGATGCTAATGGTGTTGCGATGGGAGACACTAAACCTGTTCTAGCTATAGCAATAGTTCACTTAGTTTCTTCTATGGTTTTAGCCGCCGGGGGACTATTACACTCTTTACTTCTTCCTGGAAATCTAGAAGATTCCGATGTAGCAAGAGCAAGAAAATTCAATATTGAATGGGATAATCCAGACAAATTGACATTTATTCTTGGTCACCATCTAATTATTCTTGGTTTCGCAGTTATAGCTTTTGTTGAATGGGCAAGGGTTCATGGAATTTATGATCCAGCTATTGGTTCTGTAAGACAGGTTGAGTATGAATTAAATTTGGCCAAAATTTGGAATCACCAAACAGACTTTTTGACTATTGATAGTCTTGAAGAAGTTATGGGAGGTCATGCTTTCCTTGCTTTCGTTGAGATTACTGGTGGTGCTTGGCATATCGCTACTAAGCAAGTTGGTGAATATACCAAATTCAAAGGTAAAGGACTTCTTTCTGCAGAAGCTGTTTTATCATGGTCACTAGCAGGAATAGGCTGGATGGCTATTATTGCAGCCTTCTGGAGTGCTGCTAATACTACAGTTTATCCAACTGAATTCTTTGGTGAACCACTTGAATTGAAATTTAGTATTTCTCCTTACTGGGTTGATACTGTTGATCTTCCTGATGGTGAGTACACTTCAAGGGCGTGGTTAGCTAATGTTCATTACTATTTTGGATTCTTCTTTATTCAAGGCCATCTATGGCATGCTTTAAGAGCACTAGGTTTTGATTTCAAGAGAGTTACAAATGCTATTAGTAATATTGATAGTGCAACAGTCACTCTTAAGGATTAATTCTCAAATTTCATTACTAATATCAAAAGGCTCCTTTAATAGGAGCCTTTTTATTTGAAAAATTTTGTTTATTAATTTAGATTTAGAACTATATGTTTTTGAAATCATTGGATATTTTTTCTCTACAGAATAAATATATTTTTTCAAATTCTCTATTGATAAGTTTTTTGGGATTATTAATTATATTTTTTTTGTTGATTTTTGGGAGGAAATTTAAATTAGCTGTTCAACTTGAAAGATTTGGATTGCCGATAGCAGTTATATCGGGAATTTTAGGTATATTTATAGGGCCATTTGGAGCAATACACTTTTTACCAAAAGAAACAATCAATGTTTGGAGTAATTTTCCTACTCCTCTTTTATCTTTAGTCTTCGCAACTTTAATGATGGGAAGACCTATTCCAAATATAAATGGATTAGTTAAGCCAATTTTTAATCAATTTCTATTAGCTCTTTCCCTTGGTTTTGGACAATTTTTCGTTGGAGGTCTAGTTGTAAAATATTTTTTGCCTCCATCTATGGATTTAAATCCTCTAATGGGATGTTTAATAGAGGTCGGCTTTGAGGGTGGTCATGGGGCTGCATCAATAATCGGTGAGAGCTTTAATAAACTTGGTTTCCCAAATGGTTTAGATCTTGGTTTGGCGATGGCAACTATGGGTCTTTTATCATCTTCAATAT